>NZ_JBHUBT010000008.1:0-306943 GCF_042788715.1 Arthrobacter sp. NPDC056886
GGCGGTCAGAACCGGGCCGAGGCCCTCCGGGACGGGCTCGTCAGGAAAATGGGCCCCTTGCCCGATGAACTGCGCCTGTCCCTGACCTGGGACCAAGGCACCGAGATGAGCCGGCACAAGGAAGTTAGGATCGCAGCCGACATTGATATCTACTTCTGCGATCCCCACTCACCCTGGCAACGCGGCACGAATGAGAACATGAACGGGCTCCTGCGCCAGTACTTCCCTAAAGGCGCCGACCTGAGCGTCTACAGCCAAACCGACCTCGATTACGTCGCCCACGAACTCAACGACCGACCCCGCCAGCGCTTCGCCTTCCGCACCCCCAATGAGATGATCAGAACCTTCCTGTTGCGATAACCGCCAGAAACCGCCCCCTGGGAACGGCCATATCTGATAGAGCAACTAATGGGAGCGGACGGCTCTAGCCGTCGAAGCCGTCGTCCCCTGACGGCTGGGTGCTGTGGCCGTGCTGGTCCGAAGTCACCGGGTGCTGGTCCTCGAGCGGGGATTCGGGCGCCAGCAGGGCGCGGAGTTCGTCCTCGGCCGCGATCGTGGTGACAAAGAACAGTTCGTCGCCGCCGTCGATCACGTCGTCGCGGCTGGGCGTGATGGGCGCCTGGTCCCGCAGGATCGCCACGAGGGTGGAGTCCTCGGGCCACGTGACATCGCCCACGGTCAGGCCGATCACGTGGGAGTCGTGCGGGACCGTGAACTCCACCAGTGAGGACACCCCGGTCTGGAGGGTCAGCAGCCGGACAAGGTCACCGATCTCCACCGCCTCCTCCACCAGCGCGGTCATGAGCTGCGGGGTGTTGACCGCGACGTCGACGCCCCAGGAGTCGTCGAACATCCAGTCGTTCTTGGGGTTGTTGACCCGGCCGACGGTGCGCCCGACGCCGAATTCCGTCTTGGCCAGCAGCGAGACCACCAGGTTGACCTTGTCGTCACCGGTGGCGGACACCACGACGTCGGCGTCCTCGAGTTTGGCGTCCTGCAGGGTGCTCAGCTCGCAGGCATCCCCGACCAGCCAGTGCGCGCCGCGCAGGCCGCTGCGGCCGATGACCTCCGGCTTCTCGTCGATCAGCAGGATTTCGTGCTTGTGGGCCAGCAGTTCGCGGGCGATCGAGGAACCGACGCTTCCGGCACCGACGATGACGACTTTCACTCAGGACTCCTTGGCGGGGGATTTGGCGAGAATATGGCCGATCTCGGAGCTGCGGTCCACGTTCAGCATGGCGTGAACGGTATCGCCGTCCTGATAGGACGTGCCCGCAGCGGGCAGCATGCCCTCGCCGAACCGGGTCAGATACGCGATCCGGATGCCGGCCGCCTTCTCGATCGAGGAGATCGGGTGCCCGATCCAGTCGGGGTTAAGGTCAACCTCGGCGAGGACCAGCCGGCCCGAGGGCTCCCGGTAGTCGCCGGCGATGTGCTGTTCGGGCAGGATGCGGCGCAGCACCTGGTCGGCGCTCCAGCGGACCGCGGCGACCGTGGGAATGCCGAGACGCTGGTAAATTTCGGCGCGGCCCGGATCGTAGATCCTGGCCACCACATGAGGAACGTGGAAGGTCTCCCGCGCCACCCGGGTGGCGAGGATGTTGGAGTTGTCGCCGCTGGAAACAGCGGCGAAGGCGTAGGCTTCCTCGACGCCGGCCCGCTTCATCGTCTCGCGGTCAAAGCCGACCCCCGTGACCTTCCGTCCGGAAAACCCTGTGCGGAGCCGCCGGAAGGCGCGGTCATCCTGGTCGATGATGGCCACCGAATGGCCTGCGTCCTCGAGCGTGTGTGCCAGGGTTGACCCGACTCGGCCACAACCCATGATCACGAAGTGCGCCACATGGGCCTCCTCTTGGTTCTGCGTCTGATACTGCGTAAAACTCTACCGGCCACGCGGCGCCGTGAGGCCACGGCCACGGGACGCCGGGACGCGTGCTTGCGGGCGCCAACTTCGCCGTCATGACATCGCGTCCGAATCAGACTAGTTTTGTCTGGTGCTGACAATTTTCAATGCCGTGAAGCGGGTGCTGGTAGGCAAGCCCTTCCGGAACGACCGTCTGGCCCACACGCTCTTGCCGAAGCGGATCGCGCTGCCCATTTTCGCCTCGGACGCCCTGTCTTCGGTGGCCTACGCGCCGGATGAAATCCTCCTGACCCTGGCCCTGGCCGGCGTGAGCGCGGTGGCCATCGCGCCGTGGGTGGGCCTCGCCGTCATGGTGGTGCTCCTGACCGTTGTGGCCTCCTATCGCCAGAACGTCCACGCCTACCCCTCCGGCGGCGGCGACTACGAGATCGCCAACGTCAACCTCGGCAAGTACGCAGGCCTCACCGTAGCCTCGGCGCTGCTGGTCGACTATGTGCTGACCGTGGCCGTGTCCATGTCGTCGGCCGCGACGTACCTGACCACCGCCGTGCCCTCCCTGCACGGACAGCAGGCCGCGATTGCCACGATCGGCGTCGTGATCCTGGCCCTCGTGAACCTGCGCGGCATCCGGGAGGCCGGCAGCGTCTTCGCCGTCCCGACCTACATCTTCATGGCCTCCATCCTCGGCATGACCGCCGTCGGGGTCTTCCAGGCCGCCACCGGCCAACTGGGGCAGGCGCCGTCGGCAGCGTTCGAGATCGTGCCGGAGCCGGGCTTCGACGAAGGCCTCGTCGGGCTGGCCGGCGCGTTCCTGCTACTGCGCGCGTTCTCCTCCGGCGCCGCGGCCCTGACCGGCGTCGAGGCCATCAGCAACGGTGTGCCCAACTTCCAGAAGCCCAAGAGCAAGAACGCCGCCACCACGCTGCTGCTGCTCGGCGTGATTGCCTCCGCCATGCTCGCCGGCATCATCTACCTGGCCAACGCCACCAAGGTGCACATCGTGCTGGATCCGGCAACGGAGTTCCTCCTGAACGGCCAGCCGCTCCCAGAGGGGTACATCCAGAACCCGGCCATCAGCCAGATCGCGCAGACGGTGTTCGGAGCGGGCTCCATCCCGTTCTACATCGTGGTGGCCGCCACCGGCGTCATCCTGGTGTTCGCCTCCAACACTGCGTTCAACGGCTTCCCGGTGCTCGGCTCCATCCTGGCCCAGGACGGCTACCTGCCGCGCCAGCTGCGCACCCGTGGCGACCGGCTGGCCTTCAGCAACGGCGTCCTGGCCCTGGCCGCAGGCGCCCTCGTCCTGATCATCGCCTTCAACGCGGACGTCACAAAGCTGATCCAGCTCTACATCGTGGGCGTCTTCATCTCCTTCACGATGAGCCAGCTGGGCATGATCCGGCACTGGGGCAGGGAATTGAAACTGTCCAAGGAACCTGCGGTGCGGCTGCGCATCATCAAGTCCCGGACCATCAACACCGTGGGCTTCTGCATGACCGGCCTGGTGTTGGTGATCGTCCTGATCACCAAGTTCACGCAGGGCGCCTGGATCGCGCTGCTCGCCATGTTCGTGCTGTTCCTGATCATGTGGAGCATCAGGGCGCACTATGACAACGTGGCCAAGGAACTCGCCGTGGACGAGGACTCCTCGCCGCGCGCCCTGCCCACCCGCGTGCATGCCGTGCTGCTCGTCTCGCACGTGCGCAAACCGGTCCTGCGCGCCCTCGCCTACGCCCGGGCCTCCCGCCCGTCGCGGCTGGACGCCATCACCGTGGACATCAGCTCGGAGGAGACCGAAGCGACTGTCGCGGACTGGGAAAAGCTCGAAATCCCGGTACCCCTGACCGTGCTCGCCAGCCCGTTCCGCGAAACGGTGACGCCCATCATGGAGTACATCAAGAACATGCGCCGGGATTCGCCCCGCGACCTGATCGTGGTTTACATCCCGGAGTACGTCGTGGGCAAATGGTGGGAGCAACTGGTCCACAACCAGACCGCGCTGCGCATCAAGACCCGGCTGCACTTCGAGCCTGGCGTCATGGTGTGCAGTGTGCCGTGGCAGCTGAAATCATCCGAAGAAGCCAAGAATCTGCAGGATATCCAATGACCCCCGACACCCGGACGCACGCCCACACCGATCTCGTCGTCGACGTCGGACCCGTCGCCCATGGCGGGCACTGCGTGGCCCGGCATGAGGGACGCGTCGTGTTCGTCCGGCACGGCATTCCCGGCGAGAAGGTCCGGGTCAGGCTCACCGACGACGGCCCCGACGCCAAGTTCTGGCGCGCCGATGTGGTGGAGGTCCTGGAGCCCTCACCGGACCGCGTGCCGCACTTCTGGGACATCGCCGATTCCGCGCGATCCTGGTCGCACCGGCATCCACCGGTCGGCGGCGCCGAGCTCGGCCACATTTCGCTGGCCCGCCAGCGCAGCCTCAAGGCCGACGTCCTGGCCGAACAGCTCAAGCGGCTGGCCGGCGTCGAGCTTCGCCCCGAAGTAGAACCCGTCGGCCTGGCCGGCGACGGAACAACTCACGGCGCAACTGACGGTGAGCCTGCTGGCGCTGGCGTGTCCGGCCTGGGCTGGCGGACACGCGCCGGCTTCGCCGTGACGCCCGCCGGCAAGCTCGGCATGCACGCCCACCGCTCCGATGCCGTCCTGCCCGTGCGCGAAATGCCGCTGGCCGTGGCGGGCATCAACGCGCTCCGGCTCTGGGAAATCGACCTGCAGGGCATCGACCGCGTCGAAGTCGCAGCCCCGGCGAACGGCTCCCGGCCGCTGGTGCTGCTGGTGCCGGCCCCGGGCACCCGCTCCAAGCGGCTCAGCGCCGTCCTGGCCCAACTGCCGGACGACGTCTCGGTGGCCAGCCTGGACCCGGCCACCGGCGAGGTCCTGCAGTTGCGCGGCCGCACCTATGTCCAGGAGTCCGCGGCGGGCCACGACTACCGGGTTACCGGCGACGGCTTCTGGCAGATCCACCGGGACGGCCCGGAGACGCTCGTCGGGGCAGTCACCGGCTTCCTGCACGACGGCGGCTTCCTGGCCCCGGGCTCGGTGGTGGCGGACCTGTACGCCGGTGCCGGGCTGTTCACGGCACCGCTGGCCGATGCCGTGGGCGTGACCGGATCCGTGCTCTCGGTGGAGGGGGCGCCCGGAACCAGCCGTGACGCACGCAAGAACCTGCACGACGCCGCCCAGGTGGAGATCGTCCAGGGCCGCGTGGAACGGGTGCTGCGGCAGAAACCGCGCAACTTCGATGCCCTGATCCTGGACCCGCCGCGCGCCGGAGCCGGCAAGGCGGTAGTCAAGCAGCTGATCGACGCCGGTCCCCGGGCCGTCGCCTATGTCTCCTGCGATCCGGCGTCATTCGCCCGCGACCTCGGCTACTTCCGGCAGGGCGGCTGGGGGATGGCCGGGCTGCGTGCCTTCGACCTGTACCCGCACACCCATCACATGGAGACTGTGGCGTTACTGACTCCCCAACCGTGATGCCACTAGGATGGGCGTAGTAGTCCGTCGTCGCGCTCCATCACCATTGCAGTTAAATCACAATTGCTTAATGGACTGGCGTTCTATCGGCCGTTCCCTGCGTTTCGTACCTGCATTGCGTACCACGATGTACTGATGCCTGTATTAGTTAGGCCGACCTAACTAGCAAGGGTCCTGCGGCGCGACAAAGATGAAACTGTTGCGAGAGGAGTCCTGCGAATGAGCATTGTGGACAGTTTCGGTTCAAAAGGCAAACTTAATGTAGCCGGAACCGAATATGAAATTTTCCGGTTGAACTCCGTCGAAGGTGCAGAAAACCTTCCGTTCAGCCTCAAGGTATTGCTTGAAAACCTGTTGAGGACCGAGGACGGTGCCAACATCACGGCCGACCACGTCCGTGCGCTGGCAGGCTGGGATCCCAGCGCCGAGCCCGACACCGAGATTCAATTCACACCGGCGCGTGTGATCATGCAGGACTTCACCGGCGTGCCCTGCGTCGTTGACCTCGCCACCATGCGTGAGGCCGTCAAGGAGCTCGGCGGAGACCCCAAGCGGGTCAACCCGCTGGCACCGGCCGAAATGGTCATTGACCACTCGGTCCAGATTGACGCTTTCGGCAACTCCGGCGCACTGGAGCGCAACATGGAGATCGAATACCAGCGCAACGGTGAGCGTTACCAGTTCCTGCGCTGGGGCCAGACGGCATTCGATGACTTCAAGGTCGTCCCGCCGGGCACCGGCATCGTGCACCAGGTCAACATCGAGTACCTGGCCCGCACCGTCATGACCCGCTCGGTGGACACCGAGACAGGCACAGTCGTCCGCGCCTACCCGGACACCTGCGTCGGCACCGACTCGCACACCACCATGGTCAACGGCCTGGGCGTGCTGGGCTGGGGCGTTGGCGGCATCGAGGCCGAGGCTGCCATGCTCGGCCAGCCCGTCTCCATGCTCATCCCGCGCGTCGTGGGCTTCAAGCTCACCGGCTCCATCCCGGCCGGCGCCACCGCCACCGACGTCGTCCTGACTATCACCGAGCAGCTGCGCAAGCACGGTGTGGTTGGCAAGTTCGTCGAGTTCTACGGTGAAGGCGTCGCGGCGGTGCCGCTGGCAAACCGTGCAACGATCGGCAACATGAGCCCGGAGTTCGGTTCCACTGCCGCCATGTTCCCGATCGACGACGTCACCCTCGACTACCTGCGCCTCACCGGCCGGTCCGACGAGAACGTCGCCCTCGTGGAGTCCTACGCGAAGGAACAGGGCCTCTGGCACGATCCCTCCCGCGAGATCAAGTTCTCCGAGTACCTCGAGCTGGACCTGTCCACGGTTGTTCCGTCGATCTCCGGCCCGAAGCGCCCGCAGGACCGCATCATCCTCACCGAGTCCAAGGCCCAGTTCCGCGAGGACCTGCGCAACTACGTGAAGGAAGACCTGGCCGACGGAAGCCTGGACGAAGCGATCGACGAAAGCTTCCCGGCGTCGGACTCGCCCTCGTTCACCGCCTCAGCCTCGCACCTGAGTGACGTGGCCCCGCACGGGCATGGCCCGAAGTCCAACGGCCGCCCGTCCAACACGGTCAGTGTTAAGACCGCGGACGGACGCGAGTTCGAGCTGGACCACGGCGCAGTGTCGATCGCCTCGATCACCTCCTGCACCAACACCTCCAACCCGTCCGTGATGCTGGCCGCCGCACTGCTGGCCCGCAACGCCGTCGACAAGGGCCTGACGTCCAAGCCGTGGGTCAAGACCTCCGTGGCTCCCGGTTCCAAGGTGGTCACCGACTACTACAACAAGTCGGGCCTGACCCCGTACCTGGAGAAGCTCGGCTTCTACATCGTGGGCTACGGCTGCGCCACCTGCATCGGCAACTCCGGTCCGCTCGACGCCGAGATCTCCGAGGCCATCCAGGCCAACGATCTCTCCGTCACCGCCGTGCTCTCCGGTAACCGCAACTTCGAAGGCCGGATCAACCCGGATGTGAAGATGAACTACCTGGCCTCCCCGCCGCTGGTCATCGCCTACGCCCTGGCCGGCTCCATGGACTTCGACTTCGACAACGACGCCCTGGGCCAGGACGAGGCCGGCAACGACGTCTTCCTGAAGGACATCTGGCCGAACCCGGTCGAGGTCCAGCAGGTCATCGATTCCTCGATCGACAAGGAAATGTTCGCCCGCGGCTACGAAGGCGTCTTTGAGGGTGACGATCGCTGGAAGGCGCTCGACACCCCGGCCGGCGACACCTTCGCCTGGGACGAGAAGTCCACGTACGTCCGTAAGCCCCCGTACTTCGAGGGCATGAAGGCCCAGCCGGAGCCGGTCCAGGACATCACCGGTGCACGCGTGCTGCTCAAGCTCGGCGACTCCGTCACCACGGACCACATCTCCCCGGCCGGTTCCTTCAAGTCGGACACCCCCGCCGGCCAGTACCTGCTGGCCAACGGCGTGGAGCGCAAGGACTTCAACTCCTACGGCTCACGCCGTGGCAACCACGAGGTCATGATCCGCGGCACCTTCGCGAACATCCGCATCAAGAATCAGCTCCTGGACGGCGTGGAGGGCGGCTTCACCCGCGACTTCAGCCAGGCGGGCGGCCCGCAGGCCTACGTCTACGACGCCGCGCAGAACTACCAGGGCGCCGGCACCCCGCTGGTGGTCCTGGCAGGCAAGGAGTACGGCTCCGGTTCGTCCCGTGACTGGGCGGCCAAGGGCACGGCGCTCCTGGGCGTCAAGGCTGTGGTGGCCGAGAGCTACGAGCGTATCCACCGCTCCAACCTGATCGGCATGGGCGTCCTGCCGCTGCAGTACCCGGCCGGCCAGAACGCTGCCAGCCTGGGCCTGACCGGCACGGAAACCTACGCAGTTGAGGGCGTCACAGCCCTGAACGACGGCACCACGCCGAAGACCCTCAAGGTCACAGCCACGGCCGAGGACGGCACCGTGACGTCCTTCGACGCCGTGCTGCGCATCGATACCCCGGGCGAGGCGGACTACTACCGCAACGGCGGCATCCTGCAGTACGTCCTGCGCCAGATCTCCGCGCACTAGGCGGAGCTGCCGGCGACATCCGGCAACGCAAGCAAAGGCCCCGGCCGGTCACTGACCGGCCGGGGCCTTCGCGTTCCCGGTTCCGGGACGGCGGGGGCCGGCGGGGGCCCGGGTGCGGGGGACCGGCGCAGGTCCCCGGGCCTGTCCCCGGACCGGGGCAGGGCTCCGGCGCGGCGGCCCGCCCGGAGGCGTTAGAGTTAAAAGGATGTCTACCACCCGAAGGAGGGGCCGTTGGGAATCTTGGACACCATCCGGAATCCGCAGGACCTGAATAAGTTGTCCGGGGCGCAGCTGGATCAGCTGGCAGCCGAGGTCAGGGATTTCCTGATCGGCAACGTCTCCCAGACGGGAGGGCACCTGGGCCCCAACCTCGGCGTCGTCGAACTCACCATCGCGGTACACCGGATCTTCGATTCCCCCCGCGACAGCATCGTCTTCGACACCGGTCACCAGTCCTACGTGCACAAGCTCCTCACCGGACGGCAGGATTTCAGCACGCTCCGCCAGCAAGGCGGCCTGTCCGGCTACCCCGATCGCGGCGAATCCGAGCACGACATCGTCGAAAGCTCGCACGCGTCCTCGTCCCTGTCCTGGGCCGACGGCATCTCACGGGCCCGGCAGCTGACCGGCGACGGCGACCGCTTCGTCGTCGCGGTGGTGGGCGACGGCGCCCTGACCGGCGGCATGGCCTGGGAGGCCATCAACAACATCGCCGCGGACAAGAAACGCCGCGTCGTGATTGTGGTCAACGACAACGGCCGCTCCTACGCCGCGACAGTGGGCGGTTTCGCCGACTACCTCGCCTCCCTGCGTCCCACCATCGATTCCCTCCGCGCCGCCCCCTCCTACGAAGGCACGCTGGAGTGGTGGAAGCGCAAACTGCAGAACGGCGGCCCCGCGGGCCAGTTCACCTACAAGAGCCTGCACGCCATGAAGAAGGGCATCAAGGACTGGTGGGCGCCCCAGGGCATGTTCGAGGACCTCGGCATGAAGTACATCGGCCCTGTCGACGGTCATGACCTCCAGGCCATGGAAAACGCGCTCTCCACGGCCAAGAACTACGCCGGCCCCGTGATCGTGCACGCCATGACGGAAAAGGGCCACGGCTACGCCCCGGCCCGCGCCCATGAGGCGGACCAGTTCCACGCCGTGGGGATCATCGATCCCGAGACCGGCGCACCGACAGAGGCCGGCGGCGCCAAATCCTGGACCGCCGTGTTCGCCGACGAGATCGCCGACATCGCCGACGAGCGCAAGGACATCGTCGGCATCACCGGGGCCATGTTGATTCCGGTCGGGCTGCACAAGTTCGCTGCCCGGCACCCGGAGCGCGTGTTCGACGTCGGCATCGCCGAGCAGCACGCCCTCACCTCGGCTGCCGGCATGGCGTTCGGGGGATTGCATCCCGTGGTCGCGGTCTACGCGACGTTCCTGAACCGCGCCTTCGACCAGTTGCTGATGGATGTGGCCCTGCACAAAGCCGGCGTCACGATCGTGCTGGACCGGGCCGGCGTCACCGGACCCGACGGCGCCAGCCACCACGGCATGTGGGACATGGCCATGGTCCAGATCGTCCCCGGACTGCACCTCGCGGCACCGCGCGACGCCACCCGGCTGCGGGAAGAACTGCGCGAGGCCGTGGCCATCGAAGACGCCCCCAGCGTGATCCGCTATTCCAAGGGCAGCGTCGGTGCCGAAGTTGAGGCGGTCGAACGCCTCGACGACGGCGTGGACGTGCTGGCCCGCCGACCCGCGGGCTCCAGCGAGAACGACGTCCTGATCGTCAGCGTGGGCGCCATGTCTGAACTCGCGCTGGATGTCTCCAACCGGCTCGGTGCCCAGGGCATCAGTTCCACGGTGGTGGATCCCCGCTGGGTCCTCCCGGTCCGGCGGTCCATCATCGATCTCGCCGCACGCCACCGCTTGGTCATCTGCATCGAGGACGGGGTGCGGGCCGGCGGCGTCGGCTCCCGGATCCGCCAGGAGATGCGGGCCGCCGGCGTGGACACCGCACTCAACGAGGTCGGGCTGCCGGTGGAGTTCCTCGATCACGGCACCCGCAACCAGGTACTCGAACGCGTCGGGCTGACCGCCCAGCAGATCACGCACGACGTCGTCGCCCAGGTCCTGGGCACCAAGGTGCCGTTTGCCCGCCCCTTGCCGGGCCAGGAACACCCCAGCACCGGCAGCCTGCCGCTGCTGTAGCCAGCACATCTGTTGAGCACGACCCCGTCCTGTGCCGCTCTTTGGGTGCCGGACGGCCCAGGAAGGAACTGGCATATGAGTGGAATTATCCGGGTTTACAAGCGCGACGAAGAGGGCACCCTGCAGTTTAGGGAAGCCTGGTTTGATGAGGATTACAGCCAGTTCGTCATGAACCACGGCGTCGTCGGACACCAGAGCACCACCGACGAGACCGACGTCGAAAACGCCGAAGCCGCGGAACGCCTCATGGACGCCTTCGCGGTGCAGTGCGCCGAGGACGGTTACGCCGAAATCCCCGAGCAGGAACAGTTCTGGGTGGTGGCCCAGTACGCGCTGAAGACCAAGGACGGGACCAGCCGGGACCGGTACCTCGAGGAAAAAGCCAAGGACGCCCTGATCAGCCACCTCGCCTGGCGTGGCCTGGGGATTGTGGACCGCAGCGAGTTCTCCGACTCCAAGCTCAATATCTTCTGCCTGACCCCAGACGTCAACAACACGGTCAGCGCCATCAAGGTCTGCATCCGCGGCGAGGACCTGGACTTTACCAAGCTGAGCATTGGCGCCGCGCCGTTTGGCGAGGACACTTTTAAGCTCAAGCACTCACCGAAACCGGCCAACAGCTTCACGCTCTAGGCAACACCGGTAAGGAGCCGGGGGGCGGCTCACATCAGTTTGGGGGACACCGACTGGAAGGCAACGCAGTGACGCGAAAATCTTCTCGACCAGGCAGCACTCCACTACCCGCAGGACTGGCGGCGCCCGCGCGCAAGTCGCTTGCACACGCGGGGGTCGAAACCCTCGAACACCTCGTGCAGCTTGGCAGGCGCCAGCTTGCCGGAATGCCTGGCGTCTGCCCGCGCACCATGGCGCAACTCCAGGACGCCATGGACGAACACGGGCTGGAGCTGCCCGCAGGCTAGCAGCAGTGTCCCGGGGCGGCAGGCTTGGACGGGACGTCGGCCGGGGCGATATAGGCTAAATCCATGACTGAATACCGCCGCGTAGGAAATTCCGGACTGTCCGTCTCAGTTGTGGGACTTGGCTGCAACAACCTGGGCCGCTCCGGGACCGTCACCGAGTCGCAGGAAGGCACCGACGCCGTCGTCCATGCGGCCCTCGACGCCGGGATCACCTTCTTTGACGTCGCGGACACCTACGGCCGGGAACCGGGCCTCAGCGAGACCATGCTCGGCAGGGCCCTGGGCGGCCGCCGGGGCGACGCGGTCATCGGCACGAAGTTCGGTATGGACATGCGCGGCGCCAATGGCGAGGATTTCGGGGCGCGCGGATCCCGCCGCTACATCATCAAGGCCGCGGAAGCCTCGCTGCGCCGGCTCGGCACGGACTGGATCGACCTCTACCAGTTCCACACCCCGGACCCACTCACGCCCATCGACGAGACGCTTTCGGCCCTCGACCACCTCGTCACCAGCGGCAAGGTCCGCTACATCGGCCACTCCAACCGGGCCGGCTGGCAGATCGCTGAGGCCGAGTACGTGGCCCGCGCCCGCGGGGGAGCCCGCTTCATCTCCAGCCAGAACCACTACAACCTGCTGGACCGGCGAGCCGAGCTCGAAGTCACCCCTGCGGCCGAGGCCTACGGCCTGGGCGTCCTGCCGTACTTCCCGCTCGCCAACGGCCTGCTGACCGGCAAATACTCGGCAGGCAAGGCCCCTGAGGGATCCCGGCTCAGCCACACCCGCACCAACCTGGTCCACGACGCCGACTGGGAGCAGTTGGGTGCCTTCCGCAAGTTCGCCGCCGCACGTGGGCTCAACGAAGTCCAGGTGGCGTTCTCCTGGCTTGCCGCCCAGCCGTCCGTCAGCAGCGTCATCGCCGGTGCCACCACACCGGAGCAGGTGCGCCAGAATGCCGCCGCCGTGGCCTGGGTCCCCAGCCTGGCCGAGCTCGCCGAGCTGAACGATCTCTTCCCGCGCACGCCTAAGGTGGCACTGTTCTGAGCGATCCCGCCATGAACGATCTGGCCTTAAACGGTCAGGCTGTGGGCACCCCCGCGGCCGGACCGGCCGTCACGCACTCGATCCTGATGGACGTCGACACAGGGATCGACGACGCCTTGGCGCTGGTCTACCTGCTGTCACGGCCCGACGTCCAACTCCAGGCAATCACGTGCACCGCCGGGAACGTCGGGGCCCGGCAGGTGGCGCTGAACAACCTGGCCCTGCTGGAGCTATGTGGCCGCGAGGGCATCGAGGTGGCCATTGGCGCCGAGATCCCGCTGGAGATCCCGCTGGTCACTACCGAGGAGACCCACGGGCCGCAGGGGATCGGCTACGCCGAGCTGCCGCCGCCGCACCAGCAGATCTCGGCGCGGCACGCCGTCGACGTCTGGGTGGAGAAGGTCCGCGCGCATCCGGGGGAGATCACCGGGCTGATCACCGGCCCGCTGACCAATTTCGCGCTGGCCCTGCGCCGCGAGCCGGAGCTGCCGCGGCTGCTCAAGGGACTCGTCATCATGGGCGGCAGCTTCTACTACCAGGGCAACACGACCCCCACCGCCGAATGGAACACCTCGGTGGACCCGCATGCTGCCAAGGAAGTGTTTGCCGCCTACCGGGGGATGCCAGAGGACAAACTGCCGGTGCTGTGCGCCCTGGAAATGACCGAGCGGATCGAGATGTACCCGGAGCACCTGCGCCGCCTCGGCGAGGCCGCGGGCGCGCTGGAGCCTGAACTCGTCCTCCCCGAGCAGCCCGAAGGCCAGCGCAGCCAGTCCGGCAACCCCCTTGTGGCGTGCCTCTCCGATGCACTGCGCTTCTACATGGAATTTCACCGGCTCTACGACCAGGGCTATGTGGCGCACGTGCATGACGCTTTCGCGGCCTGCGCTGCCGCGGGACGCACACCGTTCGCCACCCGGCTGGCCACGGTCGACGTCGAAACGGACTCCCCGCTGCTGATGGGCACCACAGTGGCCGACTACCGCGGGCTGTGGGGGATGGCGCCGAACGCGAAGATTGTCACGGACAACAACCCCGGGCACTGCTTCGACGAACTGATTTCCTCGGTCGGGGCCCTCGCCCGCACGGTGGGCTCCCGGTCCCCGACGCCCTGATGGCGGGCACCTTTGCTGAGTCACGGCAGGGAGTTCCCGGGCGGGCCCGCAGATCGCCAGAAAGGTAGCTGCTCGCTAGGATGGTAGCTGCGCCGAGGTGACATGAGGCGGAACTTGTTGCACCCAGCCAAAGGAACAACCCCCATGTCACAGCCAGCCCTCACCATCATTGCCCCTGGACAGGCGGCCGGCCGCAGGCGCCGCCTGCTCGAAATCGCGGGCGCCGCCGCCATCGCCGCCACGTACATCTTCCTGGTGCTCACCCAGCCCGCTGACATTGCCAACGGCCCGGCCAGTTTCTCGGCCCTAGTGGCCCTCGGAGGCTTCCTGCTCGGCGCGGTGCTGCTGATTGTGGCCGTCCTGCCCGTTCTCCCCACGTCCACCGTGGTCCTGATCCCGGTAGCGCTGGTCCTGAACGTGGTCCTCGGTCAGCTGATGGGCAGCACGGGCCTGCCGTTCTACCTCGACGCGATCGGCACCGTCCTGATCGCCGTTCTGGCCGGCCCGGCAGCCGGTGCCGCCACGGGCGCGCTCAGCAGCATCGTATGGTCCTTTTTCAACCCCACCGTCCTGCCCTTCGCCGCCGGCGCTGCCCTCATCGGGTTCCTCGCCGGCATGGCCGCCCGCGGCGGGCTGTTCCGCCGCTTCTACTTCGCCCCCATCGCCGGTTTCGTTACCGGCATCCTGGCCGGCGTCGTCTCCGCCCCGATCGCCGCGTTCGTCTTTGGCGGCACGTCAGGCCTGGGCACGGGGGCGATCGTCAGCGCCTTCCGTGCCATGGGGGACACGCTCCTGGCCGCCATCACCAAGCAGGCACTGATTTCCGATCCCATGGACAAGGCGATTGTCTTCGCGATCGCAGCGCTGCTCGCCTACGCCCTGCCCCGCCGCACCACCTTCCAGTTCCCGTTCGTGCGCCGCTACCGGGTGCTCGCCGGCAAGGCCCCGGCAGCGCCGGACGCCTGACCCCTCTGACCCCTCTGACTGCTGTGGCTGCTGTGATCTTGCGGTGGTGACTCTCCGATACCGCGACTATGACATGAGACCGCCTCTCCACCCCTTCACCGCGCTGACCGCCGCCGCCTGCGCCGCTGTCGTCACGACGGCGGCCGCGTACTGGCCGCTGTCTGTCGCCGTGGCCCTCGCCACGGCGTTCCTCGCGGTGCGCCGTGGAGTTGCGGGGCGTGTCCTGCCTGCCGCGGCGGTGATCCTGACGCCCCTGTGCCTGTCCCTGCTGGTGCTGCACGGCCTGTTCTTCCCCGAAGGCCAGACCGTGCTGGCTCAGTGGGGGCCGGCAAGGGTCACGGCCGAGGGTCTGGGCTTCGCGCTGGAGCTCGGAACGCGGACCACCGCCTGTGTGCTGGTTTTCCTGCTCTTTTCCTTCACCGTCAGCGTTCCGGACCTCATCTCCGCCCTCGCCGGGCGCAGGATCCCGCCGCAGTTCGGCTTCGTCCTGGCCTCCACCCTCACCCTCCTGCCCGCCGTCGCGGTCCGCCTGGACCGGATCCGGCAGGCGCAGGAGACGCGGGGGATGGTGGTCCGCCGCGGCCTGCTGTCCCGGCTCGGCGCCCTCCGCCTCCAGATGGTGCCGCTGGTCCTTGCCTTGATCGACGACGCCGGCGGCCGCGCCCAGGCGCTCGACGCCCGCGGCTTCGGCAGCCCAGGACCCCGCACCAGCTACCGCGAAGTCGTCGACCCGCCCGCCCAGCGACGCTTCCGGGCGGCCGCCCTGCTGTTCGCGGCAGCCGCCGTCGTCGGGCGGATTGTCGCCTCCTGGCCTGCAGGAGTGCCGTCATGACGGCGGCCACCCGGACGGCGCTGCAGATCCGGATCGAGGCGTTCACGTTCCACGGCGAGAACACCCCGGTTCTGAGCGGTGCAACGGTCTCGATCGCGCCCGGCTCCCTGACCGCCGTCCTGGGAGGCTCCGGGAGCGGAAAATCCACACTGGGCAAACTCATGGCAGGCTGGCTCCGGGCCGGTCACGCGGGAGCATTCCGCGGCAGCCTGGAGCTCGGCGACACTTTGCTGGAATTCCACGGTGCGCCCGATGATCCCCGGATCAACCCCGCCGAATGGTCGCGGCGCGTGGCCTTCGTCCCGCAGGACGCGTCCGCGATGCTCTCCTCCGTGCGCGCCACGGTCGCCGAAGAGCTGGCCTTCGGTTTGGAAAACCGTGCGACGCCGCGGGACGATATGCTCCGCGCGGTGGAACGCACGGCCGCGCGCACGGGACTCTCGGACCTGCTGGACCGGGATCCGGCCACGCTCTCCGGAGGGGAGCTGCGCCGGCTCGCAGTGGGCTGCGCCGTCATCGGTGAACCGGACATACTCATCCTGGATGAGCCGCTGGCATCGCTCGACGCCACCGGGGCCGCGCAGGTCGAGGATCTGGTCCGCAGCCTCCGCGGCGCCGGAACCGGCGTCGTCCTGCTGAGCCAGGCGGCGGACCGCCTCGCGGGCGAAGCCACGCACTGGA
This sequence comes from Arthrobacter sp. NPDC056886, assembly GCF_042788715.1. Classification (NCBI taxonomy): domain Bacteria; kingdom Bacillati; phylum Actinomycetota; class Actinomycetes; order Micrococcales; family Micrococcaceae; genus Arthrobacter; species Arthrobacter sp. NPDC056886. Next base: position 16,159 of record NZ_JBHUBT010000008.1, read on the forward strand.
TAGTTCTCGACGGCGGGACAAGACTCGACGGCGGAACGGTCACCGCCGCGGGAACGCCGGCGCAGCTGGCCGGCTCGGCCGAGCTGGACCGCGCCGGTGTGATGGGTGTAGGAGGCCCCGGGGATGCTGGGCCGAGTGATATTGGACCCAGCCTTGCCGCCGGAGCCCGCAATCCCGATCCGGTTCCTGTCCCGGCGTCCGGGCCGGCATCGCTGGAATTGCGCGGGGTGGGGTTCGGCTACGGCGCGGACCCGGGGCGGCGAGGCGCCCCCGCGCAAGCCTCGGTCCTCCGGGACGTGCACTTGGCCGTGAACCCGGGCGAGATCATCGCCGTGACCGGGCCCAACGGCGCCGGCAAATCGACACTGCTGCGTCACTTCAACGGACTGCTGCGGCCCTCGGAGGGGGACGTGCGGGTCTGCGGGCGCAGCATTGCCGGCGTGCCGGTGGGAACCGTCGCGGCCTCCATTGGCCTGTTGTTCCAGCACCCCCGGGACCAGCTGTTCGAACGGACTGTCCTGCGGGAGGCCGCGTTCGGCCTCCGGCAGCTGTTCGGGAAAGCCGAAGCCGAGGGCAAGGCCCGGGCGGCGCTGGCCGCGGTGGGACTGTCCGGCACCGAGGCGGCCCACCCGGCCGAACTATCGGCCTCCCGGCAACGCCTCCTCGCCCTGGCGACGGTCCTGGCCCGTGAACCGGCTGTGTTGGCTTTGGACGAGCCCACCGTGGGGCTGGACCGGCACGGCCTCGCGGCGTTGCAGTCCGCCGTCGTCCGCGCCGCCGCGAAGGGCACCGCCGTCGTCATGGTCACCCATGACCTGGCCTACGCCCGGATGAACGCGCACCGGGTACTGGAACTCCGGGACGGCCAGCTGAGCGGGATCTGACTCCGGCGGGGTTTGCGCTACTCCCGCTCGAGGGAGCGATCGCTGCACACGCTCGCCACCAGGTCCGCGAGCTCATCGACGCCGCGGGAGGCGCGTATCGCGGTTCCGATCCGGCTGCTTGCTTCCCGGTAGGAGCTGTTGGACAGGATGGTGCGGACGGCCTTGGCGACGGCTTCGGGCGTGGCCCGGTTGGTACGGAGGTTGATCCCGGTGCCGGACCAGGCCACGCGGGCGGACACTTCGGCCTTCTCCTCGGTCTGGCCAGCCACCACGAGCGGCACGCCGTGCCGCAGCGCAAACTGCACCCCGCCGTATCCGCCGTTGGTGACCAGGACGTCGGTCTTGGGGAGCAGCTCGTCGTACGGCAGGTAGGACGCGACGCGGACGTTCTCCGGCAGCGGGCCGGTGAGCGCGTCCACCGGGCGGCCGCCGGTGGTGACCACCACCAGGACGTCGTCCTGCGCCAGGCCTTCGACGGCCGGGCGAACCAGGTCGTCAAAGTCCCTGTTGGCCACGGTGCCCTGGGTGACATGGACAACGGGGCGGCCGGCGTCGAGGTCGGCCCACCACGCGGGAAGCTCGGAATCGGGCGACCCGCCGGCACTGCCAGTACTGCCCGTCCTACCTGTCGCGTCTGCGGTGCTCTTTCCGCCCTGCGACACCGGGCCCACAAAGTGGACCGTCCCGGGGAGGTCGGAACGCGGGTATTCAAAGTCCGTAACGGTGAACTGGGCGATATGGTCCGCGGCGCGCGGCCACTCCATGAAGAAGGACGGGAAGGGGGAGCCGGTGACATCCCTGGAGATGGCGTCGGCGTACTTCTGTACGGGCCCAAATACAACTTTTTCGGTCAGCGCCCGCATGGCCCAATTCCGCACCCGGCCGGGCAACCCCGGCATCGGCTCGATGCCCAGTCCGTACGGGGCGGTGTCCCGGCTGGCGAGGCTGAGCGGAACGATTCCACAGTTGATGACCGCCGGGCGGTTGCCCGCCGGCCCGGCCAGCAGCAGCGCGGCACCCATAAACAATGATTCGGCCAGCACGGCATCGACGCGGCGGTCCGCGGATGCCGCCAGGATGGCCTGGTACTGGGCCTTCCCCGGGCGCATGAAAATCTCTTGGATATCGAAGCGGATCCCCTTTGGCCCCTTCAGGCCGACACGGCCCGGGAAGGCGGCATCCAGGCTGGTGTCATCGAAATCCGCTTCCGGGGGCAGAGGGATGAACAAGGCGCCGGTCCCGGACACCTGGCGTTCGAAGCGCTTGCCGGTGAGGAAGCGGACTTCGTGTCCGTGTTCAACGAGGCCGGCGGCAACCGCAAGCATCGGTGTGACGTGGCCGACCAAAGGGCTGGAGCAGACGAGTACCGATGCCATGATGTCTCCTAATGGGATGAGTGCGTTGCATCAGTTTTCATTACTGTGAGACAGTAGTCAATATGGCATTGGAAACTTCCCGCCCGAGGCGCTACCGGTCCGCATTGCGCGAAGAGCAGGCCTCGGCCACGCGCCGACGAGTACTCGAATCGGCCGGCCGTTGCTTTGCGGCCAAAGGGTTCACGGCAACGACGCTGGGTGCCATCGCGGCCGACGCCGGTGTGTCCGTTGAAACGGTCCAGGCCCACGGGCCCAAGAGGCGGCTGCTGCTGGCTGCCCTGGAAACGGCGTCAGCCGGTGAGGAAGGCGGCCGCTCCATCCTTGAAGTGCCGGAGGCGCAAGCCGTGCTGGCCCAGGAGGACGCCCGGGCCGGACTGCTTGGCCTGGCCTCCTTCGCAGCGGAACTCAACGGCAGGATTGGGCGGTTGTGGCAGGCCATGGCGGCCGCGGCGCAAGGCGACCCTGAGATCGCGTCGGCGCATGCCGGCTTGCAGGAGCGTATCCGGACGGACTTCCTGAAGGTCGCCGGATTCCTCCAGGAGCGTGGAGGGCTGCGATCGGATGTTCCGCTGGAGGAAGTGGCCTTGACGCTGTGGCTCCTGACCTCCCCGTACCAATACGAGCACCTCGTGGTGCAGGCCGGCTGGACGCCGCAGCGTTACCTCGCGTGGCTGCAGCGGGTGCTTCTCGAGGGGGCGCTGGCGCCCGGAAAGTGATGGCCGTGCCTGACTGACACGCGGCACAATCAGCCGGTACGAGAACGCGCGGCGCCAACGAAAGCGGCGCCGCCGCCCGGACCGAAGTCCGGGCAGCGGCGCCACAGGGCCACGAGGCGCGCCTCCGCCGGGCAGGCCAGCGTAGGCAGCTAGGCCGGTTCGGACGCCACGCCTGGTGCCAGGAATTTCTTCCCGTTGACCCGCTCTGAGGCTCCTACCCGGTCCAGGTACGGGGTGATGCCGCCCAGGAACATCGGCCAGCCCGCGCCGAGGATCATGCAGAGGTCGATGTCCTCGGGGCCGGCTACGACGCCTTCCTCGAGCATGAGGCCGATTTCCTCCGCCAGCGCGTCCTGCGTCCGGCGCAGTACCTCCTCGCCGGTGGACGGGGTGCTGCCGAAGGACATCAGCGCCAACGTTTCGGCCGGGACAAATGGCTTGCCGTCCGGGCCAGGCACTGGTGTCCCATTTTGCGCGGCCCAAATGGAGGTCACTCCGTTGTCGATCAGCGCCTGCAGGTTCTTCGAAACCCGGAAGCGGTCCCCGAACGCCGCGTGCAGCGATTCCTGGACGTGCTGGGCCACGGGCAGGCCCACCATGGCACCGAGCACGAAGGGAGTCATGGGCAGGCCCATCGACCGCAGCGCGTTATCCGCCACGTCGGCGGGCGTGCCCTCGTCGAAGGCGGCGGTGACTTCACCCATCAGGCGCAGCAGGACGCGGTTGACCACGAACGCCGGGGCGTCCTTGACGAGCACGGCGGACTTCTTGAGCCCCTTGGCGAGGTCGAACGCGGTGGCCAGCACGGCGTCGTCGGTCTTCGGCGCGCGCACAATCTCCAGCAGCGGCATCACAGCCACCGGGTTGAAGAAGTGGAAGCCGATCAGGCGCTCCGGGTGCTCCAGGTCCTCTGCCATCGCCGTGACGGATAGAGAAGAGGTGTTGGTCGCGAGGATGCACTCTGCCGAGACAATGGCCTCGACTTCCTTGAAGACCTGCTTCTTGACGTTGAGTTCCTCGAAAACGGCCTCGATGACGAAGTCGGCGTCGGCGAAGGCCTCCTTGGCAACTGATCCCGTGACGAGCGAGCGGGTGCGGTTGGCGGCGTCGGGGCTGATCCGCCCCTTGGCCAGGAGCTTCTCCACCTCGGCGTGGACGTAGCCGACGCCCTTGTCCACGCGGGCCTGGTCAATGTCCGTCAGCACCACCGGAACCTTGAGCTGGCGGGCGAAGAGCAGGGCCAGTTGGCTCGCCATCAGCCCGGCGCCTACGACGCCGATCTTCGTCACCGGGCGGGCGAGCTTGGGGTCCGGCGCGCCGGCTGGACGCTTGGCGCGCCGCTGCACGAGGTCCAGGAAGGCGTAGACGGTGGAGCGGAACTCGTCGGTCTGCATGAGGTCCGCCAGCGTCTCGCATTCGAGCTGGGCGGATTGCGCCTGGGTCAGGGTGCGGTTGGCTTCCATGACGTCCAGGACCTTGGCCGGCGCCGGCGAGGCGTTGGAGGTCTTGGCCTCAACAAATGCCCGGCCCTTGGCGACGGCGGCCGCCCAGCGTGCGGCAGCGTCGGGGGCGGACGGGTCCACGGCGTTCGCCCGCTCCGGCGCCACGGCACCGGCAAGGACCTTGGCGGCCCATGCGAGGGACTGTTCCACAAAGTCGGCAGGTTCAAACATCGCGTCCGCCATGCCGAGCTCGTAGGCCTGCGGCCCGGTGAGCGTGCGGTTGTTGGTCAGCGGGTTTTCGATCATGACCTTGAGGGCGTTCTCCGGCCCGATCAGCCGCGGCAGGATGTAGACCCCGCCCCAGCCCGGGATGAGCCCGATGAAGGCCTCGGGAAGGGCCAGGGCTCCGGCGCCGGTGGAGACCGTGCGGTAGGTGGACTGGAGTGCGATCTCCAGGCCGCCGCCCAGGGCCAGGCCGTTGATGAACGCGAAGCTCGGCACGCCCAGGTTGGCCAGGGTGGAGTAGACGTCGTGGCCGAGCTGGGCCATCCACAGGCCCTGCTCGCGTCCGCTGACGGACTTGACCGTGGACAGGTCGGCGCCGGCCACGAGGAAGTACGGCTTGCCGGTGATGCCGACGCCGGCTATCTCGCCGCGGGCGGCGCGTTCCTTCAGCCCTTCCAGGACCGTGCCGAGCTCGATCAGGGTGTTGGGTCCGAGCGTGGTGGGCTTGGAGTGGTCCAGGCCGTTGTCGAGGGTGACCAGTGCGAAGGTGCCGGGGCTTTTGCCGCCATTTGTCTTCCCGCCTGCGGCGGGCAGCTCGATGTCCTGGACATAGGAGTGGGTGACCGTCTCGTTCGGGAAGAGATCGGCAAGCTTGCGGAAATCAGCGGCGCTCATGCTGTGGCTCCAGTCTCGGTGGTGGTGGTCTCTGCCGGATCGGCTGCCGTGCTGCGCGTCTCGGTGCCGTAGTCCGCGTGATGCGGGTTCTCCCAGATTACGGTGGCGCCCATGCCCAAGCCGATGCACATCGTGGTCATGCCGAAGCGGACCGAGGGGTCCGCCTCGAACTGCCGGGCCAGCTGGTTCATCAGCCGGACCCCTGAGGACGCCAGCGGGTGCCCGACGGCGATCGCACCGCCGTAGCGGTTGACTCGGGGGTCGTCGTCGGCGATCCCGAAGTGGTCAAGGAAGCTCAAGACCTGGACGGCGAAGGCCTCGTTGATTTCGAAGAGGCCGATGTCTCCGATGCCGAGTCCGGCGGTCTTCAGGGCCTTTTCGGTCGCCGGGACCGGCCCGATGCCCATGACCTCGGGTTCTACGCCGGCAAAGGCGTAGGAGACCAGGCGCATCCTGACGGCCAGTCCGAGTTCCTCGGCGGCCTCGGCGGAGGCCAGCAGGGCGGCCGTTGCGCCATCGTTCAGGCCGGCGGCGTTGCCCGCCGTGACCCGCCCGTGGGCGCGGAACGGGGTCTTGAGGGCTGCAAGGTCCCCGAGTGAGGTTCCGGGGCGCGGGGGTTCGTCCACGGTGTTGACGGTCCAGCCCTGGCCCGGCTTCATGGTGGCGACGGGTACGAGGTCGGGCTGGATCTGGCCGTTGGCGTAGGCGGCGGCGAGCTTGTCCTGCGAGGCGACGGCGTAGGCATCCGTGCGGTCCTTGGTGATGGCCGGGAAGCGGTCATGCAGGTTCTCGGCCGTGTTGCCCATGTTGAGGGCGGCAGGGTCCACGATCCGTTCGGACATGAAGCGCGGGTTGGGGTCTGCGCCGGCGCCCATCGGGTGGTTTCCCATGTGTTCCACGCCGCCGGCGATCACGACGTCGTACGTCCCGAAGCCGATGCCGCTCGCCGTCGTGGTCACGGCGGTCATGGCCCCGGCGCACATGCGGTCGATCGCGAAGCCGGGCACGGTCCGGGGGAGTCCGGCCAGCAGCGCGGCGGTGCGGCCGATGGTCAGGCCCTGGTCCCCGGACTGGGTGGTCGCGGCGATCGCGACCTCGTCGATCCGGTCCGCCGGAAGCGACGGGTTGCGGCGCATCAGTTCGCGGATGCACTTGACCACAAGGTCGTCGGCGCGGGTGCCGGCGTAGATGCCTTTTTCGCCCGCGCGGCCGAACGGGGTGCGGACGCCGTCGACAAAGACGACATCGCGCACGGCGCGGGGACTCGCGGCGCGGGGACCCGCGGTGCGGGGACTCGCGCTGCTGGTGCTCTGGGCTTGGCTCACGTGCTTCTCCTCATTGAGACATGGGTGCCGGATCCGGGCCTGTGGCAGGGCTTGCCTCAGGCAGGCGGGATCCGAACGACATCATGAATAATGTTACTCGCCAGTAACATAGCGCGCAAGGAGGAGAGGAGCGGCCCGGGAAATACCTGCTAGACCGTGGAACCCGATGGCGCTTCCGCGGAGGCCTTGGGCTCCTTCGCGGGCAGCGGAGCGGGGTGCAGGAAGGCCTGGGCAATGAGCGGCGCAGTAATTTCGATCTGCCACTGGCGCGCCCCGAGGTTCGCCAGTTCCTCGGCCACACCTTCCTCGCTGAGCTCTGCCGGCGGACGCCACGCCACCCGCCGAAGGTAGTCCGGAGTCAGCAGGTTTTCCACGGGCAGGTTCAGTTCCTCGGCCCTGGCCTGGAGTTTGGGCCGGGCGGTGGCAAGCCGGGCAGCCGCCTCCGGGTCCCGGTCGGCCCAGACGCGCGGGGGCGGGGGAGCGTTGGTGGCCAGGTGCAGCGGCGGCAGGTCCTCGAGTGCCCGGGCCATGCTGATGCAGCGCAACCAGCGGGGCGCCTCGCGCTGGGCGGCGCGGCCGTGGAAGCCTTTGGTGCCGAGGAGCTGGGGGACCGTGGAGGGCATGGCCTTGGCGGCGGCGACGAGGGCGGAGTCGGGGATCAGCCGGCCGGGAGCGACGTCGCGCTTCTGGGCCAGGGAATCGCGTTCCAGCCACAGTTCCCGTACTGCGGCCAGCTGGCGGCGATCCCGGATCTGGTGCAGCCCGGACGTCTTGCGCCACGGATCAACGCGCGGCGGGGCCTGCCCGGCCTCGAGGATGGCAGCGAATTCCTGCTCGGCGTATTCCAGCTTTTCGTCCGCCACGAGGAGTTCGATCAGTTCCTCGCGCAGTTCGGTGAGGACTTCGACGTCGAGCGCCGCATAGCGCAGCCACGGTTCCGGCAGGGGACGGGTGGACCAGTCGGCCGCGGAGTGTTCCTTGGCCAGGCCGAAGCCCAGGAGCTGTTCGATGACGGCGGCGAGGCCCACCCGGGGCAGCCCGGCCAGGCGCGCGGCGAGCTCGGTGTCGAAGAGCTTGTCCGGCCACATGCCGAGTTCGGACAGGCAGGGGAGGTCTTGGCTGGCGGCGTGCAGGATCCATTCGACGCCGCGCAAGGCGTCATTGATGATGCTCAGATCCCCGAAGGGCTCTGGATCGATCAGCCAGGTCCCGGAGCCTTCGCGCCGGATCTGGACCAGGAAGGCGCGCTGGCCGTAGCGGAAACCTGAGGCCCGTTCCGCGTCCACGCCCGCAGGGCCGTGTCCGGCGGCGAGGGCTGCGGCGCAGCGTTCGAGTCCGGACTGGGTTTCAATGACCAGCGGCACGCCGTCGCGGGGTATGTCGAGGTCGATCACTTCAGGGACCAGGCTGTCGAAGCCTTCCACGGTGATGTGGGCTGTGGTGTCAGCAGCCTCGGCCGTATTGCGAATGGCGCCGGCCGTGCTGATTTCCGGATTCTGAGGGGTCATGGTCATTACAGTTTACCGACAACATGGCGGCTAAGGCCGTGACCGTGGCCGAACCCGCGCCTCATACGTGTCCGCGGGGGCGCCGGGGAAGGGGCGTCACGCCCTCGGGCAGCGGCGGTAGTCCGGCGAAGGTGCAGACCATGTCCGACCACGCCTCCAAGTGGGAGGTGATGTCCGGGGTGGCCGGGGTCCAGGAGGCCCGGAGCTCGATGTCGATTGAATTCGGCCGGTCGGACAGTGTTCCAAAGCTCTCCGAGAGCACCCTGGTGGCGGTGCCGCCGGCGGAGCGGTACGGGGCCTGATGGTTATCCAGCGCCTCGACCAGCCACGTCCACGCCACGGAGCCGAGGAGTTCGTCGTTGCCCATCTCGGGCTCCAGTTGGGCACGGATGTAGGTGACGATCCGGAACTCCCCGTCCCACACGGCAGAGCCGTCGGGATCGTGGAGCAGAATGAAGCGGCCGGTGGCCAGTTCGACGTCGTCACTGCCGGATGCCCGTGCCAGGGCCGCGGCAGCCGGGCCGTGGACCGGTCCGCCGGCGGGGGGCTCGCCCGGTCCGATTACCTCGGCCCCCAGGGCCACCGCGAACGGCGCCAGCCGTGACGGGGCGGGGATCTCGTCCAGATGCAGCTCGCTGCGGCAGCGTGCCTGTCGAAGGGTCCCCAAGGCGAAGAGGAAATCTGCCGGAACCTGATCGAGGGAGCTCACCTTGGAAGGTTATGCAACGGTCTGGCCACTGCCCGGCAGGCTCGCCGCCGGGCAGTGGAAGCCGGGCGGGGCTCAGGCGGCTGCGAGCTCGCGCTTGATGGCCGCAATGAAGGAATCAACGTCTTCCTCGGTGGTGTCGAAGGAACACATCCAGCGGACCTCGCGGGCCGCCTCGTTCCAGTCGTAGAAGCGGAAGGACTCGCGCAGCCGGTCCGCGACGCCGGCAGGCAGGACGGCGAAGACGCCGTTGGACTCGGTCTTTTGGCTCAGTTCGACGCCGGGGATGCCCTCGACGCCGGCGCGCAGCCGGGCGGCCATGGCATTGGCATGAGAGGCCGAGCGCAGCCACAGGTCACCCTCGAGGAGGGCAATGAACTGGGCGGACATGAACCGCATCTTGGACGCCAGCTGCATGTTCATCTTGCGCAGGTAGACCAGCCCATGGGCGGCTTCGGGGTTCAGGGCGACCACAACCTCGCCGAACAGCAGGCCGTTCTTGGTTCCGCCGAAGGAGAGGATATCCACGCCGGCGTCGCGGGTGAAGGCCCGCAGCGGGACGCCCAGGTGCGCGGCCGCGTTAGCCAGCCGGGCGCCGTCCATGTGCAGTTTCATGCCCTTTGCGTGGACATGTTCAGCGATGGCCCGGACCGCGTCAGGGGTGTAGCACGTACCGAGCTCGGTGGTCTGGGTGATGGAGACGGCCAGCGGCTGGGCGCGGTGCTCATCGCCCCAGCCCCACGCTTCCTGGTCGATCAGTGCAGGCGTGAGCTTGCCGTCATGAGTGGGGACCTGCAGCAGCTTGATGCCGCCGATCCGCTCCGGTGCACCGTTTTCGTCCATGTTGATGTGGGCGGTGGAGGCGCAAATGACGGCACCCCAGCGCGGCAGCAGCGACTGCAGGGACAGGACGTTGGCGCCGGTGCCGTTGAACACCGGGAAGCACTCGATGCCTTCACCGAAGTGCCCTTCCATCAGCTGCTGCAGGCGGGCGGTGTAGTCGTCCTCGCCGTAAGAGACCTGGTGGCCTTCGTTGGCGGCGGCCAGGGCCGCGAGAACCTCCGGGTGCACGCCGGAATAGTTGTCCGAGGCGAAGCCGCGGACGGAAGGATCGTGGAGCCGCACCGAGGTGCTGGCAGGGACAGTTTCAACTGTGCTGGTCATCGTTTTGCTCACGCTTTCAGTCTAAGAGGTCGGGCCCCAGCGGCTAAGTCAGGGTGGCTAAGCCAGGGGGCTAAGTCAGGCGGCGGAGCCGGGACGCTGGGTCCGGGGCGCTGTGTGTGGGGCGCAGTACCGCCGCTGAGTCAAGGACAGCTCAGCGGCTGAGCAGCAGCCGCTGGCCATTCAGCCCGCCGGCAGGAGTGCTGAAGAGCCCGGCGGCGGCAGCCGCGAGATCGGCGACGTCCGTGAAGCCCGGGAACGACCGTTCCGGCGCCTTCGCCCGCATTCCCGGATCAACGAGCGCCTTCACCACGAAGATGGCGGCGGCGCTGCGCAGCTCCGGTATGTCCTGCTCCACGCTTCCCGGTTCGGTTGCGCCAGCCCCAGTGCCGGCGTCGGCGGTCGCCGCGTGGGCCCGCCGGAAGCCATCAGCGACCGCCAGCGTCCAGGCTTCAGCGGCGGCCTTCGCCGCGGCGTAGCTGGCCCCGCCCGCCGTCGGGGCGCTCACGGCCGTGGAGGACACCATGGCAAAGCGTCCAGTGTCCGACGCGGCGAGGTCGTCAAAGAAGACCCGCGTGACATTTCGGAGCGTGGTGACGGCATTGCGTTCCAGGAAGTCCCAGTCGTCGTCGCTCTGGTCCGCGATGCCCTTCGCGCCGCGCCAGCCGCCCACCAAGTGGATGACGCCGTCGACGTTCCCGGCCCTGCCGGCGACGCTCTCCCGCAAGGCCTTTACGTCCGCCAGGTCCGCGAGGTCGCAAACAAGCGCGGTGACGCCGCCGCCGGCTTCGGCGGCGGCGGCATCGATGCGGCCAGCATCAGAACCGACAGTGAAGACCCGGTGGCCGGCGTCCCGAAGGGCCCTGGCCGTGGCGATCCCGGACGGCCCGCTGCCGCCCGTGACCAGCACGTTCAAGGTGCGTCCGTTGCTCATCCGGCGTTCAGGGCCTGGACGCCGCTGGCCCCGCCGGTGGCGGTGCCCGTATCTGTGCTGGTGTCTGACGACCCTGTGATGCCGGCGGTGGATTCGATGACGGGCCGCATCTTCTTCTCCAGCGCCTCGTAGAACATGGAGAGCGGGAACTCGTCGTCGAGGACCTGGTCCGTGAGGCCGCGGGGCGGACCGTCCAGGGGCAGAGCGTCCGGACCCTTGGCCCAGACCGAGGCCGGGTTGGGCGTGACCGTGCCGGAGATGAGCTCGTAAGCGGCGAGCCAGTGGGCCATCTTGGGACGGTCGATCGAGCGCCAGTACAGTTCCTCGATCTTCGCGCCGAGTTCAACCACGACGCCGGCGGCCTCGTCCCAGTCGATGCTGAGTTTGCTGTCCGTCCAGTGCAGGACGTGGTGCTGGTGCATCCAAGCGAAGAGCAGTTGGCCGCCGAGGCCGTCGTAGTTGCGGACGCGGGTGCCGGTGATGGCGAAGCGGAAGATGCGGTCGAAGATCACGGCGTACTGGACCAGCTTGGCGTGCCGGCGTGCCTCCGGGTCGGCGTCCTCGTCCTTCTCGATCTTCACGGATTCGCGGAAGGCGGTGAGGTCGCAGCGCAGTTCCTCCAGCGAGTAAAGGAAGAACGGCATGCGCTGCTTGATCATGAACGGATCGAATGGCAGGTCCCCGCGCATATGGGTGCGGTCGTGGATGAGGTCCCACATGACGAACGTTTGCTGCGTCAGCTCCTGGTCCTCGAGCAGCCCGGCGGCGTCCTCGGGCAGCTGCAGGGAAGTGATCTCGGCGGCGGCGCGCAGGACGCGGCGGAAGCGGGCGGCCTCGCGGTCGGCGAAGATCGCGCCCCACGTGAACGTCGGGGTCTCGCGGACAGCGACGGTCTCAGGGAAGAGGACTGCGGAGTTGGTGTTGTAGCCCGGGGTGAAGTCCAGGAAACGGATCGGGACGAACAGCTTGTTGGAGTATTCGCCCGTTTCCAGGCCTGCGATGAACTCGGGCCAGATGACCTCGATCAGCACGGCCTCGACCAGGCGGCTGCTGCTGCCGTTCTGCGTGTACATCGGGAACACGACGAGGTGCTGGAGTCCGTTGACCCGGTGCTGCTGCGGCTGGAAGGCCTGCAGGGAATCCAGGAAATCCGGCACGCCAAAGCCGCCGTCGGCCCACCGGCCGAAGTCGGTGACGAGCAGGTCAAGGTAACGGGCGTCGTGGGGGAACGACGGTGCCAGGGCCGTGACCGCCGCGGTGATGGTTTCAACGTGGCCGGCCGCGGCTTCGTGGGCTTCGGCATCCGGCACGGATCCGTCCTTGATCTGGAGGGCCTGCAGGGCCGTGGCGGCAGCCTTGAGCCGCAGCCATTCCTGGTTGCCGGCAGTGATCGGGGCGGGGGCGGTGAGAGCGGTGATGGTCATCGTCGCCTTTCTGGTTGCTGTGGAGCGTGTCGCTGGATCTAAACCGAGCGTAGCAAGCAAACAGATGCTCTAATGCAAAATTGCCTTGAGCATAAGAAAGTCTGTGGCAACTGATTCTGAAAAGCCGTTCCAGCGGAAGCAGGGGAAGGGCTGCGGGCTACTGCCCGGCGTTGTCCGCGGGAACGAGCTTCAGGGAGACGGAGTTGATGCAGAACCGCTGGTCCGTGGGGGTGCCGTAGCCCTCGCCGTCGAACACGTGTCCCAGGTGGGAATCGCACGTGCCGCAGCGGACTTCCACCCGGTCCATGCCCATGGTGCGGTCATGGATGTAGCGCACGGTGCCCTCGGCGAGAGGCGCCCAGAAGGACGGCCAGCCGCAGTGCGAATCGAACTTTTCGTTGCTGGTGAAGAGTTCGGTGCCGCAGGCCCGGCACTGGTAGACGCCCCGCGTGTGCGTGTCCCAGTATTCGCCGGTGTACGGCCGCTCGGTGCCGGCCTGGCGGAGCACGCGGTACTCCTCCGGGGTCAGCTCCTCGCGCCACTGGGCATCGGTCTTTTCGGCCGGCTGGTGGGTAGGGGTCTGTTCGCCAGAGCGCAGCTCCGGCGGCGTTGCGGCGGACTCGGGGGCAGGCACTGCCGAGGGCATGGATTTGGACCTGTTAAAGATGCTCATAGCTTCAATAACGCTCAGGAGTCCCCGATAAATCCCGAACCGGCGTAGAGATGCAGGACGGGAAGTCCCAGCTTGTCCTGGGCCTTGGTGGCCCAGTCGGTGTGGAAGGTGTCTGCGACAGCGTGCGGGCGCGTGATCACCACAGCCTGTCCGGCGCTGAGTTCCTTGACCTTGGCAACCAGGCCGTCCACGGCCTTGCCCTCGACGACTTCGCCGGAGACGCCGCCGCCCAGGCCGGCAAGTGCGGCCAGCGAGGCGGCCAGGGTGTCGGCGGCTTCGGCCCGCTCCACGGCGGGGTCGGAGTGTGCCGTCAGTTCACGGAAGGCTTTGGCGATTTCCAGCAAGGAAAGATTCTCCAGGAAATCCACCACCAGGTGCCGCTCGGTGTTGGCCGGCACCAGGATCAGCACGGGGGCATCACCGCCGGCAATCAGGGTTTCAATGTTGACGCGGTCATCCGCACCGAGGGGCTCTTCTGTCAAAATGACGATTGGATCACTCATGACCCCAGCCTAGTCGCGCTGGTGGTGCCCTGCATGGTTGTGTCCCGCGGCAGCCTTGCGTGTTCATACCGACTTAGCGACGGCAATGCCATGGTTGGGCCGCGGTTCAGACAGAATGGTGCCATGGCAACCACCTTGCGCCTCCGCCCTGACCGCCGGACAGCCCCTGCTGCGGCGGGCGCTGGTACCGCCCCGTCCGGAAGTGCCAAGTGGGCGCTGGGGGGCATCATCGGTGGGAGCGCGGCTGCGGGCGTGCTCGCCGCAGGGTCCTCCGCCCTCGCCCTGTATTTCGCCCGCCGGGTCATCACGCCTGCCCGGTTCCGCGCGGAGGACCAGGAAGTGCTGGCCGTCATCCGCGAGGGGCGGGCGATGCAGGTCATCCTCGCCGCCACCCCGGATTCCACCGTGGACGGCGTCTACGGTTTCTTCTTCGACGGCGGCCGCGGCCATGCACGGATCGGCCGGATCCTGTCGTACTCGCCAGCCGAACGCACCGTGCTGCGCGAAGTTGAGCACGTCTACAGCGGGGACATTGCCACCGCCCGGCGCGGCTGGTGGAGCGGGGCGACCTATCCGGATCCGGCCGCTTTGGGGCTTCCGGTGGAGGACGTGCTGATCGACGTCGATTCCGGGACCGCGCCGGCTTGGCTGGTCCGTGCCACGTCGGCGGCGGAGGATCTAACCCCGGACGTCTGGGCGATCATGGTGCACGGGCGCGGCGCCACCCGGCAGGAGGGCCTGCGGGCCCTCCGGACCGCCGGGGAACTGGGCATGTCCAGCCTGCTGATCTCCTACCGGAACGATGGCCTGGCACCGTCAGCCAGCGACGGGCGCTACGGCCTGGGCTCCACGGAATGGCGCGACGTCGAGGCCGCCATCGGCTATGCCTTGGAACAGGGCGCCCGCGAGGTGGTCCTGTTCGGCTGGTCGATGGGCGGCGCGATCTGCCTCCAGACGGCTGACCTCTCCCGGCATCGCCACCTGATCCGGGCAATGGTCCTGGACGCGCCGGTGATCAACTGGGTCAACGTGCTGGCGCATCATGCGGAGCTGAACCGGATCCCGTCGTCCGTGGGCCGCTACGGCCAGCTGATGCTCAGCCACCGCCTGGGCCGGCGGCTGACCGGGCTGGCCGCCCCCGTCGACCTCAAGGCCATGGACTGGGTTTCGCGGGCGGTGGAGCTGCGGACGCCCACCCTCATTGTGCACAGCGTGGACGACGAATACGTGCCTTTTGGGCCGTCCGCCGCGCTTGCCGAGAAGAACCCGGAGATGGTCACGTTCGAGCCCTTCGACAGGGCCCTGCACACCAAGGAATGGAATGTGGATCCGGAGCGCTGGGAGCGGCAGGTCGCGGCCTGGCTCCGGCAACAGCTGGCGCCGCGTGCCAACCCCGGCGACCAGGAGCCGGCGGCCGGGAACGCCACACCCACCTAGCAGTTCACGGCAGTGTAGTTTCGCGCGCACGGCCGCGATGTGTCGCCTCGAGAGGGACAGCAAGTCTGAGTCAGGAGTCTGAGACGGCAGTTTGAGACCGTAGTTTGAGACCGTGGCTTGAGACCGTGTCAGTCGCGCCGGGTCCCGATCCTGGCGGTGCGCGCAGCCGTGAGCCGAATGAGCTCGGCCGGATCCAGCTCGATGTCCAGGCCGCGCCGTCCGCCCGAAATAAGGATGGTTTCCAGCTCCAGGGCACTGTCATCCACCACCGTGGGGGAGGACTGGCGCTGCCCGAGCGGTGAGATGCCCCCGAGCACGTAGCCGGTCCGTCGCTGCGCCGCGGCCGGGTCGGCCATCTCCGCTTTTTTGCCGCCCAAGGCAGCGGCCATCGCCTTAAGGTCCAGGCTTCCGCTCACAGGCACGACGCCGACGGCGAGCCGGCCATCGACGTCCACCATCAGGGTCTTGAAGACCCGGGCAGGGTCGACGCCGAGCACTTCCGCCGCTTCCAGGCCATAGCTGGCCGCCGCGGGGTCATGTGCGTAGGGGTGGGCGACAAAGGGAACCCCGGCGGCCGCGAGTGCTGCGGTGGCCGGAGTTCCCTGCGACGCGTGTTTGCGGGCCATGTCCCGTGGCTGTCCGGGCGCTAGGTCAGGACTGCGCCGGCGCCGGCCGGGTACCGGACGCGACCACTTTGCGCTTGATCCGGCCCAGCATGGCCGTCATCCCGCGCATGCGCAGCGGAGTGATGGCCCGGGTGAGGCCCAGCAGATCGGGCATGTCGTCCGGGACGGCCAGGATTTCCGCGGCGCTGAGCCCGTCGAGTCCTTCATGGAGAACGCCGGCGAAGCCGCGGGTGGTCGGGGCCTCCCTGGGTGCCTTGAAGTAGAGCCGGACGCGCTCCGGCGCGACGCCGTCGGCCTGTTCCGTCTCGACGGCCAGGAAGAGCGGCGTCTGGCATTCCACAACCTGCTCCAGCAGCTCCGGGTGGTCCAAGAGGCGCTCCGGTAGTTCCGGCAGTCCCTGCGAGAACTCGAGCAGCAACTGCAGGCGCTCTGCTTCGGTCAGGGCCTGGAAATCATCGACAATGTCCGCCAGCGAGGCGGGGAGGGCTGAAGTATTCATCATTCCCAGCTTACGCACGCACGCCGATTGTGTCCCGGTCCGGTCCCGGTCCCGGTTCCCATCTCTGACGGTTCCGGTCCGTGCAGCCTGTCACTATCGGCCGGCCGGAACCGCGCCGCGCTCGGCACCCTTGACGATCGGGACGCGGACCGCGTTGCCCCATTCGGTCCAGGAACCGTCGTAGTTCCGGACCGTCTCGAAACCGAGCAGGTACTTCAGCGCAAACCAGGTGTGGCTGGAGCGCTCGCCGATCCGGCAGTATGCCACGACGTCGTCGCCTGCCTTCAGGCCGGCCTCACCCAGGTACAGGGTCTCGAGTTCGCCGCGGTTTCGGTAGGTGCCGTCGCCGGCGGCCGCGCGGGCCCAGGGGATGGAGGCCGCGGTGGGGATGTGGCCGCCGCGCAGCGCGCCTTCTTCCGGATACGCGGGCATGTGGGTCCGCTGGCCCGTGTATTCCTCGGGCGAGCGGACGTCGATCAGCGGCTTGCCGAAGTGGGCCAGGACGTCGTCCTTGAAGGCGCGGATCGGGGCGTCGTTGCGCTCGACGACAGGGTAATCAACGGGGGAGGCGACGGTCGTTTCGGTGGAGAGCGCCCGGCCCTCCGCGATCCACTTGTCCCGGCCGCCGTCCAGGAGCCGGACGTCCTCGTGGCCGAAGAGCGTGAAGACCCACAGGGCGTATGCGGCCCACCAGTTCGACTTGTCGCCGTAGATCACCACCGTGCTGTCCCGGGAGATGCCCTTGGCGCCGGCCAGCGCGGCAAACGCCTTGCCGTCAACATAGTCACGCGTGACCTCATCGTTGAGGTCCGTGTGCCAGTCAATCTTCACGGCCCCAGGGATGTGGCCGGTCTCGTAGACCAGGACGTCTTCGTCGGATTCCACCACCACCAGGGTGCCGCCGTCGAGGGCCCCCTCCTCGATTGCCGTGGCCAGCCATTCCGTGGACACCAGGCGGTCCGGGTGGGCGTAGGCGGCGAATTTCTCGTTCTCTTCAACGGGGTAGGACATTGCGATGGCCTTTCACTGGAACGGTCAGGAGGCCGGGCGCGGAAAGCTTGCGCGGCGCCGGGCCTGTTACAACACTAGTCACGGGCCGGCGGGAATGCTCCACAGGGTTCACACGGGGAAATGTGGTCTTCCTCACGCCGGCCGCGGGTCCGCAGGCGGGCAGGTGGGCCCGGCGTGCTTTGCCGGTATTCTTGCTGGGGACAAGAGACCAGCAGAACGGACCACCTTGGTACAGATCGAACAGCTCGCCGCCCGTACGCCGGCAGTTTCCGTGGATGAACTCCTCAAAGGGTTTTATCCGTCGCCGCGGTTCGGTGAGGTGTCGTTTTCCAGCTACCGGCCCGATCCGTCCCAGCCCAGCCAGGCCCGTGCGGTCCATGCCCTCGAGCATTTCGCGGCGGGTGTGGGAGCCCGTGACGGTGATGGCCTGTTCAAGCGGCTCTTCGGCAAGAAGGACACGTCCCGGGCCGGGATCTACCTTGATGGCGGATTCGGTGTAGGCAAGACCCACCTGCTGGCGTCGCTGTGGCACGCCGCCCCGGGACCGAAGGCGTTCGGCACGTTTGTCGAATACACCAACCTCGTCGGTGCCCTGTCCTTTCGCAAGACCGTCGAGGCCTTGAGCCACTACAAGCTCGTCTGCATCGATGAATTTGAACTCGATGACCCGGGCGACACCGTGCTCATGTCGAGGCTCATGCGCGAGCTTGCCGACGCCGGCGTGAAACTTGCCGCAACATCGAACACTCTCCCGGGCTCCCTCGGCGACGGGCGCTTCGCCGCCGTCGACTTTGCCCGCGAAATCCAGGTGCTGGCTGACCAGTTCGACGTCGTCCGGATCGACGGCGAGGACTTCCGCCACCGCGGCCTGCCGGCTGCGCCCGCGCCGCTGCGCAATGATGACCTGACCCATCACATGCATGCCGAGTTCGATGGCAAGACCGTGGCCCGCGATGAGTTCAGCACCTTGATCAACCACCTGGCCGGCGTGCACCCAAGCCGTTACCGCCAGCTGCTGGAGGGGATCGAAGGCGTCGTCTGGAAGAACGTCCACACAATCACCGAGCAGGCCGTTGCGCTGCGCTTCGTGGTGCTGGCGGACCGGCTGTACGACAAAGACGTGCCCATCCTCGCCAGCGGTGTGCCGTTCGACCAGCTCTTCACCGAGGAAATGATGACCGGCGGGTACATGAAGAAGTATTTCCGCGCCGTCTCCCGGCTCACCGCGCTGGCCCGCGAGGGCCAAAACCACGAGCCGTCCTAGCGCCGAGCTCCCTCAACTCCAACGCGGGGTCACTGAGCGCCCATCCTGATGGGCTCAGTGACCCCGCGTTGCTTCGTTAAGTGCCGCTTCGTTGAGTGCCGCTTGGCGACCGGCGGCCGAACGCCAGTATCGCCGTTAAATGCCGGAGGTGCCGGCGCTACCTCTCGGCGGGACCGGCACCTCGCTGACGTATCTGGGTCAGAGGCCTGGCTGGCGGGGTTCCCCGGTTACGGGGGGTTCCCCGGCTACGCGGGGCTCACCGGCTACGGGAGGCTGATCGGCGACGGGGGCCGTCTCCGGCCGGTCGTTCGCCTTGTCCACGAAGTCGGAAGCGCCACGCTGCACGGCATCGATCTTGTCGGCGTGCTTTCCGCCGGTCTTAGTGTCGACGAAATCGCCGGCCTTTTCGATGCCGTCCTTGATGGCTTGTTCGTTGCCACCAATCACTTGCTGAGCCTTGCCCTTTAGATCGTCAAGTAAACCCACGGGCACCTCCCTTCGGTCGCGGAGCCAGATCGCTCCTAGCGTTTTCCACCCTAGCGGGCGCTGACGGGGGTGCCAAGGGTGTCCGCCCAGAGGATAAAAGACGCCAGGGCCAGATGCACAGGGCAGAAGGACCCGAAATGCACAAAAAAGAGCAGCTCCGCGGGAGCTGCTCTTGTGAGTGGGCGATACTGGGATCGAACCAGTGACCTCTTCCGTGTCAGGGAAGCGCGCTACCGCTGCGCCAATCGCCCGCAACCGGAAGGGATCCGGAGTGGAGTTGTAATGAAGAGAGCGGACGACGAGATTCGAACTCGCGACATCCACCTTGGCAAGGTGGTGCTCTACCAGCTGAGCTACGTCCGCATTTTTAGTCCATGCCGGCTGGGCCGGTGGTACTGCATCAAGCAAGTTGCCTTGCTTTGGTGGGCGATACTGGGATCGAACCAGTGACCTCTTCCGTGTCAGGGAAGCGCGCTACCGCTGCGCCAATCGCCCCTTGCATCCGGCCGGAACCGGAAACCAGGGTTTTCACCGAGGTGGGTACGGGATTCGAACCCGTGTATACGGCTTTGCAGGCCGCTGCCTCGCCTCTCGGCCAACCCACCGTGTAGACAGGATTCCGAAGAACCACTGCCGTGACAGTGTCCTGCGAGCGGACGACGAGATTCGAACTCGCGACATCCACCTTGGCAAGGTGGTGCTCTACCAGCTGAGCTACGTCCGCAATGTTGGCGTGTGTTTCCGTGCCGCATTCGGCATTTCCTCGCGTTCCAACGAGTAAGAACTCTATAGGAGGTTCCGGGAATCTACAAATCGAGGCGCATTGACCCCCTTTCCACGGCCCTACTTCCTTGTGTTGTAGGGGATTTTGCTAATTACAGCGCTGTAATTTGGTGTGTATCAAACCGGGGCTCGAAGCGGTGCCCGTACTGTTTCGCGGGGCGGGGGAGAACGCTCGTGGGCAGGACCAGAGCAGGACGGTTGCGAGGGACTGTGGTGGGGAGGTTGCGAGGGACTGCTGCGGGGGAGATCACCGCGCACACCGGCGGCGGAGCCGGGTTCCCCGGACCGATTTCTAAAATCCGGCCGGGTGGGCTAGCATTCAATGTCGTTAGGGCGATTGGCGCAGTGGTAGCGCGCTTCGTTCACACCGAAGAGGTCACTGGTTCGAACCCAGTATCGCCCACTAACGAAATGGTCCGTTCCGCTGACTCAGCGGAGCGGGCCATTTTGCTTTTCACCGTTGTCTGACCCCCGTGAAAGAGTCTTTCTATGACCGCTCCACTCCTCGCACACGCCACGGACTATGGCCGCATGTACGCCCGCTCCACATCGGCACAGTTCTCTGTCCCCTCTATCACCACGGTGATCGGCCAGCAGCCGCACGGCCTGGATGGCTGGTTCGGGTACATGGGCGCGAACAGCCTGGCCCAGGATCCCGGGCTCCCCGGCATTCTGGGGAGCCCGGCCAAGCTGCGCCAGGCGGTCAGCCGGGCTGCCAAGGCTGCGGAGTCATACCGGGACGATGCCGCCAAGCGCGGCGACCGGGTCCACAACTACTGCGAGCAGGTTGCGCTGCGCGCCCTCGGCCGGCCGCATCAAATGAAGGAAACACGAGAGGCCCTGGCCGCCAACGGTGAGGAAGCCTTCGCGGCGCGCTTCGACGAATGGTGGGAGCTCTTCGGCGTTGAACCCATCGCCCCGGAGATCACGGTGTGGAACAAGACAGTCGGCTACGCCGGCACCCTGGACCTCGTGGCACGGATCAATGGCAGGATCTGCCTTATCGACTACAAGACCAAGGGCACCAGCCGGGACGGCACCATCAAGCCGCTGGATGACAAGGTGGTGATGCAGCTGGTCGCCGGCATGAAGGCAGAAGAAAGCCTCGTGGATCCGGTGGCGGGGGAGTGGGAGGCGTGGCAGCACGGCGAATCGCCCATCCTCCTGGCCGTGGCGGTAGGCGAGACCGAAGTCCGTCCGCAGCGTGCCAACCCCGAGGTCCTGAAACACCACTGGTGGAAATTCTGTGCGCTGCGCCGCGTGTGGGAGATGTCAGCCGACACGGCGACCGCCGGAGCAGCACTGCTCCCGCTGGCACCGCCCGTGAAGCGCTGAACCGGCCACGCTGAACCCGGCAGCACTGAACAGGCCTCGCAGAGCGGGAGCCCGGCAGCTGCAACTAAACTGGACTGGATCCCTAGCCGCTCACCGTGAGGACAGACTGCACATGGCCATTTTGAATATCCGCATCATCGGGGATCCTGTGCTGCGCACAGTCGCCGATCCCGTGACGGAATTCGGGCCTGAACTGGCAAAGCTCGTCGCCGATATGACTGAAACCATGGAGGACGTGGAGGGAGCAGGCCTCGCCGCACCCCAGGTGGGAGTCAGCCTGCGCGTCTTCACCTACCGGATCGGCGGCGTCGAAGGTCACATCATCAACCCCGTGCTGGAAAACAGCGAGGACTTCCAGCCGGACCAGGTCGAGGGATGCCTGTCCATCCCGGGCCTCGGCTTCCCGGTCCGCCGCTACCGCCATACCCGGGTGACCGGCGTGGACCTCCACGGCAACCCCGTCGCCGTTGAGGGCGAGGCGATGCTGGCCCGCTGCTTCCAGCACGAGACCGACCACCTCGATGGCATCCTGTACACCGACCGGCTCGAAGGCGATGACCGCAAGGCCGCGCTGCGAGCCATCCGGAATGCCAACTACGACGCCATTACGGAACAGACCACAAGCAAGCGTGCGAAAAGCGTCGGGACGAGCTTTGGCGGTTCCAGCTTCGGAATCAACCCGTGAGGGTCCTTTTCGCGGGGACCCCGGCCGTCGCCGTGCCGTCCCTGGACGCCCTGATCGAGGCCGGGTTCGACGTCGTCGCGGTCCTCACCCGCCCGGACGCGCCGCTGGGACGCAAGCGGGTCCTGACGCCGTCGCCCGTGGCTGCCCGGGCGGCCGAGCTCGGCATTGAGATCATCCACGCGGCCAAAGTCGATGCCGGGGTCACCGACCGCATTGCCGCCGCCGCACCCGACGTCGCGGCGATCGTTGCCTACGGCGGCCTGATTCCCCGCGCTGCCCTCGCTGTTCCCCGCCACGGCTGGGTGAACCTGCACTTCTCCCTGCTGCCGGCCTGGCGCGGCGCCGCCCCCGTGCAGCGTGCGGTCATCGCCGGCGACGACGTCACCGGCGCCGTCACCTTCCGTCTCGAGGAGGGCCTGGATACCGGTCCGGTCTTCGGCACCCTTACCGAGACCGTGCACCTCGGCGATACCGCCGGGGCCCTGCTCCAACGGCTTTCCCACAGCGGTGCCGTCCTGCTGGCCCAGACCCTGTCCGCCATCGACGCCGGCAACGCCGTCGCCCTGCCGCAACAGGGCGAGGTCAGTCTGGCCCCCAAGCTCAGCCTCGAGGACGGCCGGATCGACTGGCAGCAGCCGGCACTGGCGATCGGCCGGCGGGCCCGCGGAGTCACGCCCGAGCCCGGCGCCTGGACCCTGCTCGATGGCCAGCGGATCAAGCTGGAGCCGGTGCAGCCGGCCCCGGAGTCCGCCGCGCTTCGGCCCGGACAGCTGGCCATGGACGGCAAACGCGTCCTCGTAGGGACGGGTTCGCACCCGGTGGAATTGACGCGGGTTCAACCCGCGGGCAAGAAAATGATGGCCGCCGCTGACTGGGCGCGTGGGCAGGCAACACTTGAAAGCGTGGTATTCGAATGAGCGAGTCCGGGACCAGCGGCAGCAGCCGAGGCAGTGGCGCTCAGCGCGGCGCCGGGCAGGGCGGTGGCCAGGGCGGCCGGGGACGTGACGGCAGCATCCGGAACGCGCAGGGCAGGGAACGCAACCGCGGCCCGCAGCGCGGCTTCACCGAAAGCGCCCCGTCCCAGCGGACCCGCCGCGCCGATCCTGCCCGGCTGGTCGCCTTTGAGGTGCTCCGCGCCGTGGAGGCCGAGGACGCCTACGCGAACCTGGTGCTGCCTGCCCGGATCCGGCACCACGGCCTGGACAAGCGCGACGCCGGCTTCGCCACCGAGCTCAGCTACGGCGCCCTCCGCGGCCAGGGCACGTACGACGCCATCCTGGCCCGCTGCGTCGACCGGCCGCTGGACCAGCTGGATCCCGCGATCCTGGACGCCCTGCGGATCGGCGCGCACCAGCTGCTCGCCATGCGCGTGCCCGCCCACGCCGCCCTGGACCAGACTGTGGGACTGGCCCGCGCCGTGATCGGGGCCGGTCCCTCGGCCCTGATCAATGCCGTGCTGCGCAAAGTCTCCGCCCGCACCCTCGACGAGTGGCTCGAGCTGCTACTCAGCACCGAGACCGACGCGACCACCATCGCGTCCATCCGCTATGCCCACCCCGAGTGGATCGTCCGTGCGCTCCGCCAGTCGCTGGTGGCCCACGGTCGCCCGGCCGCTGAGATTGACGGGCTCCTCGAAGCGGACAACGCCGCGCCCGTGGTGAACCTCGTGGCGCTGCCCGGCATCGGCAGCCTGGACGAGGCCCTGGAAATTGGGGCCACCCCGGGTGAACTCGTGGAGGGATCCGCGCTTTCCAGCGGCGGGGACCTCGGCCGGCTCGCCTCGGTCCGGGACGGCAGCACCCGAGTCCAGGACGTCGGCTCGCAGCTCGTGGCCCGGGCCATGGCCGCGGCCGATCTCGGCACCAACCCCAGCGCGGACCCTGACGGGGAAGCCGGGACGGACAGCGAGAGCGCGGGGGAGCGCTGGCTGGACCTCTGTGCCGGCCCCGGCGGCAAGGCCGCCTTGCTCGCTGCCCTCGCCCGGCAGCAGGGCGCCCACCTGCTGGCCAACGAATCCGCACCTCACCGGGCCAAACTCGTCCGCCAAGCCCTGTCCGCGGTCCCGCGGGAAGCCTGGGAGGTCAGGACCGGCGACGGCCGCGACATCGGCGCCGAGCAGCCGGAATCCTTCGACCGTGTCCTCGTCGATGTCCCGTGCACCGGTCTGGGCGCCCTGCGCCGGCGCCCGGAGTCGCGCTGGCGCCGCACGCCCAAGGACCTCGTGGATCTTGGCCCGCTGCAGCGCCAGCTGCTCAACTCAGCGCTCGATGCCGTCAAGCCTGGCGGCGTGGTGGCCTACGTGACCTGCTCGCCGCACCCGGCAGAGACCACCGCCGTCGTCAGTGATGTGCTGCGCAAGCGCCAGGACCTCGAGCTCCTCGACGCCGGCGCCGTGCTGGACAGCGTCAGCCTCACCGGCCACCTCGAGGCCGGGCACGAGCTCACCGCCCAGCTCTGGCCGCACGTGCACCAGACGGACGCCATGTTCCTGGCGCTGATTCATAAGAAGGCCTGAGTTTCACTTACTGGGGCACTGTCAGCTAAGAACGAATCAGCAAAGCGAACAGCTAAGTACGAACGAGAAGGAAATCCATGGCCCAGTGCTGCATCAACCCGAGCATCCTTTCGGCTGACTTCGTCAATCTTGAGGCCGAACTGCGCCGCATCAGCAATGCCGATGCGGTGCATGTGGATGTCATGGACAACCACTTCGTGCCCAACCTGACCATCGGGCTGCCCGTGGTGCAGCGCATCCAGGCCGTCAGCCCTGTGCCGCTGGACGCCCACCTCATGATCGCCGACGCTGACCGCTGGGCACCGGGATTCGCCGACGCCGGAGTGGCCTCGGTGACGTTCCACGCCGAAGCCTCGATCGCGCCGATCAAACTTGCGCGGGAACTGCGCGCCCGCGGCGCCAAAGCCGGCCTGGCGCTGCGCCCGGGCACCCCCGTGGAGCCGTACCTGGACATGCTCCAGGAACTGGACCTGCTGCTGATCATGACGGTGGAGCCAGGCTTCGGCGGGCAGTCCTTTTTGGACCTGACGCTGCCCAAGATCCGGCGGGCCCGGGCCGCAATTGACGGCTCCGGCGTCAACGTGGCGCTGCAAGTCGACGGAGGCATCACGGAGGAGACGATCGTGCGGGCCGCGGAGGCGGGAGCGAACGTCTTTGTGGCGGGCTCCGCCGTCTACGGCGCCGCGGATCCGGCGGAAGCCATCGAAAGGCTCCGGACGGCCGGCAAGCGCTGAGACCACGACGGTCCCGGCAGGGAACTGCCGCCAAGATGACTCAGACCGTAACCTGCGCGGCCGGGAATAGCCCGAGCAGGCCGGCAGTTGTGTCAGAATAGCAACACACATACGTGCTCCGGGGTCGGTGTAAGTCCGAACCGGCGGTTACAGTCCGCGACCCGCGCGCCAGCGCCTTCCTTCGGGAAGGATGCCGGCAAACGGTTGAATCGGTGAAATTCCGGTACCGACAGTTAAAGTCTGGATGAGAGAAGCACGTACAGCTGTTACTGCGGCGCCCAGACGGCGCCGCATAATTGTGCTGTCGTATACCCCCGGAGCCATCGCGGTTCTTGAGGGAAGGAACGACACACGCATGGACCTCTTGCGATGGCTCTTCGAAGCGCAGATCCCAGTAGGCGGATCTGTCCTGATTCTTCGTGAAGTGCTGGGCAACATCTTTGGCCTCGCCAGCGCCTTCGGCGGCATGCGCCGCCGGGTCTGGGCATGGCCCGTCGGCATCGCCGGCAACCTGCTGCTCCTGACGGTCTTCCTGGGCAACGTCTTCGGCTCCGCCACGCCCGCCACGCTATGGGGCCAGGCGGGGCGCCAGGTGATGTTCATCGGCGTCGCCCTCTACGGCTGGTACCGCTGGCAGCAGGGCAGGCAGTCCGCCGACGGCGGGGCAGCCGTCGCGCCGCGCTGGGCCAGCAACAAGACCCGGGTCATCCTGGGTCTCAGCCTCGTGGCCGGGACCGCCGCGCTGACGCCGCTCTTCGACTCGCTGGGCTCCTACCCGCCGGTCTGGGCCGATGCCTGGACTTTCATGGGCTCGCTGCTGGCGACGTACGGCATGGCCCGCGGCTGGACGGAGTTCTGGCTCATCTGGGTGGCCGTGGACATCGTCGGTGTGCCGCTGCTGTTCAGCGCGGGCTATTACGCCAGCGCCGTCATGTACCTCTTCTACGGTTTCTTCACGCTCACCGGATTCTTCGTCTGGTGGCGCGCCTCGAAGCAGGCGGACCGGCCGGTCACGGTCGAAACCGCCTTCCCCGACCCGCTGGTGGTCAAGTGAGCGCCCCCGACAGCGCAGGCTTGGGCACCGGATTCAGCGCTGCCCCGCCCAATCCGTCCCCATCCAGCGCCGCCCCATTCAGTGCTGCCGAATTCAGCGCTGCCGAGAATGCCGCAATGCAGGCTGCCCTCGCCGCCGCGGCGCAAGGCCCGCGGGGCGCCAACCCGCTCGTGGGCGCCGTCGTCGTTGGGACCGACGGCACGCTCCTCGCCACCGGATACCACCGCGGGGCCGGGACGGCCCACGCCGAAGCGGACGCCATCGCCCAGGCGAAGGCGGCGGGCCTGGATCTTCGCGGCGCCGCGATCGTGGTGACCCTGGAGCCCTGCAACCACTGCGGGCGCACCGGCCCCTGCGCGCAGGCGATCATCGACGCCGGGATCATCGACGTCATCTACGCCGTCGACGATCCCCATGATCCGGCCGCCGGCGGGGCCGGGACGCTCCGCGCCGCGGGCGTCCGGGTCCGTTCCGGGCTGGCGGCCGACGCCGCGCTGGACCTGAACCGGCGCTGGTTCGACGCCGTCGCCGCCAAACGGCCCTTCGTCACCCTGCATATCGCGCAGACCCTCGACAGCCGCATCGCTGCCAGCGACGGCACCAGCCAGTGGATTTCCAGCCCGGAATCCCTCGCCGACAACCACGCGCTGCGGGGCCGGATTGACGCCATCCTGGTGGGCACCCAGACGGTGCTGATCGACAACCCCCGGCTCACCGCCCGGAACGCCGACGGCGAAGCAGACGGCAAGCAGCCCCTGCGCGCGGTCATGGGGTACCGGGGGATTCCCGACGACGCCGCCATCCACGGAGCGGACGGCAACGTCATGCATCTGGCCACGCGCGATCCCCGCGTGGCCCTGGACCAGCTGTTCGCAAGCGGCGTCCGGCACCTCATGGTGGAAGGCGGCTCCCGGATCCTGAGCGCGTTCCTCGCGGCCGGCCTGGTGGACGAACTGATCGTCTACCTGGCGCCGACACTGCTCGGCTCCGGCACGGCCGCCCTGGAGGGCCTGGGCATCACCACGCTGGCCGATGCCCAGCAGTGGGAATGGGACCCGGCATCCGGGGGCGCCGTCCAGGTCCTCGGCCGCGACCTCCGGCTCCATCTCCGCCCGGCGACCCCGGTCACTTCGGCCGGGCAGGCCACTCCGGCTGCCCCGGCCGCCACGTCTACTTCATCCGATACAACCCCGCACCGCACCGGCGCGGACACCGCCGCAGGAGGCAATTGATGTTTACCGGAATTATCGCCGAGCAGGGGAAAGTGCTCTCCGTTGAGCGCAACGGGGACAGCAGCGCCACCGTTCGGCTCCACGCGCCGGGCACCACGGACGGCCTCGCCCTAGGCGGCTCCATCGCAGTCAACGGCGTCTGCCTCACCGCGACGCAGATCGATGGCAGGGACTTCAGCGTCGACGTCATGGGTGAGACCCTTGACCGCAGCACCATTGGAGAACTCGCCGCGGGCGATCCGGTCAATCTGGAACGCTGCGTGCCCGCCGGGGGCCGGCTGGACGGTCATGTCGTGCAGGGACACGTCGACGGCGTCGGCCAGCTCCTGGAGCGCGAAGGGCTTGGCAACTGGGACCGGCTCCGGTTCGCAGTGCCGGCCGGACTGGCCCGGTATATCGCCGAGAAGGGATCCATCGCCGTCGACGGCGTCTCCCTCACCGTTGCGGCCGTCAGCCCGGCCAACGAACCGGCCCCCTGGTTTGAAGTGGGGCTGATCCCCACCACCCTGGCCGAGACCGGCCTGGGCCAGAAGCCCCTCGGCGGCCACGTCAACCTAGAGGTCGACGTCCTGGCAAAGTACACCGAGCGCCTGCTGTCTTTTGCCAACGGAACGTCGCCCGCAGCGCACAGGGCGCCCGAAGTTGCCGCCGGAGAATCCGCACCCACGGAAGAGGCCGCGAAATGAGCCGGGTCACAGACCACGTCAAAGACCAGCCCGGCGCGGCAGAGGCGTTCCGCGCCGCCGGCGCCGGCCGGGTGGGCCTCGATCCGATCGAGGATGCCATCAGCGCCATGGCGGCCGGGCGCCCCGTCCTGGTGGTGGACAACGAGGACCGCGAGAACGAAGGCGACATCATTTTCGCCGCCGAGCACGCGACCCCGGCGCTGATGGGCTGGACTGTCCGCTACAGCTCCGGAGTGATCTGCGTACCGCTCGACGCCGAGCGGGCCGATGCCCTTGCCCTGCCGCCGATGGTGGCCATTAACGAAGACGCCAAGGGCACCGCCTACACCGTGTCCTGCGATGCCGCGGTAGGTGTCAGCACCGGAATTTCCGCCACGGACCGCGCCCTGACGGCCCGGATCCTGGCCGACCCGCAAAGTCAGCCAAATTCCTTGACCCGTCCCGGGCATGTTTTTCCGCTCCGCGCCGTTAAGGGGGGAGTGCGGGAACGTCCCGGCCACACCGAGGCGGCCGTGGACCTGTGCCGGCTGGCCGGACTG
Source organism: Arthrobacter sp. NPDC056886 (assembly GCF_042788715.1). NCBI lineage: Bacteria > Bacillati > Actinomycetota > Actinomycetes > Micrococcales > Micrococcaceae > Arthrobacter > Arthrobacter sp. NPDC056886. The sequence goes on from NZ_JBHUBT010000008.1 coordinate 44,597, forward strand.
GAGCCCGTGGGAGTGATAGCAGAGCTTGTGTACGACAACGGAGAAATGATGCGGCTGGACGGATTGCGCGGCTTCGCCCTTGAACATGGCTGCCCCCTGGTTTCGATTGCGGATCTGGTGGCGTACCTTGAATCGGAACAGCACGGCCGCCACGTAACGGACCCCGTCTGATGGAGGAGAAATAGTGACGACTTCGGAGACCCGAGAAGAGAAGGCCATGCCGCGCCAGCCGCATCCGGTCAGCGCAGGACCCATCGTCCAGCTGCCTACCGCCTTTGGCGATTTTGTGGCGCAGGCCTGGACCGACCTGGCCACCGGTGCGGAACACCTGGCTGTCAGTTCACCCCTGGCCCCGGCTGATGGCCGGCCCCCGCTGGTCCGCCTCCATTCGGAGTGCCTCACCGGCGATGTGTTCGGCTCCTATCGCTGCGACTGCGGCGAACAACTGGCCTATGCCCTTGAGCTGATCAACGAACTCGGCGGCACGCTGCTCTATCTGCGCGGCCAAGAGGGCCGGGGGATCGGCCTGGCGAACAAGATGAAGGCCTACGCCCTGCAGGAGGCCGGGTTTGACACCGTGGAGGCCAATGAGCAGCTCGGACTGCCGGTCGATGCGCGCTGCTACAAGGCCGCCGCCCAAATCCTCGCGGAGATGGGACTCCACGAGATCCGGCTCCTGAGCAACAACCCGGACAAGCAGGACCGGCTCGCCCAGGCAGGCGTCAAGGTGGTGGAGATGGTCCCCACCGAGGTTCCCTCCCGGGAGCAGAACATCCGCTATCTGCAGACCAAGAAGGACCGGATGGACCATCTTCTGGTCCTGGACGGTGAACCCGCGCCGGCCGCCAGCCTGCCCGGATTCGAGCCAGACCAGGATTGACCGGGCGGCCGTGCAGGCCGCCCTTACCCGCTTCGCCCCGCGTTCCCTGCCAGCCTGTCCGGCCGTCCTGCCAAGGACCGGCCGGCAGCGGCTGGCCGGCCAGCGGCCCAACCACCAGACTCAAACAGCAAGGAATACCCTATGAGCGGCCACGGCGCCCCGCAGATCGACCTCAGCACTTTCAAGCCGGAGGAAACCTCACGGCTCAAGCTGGCCATTGTGGCCGCGAGCTGGCACACCCAGATCATGGACGGACTGCTCGACGGCGCCCTGCGCGCCGCCAAGGACGCCGGGATCAATGAGCCGACGGTCCTGCGCGTGCCCGGCACGTTTGAGCTCCCCGTCGCTGCGGCCCGGCTGGCACCGCATTTCGACGCCGTCGTGGCGCTCGGCGTCGTCATCCGGGGCGGCACGCCGCACTTCGAATATGTCTGCGAGGCAGCCACCCTGGGCCTGACCGAGGTCAGCGTCCGCACCGGCGTTCCCGTGGGCTTCGGCGTGCTGACGTGCGACACCGAGCAGCAGGGGATCGACCGGGCCGGCCTGCCGGGATCCACCGAGGACAAGGGGCACGAGGCGGTTACCGCTGCCCTGGCCACCGCCGTGACCCTCAAGCAGTTCGGCTAGCCCTCAGGCTCAGCCCCCGGGCTGCAACTGCAGTTGCCGCCACGGCCGGCGCGGGCGCCACCTTGGGCACCCGCGCCTGCCGTGGTGGCTGTGTTATGTGTGTCGCCTCACATCCCCTCCGTCATGCAACCGCCCGGCGAGGGTTCCCGCGCCGGGAGCAAGTAGGCTTGGGGGCGTGAAGAATTTCGAGTCGCTGTTCGCAGAACTGAGTGAAAAGGCCGCCGTCCGTCCGGAGGGCTCCCGCACCGTCGCCGAACTGGATTCCGGAGTCCATGGCATTGGCAAGAAGGTCGTGGAAGAAGCAGCCGAGGTTTGGATGGCTGCCGAGTATGAATCCGATGAAGCCGCGGCCGAGGAAATTTCGCAGCTGCTGTACCACCTGCAGGTTCTGATGCTCGCCAAAGGACTCACCCTGGAAGACGTCTACAAGCATCTTTAGCCGCGCCCGCACCGGAAACCGCCATGACTTCGCTGGCGGATCCCGTGCACCGCGTGGCCGATGTGCCCCCACAGATCCTTCCGAACCCAAGAGAGACTTTTCCCATGCTGAGAGTTGCCGTCCCGAACAAGGGATCCCTGTCCGAAGCTGCCGCGGCCATGCTGGCCGAGGCCGGTTACCGCCAGCGCCGCGATACCCGCGAGCTGGTCATGGTGGACCCGGACAACGACATTGAGTTCTTCTTCCTCCGCCCCCGCGACATTGCCGTGTATGTGGGCCAGGGAACGCTCGACGTAGGCATCACCGGCCGCGACCTGCTGCTCGACGCAGAGGTCGAGGCTGAGGAACTGCTGCCGCTGGGCTTTGCCGCGTCCACCTTCCGCTTCGCCGGCCCGATCGGCGACTTCACCAACGTCGCCCAGCTTGAGGGCAAGCGCCTGGCCACGAGCTACGACGGACTGCTGCGCGGCTACCTGGCCGAGCGCGGCATCAACGCCAAGGTGGTCCGCCTCGACGGCGCCGTGGAATCCTCCGTCCGCCTCGGCGTCGCGGACGCGATCGCCGACGTCGTCGAGACCGGCACCACGCTCAAGGCCGCCGGCATGGAGATCTTCGGCGAGCCGATCCTCAACTCCGAGTCGGTGCTGATCGGCCGCAAGGGCGAGCAGAACCCGGCCACTGAGGTGCTGATCCGACGGCTCCAGGGCGTCCTGGTGGCCCGGCAGTACGTGATGATGGACTACGACATCCGCAAGGAACTCGTGGAGCAGGCCGCCGCACTCACCCCGGGCCTGGAATCGCCCACCGTCTCGCCGCTGCGCGATTCGGACTGGGTGGCCGTCCGCTCGATGGTGCCCAAGCGGGAAACCAACCGGATCATGGACGAGCTCTACGACCTCGGCGCCCGCGCCATCCTGGTCAGCAGCATCCACGCCTGCCGCATCTAGGCGCCCCACCCGCCGGGCCCGGCCAGCGGACACCTCCAGCAATCACCCCTGCCGCAATTACCCTCCAGCAAACATCAGGAGAAGTCATGACAGTTGCCGTGCGCGTCATCCCGTGCCTCGACGTCGATGCCGGCCGCGTGGTCAAGGGCATCAACTTTGAGGGCCTCCGTGACGCCGGGGATCCCGTGGAACTGGCGCACCGCTACGACAACAGCGGCGCCGACGAGCTGACCTTCCTTGACGTCACGGCGTCCTCCGGCAACCGGGAGACCACGTTCGACGTCGTCCGCCGCACCGCCGAGGAAGTCTTCATCCCGCTCACGGTGGGCGGCGGCGTCCGGGGTGTGGCTGAGGTGGACAAACTCCTGCGCTGCGGCGCGGACAAGGCCGCCATCAACACCGCGGCCGTGGCCCGGCCAGACGTGATCGACGAGATCACCCGGCACTTTGGTTCCCAGGTCCTGGTGCTCTCCCTCGACGCCAGGCGCACCCGTCCGGGCTCGCAGCCCACGTCCTCAGGCTTCGAGGTCACCACGCACGGCGGACGGCAGGGGACCGGGATCGATGCCATCGCGTGGGCACGGGAAGCGGCCGACCGCGGCGTAGGTGAAATCCTGCTTAACTCGATCGACGCCGACGGCACCAAGGATGGCTTCGACCTGGAACTGATCCGTCTGGCGCGGGCCGGGGTCAAGGTCCCGCTCATCGCCTCCGGCGGCGCCGGCAAGCCGGAGCACTTCCCGCCGGCCGTGGCAGCGGGGGCTGACGCCGTCCTGGCGGCCTCGGTCTTCCACTTCGGCCCGCTGGACATGATCGCGCAGGTCAAGGCAGCGATCCGCGAGGCAGGCTTCGAAGTCCGCTGATCCCCGCCCGTATAAACTAACGCGGGGTCCCTGACCGCCCATCCCGGAAGGGATACGGGCAGTCGGAGACCCCGCGTTGTTTGGTTCTGCGCAGGTTTTGCGGGTGGGGATTAGAGGCCGACTTCGGCGGACTGCAGGAGCGCGACGGCGTCCGGCTGGCCTTCGAACGTCACCAGGGCGTGGCGGGTGCGGCCGTGGGCGTGCATGAGCAGCTCGCCCGGCTCGCCGACGATGGCCACCGAGACGGGGGCGCGTTTGGCCACATGCCGCGGACCGGAGGGGCTCACCAGCACAATGCCCAGATCCACGCCGCGGTACAGGATTGCGGCCCGCTTGACGAGCTCGTCCCACAGAGCGTCCGAGTAGGCCTCGTCCAGGGCCCGCGGGGCCCAGCGGTCCACGGCGCGGCGGACGTCCTCGGTGTGCACAAAGTACTCGATCAGGTTGGAGCTCTCGTCCAGGGCCTTGATCCGGAGCGGGGACAGCGCCGGGGGCCCGGAGCGGAAGTCGTTGATCAGCTTGGCGTAGTCATCGGCGGTCTTCAGCGTGCTCGCCAGTTCGGCTGTCGCATGGTCTGAGGCCTTGGAGAGGCGTTTGATCAGCAGGCCGAGTCCGACGGCGATTTTCCGCTCGCGCAAGTACAGGTGCGCGGCAAGATCGCGCGTGAGCCAACCTGCGCAGAGCGTGGCGGCATCAGGGCCGGCCGCAAGCAGGGTTTCGGCCAGGACTTCTCGGGACGGTTCGACGAAATGCATCACTTGTGAAACTAGCACGAGAGGGCCGTGCTTGGGCACAGGAATCGCCGCCGTAACCGTGCCTGGCGGCATGATCCGGCGGGGGACCACGGCGGGCGCCCTGATTGGACCACAGTGTTAAGCAACGGGACGGCCCGCAGGCCGGCGGCCTGCCCGGAGGCACTAGACTTGATCTGATGTCTGAGCAGCCCGCCCCCGCCCCCAGCCCCGTCGATGACAGCGCCGGCCCCGTCACCAGCTCCGTCGACGGCAGCCCCGTCAACGGCAGCCCCCTGCCGGCCGGACTGGCGGACGCCCTCAAACGGGACAGCGCAGGGCTGGTGGCCGCTATCGTCCAGCAGTTCGATACCCACGAGGTACTGATGCTGGGCTGGATGGACGACGAGGCGCTGCACCGCACCATGACGAGCGGACGCGTGACGTTCTTTTCGCGGTCCCGCCAGGAGTACTGGCGCAAGGGCGACACCTCCGGGCATGTGCAATGGGTCAAGTCGCTCGCCATGGACTGCGATGGCGATGCCCTGCTGGTCCGGGTCGACCAGGTCGGCGCAGCCTGCCACACCGGAACCCGCACCTGCTTCGACGGCCGCGAACTCGACGCCGTCGTCGGCCACGGAGGCTAAGCGCCCCCGCAGTAGGAGACCCGCAACAGGACACACAGCTTCACGAACCGGACCACACAGATCCCTGACCGGATCCGGCGGCCGGTCCACCTAAAGAACAGGCGGAAAGCACAGCCATGCAGGACCTTGGAATCATCAGCCCCGGCCTCGAAGAGTTCCGTGAACTCGCCGGCCACAGCCGCGTCATCCCCGTCCGGCTCAAGGTGCTGGCTGACGCCGAAACCCCGATCGGGCTCTACCGCAAGCTCGCCCAGGGCCAGCCCGGCACATTCCTGATGGAATCGGCGGCGGTCGGCGGCGCTTGGTCCCGCTATTCCTTCATCGGCTCCCGCTCCCGGGCCACCCTGACCACCAAGGACGGCAGCGCGCACTGGCTGGGCGAGCCCCCGGTCGGTGTCCCGCTGGACGGCAACCCGGTCGACGCCATCCGCGACACCGTCGCGGCGCTCCGCACCGAACGCTTCGACGGCCTTCCGCCGTTCACGTCCGGCCTGGTCGGCTTCCTCGGCTGGGAAACCGTCCGGCACTGGGAGAAGCTGACCAGCCCGCCGGAGGACGACCTCCAGCTGCCGGAAATGGCCCTCAACCTCGTCACGGACATGGCGGTCCACGACAACATGGACGGCACCGTCCTGCTGATCGCCAACGCCATCAACTTCGACAACAGCACCGAACGCGTCGACGACGCGTGGCACGACGCCGTGGCCCGCGTCAAAGCCCTGCTGGAAAAGATCAGCCGCCCCGTGGAGCAGCCCGTCTCCGTGCTCGAAACGGCCGCCCTGGATTTCGCGTCGAGCGTGCAGGAACGCTGGGACGAATCCGAATACCTGGCCGCCCTGGACCGCGGCAAGGAGGCGATCGTGGACGGCGAGGTCTTCCAGGTGGTGATCTCCCGGCGCTTCGAAATGGAGTGCGGCGCCGACCCCCTCGACGTCTACCGGGTCCTGCGGAACACCAACCCCAGCCCCTACATGTACCTCTTCAGCTTCGAGGACGCCGCGGGCCGCGAATACACAATTGTCGGCTCCTCGCCCGAGGCCCTCGTCACCGTGACCGGGGACGAGGTCATCACCCACCCCATCGCCGGCTCACGGCCGCGCGGAAAGACGGTGGAGGCGGACAAGGCCCTGGCCGAGGAACTGCTGGCGGACGAGAAAGAACGCGCCGAGCATCTGATGCTGGTGGACCTGTCCCGCAACGACCTCTCCAAGGTCTGCGTCGCAGGATCCGTCGACGTCACCCAGTTCATGGAAGTGGAACGCTTCAGCCACATCATGCACCTGGTGTCCACGGTGGTGGGCGAGCTGGCTCCGGCCGCGAAGGCCTACGACGTCCTCAAGGCCACGTTCCCGGCCGGCACCCTCTCCGGTGCCCCGAAGCCGCGGGCGCTGCGCCTCCTGGACGAACTTGAACCGCACCGGCGCGGCATCTACGGCGGCGTGGTGGGGTACCTGGACTTCGCCGGGGACATGGACATGGCGATCGCGATCCGCTCGGCCCTGCTCCGGGAAGGACGCGCCTACGTCCAGGCCGGCGGCGGGATCGTGGCAGATTCGGTCAACCCCACCGAGGCCCAGGAAACCGTCAACAAGGCCGCCGCCCCGCTCCGCGCCGTGCACACGGCCAGTTCGCTGTACAACATCAACGGTGACGCAGTCACCGGCTCAGCGCCCGACGCCGGGGCGGAATCCTGATGGGGCAGCCGGAAGGAACCGTGAAGACCACCACTCGGCCCGCCGTCCCCGGCTGGGCCCGCAAATCCACCCTGGTCCTGGTGATCGCCGCCCTGGCGCTGGCCGTGTTCGGGACCACCACCCAGACCTGGCTCACCGTGCACCTCGACCCCGCGCAGCTCGGCGCGGCCGTGGCCAGCCAGGACGGGCTGCAGGTCCAGGGCAGCAAGGCTGCGACCACTGTGACGGCCCTGGCCCTTGTCGCCCTCGCCGGCGGACTCGCGGCCTCCATCGCCGGCCGCGTGGCCCGCTGGGTCATCACAGCGATCATCCTCCTCGCGGCCGCGGGGATCGTTGCCGCGGCAGCCGTCGTGCTGGCGGACCCGCTGGCGGCCGCGCAGGGATCGATCGCGGCCGCCACCGGGATCAGCGGCAGCAGCGTGCAGGTGGACGTGACCGTGTTCCCCGTTCTCGCCGTCGTGGCCGGCGTCCTGCTGGGAATTAGCGCCCTGGCGATCGTGCCGGCCGGTCGTTACTGGAAGAGCCGCACCAAATATGACGCGGCAGCCGCCGGCGGGACAGCAGTTGGGGGCACTGCCTCGGCCGCCCCCGCGGACGAGATTGACAGCTGGGACCGGTTGTCCCGCGGTGACGACCCCACCTGAGCTGATGCCGCGACCAGCAGCGCTGCCAGCAGCGGCCGGCAACGCGGCCAAAAACGCTCGCCAAAAAATGGCAGAATGTAAGCAGTATTCATCCTGAGGAGATTTCAATGAGCAAAGCCACTGTTTCCGCATCCACGTCCGCTGCGCCGAAGGGCGTCTACGACGACGTCGATCACAGCGAAGCGCCGGGTCACGGCAACAGCCCGGCCGCATGGACTTGCGTGATCGTGATGCTGGTCGGCGCCCTCATTGCGTCCATCGCCTTCGTCATCGCCAACACCCCGATCTTCGTCGCGGGTGCGGCAATCATGGTGATCGGCCTGCTCGCCGGCTGGGCCATGCGCAAGGCCGGCTACGGCGTCGGCGGCAGCAAGCTGAAGAACTCCGGCCACTGAGCGTGAGCGTTCTCGACGACATCAACGCCGGTGTCCTGGAGGATATGCAGGCACGCCAGCGTCTGGTCACGCTCGCGGAACTGAAGGACCGCGCCGCAGCGGCGGCGCCCGCCCGTGACGCCTGGGCCGCCCTGGGCGGGACCTCCAGCACCCGGGACCAGCTCAAGGTCATCGCCGAGGTCAAGCGCCGCAGCCCGTCCAAGGGCCAGCTCGCGGACATCGCCGATCCCGCCTCGCTCGCCGCGCAGTACGCCGACGGCGGGGCGGCCGTGATCAGCGTCCTGACCGAGGAGCGCCGCTTCGGCGGCTCCCTGGCCGACCTCGACGCCGTCCGGGCCGCAGTGGACATTCCGCTGCTGCGCAAGGACTTCATGGTTGACGAGTACCAGATCTGGGAGGCCCGGGCCCACGGTGCCGACCTGATCCTGCTGATCGTGGCGTCGCTCTCGGACGCCCAGCTGCGTGACTTCACGGCCCTCAGCCGCGAGCTCGGCATGAACGTGCTGGTCGAGACGCACACGGCCGAGGAAATCGAGCGCGCGGTCGCCGCGGAGGCCCGGATCATCGGCGTCAACGTGCGCAACCTCAAGACGCTCGACGTCGACCGTTCCGTTTTCGCGGAGCTGGCGGGCGGCATTCCGGCCGGTGCCCTCGTGGTGGCCGAATCCGGTGTGCGCGACGTCGAGGACGTCAAGCATTACGCGGCCCGCGGCGCCAACGCGGTCCTGGTCGGCGAGGCGCTGGTCAGTGATGCGACGCCGCGCGAGCGGATCGCCGAATTCATGGCTGCCGGCGCCACGGCAATCGCCACCCGCGCCTGAGCCCGGCCGGTCCTGGCGCCTCCGTCCGGACCGTAAGCGGTACCGGGCCCGCAATTTGCCCGGACAATGAGCGGATCTCGTCTGCAGATCCGCAAAGCTAGCAGTGGAACAGGATGGTGAGACTGATGGTCGATGCGCCAGCAGCCGGCTCTGACGAAAGTGCCGTGGACGCGTTCCTGCAGGGCGGCCGCCCCCAGGAATCTACGGCGCAGGGCGAACCGTCCCTGCGGCACGCCCCGGGGCCCTACTTCGGGAACTACGGCGGGCGCTGGATGCCCGAGTCGCTCATCGCGGCCCTGGACGAGCTCGAGGACACCTTCGAGAAGGCCAAGGCCGATCCCGAGTTCACGGCCCAGATCGCCGACCTGAACAAGAACTACTCCGGCCGCCCGTCGCTGCTGACCGAGGCCAAACGCTTCGCCGAGCACGCCGGCGGGGTGCGGATCTTCCTCAAGCGCGAGGACCTCAACCACACCGGCTCGCACAAGATCAACAACGTCATCGGCCAGGCGCTGCTCGCCAAGCGGATGGGCAAAACCCGCGTCATCGCCGAGACCGGCGCCGGTCAGCACGGTGTTGCCTCCGCCACGGCGGCCGCCCTGCTGGGCCTGGAATGCGTGGTCTACATGGGCGCCGAGGACTGCCGCCGGCAGTCCCTCAACGTGGCCCGGATGGAGCTCCTCGGCGCCACCGTCATCCCGGTGACCAACGGATCCCAGACGCTCAAGGACGCCATCAACGAGGCCCTGCGCGACTGGGTCGCGAACGTGGGCAACACCCACTACCTGCTGGGCACCGCCGCCGGCGCGCACCCGTTCCCGGCGCTGGTCCGCTACTTCCACGAAGTAATCGGCGAGGAAGCCCGTTCCCAGATCCTGGATCAGACGGGCCGGCTTCCGGACGCCGTCTGTGCCTGCATCGGCGGCGGCTCCAACGCGATCGGCATTTTCCACGGCTTCCTCGATGACCCCTCGGTCAAGATCTACGGCTTCGAGGCCGGCGGCGACGGCGTCGAAACCGGACGGCACGCAGCCACCATCACCCTCGGCAAGCCCGGTGTGCTGCACGGCGCGCGCTCCTACCTCATGCAGGACGACGATGGCCAGACCATCGAGTCGCACTCCATCTCGGCGGGCCTGGACTACCCCGGCGTCGGCCCCGAACACTCCTACCTGGCCGACATCGGCCGGGTCAGCTACGAGCCCATCACGGACAGCGAAGCCATGGAGGCCTTCCGGCTCCTGTGCCGCACTGAGGGCATCATCCCCGCCATCGAGTCGGCCCACGCCCTTGCCGGCGCCATCAAGGTGGGGCAGCGGCTCGCCGCGGAGGACGCCGGCACGGCCACAGGCAAAGTATCAGAGAAGATCGTGATCGTGAACCTCTCCGGCCGCGGCGACAAGGACGTGGCCACCGCCGCGGAATGGTTCGACCTGCTGGATGCGGACTCACCTGAAGCCGAAATCGCCAAAGAGGGGGAACAGCTGTGAGCATCAGCCAGGACGGCACCCAGAACACCGCGGAGCACGCCAGCAAGTCGGCCGCGGCCATTGACCGCGCCCGCGCCCAGGGCCGGGCGGCCCTGATCGGCTACCTGCCCGCCGGCTACCCGAGCGTCGCAGACACCATTGCCGCCGGCATCGCCCTGGCCGAGAACGGCGCCGACCTCATCGAGGTCGGCATCCCGTACTCCGATCCGGTCATGGACGGCCAGGTCATCCAGGCGGCCACGACGGAGGCCCTCGCGAAGGGCTTCCGGGTCCGCGAGGTCTTCGACGTCGTCCGCGGCATCACGAGCAAGACCGACGCCGCCGTGCTGGTCATGACCTACTGGAACCCCGTGGTCCGGATGGGCGTGGATGAGTTCTCCCGCCGTCTGGCCGAGGCCGGGGGAGCCGGGCTGATCACACCCGACCTCATCCCGGACGAGGCCGCCGAGTGGATGGCAGCCTCGGACAAGTACGGACTGGACCGGGTGTTCCTGGTGGCTCCCTCGTCTTCCCCGGAACGCATGAAGCGCACTGTCGACGCGAGCCGCGGCTTCGTGTACGCCGTCTCCATCATGGGCGTCACCGGCGCCCGGACCTCGGTCAGCTCGGCAGCCAAGAGCGTTGTGGCCGCCGCGCACGCCGCCGGCGCCGAACGCGTCTGCGTGGGCCTGGGCGTCTCCACCGCCGGCCACGTCCGCGAGATCGCCGAGTATGCGGATGGCGTGATTGTGGGCACCGCCCTCGTCGCGGCCATCCGGGACGGCGGCGTGGATGCGGTAGCCTCCTTGACGAAAGACCTCAGCACCGGCCTTACCAAGGAAGAAGCGTAAGCAATGCAGTCAGTCCTCCACGCGGCGGCGATGATTCCCGCGAGCATTCCGAGCCCGAGCTGGTCCGGATTCGACATCCCGCTGCCGTGGGGGGCCCTGCGCATCCACGCCTACGCCCTCTGCATCCTCGCCGGCATCATTGCCGGCCTGTGGCTCACCTCCGTCCGCTGGGCGCGCCGCGGCGCGCCTGAGGGCAGCGTCTGGGACATCGCCATCTGGGCCATCCCGTTCGGCATCATCGGTGGACGGCTCTACCACGTGTTCTCCTCGCCGGACGCCTACTTTGGTCCCGGATTCGATGGCACGGGCGATCTGTCCCTGATTCCGCAGATCCAGCGCGGCGGCCTGGGCATCTGGGGCGCCGTCCTGCTGGGCGCCGTGGGCGCCTGGATCGGGTGCCGGCGCGCCGGGGTGAAGCTGACCGCCTTCATGGACGCGGCGGCCCCCGGGCTGCTGCTGGCCCAGGCAATTGGCCGGTGGGGCAACTACTTCAACCAGGAGCTCTTCGGTGGCCCCACCACGCTTCCGTGGGGGCTGCAAATCGATCCCAACAACCCGAACTTCCCCGCGGGCATGCCGGCAGAGACGCTCTTCCACCCGACGTTCCTCTACGAGTCGCTGTGGAACCTGGCCGGCGTGCTGATCCTGCTGGCCCTGGACCGGAGATTCAGCTTCCGCCGCGGCCGCCTCTTCTGCGTCTACGCTATGTACTACACCCTTGGCCGCGTCTGGATCGAGGCCATGCGGATCGACGACGCCGAGCAGATCAGCCTCTTCGGGATCACCACCAGGCTCAACGTCTGGACCAGCATCATTGTCTTTGCCGGAGCCCTGCTCGCCTTCATCCTCCTCGGCCTGCGCAAGCGCTCCGAGCCGGACACCGTGTTCCTCCCGGGCCGCGAACCGGCAGAGACTAAGCCCGTGGACGCAACGCCGGCGGAGTCCGTCTCGGACGAGACAAAGCCGGCGGAGACAGAGACGCACGCTGCAGCCACCGACGTCGAGCGCACCACCGCCGCCGACCGCACCACCGACGCCGCCGCTGGCGCAGGCGCCGCCGCGCCGGCCGCCGGCGTCGGGACGAACGAAGCGCGGGCGAATGACGCCGCCGAGGGGGAGCGCACCACCGTTCCCGCGGAAGCAACAACCATCCGCCATGCGGACACTGCTGTCTCAGATAGTGAATCCCGTGCTAATCTCCGGAATAACCAAAGCGGACCAGTTCGCGCATCCGAGGATGCGGACAAGGACTCCACCGGCGGCACCGCGCCCGCCTCAGGAGCTCCGGCAGCCGGAGTATCCGGACGCCAGGGGACTGGAACCGCGCCGGAGGCTGAGGGCACCAAGTAGCTCAGCACCGGTATCCCGGGTTGCGGAGCCACCGCTCGCAGGACCCGAACCCCACAGCGTCGTGGCAAGAAGGCTTGCTGCGGACAGCAGATCGACGCTGTCCGTGCAAGCCCGGGCCAGCACCTGCGTAACTGTTAGTACAGGAGGCCGGGCTGGCCTACAATTCCAGTTAGAAAACACTCTGTTGCGCCCATCACACCGGCCGGCCGAGTGGGGCCAATGTTGTCCCTCCCATACGCACGATCAGGAGGAAGGACGTCTCCAATGACCCAAACTCTTCACAGCCCCAGCTGGTCCGATCCGGACCCGACTCCGGCTGCCGAGTCACCCTTCAGCCGGTTCGCGGCGATTCCGGCGGCTGCCGGTCTCTACAACCCGGAGAACGAGAAGGACGCCTGCGGCCTGGCCATCATCGCCACGCTCCGCGGCGAACCTGGCTATGACATCGTCGACGCCGCCCTGACCGCCCTGCGCAACCTCGAGCACCGCGGTGCCGTGGGCGCCGATGAAGGTACCGGTGACGGCGCCGGCCTCCTCATGCAGGTGCCGGACGAATTCTTCCGCGCGGTCACCGACTTCGAACTTCCGGCCCCCGGCCAGTACATCGTGGGAACCGCGTTCCTGCCCGCCGAGCAGCGTGAATCCGACGCCGCCCGCTCCGGCATCGAAGGCCTCGCCGCGGACGAGGGCCTGACCGTCCTGGGCTGGCGCGACGTCCCGATCGTGGCCGACCTGGTCGGGGCCATGGCCCGGGCCTGCATGCCGCACTTCTCGCAGCCCTTCTTCGCCTCCAGCACCGGCGAAACCCTCGAGCGCAACGAGCTCGATTCCCGCGCCTGGCGGATCCGCAAGCGCGCCCAGAACAAGTTCGGCGTGTACTTCCCGTCGCTGTCCTCCCGGACCATCGTCTACAAGGGCATGCTCACCACCGCGCAGCTGGAGCCGTTCTACCCGGACCTTTCGGACAAGCGCTTCAAGACCAAGCTCGCGATCGTCCACTCCCGCTTCTCCACCAACACGTTCCCGTCCTGGCCCCTGGCCCAGCCGTTCCGCACCATCGCACACAACGGCGAGATCAACACGGTCAAGGGCAACCGGAACTGGATGCGGGCGCGCCAGTCGCAGCTCTCCAGCCCGCTGCTGGGGGACTCACCCGAAGAGCTGTTCCCGATCTGCACCCCGGGCGCCTCGGATTCGGCGTCGTTTGATGAGGTTGCGGAACTGCTCTGGCTCTCCGGCCGGCCCATCACGCACTCGATCATGATGATGATCCCGGAGGCGTGGGAAAACCACGCCACCATGGATCCGGCCCGCCGCGCCTTCTACGAGTACCACTCGATGCTCATGGAGCCCTGGGACGGCCCGGCGGCCGTGTCCTTCACAGACGGCAACCTGGTCGGCGCCACGCTGGACCGCAACGGGCTCCGCCCGGGCCGGTACTGGATCACCGAGGACGGCCTCATCGTCTTCGCCTCGGAGGTCGGCGTGATCGACGTCGAAGCCTCCAAGGTGGTCAAGAAGGGCCGCGTCTCACCCGGCAAAATGTTCCTGGTGGACACCGAGGCAGGCCGGATCATCGACGACGCCGAGGTCAAGGCCGAGGTCGCCGCCGCGAACCCCTGGGCCGAATGGGTCAAGGACAACCTGATCGACCTCAACCACCTGCCCGAACGCGAGCACGTGGTCCACACCGCTGCCTCGGTCAACATCCGCCAGCGGACCTTCGGCTACACCACCGAGGAACTGAAAATCCTGCTGGGCCCGATGGCCCGCACTGGCGCCGAGCCGCTCGGTGCCATGGGTTCCGATACTCCGGTTGCCGTGCTGTCCAAGCGGCCGCGGCTGCTCTTCGACTACTTCGTGCAGTCCTTCGCGCAGGTCACCAACCCGCCGCTGGATGCCATCCGTGAAGAGCTTGTCACGTCCCTGATGTGCGCGATCGGCCCGAACGGCAACCTGCTGGACACCACTCAGGTACGGCAGCCGCAGGTCTCGCTGCCGTTCCCCGTAATCAACAACGATCAGCTCGCCAAGATTGCGAACATCGAAAGCGCCGACGGCGGCAAGGTGGCCATGAAGGTCCGCGGGCTGTACCGCCCGGAAGGCGGCGAGAACGCCCTCCGCGCCCGGCTCACCGAGATCTGCGAGCAGGTCTCCGGCGCCATCAACCGCGGCGTGCAGTACGTGGTGCTCTCGGACCGCGACTCGAACGCCCAGTGGGCTCCGATCCCGTCCCTGCTGCTCGTCAGCGCCGTGCACCACCACCTGCTGCGCAGCGCCAACCGGACCAAGACCGCCCTCGTGGTGGAGGCCGGCGACGTCCGCGAGACGCACCACGTCGCAGTACTCATCGGCTACGGCGCCTCCGCCGTGAACCCGTACCTGGCCATGGAATCCGTGGAACAGCTCATCGCCACCGGCGACGTCGTCGGGGTCACCGCGCAGGACGGCGTCTACAACCTGATCAAGGGCCTCGGCAAGGGCGTCCTGAAGATCATGTCCAAGATGGGCATCTCCACCGTGGCCTCCTACACAGGCGCCCAGACCTTCGAAGCCCTCGGCCTCGGCCAGGACCTGGTGGACGAGTACTTCTCCGGCACCCATTCCCAGCTCGGCGGCGTCGGCCTCGAAGTCATTGCCGCCGAAGTCCTGGCCCGGCACCGGATGGCCTACCCGGAGAACGGCATCGAACTGCCGCACCAGCCCCTGCTCGGCGGCGGCGAATACCAGTGGCGCCGCGACGGCGAACCCCACCTGTTCAACCCGGAGACCGTTTTCCGGCTCCAGCACGCCACGCGTGAACGCCGCTACGACATCTTCAAGGCCTACACGCGCGGCGTTGACGACCAGTCCGAGAACCTCATGACCCTGCGCGGGCTGCTGAAGTTCAAGGCCGGTTCGCGTCCCGCGGTGCCGCTTGAGGAAGTGGAACCGGTTTCAAGCATCGTCAAGCGGTTCTCCACCGGCGCCATGAGCTACGGCTCCATCTCCAAGGAAGCCCACGAGACCCTCGCCATCGCCATGAACCGGCTGGGCGGCAAGTCCAACACCGGTGAAGGCGGCGAGGACGTGGACCGCCTGCTCGATCCCACCCGCCGTTCCGCGGTCAAGCAGATCGCCTCCGGCCGCTTCGGCGTCACCAGCCTGTACCTGTCCAACGCAGACGACATCCAGATCAAGATGGCGCAGGGTGCCAAGCCCGGCGAAGGCGGCCAGCTGATGGCGCAGAAGGTCTACCCTTGGGTGGCCCGCACGCGGCACTCCACCCCAGGCGTCGGCCTCATTTCGCCGCCCCCGCACCACGACATCTACTCGATCGAAGACCTCGCCCAGCTGATCTACGACGCCAAGCGCGCCAACCCCTCGGCCCGGGTCCACGTCAAGCTCGTCTCCGAGGTCGGCATCGGCACCGTGGCGGCCGGCGTCACCAAGGCGAAGGCCGACGTCGTGCTGGTTTCCGGACACGACGGCGGTACCGGCGCCTCGCCGCTGAACTCGCTCAAGCACGCCGGTGTCCCGTGGGAGCTCGGCCTCGCCGAGACCCAGCAGACCCTGATGCTCAACGGCCTGCGCGACCGTGTGGTGGTGCAAGTGGACGGTCAGCTCAAGACCGGCCGCGACGTCGTCATTGCCGCGCTGCTCGGCGGCGAGGAGTTTGGTTTCGCCACGGCTCCGCTGGTGGTCTCCGGCTGCATCATGATGCGCGTCTGCCACCTGGACACCTGCCCGGTGGGCGTCGCGACCCAGAACCCCGAGCTGCGCTCCCGCTTCAACGGCAAGCCCGAGTTCGTGGTGAACTTCTTCGAATTCCTTGCCGAGGAAGTCCGCGAAATCCTCGCGGAACTGGGGTTCCGCAGCATCGAGGAGGCGATCGGCCATGCCGAGATGCTCGACTCCCGCGACGCGATCAACCACTGGAAGGCCGAAGGGCTGGACCTGGATCCGATCCTGCACGGCCTCGAGTTCGACAACGACGCGCCGCTGCGCAACCTCACCGGCCAGAACCACGAACTCGACAAGCACTTCGACCAGCGCCTGATTGCCATGGCCGCCGAAGCGCTCAGTGACCGCACCCCGGTGAAGATCTCCGTGAACGTCATCAACACCGACCGCTCCGTCGGCACCATGCTCGGCCACGTGGTCACCAAGACCTTCAGCACCGACGTCCTGGCCACGGACACGATTGACATCACGCTCAGTGGCACCGCGGGCCAGTCACTCGGGGCGTTCCTGCCGGCCGGCATCACGCTGCGCATGTTCGGCGACTCTAACGACTACGTCGGCAAGGGACTCTCCGGCGGCCGCATCATCGTCCGGCCGGACCGCACCAACGTGTTCCCCGCCGAGCGGAACGTGATCGCCGGCAACGTGATCGGCTACGGCGCCACGAGCGGTGAAATGTTCCTGCGCGGCCAGGTGGGCGAACGCTTCCTGGTCCGCAACTCGGGCGCCACCGCGGTGGCCGAAGGCATCGGCGACCACGGCTGCGAGTACATGACCGGCGGCCAGACGCTCATCATCGGCCGAACCGGCCGCAACTTTGGTGCCGGCATGTCCGGTGGGACGGCCTATGTGCTGGACCTGCAGACGGAACGCGTCAACAAGCAGGCCCTCGAGTCCGGTGAGCTGAAGCTGGTCGAGCTCGACGCCGAGGACCGCGACATCGTCCACGGGCTGCTCGTCAAGCACCTCGAGGAAACCGAGTCGCTGCTCGCGGCCCGGCTGCTTGAGAACTTCGATGACACCGCTGCCCGCATAACCAAGGTGCTGCCGCGCGACTACGCGGCCGTCCTGCAAACCCGTCTTGACGCCATCGAAGAGGGCCTGGACCCCGACGGCGAAGAAGTTTGGTCTCGAATCCTGGAGGTGACCGGTGGCTGATCCACGCGGATTTCTGAAAGTACGTCAGCGCGAAACCCAGCCCCGCCGTCCCGTTCCGGTCCGCATCATGGACTGGAAAGAGGTCTACGAGGCCCAGGAAAAGGGTGTCCTGAAGAGTCAGGCCGGCCGCTGCATGGACTGCGGCATCCCGTTCTGCCATCAGGGCTGCCCGCTGGGCAACCTCATTCCGGAATGGAATGACCTCATCTGGCGGGACAAGGGCGAGGAAGCGATGGAGCGGCTGCATGCCACCAACAACTTCCCCGAATTCACGGGCCGGCTGTGCCCGGCCCCCTGCGAGGCGTCCTGCGTGCTGGGCATCAACCAGCCTGCCGTGACCATCAAGCAGGTCGAGGTGTCCATCGTGGACCAGGCCTTCGAGAACGGCTGGGTCAACCCCCTGCCGCCGGCGCGACTGACCGGCAAGACGGTTGCCGTCGTCGGTTCCGGTCCCGCCGGGCTCGCTGTCGCCCAGCAGCTGACCCGGGTGGGCCACACCGTGGCTGTTTACGAGCGCGACGACAAGATCGGCGGGCTCCTGCGCTACGGGATCCCCGACTTCAAGATGGAAAAAGAGCAGGTGGACCGCCGGCTTGAGCAGATGAAGGCCGAAGGCACCCGGTTCCGCACCGGCGTGGCCGTCGGCACCGACGTGACGTGGGAGCAGCTGCGCCGCCGGTACGACGCCGTCGTGATCGCCACCGGCGCCACCGTCCCGCGTGACCTGCCGATCCCGGGCCGCCAGCTCGAGGGCATCCACTTCGCCATGGACTACCTCGTGCCGGCCAACCGGGTGGTGGCGGGGGAGACCGTGGAGAACCAGATCAACGCCGCGGGCAAGCATGTGGTCATCCTCGGCGGCGGCGACACCGGCGCCGACTGCCTCGGCACCGCGCACCGGCACCAGGCCGCCTCCGTGACCACCCTCGCGATCGGCAAGCAGCCGCCCGTCGAGCGTGCTGGCCACCAGCCGTGGCCGACGTTCCCCACCCTGTTCGAGGTCGCCAGCGCGCACGAGGAAGGCGGCGAACGCACCTATCTCGCCTCCACCGTGGAGTTCGTCGGCGAAAACGGCAAAGTCACCGGCGTGAAGGTGGCGGAGACGGAATTCGTCGACGGCAAGCGACTCCCGAAGGCCGGCACCGAGCGGATCATCCCGGCGGACCTCGTTTTCCTGTCCCTGGGCTTCACCGGCCCCGAGCCGGCCGGGATCACCGCCCAGGTCCAGGCCGACTTCGACGGCCGCGGCAACGTGGCCCGGGACGGCTACTACATGACCAACACCGAGGGCATCTTCGTCGCCGGGGACGCCGGCCGCGGCCAGTCGCTGATCGTCTGGGCCATCGCCGAGGGCCGCGCCTGCGCGGCCGCGGTGGACAAGTTCCTGATGGGCAGCACCATCCTGCCGGCACCCGTGGCGCCGACCGACCGTGCGATGGCTGTTCTGTAGTTCAACAGCTCGAGGCCAGCAGCTAGAGTCCAACAGCTCGAGTCCACCAGGTCGCCCGGGATTCATCCTCACTTCAACTTAATCCATGCAACAGACCACTAGGGTAGGTATATGAGACGCGCTAAAATCGTGGCCACTTTCGGACCGGCAATCGCAAGCTTTGACAACACGCTTGCGGTGCTGGAAGCCGGCGTCGACGTGGCCCGCATGAATATGAGCCACGGCGATTACTCCGTGCACGACACCACTTACGAGAACGTCCGCAAGGCAGCGGGACAGCTCGGCAAGGCCGTGGCCATCATGGCCGACCTTCAGGGCCCCAAGATCCGTCTGGGACGCTTCGTCGACGGACCGCACCTCCTAGAGGTCGGTGACACGTTCACGATCACCACCGAGGATGTTCCCGGCACCAAGGACATCTGCTCCACGACGCTCAAGTCCCTCACCGAGGACGTCAACCCCGGCGATGCCCTGCTGATCGACGACGGCAAGGTCGCCCTCCGCGCGATCGACGTCGACGCCGTCAAGGTGGTCGCCCAGGTGATCGTCGGAGGCTGGGTCTCCAACAACAAGGGCATCAACCTGCCCGGCGTGGCCGTCAACGTGCCGGCGCTGAGCGAAAAGGACGAGGACGACCTGCGCTGGGCCATGCGCCGCGGCGTGGACATGGTTGCCCTGTCCTTCGTCCGGGACGCCTCGGACATCGTCCGCGTCCACGAGATCATGGACGAGGAAGGCCGCCGCGTGCCGGTGATCGCCAAGATCGAGAAGCCGCAGGCTGTTGAGCAGCTCCCCGAAATCATCGACGCCTTCGACGCCATCATGGTGGCCCGTGGCGACCTCGGTGTGGAACTTCCCCTCGAGGAAGTGCCGATCGTCCAGAAGCGCGCCATTGAACTGGCACGCCGCTGGGCCAAGCCGGTCATCGTGGCCACCCAGGTCCTCGAGTCCATGATCGACAACCCGCGTCCCACCCGCGCCGAGGCCTCCGACTGCGCCAACGCGGTGCTCGACGGCGCCGACGCGGTGATGCTCTCCGGCGAAACCAGCGTGGGCAAGTACCCGATCGAGACCGTCAAGGTCATGGCCCGGATCATCGAGTCCACCGAAGAGCACGGCCTCGAGCGCGTCCCCCCGCTGGGCACCAAGCCCAAGACCCGCGGCGGCGCCATCACCCGTGCCGCCGTCGAGATCGCCGACCAGCTGGAAGCGAAGTACATCTGTACCTTCACCCAGTCCGGTGACTCGGCCCGCCGCCTCTCCCGTTTGCGCCCGATCAGGCCGGTCTTCGCCTTCACCCCGGTGGAGCACGTCTGGAACCAGCTCGCACTCACGTGGGGCATCCAGCCGGTCCTGGTCCCGATGGTGGGCCACACCGACGAGATGACGGCACAGGTTGACCGCAGCCTGCTGGAGCTGGACGTCGTCGAGGACGGTGACCTGGTGGTCATCGCCGCCGGTTCGCCTCCCGGAAAGGCCGGTTCGACCAACCTGCTGAAGGTCCACAAGGTGGGCGACCTCGCCGACATCGGCGGCCAGGGCGAAGCAGCCGTGACCAAGGACAAGCTCGGCCCGTGGCCGGAAAAGAAGAAGAAGAACCGGGCCCAGGCCTAGTTCTGAAACCTTGAACGCAAAAGGGAGGATCCCCGCCGGTTGGCGGGGATCCTCCCTTTTTGGTGCTTTGTTGCTGCGTTGCCGTTGGTGACGGCTAGTTGACCTGGTTGATGATGGTTTCGGCCACCTCGCGCATGCTCAGGCGGCGGTCCATCGAGGTCTTCTGGATCCAGCGGAAGGCTTCCGGCTCCGTCAGGCCCATCTTGGTGGTCAGGAGGCTCTTGGCGCGCTCCACGAGCTTGCGGGTGGCGAACTGCTCCTGCAGGTCGGTGACCTCGCTCTCGAGGGCCTTGATTTCCTCGTGGCGGGACAGCGCGATCTCCAACGCCGGGATGAGGTCAGCCGGGGTGAAGGGCTTGACCACGTACGCCATGGCGCCGGCGTCGCGGGCGCGCTCCACGAGCTCCTTCTGGCTGAAGGCCGTCAGCAGGACCACGGGGGCGATCCGGGCCTTGACGATCTTCTCAGCGGCCGAGATGCCGTCCATGACGGGCATCTTGACGTCCATCAGGACCAGGTCGGGCTTGAGCTCCTCGGCAAGCTGCACGGCCTTCTCGCCGTTGTCCGCCTCGCCGACGACGTCGTAGCCTTCGCCGCGCAGGATCTCGATGATGTCCAGGCGAATGAGGGTCTCATCCTCTGCGACAACAACGCGGCGAGCCGGCTGGGAAGTGGGGGATGACTCCGTCTGTTCTGACACGGGAACTCCTTGGAAAGGTACGGCGGGAACTACACCATCATAGGTTTCGTCCGCCGATGTACTTGGACCGGTTTGGTTCGATGCGGCGTCACTGGCGCGATTCTGGAATTCAGCCTATCTGCATGTAGAGTAATTTCGCGCACTGGAAGCGATCGCGTTGCTCACAGCACTGTGGTTGAGTGATTGTTACACCGGTGTACTCCGCGCCCGAGTGGCGGAATTGGCAGACGCGCCGCACTCAAAATGCGGTATCGAAAGGTGTGTGGGTTCGAGTCCCACCTCGGGCACTGAATTCTAGCGGTTTTTAGAGGGTTTGTTGACGGGGATGCTGTTAATGTTGACGAACTGCTGTTAAACTTAGAGTGATGCACTACTACAACTAACAGCAGGGAACACGAGATGCCGCAGATCAAGACGCTTTCCAACGAAGACCGCGAGCTTGGACAGATCCTCGCCAAGCGGGCAGGGCTTGACCCTTCGACGGTTCTTGAGGATTGGGACGTGCAGTCGTTCGATGACGAGGTCATGTTCACGTTTCAGGTTGTGAGCAAGATGCCGCGGGCTGAGTGGGAAGCCCTCGTCGCAGCACATGGCTAGTATCCGTACCCGCACCCGTGCGAACGGGTCTGAGTATCACACGGTTGGTTGGCGGGATGATGCGGGTAAGCAGTGTGGGCAGTCGTTTGACACTGTCGCTGAGGCGGAACTGTTCAAAGCCGCGCTCGAACTGAACCACAACTCGTATAACGTGGCTGAGGCTGTCGTGTACGCGCACACACAGAACGCCCGCACGGTGGCCCAGGTGTTGACGGAGCATGTTGACCTGCTCGTTAAACCGACCTCGCAGACCATCCGTAACTACCGGAACATGATCGAGGACCACATACAGCCGCACATTGGGGGCGTGGCTGTGACCCAGTTGGACATCCGGCATTTGACGGGCTGGGTTCGGGCCATGCAGGAGAAGAAACTCGCGCCGAAGACGATCAGGAATGTGCACGGCCTCATCAGCGCCGGCATGGAAACCGCGATCAGGCTTGGCTACCGGCCCGATAACCCTTGCCGCGGGGTAGCGTTGCCGACCACGGAGCACGCCGAGGATAAGGAACAGTTCCTGACGTGGGACGAGTGGGAACTCCTCTACCGCAACCTGAACCCACTCTGGCAGCCGCTCGCGTTGTTCCTGGTCATGTCCGGGGCAAGGTTCGGTGAGGCTACGGCGGTGAAGGTGGGGGACTTCGCGCAGGTCAGGGCTGATGGTGGGGTTACGTGGGTGGTGCGTATTAACAAGTCGTGGAAGCGTGACGGGGCGAATGCGTACTACATCGCCCAGCCTAAGACCGCCAGTTCTAAGCGGAGTGTCAGCATCCCTCCGATGGTTGTTGAGGCGCTTAAACCAGCCATGGAAGGCGTCTCAGGTGACACGCTCGTGTTCCGCACCTCAACAGGTGGCAGGGTCGCGCAGAAGTACCTTTGGAACGCCTGGCAGGAAGCGATGGAGAAGGCGCGTGCTGAGGATCCAACGTTCCACAAGACGCCACGGCTACACGATCTGCGCCACACCAGCGCCTCGTGGGGGCTCCAAGGCGGGCTCAGTTTGTACGAGGTGGCCCGCCGCTTGGGCCACTCCTCAACAGCGACCACAGAGCGCGTGTACGCCCACCTGATGCACTCCAGCCACACCAAGGGCGCCGCAGTGTTCGGCAAGATGGGCAAGCAGCTCGAGGCGTAGATACACAAGACTCACAAGATACACCGGGATACACAAAAAACGCCCCGCTCATCCGTGATGGATGGCGGGGCGTTTGTGTTAATCTGTGGGCATGGAACATGTGAAGCGGATGCTGACCTTGCAAGCTGAGTACGCCGAGCTCTTGAAGACGGACGTGGTTGACCGCACCCGCTCCCTGGAACAGGTTGAGCAGGAGTACGCGGTCGCGCTGTCGGACTCGATGCAGTATCTGGCACCCGCTCATTCCATGGGCGAAATGTCCATCGACTACTAGATCCCGTACTGCCCCTTGAGCTGGGCAACAATGGCGGTCCGCTGTGCTGTGGTCATGGTGCCGGGGATGAGTGCCACGCGCTTGTAGTCCACCTCTGAGCGGAGGTCGGCGAGGTTGCCGAAGCCGAGGGTGATGCCGTTGCGTTGTGCGACCGGGACGTTGCCGAGGGTTTCGGCGTTGTCCACCCGCAAGGCCGAGGATGTCCCTTGGTGGCTGAGGATGAACACGTGCCAGTTCGCGTCAGGTGCCACGACTGGGCTCATGGAAAGGCTCTGGCCGCCGCCGTTCGCGTTGAAACTGGTCCCGCCCGAGTTGATGCCGAGCGCGCCTTCAGTGTTGGATGCTTTGCCGTAGACGATCTGGTCTGAGGCGACAGGGGTGCGGAGTTTCGCGACCGCCACGATACTGTGTGCGGTGTTGAGGTTGACGTTGATCTGCATCCGGTCGATGGTGCCGTTGAACCGGACCGTCTTGGATGCGCCATCTGTGATGACGGTCGGCGTGGTTGTGCCGTCAGCGACGAGGGGCAGGCCGTCCACGAGGGAAGGCCAGGAAGCTACCGGGCCCAACGGCAACTGGTCTACGGCGAAGTCGTACAGCGCCCCGACGAGCGGCTGGATGTAGGTGATGTCGATCTTCGGGAGGGTGGTGTCTCCGAAGCTTACGTTCGAGACTATGGCGCGTCCTGGCATGGGCTAGACCCATCCTCTCGTGGTGAGGTAGTTGTTGATCTGTGCGGCAACGAGTGTGGCGGTTGCTTTGGACCAGTGGGTGTTGTCTGTTCCGCCGTCCATGATGGATGCGGGGAGCGTGTCGGCTGCCATGGTTGCTAGGTCGGCGGACGTGGGCGTTATGCCGAGGTCGTAGATGGCTTGGTTGACGAGGTATGACCGCAGGTTGAGGAACCGTGACGGGTACGCTGCTGCGAGGCGGGCGTTGATGTCCGCGATGTTCGTGTAGCCGCCGGTCCCTGATGTTTCACTGGTGGTCGTGGTCGCGGAAACGACGAGGACTTGTTTTATCTGCGGGGTTAGCCAGTTCACAATCCGGTCGATTCCCTTGGCGACGTGCTCACCAATGGTCGCGTCGGCACCCTTGATGGAGTAGGACACGTTGTTGCGGCCTAGCAGGATGATCGCGGTATCCCCGGCATGGCCTGCGAAGTCAGGGACGTACACCGTGCCTGCGGGGACCGTCACTGCGCTGCCGTCTGTGGTGCGGGTGAAGCTGAACACGGTGTCGCTGGCGTTGCGCGTCAGCGTTCCCGGGATACCCGCGAGGGTGCCGGGGATGGTACGGACTGTGCCGGTTGCCCGCCATCCGATAACAGCCGTGGTGGTCACGTCTACCGGCCCTGATGCGGGGATGGATCCGCCCGTGACAGTGAGCGGCAACGGGATGGCGCCGATGCGTACGGCTTCCTCGTCCGTGGTGTATCCGCTGTTGCCGAGGTTGAAGACCTGCACACCGGCGGGCACCATTTCGCGGAGGCGTGACGGGTAGGAGTCTGCGTCCTGGTTGCCCACACCGCCGAAGTAGCCGTCCGTGAGGGAGTCGCCAATCGCGGCAATCTTCGTCCTCGAGGATCGGGGATAGCCGATGGTTTCGTTTGCCAGCTTCAGAAGGTTCGCGGGGGTGAGGTTCAGTTTCGCGAACTCTGCTGTGCCATCATTCTTGATTCCGCCGGCAACGTACCCGTCCTTGTCTGCGAACGGGATAGCCCAGCCGGTCGCGTTCAGGGGCCGCATGGTCACGTCAGCCTGACCCTTGACCTGCGGGGTTTTCTCAAAGTTCCAGCGCCCATCCGACAGGATGCCGCCGGACACGTAGCCGGTCGCATCCGTGAAGGGGAGAGCGTAGCCGGTGGCGATGATGGACCGCCCGGCCCTCACGTCGGTGCCCTTCAGGATGTCAGAGTTTGTGAGGGCTATGCTCACGGCGTTTGCTGCTGCTGTTGCGGGCGCGGTGTCCGAGGCGATGACTGCCGCGACAATGGGTTGAACCCGTGCGGTCAGGCGGGTGTCGAGGGCCGCGGCGGTTGCGACACCGTTCTCCAGCGTCTCCGCAAAAGCAAGATCATTCAGCTCGAGCGGATCACCGGTGAAGCCTGCCGCGTGATCAAGGTTCGCGAGGTGGGCCGCGTGAGTTGCGAGGGTTCCGTCCTGCACGGAGTTCTTCGCCTCAACAGCATTGAGCCGCCCGTCCTGCGTCGAGTTCTTAGACTCGATGGCGGTCAGCCTGCCGCGTGCGTCCTGGTGCAGCTCCTCAGCTTTCGCGCCGTTCGCTGCGATGAGGTTGTCGCCGTTGCGGGCAAGTTCGTTCCCGTCCGGTTTCTGGAACCCGAGCGGGGTTGTTTCAATAGCCATAGCGGCGTCTCCTTAAATGCGAAAGGCGCCCAAGGGGACGCCGCGGATGGTTGGCTACGTGTTAGGGCTTGACGGTTTCGGCGTTCGTTGCGGACGGGTTGCCGTCCTTGCCGCCGAATGCCAGGGCCTTGAGCAGTGACACGACGCCGGCACCGAGGGCAACCGATGCGATGCCCTGCCAGTCGGCTTGGATGACGCCGAACGAGTCAGCACCAATAGCGCCGAGTGCACCGCCAGCAATGGACGCCACGACCCGCTCAGCGGTTGCTTTCCAGAATGCGAGGGTGAACATTTACTTGCCTCCGTTTACGTTGACATCGACGGTCACGCCGTCAGCGAGCCCGGCTTTGACTGCGGCGGTGATCTGTTCGGCGGTCAGGTCGGGGTTCTTGGACAGTGCGCCGACGAGTGCGCGGAGTGCCTGCGCCTCGGTCTTCGCGTCGGCGAGTTCCTGCTTCACGCTGATCTGCCGCCCGCCGCGGAGGACAGTCTGTGACCACACCTTCTCCGGGACCGAGCCAACGGGCGCGTCGAGGTAGCGGGTGATCTTGGTGTACAGCTCGTCTTGCTGGGCGTCGGTGAGTGCCATGAGGAATCCTTTGGGGGTAGTCGTGGTGCTTTGCGGGGCGATGGCTGCGGTGCCTGCGAGCCGGTCGATGCGGGGCAGGTCCCAGATGCCGGGGCATGCGGTCGCGTTCCATTGCCGGTGCGGACTGAGGGGCAGGGCGCCGTATTCGTTGCGGAGGAAGCTGACTAGTTCGGCTACGGTTGCGTAGTCCTCATCCGTGGCTTCGGGGTGGCATTCGATGCCAATGGTGGTTGCGTTGCCGACCGCGTTGCCGGAGTGCCAGGCGGCGTCTAGTGGGGACACGAGGCAGTCGATCCGACCCGCGCTGACAACGAAGTGTGCCGAGGTGGTGCCGGGGCCGCTCACGAAGAACTTGACCACGTCATCATGCCGCTGACCGAGGCTGCCCCAATGATGGATCACGATCCCGTCGATGGTCCGCTTACGTCCGAACGTTGCCGGGACTCGAGCGGCGGGCGTGTAGCCCTTCGCCGTCTGCGATTCGTTGATAGTTGTCATGCGGTCCTCATTGGTCTAGGTCTTTGGGCCATTCGAGCGGGACGCCGCCCATTTCGTGGACTTGCCCGCGGAGGCCGTGAATGTACGCGCGATACCCGCTGAACTGGATCTGCACGGACTTCTTGAATTCCTCGAAGTCTTTGCGGAGCTGCCCGAAGTCGTTCTTGTGCTGCTCGCGTTCGTCTTTGAGTTCTTTCTTGGCGAGGTCGCGTTCTTCCTGGACCTCGTTGGCGAACTTGTTGTAACGCTCAACCTCGAAGTTTGTGCCGGTGAGTTTGTTCGTTTCGGACTGGGAGCGGCGTGCCCATAGCGCGGTGAGGACGCCAACGGATGCGGCGATGAGGCCGGAGAC
This sequence comes from Arthrobacter sp. NPDC056886, assembly GCF_042788715.1. NCBI lineage: Bacteria > Bacillati > Actinomycetota > Actinomycetes > Micrococcales > Micrococcaceae > Arthrobacter > Arthrobacter sp. NPDC056886. The sequence goes on from NZ_JBHUBT010000008.1 coordinate 71,411, forward strand.
GATCGCGGCCCACGGGAATTCATTCACTTGTGTCCCCCGGCTTCTGCACTATCTCCGGGTGGGAAGGCGCGTGGTTCATCATGCGGGCGCACCCTGCGGCAGAGAGTGCCATAGAGGCGAGCAGTGCGGCGGACAACCAGCCGGGGTTAGTCGTCCCGTCGCGCATGACTGGCATGCGGAAGAAGTACTCAAGGAATGACAGAGACCACAGGGACAGCAGCCCCGCGACAGCACCGAGGGCCCGCGACTGGTCAACCTTGAACGCTGAGGCCGCGAGCATGAACGACACGAGAAACCACACCACGGCCCAGATTTCGAGCGGGAACAGCCGCGTGACCATTTCCAGGGCGGGCTGCGGGCGGGATCCCTGTAGCCCGAGGTAAGCGACACCGAAGCACGCGCACATGACCGACTTGCCTAGCATGACCATGCCACGCGGCCCGTACACCTTCGGCAGTGTGTCCATGGCGTGCGACCGTAGCCGGCACAACCATGCGGGGGAGCTAATGCCGAACAGAGACGGTTTGCGGCGTGGCGTTAGGCTAGACATCGGAGGTCCCCCCATATGGGCGTAGTGTGTGGTTTACCCATACGGGCGGGCCTCCTATTTAGGCTTGACTGTGTGGTGTTGTGTGGCCCTGGAGCGCAAGTCCGGGGCCACACGTTTGTTAGTCGTCTTGCGGGCGTACTTCGGCGTAGAACTGCGAGTAAGGGGCTTGAACGCTCACGGCGTGGGTTACTAGGCCGTCAAGGACTTCCACCCACGCCCGGATGAACGGGTCAGTGTTCGCGGCGACGTTCATCCAAGGAGTCTCGGCTGTGCCGGACTGGAGATAGTTGCCGGGCGCGAAGTAAGCGAGCCCGAATTTGCCCTGCGCCGTGGCGACGGATGAGGTGGCGCCAGACACTGCGACGTTCACCCACAGGTTGCCGCTCGTAATCGCTGCGACGCTGATGCCGAGCCGGCAGACGGCTCGGTAAGTTTGCGGGTAGGGCTTGGTCACGCCGGGCATCGTGTACAGCAGGCGGCTCGCGGTGCCGGATGCGTTCTGGAAGTCGGCGACGTTCGCGTCAACGCGCCGCGGAGCCGAGCGGTACTCCCAGCCAGTACTGCCCTGACCGGTGTAGGTCTGGATCCAGTTGTCACGGTCCAGTCGCACAACCTGCATGCCCGGGTATGTGGTGAGCGCGTCACGGGCAGCTTTATTCGCAACCGGGACGGCGACGTGCGTGGTGTCGGCCATCTTCGCAAGGTCGCTGGTGAGGCTGTAGTCGTCAGAGTTGATCGGAACAACTGTCCCGTTGGGGCGTGTCTGTGGCATTATGCTGTCCAGTCCATTTCTATACGCCCCGATTGGGGGTCAACGAGTCTGCCGTCGAACCCGGTGTAGGGGTCGCCGGCTATGCTGATGCCGCCGCCTGCTTTGAGGACGTCAGCGAAAGTTAGGGGAAGGGTGATCCAGTGCGCGCCCTGCGACTGGGTTACGGTCACGTCCCATGGCCCGACTGTGCGGGTAACGTCACCGCCCGGCTGCGACTTCGACGTGTGCGCGTAAAGGTGGACGTTTGCTGAACCGGACGAACCAACGCCGCCAAGTCGCTTCGGGAGGCGGAACCTGATCTCCGTGATGGTTTTGCCGCCGAGGTTCGTGAACGCTGCCCCGTAGAACCATGCGCCAGTGACCGTGTTACCGGACCATGTGCCGGAATAGACTTGTTCGCCGCCGCCCGCCCATGAGCCCCAACCGCCCGGACCCCAGAACGTGTTTGACTTTGTCGCCGCACCCTTAGCCGTGCCCGACTGCTTGACGGGGGTCGCGGCTACGGGCGGGCTCGTGGGGGGTGTCGGGGTGATCCCGGGAAGCTTCCCAAGCACAATCGGGGTCGCCGCGTCCCACGCCACATAGACTGGATCGCCGACCGAGTACGAGCCGGAGAACCTGTCCGTCGTGTACGTGACCCCGTCCGCGCCGGTCATCACCAGTTGAGTAACACCAATCGCAAGAACTGCCCCGGTGGATGGGTGGGGCTGATCCGAGTACCCGTCAATGACGAGCGCCGAGGACTGCCCGTCGCCGTTGTCCGTGAGGTCAACAACGATAGGCCCGTCCTGTTTCGGGCTGACAGCGTTCAACCAGCGGGCGTCGATCAGGTTGCCGTTCAGGTTCGCCCACCACCTAGACCCGTCAAAGTAGGCGGTCCCGTACACGCGGCGAGTACCACCCGCAGGTATGGCCGCCAAAGTTTTCTTCAAAGCAGCCACGGGCGCCTCCTACGGCAAGTTGTTCCAAGTGATCGCGGGGAGTGCGCCCCAACTGGAGGGCATCCGGTCCCAGGTGAGGGCGGGTTTCGTGCTGGTCAGATGCTCCGCGAACGGGGTGGTGTTGAGCGCTATGGCAACGTCCGCGTAAGCGCATGACACGGTGAACTTCGTAGGCCCGGGGATGGGGGATCCGCCGGCAGAAACCGAGACGACCTCACCCGGCAGGTACACGACGTGACCGGCGGGCATGGGACAGCCGACCTCGATCCGGTCGCCCGCCTGAATCTCAGGGCGCGGAACCGTCTCGACCTCAAGCTCAACCGCATACGATGCTGCTTGCCGGTCGCGGAGGATTCCCGCATACTCCGCAGCCTGCCCACGCGTCGTGATCATTTCGGAGCTGTAGAAGTACGGCACTCGACCGTGCGGGCCGTCCCACCGGAGCGGGCCAGCGCGAAGGAATGCGGTTGCGGTCACGGGCTTACCGTTCGCGCCCTCTTTACCCTCAACAACCCACGCGTTATACAGCCCGTCGATGGTCTGTTTCCGGTGGACGCTGACCAGGCCCGCGCCCGGCTCAACGCGCCACGCGGGGGCCGCGGCGCCCATCGGATAGATGTGCATTTCACCGTCGCCGCCCATGCGGAAGCGGGCGCTGACGTTGGCTAGCAAATCCTGGACAGCCTCGAGGCGTTCGCGCTCATAAACGAGCTTCCCCGATACGGCCTTATCCGTTACCCCGTCTTCCACCACAACCGGGAAGTGATCGCGGACTAGGCGCGTAACCTCCCCCAACACTGTTGGGCCGGTGCCGTACGGGGACTGTGGCGCCAGGAACTTGTCACGGTCAACGTCGGCGGTCAAATCCACGGCGTCAACATCAACGACAGCCCCAGTGAATGCGAACACGCGGCGTTCGTGCGGGGCAGCAGGCGAATCTGACTCAAGGTAGCCGTACTCGGGGAGCGTGTAACCATTCACCGAACCGTCCGGCGCGTTGCCCTCAACACGGAACCAACCAACGTTCACAGCACCAGCACCGCCAACACGGTAAACAACCTGCAACACCACGCCGCCAACACCCAGCGGATCATCAAACAGCCACGGCGACAGTGACCCATCCGCGTCCGCAACCTTCAAACTCAGTTGCCGTTGAACCTTCGTAGACGCATCCGACGAACCAGACAGCGACCACGACACAACCCCCAACGGATCAGGCCACGCAAGATCACCGTCATACCAAGCCCACACCACCAACTCATCAGCAGGCCGCGAACCATCCAACGCCGCACGCGACACATCATCAATCGGCAACATAGGGGCTCCTAACCGAGCGGGTGTTTCAAATCATCCAAATAGGTGCCCGTAGCCGCGTCCTGCTTCTGCTGATACGTTGCGAACAAGAGGGCAACGTCGCCATAGGTGAACGTTGCTGTGAGGACCTTCAAGACCGGGGCTGCTACTGTGTCAGCCTTCAAATCCCACCACGTCAACGAACCGCCCCACGCCACATCGACCGGGACCTCAACAGCGCTAGGGACCGTGACGAACATGCTTCCCGGCAGGTCAACGCCGAAACCAGGAACAGGCCGGAACAACAGCAGCGCAGACGACATCAGCAGACTCTTGAGCTTGGCGTTCTGCTCAGCAGACCGCGTGCCCATCGACAACGGAACACCACGGGCAGCCATGCGCTGACCAAACAACGCCATCGGCTTATCCGAGCCCATCACATTGATGAGCGACACGTCAGCCGAATACTCGAGCTGCGCCAATGCCTCACCACGCAGATACGGCGTGCCGTCCGTGTCGTGCGTACCAATGATCGGCACAGCAGACTGCGGCACCAAAGGATCCATCAGCCAGCCCGTCAAAGAGTTGACCGTCACCGAAGATGAGGTGACACGGTCAGCACCAGACGGGCCGCTCACCACCTCAACCTCATATGTGATGGGCCGACCAAGCGGGGCGTCATAATCAATCAGGTATGTTGAATCCACGAGCGTCACGCGGCGGGCCCCGCGGACAGGCTCACGAAGCCCATCCGCGGAACGCCACACAGACACCACCGAATCACCAACGCCGAGGCCCGTGATCGTAATGCCCACACGAGGGCACGGTGCATCAACCAAAGCCTCAACCGATACAGCAACCATCAGCGCCTCCCAGGACGTGCATAAGTGGACTGACGATCAGCCGCAGAAACAACAGACGACGCAACCCGATAAGTCCGGGCATCCAACTGCTCGTTACCGATCATCACCGTCACAGCAGGGGCCGCGACGGTTACATTGGAAGCCGCAGAACCGGCGAACGACTGGGCCGCGTACATGCCGCCCGTTGCAAATCCGGGCAGCTTCGGGAACGTGCCAGCGTTGATAGCCGCAAGCTCCCGGTTATAGCGGTTCGATGAGCGACCATTGATGATCCACTCGTCTTTATCCACGCGAGCCATTGGCATACCGAGAGAATTGACCGCAAGGAACCCGTCGGTCGTTTCCGTGCCGGGCCCAGTTGACGGAAGCTTGCCACCATCCGTGAAGCCCAGTAGCCGGCCGCCAGTCTGCTTCTCCTTAGGCCGGGCTATGCTGGAGGGTGGAGCACTAGACGCTGGCAAGCCGACCAGCCTCTCAAACGTCGTCTTGTACGTTTCAATGCCGACACGAACAACCCTGCCGTCGATATTGTTTAGGGCGCCCGTGGTGAGGTCAGCCATCCGCTTAGCCTCACTTGACATCCAAGACTGGATGCTGACGCCATCAGGCACACCAAGCACCGACCGCGCCAAAGCATCAGCCTTAGTGCCAGTGATACCGAACTGCCCAGCCGCGGCAATCAACCCGGCGTAAGTGTTACTCAGCGCACCCTGCAACTCCTGGTTGCTAGCACCAGCAGCGGCCATCGACTGAGCATTACGGATGCCAGCCTGAGCAACCCCGTCGAACATCGCCTGATTCTTGATGCCCTTCGCGGTGGTGTTATCAAACTCAGTACCGAGGCTGCCGACCTTCCCGCCAGTACCGTCAGCCTGCAACCCCATATCCAGGAGCGCCTGCGACCAGTTGCGCGAGGCATCGCGGGCGCTAAGTTCGCTAAGGCCAGCATCAAAAAGCGCCTTCGCGAACTTGTCAACGCTGACGATAGCCCCTTCGGCGTTAATGCCAAGCTCGTCAAGAGCCTTAGCCACTTCCGCGGTCGGCTCTTTAGCGCCAGCAGCCGCGGCCCCGGCGGCGCCGATGCCCTTAGCGGCTGCTTCCCCACCCTCGCCAGCGGCTTTCGCGTCAGCCTCGGCCTGCTTCAAAGCATCCGTGTAAGCCGGGAACTTTGTCGTCAGTTCCTCAATGGTGACGCCGCGCTCTTTCGCAGCCGCGGCAACAAGGTCGAAGTTCTTGACCGCATCCTCAGCGTTACCGCTTGACACCATGTCAGCGAGGCCCTGATCGAGCCGGTCAAACGATGCGGCGAGGATCTGGGAAGACCCCTGTACGCCCGTTACCCCATTAATCAGGCCTTCCGCCCAGTCGTTGAACTCCTGGTCGCGGTTCTTGTTGAACGTACGAGTCAGCGCGTCACCCAGATCATCGACACCACTGATGAGCTTGCCGCCATCGCGAGCCTTGAACAGCGAGTCGATGCCAGCCGCCGCGCCGGGTGAGTTCGCCGCCACGTCCTGCAACGCAAGCGACACCTTGCCCATGCCGGTATCAATCTTCGACATGTAGTCGGCTTCGGCGAGCCGCGCCAAAGCCAGCGCAAAGGTTCCGATCGCCGCCGCGGGCAGGGCTACCTTGCTGATTTTGTCCAGTGCGCCGCGAGCCTTGCCACCAGCCGGCGCGAGGTCGTTTAGGGCGTCCTTGGTTTCCTTGATTTTAGGAATGATTGTGATCAGCGCGCCGCCGACCAGTCCGGCGGTGCCCACGATAGCAGCCAGCCCAGTCCCGGCAGCGAGTACCGGCGCGGGGACCTTGCCGACGACATCAACAAGACCCTCAAGGCCCTGGACAAGCCCGCGGAGAACATCGTTCGCGCCAGAGCCTGACTGAATCAGTACCGTGTCGAACGAGCCCCCAAGCTTCTCCAGGTCTCCTCGTAAGTTGTCCTGTTTTCGGGCGGCCGTGTCAGCGGCGAAGCCCGCATCGTTGACCGCGGCTTCCCACTTGCTGATACCCGCCGCGCCCTGCTCGTAGAGCACGGAGGCGGCCCGCACAGCGTCAGAGCCGAAGATCGTTTTGAGCGTCGCGTTACGCTGCTCGTCTGACATATCTTTCAGGGCGTTTTGCAGAATGCCCGCATACTCGGACATGCCCACAAACTTGCCTGAGGCGTCGTAAGCGTTGATGCCCAGGTCGTCCATGAGCTTTGCGGCTTCTTTGGAACTCGGCGTAAGGGACATCAGCATCGTCTTGAATGACGTTCCCGCGTCAGAGCCGGTCAAGCCCGCAGAAGCGAACGCCGCCAGGGCGCCCGTGGTTTCCTCGATGGACAGGCCAGTTTGTTCGGCAACCAGCGCGGACTGGTTCAACGCGGCGCCCATATCCTGCACTGACCCCTGGGCCTTGCCGGCCGCAGCGGAGAGCAAGTCCGCGACGTGGACTGCAAGCTGTCCTTTATTTTCGATGTTCTTACCGAAGATCGTCATGGCCGTTGCAGATAGTTCGGCAGCTTCGCCGACGCCCAAGGCGCCAGCGGCGGCAAGATCTAGGGAGCCCTTTAACCCGCCGCCGATGATGTCCTTTGTGGACACGCCAGCCTTAGCCAGCTCCTCGATACCCTGCGCGGCTTCGGTGGCGGAGAATGCCGTGTCCGCGCCAGCGTCAATAGCCGCCTGCCGCAACAGGTCCATGTTCCCGGCAGTTTCGTGAGTTGCGGCGTCGATGCTTGACATCTGCTTATCGAAATCCGCATAGGCTTTTACGGCGAGGCCCACGCCAGCCAGCACGGCAGCGCCGCCAATAGCCGATACGCGCCCTACTTCTTGAACGGATTCCTTGTGCTTTTCCGCAGCCGCCGCGGCTTTGGCTTCAGCTTCAGCAGCAGCCTTGGCCGCCTTTTCCGCATCTTCACCGGCGGCAACCGCAGCCCGCCCAGCAAGGTAGGCCTCTTTGGAGAACGTCTGCAAACCATGAGTTGCCGCCTGCTGAGAGCTGACAGCCTTGCCATTCATCGTGACAAGCTGACCCGTCTTGTCATACTGGATGCCAACAGCCTTCGCCGCCGCGTGATGAGCGAGCGACTGCTTAGCTATCTCCTCCGCGCTCTTATCGGCGGCCTTGCCGGCATCCTCAGAAGCCTTCTTGGCCTTCGCCGTGGCCTGAGCGGCTTCTTCCATCGCCCGCTTGAAGCCCTGGATCTCTGCCGTGAACTTGACCGAAACATTGCGCTGCGAACCAGCCACGGGAGCCTCCAGTATTTATTTAAGCGGGGATGCGCGCCCCCTTGCTGATATTGCAAGTAAGGTGGGCGCCTTGAACGTTGGCGAGCGTGTCAGTGCCGCCGAGTGAGAGCGGCGTGATGTGATCCACGCTTGGGCTGTACCTGTGAGGCCACTTGAGCGATTCGTCCATGCGCTCCATGCAGAGCTGGCAAATCCACAGATCGCGGGTAAACACTTCGTGCGGGCGATAGTTGTCAGACTCGACCGACGCGAGCAGTGCGCGGCGGGCGTGAACATATTTCTTTGCGCAAGTTCGGCATTCACCGCGCTCCGCCCGGAACAGCCCAATGGGAAGGTCGCGTTTGCACTGACTGCAAATCTTGTGGCCGTCAAGGACTTCACCCTGAAGCCTCGCAGTCGGGCTCCCGTGGCGCCTGTTCCGAGTGAAGTGCGCACTGCACCACCCGTGGGCGTAATGGCTTTTACCGCAGTCCACCACAGAGCATCCGATGGGGAATGACGAAGCGCCTAGTGCGGCATCACCGTGCTTGCGCCAGCGCTGATAGTGCATCGGGCACATCTGCCTGGAAAAAGATGGCTTGTTGCAATCTTGGATTGTGCAAGGTGCGGCGTCACTCGGCGGGCGGGTCTGGTACTTGGTAATCAGAGGGTCGCCGTGGCGCACGAATCGCGTATGGTGGAGCTTACAAAATCCGGTGCTGTGGTATTTGCGTGCACAGTTGGCCACGGAGCATGTACGATTAGTAATGTCAGCCTGCTTTCATCAGGTTGTCCACGCCCCCGGAGTCCGCCAAAGACTCGCGGGGGTTCTTACTCTCCATTGTATCGTGGTTTGTTTTAATCGCCCAACCGATGGTGTAGGATCGCGTGCATGACAACACCGGGGGATGTCCACAAAAAGCGCGGAGCGAATACGATAAAAACCGGCGTGGCAATGCTCGTCTTTGGCGTCGCGATTGCCCTAGCAACTGCCGGCGAGAACGGCAACCATTTCCTAAGTAGTTTCGCTAGCGTTGTCGCCCTCGCCGGGTTTATCGTCGCCATTGTTGGCGTTGGTAAGTGGCGCGAACGTCCTGCGGGTAATTAGTTCGTCGTCAATCTCGGTCGCATAGAAGCGCTGGCCCGGATCCGGCTTGAAGTTCTTCTGCCCGGTGTGTTCTTCCACCGCGGCCTGCGCGTAGCAGGTAACGTCAGCGACCTCATACAGGCCCGCGTTAGCTTCGTTGCGGCACTCAAACTTGGGGCGCCCACAATCACACAAGCCCTCTAGATAGAGCGTGTAGGCGAACTCCAGCAGCCTGTCCTTCGACTCAGGCAGGGGCCCAAGATAGTCGGACGGGGGCCGCTGGAACCGCTCAGCAGTCTTGAGGGCTGCTAAGACTCGCCACCATCGTCCGGTGTAGAGCGCTTCGGCAAAAAATCGGCGCTCACAGAAGGCAGTTCCGTGGACGCTTGGTGGTAGGCGGTGAGGATGAGCCCGAACTGTGCCGGGCCGATAGCCTTCTCGAGCCGCTGCACCTGCGCGGGCGTGACCTTCGGGGACTTGATAGCGTCGGCCAAGACGATGCGCCCAAGTTCGGATCCTGAGATGCCCTTGTTCGCCTCGGCAAACTCGCGCTTCTCATCGTCGCCATGCCCGCCAACGCGAACCGTCAGCGCCGAATCGTGAAACTGCTTAGCTAGCTTCGCGTACTCGGCACGGAGCTTCCCAACGCCGCCAGCCATCGACGGACCATCGGCCTCGTCCTCGTCAGCGTTGGTGATCTGCGCCTCGAGACGGTCAAGCTCAGCAATCAAGCCAGCCTTCTGATACACGGTAACGCTGCGTTCAGGCCGCTCCGCATCATCAAGCCACTTATCAAAATCAAAATCCTGCGGGGATACACTCATGGTTTAGGCTCCATAAATTGTGGGTAGGCTCGGGAAAGTTGAGGTTGGCGGCGCGGAGCCTAAACACACGCCGCCAACCGGTCTAACTAGGCGCCGGCTGCAACCTCAATGAAGGGGTAGCCGCGCTGAACCTCAGCAGGGATCCGGTACTTAATGAAGCCCGAACCGTCCGTGCGCTGCGGGGTGTCCGTAATGAACTCAGCGCCCAGGTAGATCTCGTCGTCCGCGGCCCACGCATCGGTCGCATCCTTGTCCGTCTGCCGCGCGTAACCGTAGAGAGTAGTGCCCTTCTCCTTCAGCGCCGCCCAGCCGGTCTCAGCGGTCGCATCGAACCCGCCAGCCGTAGCGAACTTCCGCCAGAGCGTCAGGCCCGCCGTGTAGTTCGACGCACCGATAGCGTTCGCGTTGCCCTCATCGCACAGGGCCTTCTCCGCGATCTTGTCCGAGTCGGTAGCGCCAAAGGCGAAATCGCTGGACAGGATGTCGCATGACAGGTCAACGCCGGCGTTCAACTCGGTCGCCGTAGGGGCTGACGGGTTCGCGGGCTTGGTAGTCAGGATGGTGAATTTGGTTTTGCCGTCGGCAAGAACACGAGCCATTACTTGGCCTCCTTCGTTTCCGGCGAGGCCGGCTTTGGTGTTTCCCGCGCCTTCTGGCGGGGAGTCTTAGCAAGGTCGTCGAACGGGGCGTCAGTGCGGTCCAGCCATGCGGCGGGCACGACCTGCTTAGCCCCGGTCGTCTTGGAATAAGCGTCAATGAACTGAGTCATGGACTACCTTTCGGTCAGAGTTTCGAGGACACCAAAGCGAACTCGTCAACAGCGAAGATTGGGTGAGCGCCACCAGTCAGGGTCACGCTCGTGTCGGTTTGGGCGTCCATGAGGGAAGACTGCCACAGCTTGCCCGGACGCCAGCCAGCAACAACGGGAGTCTTCCGGTTCAGGGCCGCGCGAACATTCCGGGCCACAATCAGAACAGAGTCGCCAGTCAGGCCCGCATATGTCGCCCGCACATTCAGCGCCAAAACATCCGGCACGTCCTCGAGCGAATCCCCATCGGGCCCGCCGGACGACTCGTTGCCAAGATCGCCCCACAAGACAACGTAGGGATAGGCGGGCGTGTCAGGCACGTTCCACATGTACACGCGCACAGTCGACGGCAACAGGGCTTTCACTGCGTCGTAATGCTCCTTGATCACAGCAAACCCTCCGTCGCCTTGAACGCATACTCGTAAAAGTTCGGCGCCTCCTCGAGCATGGCGTCTTCCGGATTACGAACCGTCCCACCACCAGGCTTCGACGTACCGAAGTAGGCGATACCGGCTAGGGAAGCCGCAGACCCGCCAGTCGCACGCCCGCCGCGACCAGCGCCGCCATAGCCGCCAGAACTTGACGATGGACCAATCTCGGCCTCAATCACGCCGTCACCGAAGAACTCCATAACCCGCAGGTCATAGGAGATCGTCGGCGCGATTTGCTTGAAGTGCCGCGACTTGCGCGCATCCGCCTGCATGATCTTCTTCGTGTTCACGGCGGATTTAGCCACAACACCCTTTAGCTTCGGAACCATCAGCGCCGGGATCGCGCGAAACGACCTAGCCAGCCCGTCAAGCTCCGACGCGTCCGCGCTCACTCCGTCACCTGCTGGACACGGGTACGCTGCGCCGTAGCCATCGACTTGTGAAACAACTCAACAACCCGGTACTCCGAACCCACAAGCTGCGGATCCAGCACCGAGACCGTGATCGTCACAACGTCATCAACGTTCAACGGACCGGCACTAACCGGGAAATCAACCCGCGAATCCTGGACAGTGAACGCATGCTCACCAGCAGTAGGAGACGACGCCTGCGAAATAGTCTGCTGCACCTTACACGGACCGGAATAAACGAACGTCTCGCTCGGGGTCACCTCGCCCGTGTCTGGATCCGTGGTCGGCTCACCCGGGCGTTGGACTTTGCAGGCATCGATCATGAGTGATTCAGCGGCTGCGCGACCCCGCAGAGTCGCATCAATCGCGCCCACTAGCTACGCGGCCTAATCTCGAACGCCCGCGGCTTGACCGCAGACTCTGGCGCAACACCAAGCCAGCCAAGCTCAACCTCAGACGCGTACAGCTCGCCAGTGGACAGCGCCGAATCAACGGTGCCGCCCTCCGTATAGTCATCAATCGACTCGTTACGGATCCGGTAGCCGTCCGGGTTTTTCATCACCCGGCGAACCATCCGCGCCACAACGAGCCGGGCGATGTTCGGATCCTTGTCGTCAAGGCCGGGGACTGTGACCGCCAACAGCACGAGCGCCTCAGCGATCAAACCGTCGGCGGTCACAACCTCAGCCGGCGAAAGGGGACGCCACCCCGCAGCAACATCATCAGACGTAACAAAAACAGCCATGACGCCCCCTCCCTAACTACTTCGCCGAACGAGCGGCAGGCTTAGCCTCAGGCTCAGCCTTTTCGAGCATCCCGGCCTCAACCAGGCGATCAACGTCGCCCTTGTCAAAACCGTCAGGCACGGTTGCGCCCTCATAGAAATACGTGTTCTTGCCAGCCGGATCCTTCACGGAAACCAGCGGGGCAGTAACTTTGTGAGCCACAAGGGCCTCCTTAGATGCCGGTGATCTTGATGGCCGCGCCGGGCTCGGTCACGTACGGGACGCAGACGCGGCGGGCACGCAGGCGCCACTTGTCGTTCAGGTCCTCGCGGATGACCTTCGTCTCCAGTGCGCCAGCCTTGGCGTAGTCGCCGCCGAGGTCTTCGTCAGCGATGCCACCGAGAGCGGCGGTGTCGATCAGCCATGCACCGGATCCGCCGGGGATGTTCGGGGTAGGCAGGATCGTGAGGCCGGCAATCGTCGGGAAGTTGCCCGTGTAGATCGAGTTGGCGGAATCTTCGCGTCCGCGGGCGTTCATAACGCCGGAATCGGATGCGAGGTAAGCCCAGGTGATGTCATCGACAACCAAGACGTTCGGGTCGTAGCCCTTGTTCAGGGCCGTGACCTTGGCCTTGGCGAGCATGATGTCACGCAGGATCGCGGCGGTGCCCGAAACGGACCACTGACCGGAAGTGACGGTCTGAGTCTGGGTCACGGTCGCGGCGATCAGGGAGAGGCTGATCGAGTCAACCTTCTTGATAACCGAGTTGGACAGCTTGCCCAGACCCTTTTCGACGGCGGCGAAGTTCTGACGCTTGATAGCCTCGTCCGTGACCTCGGTATCCTGGCCCCACTTGGTGACCTTGGCAACCTGCGGTGTGCCGTTGGTCAGCGTGGTCAGGTCGTACTCTCCACCGGCGGAAACGGCGGTGACGGGGCGAACCGTGTAAAGGTCCTCGTCAACGTCGTAAGTGATCGCGCCGCCGGAAACGTCGGTGCGGCCAGTCAGCAGCACGTCCGCGATGAAGCGGTTAGCGCTGATGTCCTGCACGCGCCGGGCCACAACGGACGGGGAGTTGAGGAAGCGGGAAATGGTTTCGTTGTCGCCCGAAAAGGTAGGGGCAACCGGGGGGTATGAATAAGCCAATGTAGTTGTCTCCTAGTTATCGGGCGAGCTTGACGCGGACGTTTGCGCCATCAGCAGCCGTGGTCAGTGCCACGCCAACCTGAGTCGCAGCAGCCGGGGTTGCGGACGATACGACGGTGCCGGCAGCGCCAGACACAACAGCCGCACCAGCAGTGATAGCGCCGGAAGCCTTCAGCTCCTGCACGCCACCCGCGTAAACGGTGACAAGGTCGCCGGAAGCGGTATCAAACGCCGCGACACCAACCCATGCGACAGACGCGGCGCCAGCGGGGGCGACAGTGCCGGAGCCGGAGACAGCTAGGAGCTGCCCACCGGTGATAGAAGCGGACGCGGTCGAAACCAGCGCCTGACCCGGGGTGTTTACCGGAAGATATTCAGCCATTTTTGTTAGGCCTTCCTTGATCCATAGATGGATTCGTAGAGTTGGTCATCCTCGGAGAGCGCGTTGACCCGCGCGCCTTGTGAGGCGTCGGGGGCTGGCTTCCGTGGCTTGTTCAGATCAGCGAGGATTTCTAGGGCATCCGCCCGAAGTTCTTCCTCAGAGTCGCCTTGGAGGCGTCCCACCCACTTGGCCGGCAACCCGGCGTCAAGTGCTACTTGCTGGCGGAGGGTGGCGGTGCGGAGTTTGTTCAGTTCCTGAGCGGCTTCGGCAGCATCGCGCTGCGCCTTCTCAATCTCTGACAGTTTCGCGTCGTCAACTTCCTTCAAGCGGAGCCGGTTTTTCTCGGCTTCCTTGTTGGCTTTCGCCAGGGCGGCCCGCAGCCGGTCAAGCTCGCCCTTGTCGGGCTCCGTCTCGGTTGCCGCGTTTTCGTCAGCCACTACTTCGGCAGCCTGGGCGGCTTCCTCAGCAACAGCCTCGGTGGTTGTTTCATCAGCCATCACGGCCTCCTGATCTGTTGTTGGTTCTTCCTAATCCATCCCGGAAAGGAAACTGATACCGCTGCGGTGCACTCACGCAGGGAAATAAGGGGTACTTGAAAATACTTCGTGAATTAAGTGCTTTTGAGTAGACAAGGGTGTCGGGACACCCTAAGCTAGGTACAGAAGCAAGGGACAACGAACCAAGGAGAACAACGTGAACAAGGTCCAGGAACTCGAAATCGTAACCATCGCCGGCGCCGACTACACCGTCGAGAACTGGCACGGCGACACGGTCCTCATCTCCAAGCGCGGCACCGCGTACATGATCGCCGAGGGCATCTCCCAGCCGGTCTCCTTCCCCGGCGGATCCCCCCTCACCAAGAAGGGCAACGCAGTCCGCGTCATGAACGTCGGCGGCATCATCGAGCAGGTCAAGTAACCAACCGAGCGGGGCCGGGAAACCGGCCCCAAAGGGGGAGACGTGAAGAACCCGAAGCAAGACGCTATCAGCGCGCTATTCAGTGCCGCCCACGCATGCCCCAGCCGCATCGACCAAGACGCCTACTGGGAATACCAAGCCCGCGTCATGGCACCACTACGCCAAGCCATTCGGGAAGCTCAATGAGCAAGGGCACCACGAAGCGGAGCATCCGCATAGATGACGGGCTGTGGGACCGGGCCACCGAAGTGGCGACGGCACGCGGCGACAACCTATCCGCCATTATCCGGGCAGCACTAGCCGCCTACATAAACGAAGGGACCAGCCATGATGATAAGTGACGAAGCGGTTGAGGCGGCGGCGAAGGAGCTATACGAGATCGGGAACGGCGAACTATTCTCGGATGCTGACAACGAAGACCGCCAGCATATGACCGAGTGGGCTACCACAATCCTCAAAGCCGCGGGGCCTCGCATCAGGGCGCAGGTGCTTGAAGAAATGGCGGCGTCAGTCCTCACTAATGACCCGCTCGACTTCTGGGACATGCACCTGCCGGAAGGGCTTGGCTTCCAAGAAGCAGTGTCCCGGTGGCTCAAGGCTTATGCCCGCGCCGAAATGTCACAAACTCCTGACGACTTTGCGACGCACAGGAGCCAAGCGTGAGCAAGGATGCACCGACGCCTGAGGAGGTAGACGCGATCCTTCAGCACCAGTACGGCGCCTATGGCGTGAACCTGCCAGACTGGTATCTCACGCCATCCGACTACACCCGGCGCATCTCGCACGAGCCCCGTGGCTAGTATCCGTACCCGAGACATTGACGACATGGAAGACATCATCGACGACCTACTGATGCGAAGGAAGTCCGGGAAGTACATCGCCGAGACGTTAGTTAGCTCCGGATTTGGGCGCCTGCCGATTCGGGCAGTGCTTGATTAGTGTCCGTACCCGCTAGCCAGGCCCCCACCTTCGGGTGGGGGCCTTCGGGGCTTACTTAGCCCTCAGGTTCTTCACGAGCCTCGCATGGATGCGCTTGGATAGTTCAGTCGCGCTTGCTCCATTTATCTCGACATCCACGAATGCTTCCGCAATAAGCTCGGCGTTGTCGCTTGCGCCATACGTCGATACCTGCTTGCGCCATTCGGGCGAGTTCACCTTGACCTTAAGCTCGGACCGGAGCCCGGCCTTAATCTTGGTCAGGTCATCCCTTGTGGCGTGGTTCGTCATGTTGTCGATTACGTGCCCGAACTCGTGAGTCATCGTATAAGTAAGCCCTTGGTCCGCGTCGTGGGAATGATGATGCCCACTGCGAACCGCAAACCCCGTGGCGCGCGCCCTGGCGGCGTCATTGAGTGCATTTGCGTTATTGATCCGCACAACCCCGCCAAGTGTGTTGCCGGCGACATTTCCGCGCAGTTCTCCGAAGTAGACCCCAGAGAACTCCGCTTCGGGGTACTTTTCTGCCAACTTTGCCGCAGTCAGCGCCACTTCCTTAGCTGCGCTTATACTCACTTTGCCATCATCGAAGCCGCCCACGCTGAATCCGCGCCCACTCGCGGAACTGTAGGAAGCAAGCGCTTCCCCAACTTCCTGGGTCGTCTTTGCGGACGTGATGGCATTCAACCCCGCGTCCAGTGGAGTCTGGATCGTTTTAGGTGCGGTGGTGATGACCGCGCGCGGCGCGCGGGACTCAACCGTGCGGGCAAGTTCTTTCCGGTATGCCATCTCCACTCTCGCGGCAACCTCCGGCGTAACTTTCGCGCCCTTGCGGTTCGTGAACGGGTTGCGGCCAGCTTGCACCGCGTCCCAGTTCGCTTGCGCATCGAATGATCGACGCTCGGCAGCTGTCATCGTCGCCCGGCTCAGTGGATCCCGGACGCCCGTCTCACGAGCACGCAGGACGGCCTCACGAGCGCCAACACGAGTACCGCCGTGCCCCAGTTGCCCGAAGCCCTCGGCCTGCCCCCTAATGACGCCCAGTGGGTTTTGACCGCCCGGCAGGATGTAGCCGTAGCGCTCAAGTTCCCGAAGCGTCTCAGCGCGACCAAGGCCCTTGCCGTAGATGGCTTCGGGCGTCAGGCGTGGCCCGCGAGTGTTGCCGAAGTTACCTCGCCGCGTAGCACCCTCGGTCGTGACCAGACCGCCCGGCTTCATGCCACGGCGAGAGTTCACCACCTGGAACAAGTCGCCGCCATCGCGGATAGCCTGAGCGCCAGCCTTCGTGTAAGCCTTGTCCTGATCCGCCTGTGACAGCGAATGGAAGTACTCGTAGGGGTCGTGCATCAAGCCCTCAGTCTGCGCAGCCTCGACACTCGTCTGCACATGGACGCAATCGCACTTAGGGTGCCGATCGAACCCGTTGTTCCACCTGTAGAACTTGCCCGCCAGCACCGAGCAGCGAGAGCAAGACGGCGGGTTCAGCATCCGCACGAATCCGGTATTCTTGCGGGTCGCAACGTCAACCCCAGCAGCGCCACGCCCGGCATCAGCAACCTGCGTCCGCGTCAGCGTGGTCAGATGCCTCCCGCCGGCCTCAAGCGCCATCCGCGGATCCATACCGCCCGCAATCAGCGCCTTCGTGTGTGGTACCGGCGAGTAGAGCAGCCCCGCGAGGGTTCGGCCATCAGAAGCCGCGCCAGCGAACGCCCGAGGATCCACAAAATGCTCTGGCGCCTCATACAATCCCTGTGCCGCCAACGTCGCTGCGCCATACGATGCACCGGCAGTCGCAGCCTTCAACTGGACTGCCGACAACACCGAAGCCATAGCCGGAATCTGCCGCGCCCACGAGCCCGTAAGATCCGCAACGCCAACCTCAGACCACAGATCCGCCGCCGCCATAACCACCAGGCCCTGCAAAGACTGCATCTGCTTGTAGTGGGCAACTGCGGCGTCAGGGATCATTAGTTACTCCCCGTTGATAGACCGTGCCAGGTTTGCAATATCAGGGTTGGATTTCGCCCGCGCGTCCATCTCAACCATGTTGTCCCGCTGCTGCTGCGTGTAACCCAGATCAATGCGAGCCTGCTCCACAGGAACAATGCCCGTCTGAACCTTCTTCACAGTCGCATCAGCAACCTGCGCAACAGTCGGCGTGGACGGATCGCGCCAGACCGTTTCAAGAGTCTTCGCATCCTCATCCCACACACCGTTCTTGAAGCGCAACACAAGGCGCTGCACATCTTCCCAAGACCCGCCGAAGTACGTGTGCTTCCGCTCCACACGCTTCACAAGCTGAGTCTCAGACGAACGGATAGCATCAGCCGACGCCGGATTATCCCCAACGAACGACAGATAGTGCGGCGGTAGGGCGAGCATCTGAGACGCGAGCTGCGCCAACAGCTTGATCGAGTTATGGAACACGGACAAGTCCGCCTCCTGGAACTGACCAAACTTCGCCTGATCATTCTCAGAACCCCACAACGTGCCCGTATCACGCGACCATGCGCTAATCGCGTTGCCGTCCTTGTCCACAAAGTCATCAGCCTTCAAGCCAACAGCCCAGCGGCGCGGCATCGCATGATACTCAGCTGACACCATCATGTCCGTAGCCATCTTGTTAGCCGCATCAGCCACCGGAATGACATCCTGGAACTCAGACAAGCCATCAGGCCGCAGGATCCGTGGGCGATTCACCAACGGAACAACAGGGACGCGCCCAAGCTCGTGGTCGTCAGCTTTGCCGGTTGACTTCCACTCCTTGCTGAACGCGAATGACTCCGTCGAATCCGGCAGGTACAGCGTCGCCCGCTGCACGGCGTCCTCGCCCTCGCCCTCCTGCCAACGCTTCACAGCCGCAGTAACGCGCCGAGTGCGCGGATCCCGCTCAGCAAACACCTGAAACGGGCTCTCAACAGTCACAACAGGGTCAGAATCGTCCTCGTCGCCACTGCCAACAATCACATAGGACCGGCCCAGCACCAGCGCGTCAAGGTGAGCTTGCTGCGCCTGCTCATCAAGCCCGTTCGCCTGCCAAATCCGCCACAGTTCCTCATCGCTAGACGACTCGCCCCGGTAGCGGAACCCCTCAATGTCAAGGCGGTTCTCATACGCTTCGGCGCCAAACCGGAGCCAGTTAAGCACAAGCTGACTTACCCTGTCGCCAATCTCCGCCTGCATCACCGGAGCCATGTACTTCAACGGCTGCGCGCCCTCAAAATACTTATCAACCCGGTCAAGACCAGGAATCAGGCCCGCTAGCTTCGTATCCAACCGAACAAGGGCATCAGAAACAGCCATCAGGCCCTCCATCGACTAAGAAACAACAACACGGCGGCGCTTCGGGACAGCAGTCCAGCCAGCAGAGATAGCATCAGCGCGCGCCTCGTAAGCCAACGCAGCGCCAATGACCGAGTCAATCTTTCGCTCGGATTTCGGGTGTTCCTTGCGCACCAGGCGATAAACGCCCTTGTTACGCACGTAAGAGTTAGAAAAGTGCTCAACCATGACCTTGTCCCCGTCGTGGAACAGCGAACCGTTCATAAGGTCAGTGCGGATCCGGTCAAGAGCTGCGTGCATCGCGTTATCCCGGCCCGTCGTCCAAGGAAAGACCCGCTCGCCGAACTCCTCAGCAAGCGCATCAATATCAGAACGCCACTCGTGAGGGTCCATATAGGCGCGGGTCACGTTGTACTTGCCGAACGTCTCCCGGATCCTCGCCAGCACATCGGCCCGCGGAACCTCCCACCAGTTGCCGGCGGGACCTTCAGGCTTAGCCCAAATCTCAATCGGGAACACGAACCCGTCAGACATTCGGGACGCGATAAGGACCGTGCTGTCATCGTTGAGGCTCCCATCGAACCCCAACGCAATATCAGTACCGGGCGCAACAGCCTCAGGCGCGATCTGGCGCTTCACAATGTCATCAGCGATCCAAGCATCCTTAGACGACATGGGCCGGTTCAGGAAGTAGCGTGCAGCGGTTTCCTCATCAGGGCAGATGCGAATATCGCGCATATCCCGATACTTGCGGTCCATGTCGATCCACTCAGACGCCGCTCCGTAAACCTCGCGGAGCTGCTTCATCGTCCGCGGCTTGTCTCCGAGGTCGATCTTGCCCGTAGCTTCCTTGTGATTCACAAAGACCGCTTCAGGCAATTCGCCCTTCCGCCACATCGTCAGCGTCGTCTCAAAGACCGACATCTCACCAGGGCGGTAAGCCGTGGAAGTCTGATGCATCCAAGCATCCGCATCCTTACGCTTGCCCATATTGCGGGCAGTCGTCGCATACATCGAACGCAACTCAGGGAGGACGTAAAGGTGTGTCTCGTCCGCCACAATATGCGTTTCCAGCCCGCCATCCTTAGACGCGGCGCCAGACGTGCAGGCGCGGATCTCGCCGCCATCCGGCAGATAGATAGCCGATGCTGACTGATAGCGACGAACGCCACCAGCACCACCGTAAATCTCTGGGTGCATGTCCTGGCCCCACTCGCCGGCAATAAACGCCACATTCGAGAACGTGTTGCCAGCCTGCGACTCCTCAGTCGCAAGACACTTAATTAGCGGGGAACGCACAGGACGCGCCACCGGCTGACCATCAGCACCCCACCCATCAAAACGGGTAGGGGCAAACGCCTCAGCAACCACAATCAGCGCCGCAAGCTCAGACTTCGCACGCCCCTTAGGGCGAGACAAAACAGCCTCGTTAAACACGCGCCGCCCCGTCGCCGGGTCAATCTCATAGCACTTGATGATGTGCTCGCGCATCTCGTCATCAAGGTCAATCGGCAGGCCCTGAATATCGCCAACGCCGTGGCACTCATATTCATGGATCCAATCAAGGACCTCATAGCCGACAGAGCAGATATGCCCATCAAACATCGGACCAGCCCAGCGAGTATGCTTACCCATCAGGCCCCCGTCTTGGCAGCCCTCGCCCTATCCAAAGACGAAACCTTGCCCGAAGCAGCCTTCGGAGTCGCCGCATACGCGCCACGAGCCCCGCCCCGCTGCTGAGGCTTCTTACCCTCAACATCAGGCAGGCGCAACGCGGCAAGCAGCTGCTTCAACAAGTTCGCCGTCGTATTAGCAGACGCAAGCGCCGAATCAATCTTCAGCTCGTGATACTCCGAACGGTCATCCTTGATAAGGCGCATCCAAGTTTCCTCGTCGCCCCGCAACACCTCATCAAGCTTGTCAAGGCGATCCTTCGAGCGGCACGCCTCCAACAGTGTGACCTCCTGGACCGGATCAAGTTCATGCGCATCAGAGACAGCCCGCCAAAGGGAGCGACCGCCGCCAGAGAGGCCCGCGGGAGTGCGTGAAGTAGCCATTGCGAACCTTTCTCAAAAGGACATTTCAGGTGCCGCGAACTGCGAGGGTGCTCACCGGCGGTGGTTTGGAGGGGGTGGGGGAGAGTGTAGGTCCCCGGGTGGTTAGGCGGCGAGGGACAAGGTATGCCTCCATGCATTGCCCGTCGCTTCACCGAGCGTCAGGTGCTTGAAGCGGGGGTCGTGATAGGGCAGTGAGTACCTGAGCGGCGGCTTGCCTAGCCTGGCGCGTTCGGTCGCCCACTCGGCTAGCGTCAGGTCGCACTTGTCCGCGTTGCATGAGTGGCAACATGGGACTATGTTGCCTAGGTCATTGCGTCCGCCGCGACTGATCGGAGTGACGTGGTCCGGGTCTGGTTGCTCTGTCATTACCTTGTCGCAGTAGCTGCACTGCTTGCCTGCTGCGATCCAGATGCGGATAACCTCAACCCATCGGAAGTTGCCGGGTGCGTTGTGCTCGCGGGCTTTACGCGCCCGCCTGCCTACTCGTCGGCTGCATCTGTTCGAGCAGTAGCTACTTGGGTTGTGGTTGTTAGCTTCCACAAAGCGGGTGCCGCAGTCGTCACATGAGTTGGAGATGAACGCTGGAATCTCCCGCTTGGGTTCCTTGACCTTAGGTGGTGCCCATGCGCTTGCCTTGCCGTACCATCTGGCCCAGTGGTCTTCGGGTAATGCGGTTCCGAAGGTGAGGGTGCGCTTGCATTCGTCGGAGCAGACGGATGCGCGAGCCTTGCTGTTGCTACTGAACTTGAGTGCCGGCTTGTCGCATATAAAGCATGGCGTCATCGTCGGTGAGTGACGGTTTGCCGCGTACTGCTGGTTGTAGTGGGATGAGCATAGGTCGCGGGCGCGAACGTTCTTTGTGCATCCGTCTTCAGCGCAAGGCCTGGCCGCATCCCGGTTTGCGGTGCGACTGCATGTGCTGGTGCAGTATTTGGCTTTACCGCTGCGTTCGGACGGGATGGGTTGCTGACAGAGGGCGCATGTGCGCATGTGTATTCTCCTGAGGAATGGCGAAGGCCCCAACACTCAGGATGTTGGGGCCTTCTGACCGCGGTAATTAGTCGCGGGTTCTTTTGTGTTCAGTTATTGGTGGGACTTTCGTCCGCCTGCCGCTCTGTTGCAGCGGTGGGAGTGTTCGGCTCCGCGATAGATTGTGCGGTCGGTGTCGTCGTGGCCGAGGTCAAATGGTTCGGTGGGTAGGATGATCTCTCGGCAGCGCCAGCAGACCAGCGTGCCGTCTTGGTGTTCCTTAATGAATGCCTTGCGAAGTGACCTGTGCGCGTTGCCGTACCCTCGTTGTTCGCGGGTGCCCCTTGCGTTGTCTGCTTCGCGTCGGTGCTGTAGGCATAGCCGGGCGTCCACGATGGCGGGGCATCCGGGCTTGGCGCATATCTTCTTAGCCCTCGGCATCTACTCTCCACGTAAGTTTGTGTGGCTGCCTGCTTCTCAGCGGTAGCCGTGCGCTGTGACCCTGCGCGGGAGATAAGCCACTTCCTCTCGGTTGCGTTCTCTTATCTGTTTGCCTGCTGACACCAGGCGTTTGCCCCGGCGGCGTAAGGTAGCGATTCTTCTGCCCGGCGCAAATCTAAACGCGACTGATAATCAGCCGCGTGCATGCGATAGTGGAATATCAGTCGTCTTCGGTTCCGTTGACCAGCATCTCTAGCCCTCTATGGATCAGGCCTAGTCGGTGATGGTATGGAGCGTCGGCCCCGATGTTGAGGTAGAGCGTCTGGCTCGGGTCGCTTGCTATTGCTGCTGCGACCGTTGCATTCCAGTCGGTGAGCAGTAGCACCTCGTCATCGCATTCATCCGCGATGTGCTTTGCGATGGCCTCGTGGATTGTTCTAAGCGTCGCGTCACTCATTGGCGCTCCTAACGCAAGATAGGCAGAACAGGAACCAGAGGAACAGCAGCAGGTATGTCATGCGGCTAGTTCCATGCCGCCGAGGAGTGCGACGCCGTTGCGGATGCGGTAGACGGACGGCCATGATTCGGTGTCGTTGTAGTAGGCGAGCCCGAATCCTTGCTGCCAGTTCTCGACTATGCGGGCTGGTGTTCCGTCTGCACCGATGGCCCCGTTAACGGAGGGTACGGCGCCGTCTACACGGCATAGGCATCCGGGGTTGGCTGAGTAGGATTCGACGGCTTCACCACGGGCACCCATAACTGAGCGGTAAGTAATTTCTACCCGGTGTGTGTGGCCTGCCCATGTGTTGAGGTGGGGCAGTTCGAACACGTACTGGCTGGTAGTGGATCCGCGGCTGTTCGCTTTGGTCCCGTGAGTGTTCCTGGTGGTGTCGTTGTCCCAGTCTGTCGCGGCAGGGTAGGCGTCAACGTACTGGACGTTGAGTTCATCAAGCCGGAGCAGGTAGGGCAGGCTCATGACAGGCCACGAGTCAGGCAAGCCGGCACGCTTGAGGCCGAACGCAGCGACAGCGTTCGCCTCGATGAAGTTCTGCATCCGCTTGTCGTGGTTGCCTTCAATGACAACGATCTCAGCGTCAGGGCAAGCGGCCCTGAGTTTGGCTAGGAACAGGTGTCCGGCGTTGAGCGCTTCCTGTGTGGTCTGCGCAAACGCGGCTTCCTGAGCGAACCTGCCTTGCGAGGCTAGGTCCAGGAAGTCACCAAGAATCTGGATCTTGTCAGGCTGTAGTTGCGTGGCGGCTTGGATGAACACGCCCATAGCCGCTTCATCATGGAACGGGTCAAGGCTGCCGTCAGCGAGGCGACGGAAGCCGATCTGCGTATCCGCACCCTTGAGTGCAAGCTTCTTATCACGGACAGGCTTAGCGGGCCGGTCGCCGATAGTGACGTTCACCGGCTCGGCGGGCTGAATAACAGGCCATGCCGGGTATTCAGAGTTAGACCCCGAACCAGCAATAGGGCGAACGTTATTTAGCTTATTCCAGAATCCGCCCGCGGGGTTTGAAGTCCAGCCGTGGGAGAACGTGACAGCGTCGGGATCCTGTCCAGTTGAGCGGATGAACTCGCGGTAGTCGTCGTAACCCCAGGGCCGTTCGCTGTAGCGAACGTATGATGCGGTGCCGTCAGCGTTGTGCGTCTCAGATTCGCCGGCAGTTGATGCGGGCGCTTCAACGACCTTGCATGAGCAATCGCCGCGCCTGTGATCCCCGATGGCTGACTTGGACATCCCGAGGAACTTAGCGGCCTGACGTGATGTCATGGCTTCCGTGTTGACGGTCAACGCCGCACCATACTTGCATAGTGACATTCGGGATCCTTGCTCAAGGGGTTGGAATAGACGGTTACTGGCTCTGCCCGCTGTGGGCGCTCGTGGCGCGTGCTCTTCGGGGGCTGTCACCGTCAGTGGGATGGCAGGAATCGAACCTGCATCATGGCGTCTCTATTGGTCACCACTGCTCTACCTTTGAGCTACAACCCGTCCGTGCATTTATTGAGCCGCGCACGGTCGCGGACATGAATTGGCGTACTGGCAGCCCATCGGATGAGCGGCCGGTAGGGCTTGCGCGGCACGGAAAGGGGGAGCCCACATCGCGGCTTACACGCTTCACCAGCACGCCAAACTTAGGGGGTCAGCTGATTCGGACTCCAAAGTTCTGCCCGACGAGGCGCGCTGGATCTAGGACGGCGGTGGCGGGGGCGGTGAATTTAATCCGGGTGCTTCCCGCGTAGGCGGCGAGAATGGCCTGATAGTCGCTCTTAGTCGCGGCCCAGAGTGCAGCTTGTGCGTCTAGCTTCGCCGCTTGTCCGCGCAGGTCTTCGGCGTCTGTTTTGGCCCGTTCGATCTGGCTTGTCAGCGTATCGATTCGTGAGTGCATTTCTTCAATTGCTTTCATCTTGCTTCTCCTTGCGTTGGCCTTGCTCTGGTGTTGCGGTTTAGGGGGTGAGACTCCGGGATGCACCGCGGAGGATCGTAATCGCGTGCATGGCGGCTTGACGGGCCGCGGCTGTGCTCATCGTGTCGATGGTGCCGTCCAGGAAGGTGGCAGCCTGGGCGAGAGTCGCACTGTCGTTGAGTTCGGCGACAGCGACCGGGTGCCGTGGCCTGCGAGATGGATCGTAAGCCACGGCGTTCTCCTATGCTGCTTGTCGGTCTAAGTCGTTGTGTGTGAAGAGTTCGTTTCGCTTGGCAATTACGGCCGCTTCAGCTTCCGCGAGGCTGTCGTAGCTCCCGGCGTAGTGCTGCTTGCCGGAGTGCCTTACTTCCGCAACCCACTTATTTTTCCCCGGGCGCCACCTGACGCCTCGTACACCGCTGCGACTAGCGGACGATGCGCCCTTGCGGTTCTCGTGATTCTGCTTGTGCGTGACAGGGCGCAGGTGGTCGGGATTGACGCACATCCGGTTGTGGCAGATGTGATCAATGGACATGCCTTCGGGGATGGGCCCTTTTGCTAGTTCATAGGAGAGCCGATGCGCCTGGTACTGCTTCTTCTTCGTGCCGCCCGGGGGGAGCATGTAGAGGAATCCGTACCCGCTGTTTCTTGGCTTACCTGTCCAGTTCCAGCACTCGTCGCTCTTGTTGACTCGCGCCCAGAAACGTTCTTCGACACTAAGATTTGTCATTTTCCAACCTCCAGAGGGTATGCGTAAGGCCCCGCACTCTGGATGCGGGGCCTTACTAGGCCGCGAGGATCAGTCGCGGAGTTCTAATGGCTAAAGGAGCTGCATATTTCTTGGGGCAGTCATTCCATCTAATCACTACGTTACGGCAATTTGGAGTAAAAAGATACCCAAAGGTACTTGATTGTACTTACCGTTACAGTACCGTTATGAAACCTTGCGGCGTTCCTTCATCCGCTTGGCAACTGCCCAAACCTCATTGACCCGGTATTCCTTGCGCCCTTCGCCATCAACCGGCTTGAGGTGCCCCAGCTTGACCCAGTTCTTGAACGAGGACATCCGCACATGAATCCCGTACTGAGCAAGGGCCTTGATGATCAGCGGCGGTGGGCCTACGGCGTTCCATGAGGCTCCGATAGCGTCACGCTGCCTAGCCTTCACATCCCATGTGGTCCCGCACACCTTGCACCGGATCTCGTCTTGATCCTTTAGGGGGGTCAGCGGGTTCGTGCATTCAACGTCGGAGATGATCGCGCCACAGTTGCCCACGCTCACCCGCTCGCCGGGGGGCTGGGTTGCTTGGATCGCCTTCTTCAGCAGCCCGCGCAACTCAGCTTCTACCCCGGGCGCCCACTCTTGCCGGCGGAGTGCGTCAATGTTCCTGAGCAGGTACGACGCGAGCCCCTGCGAACTCCTGTCACTGAGCGGCCCAATAACCTCAGCCAGCCTCAACCCAGTCCGCATCAGCCAAGTGTGCAGCGCATGCCGCGCATCAAACACGGCCTCGTTAATGAGCAGCGGCGCATGCAACGGCCCCGAACTGGACACCCGCTCGCCGTACCCAGCCACCCCAGGCATCCGACCAACACCCGCATCCAACACCTCAACCACACCATCAACCTCAGCCAGTGCGTAGGCTAGCGACTCGCCACACGTTGCGCACAGGTAGAAGCCGTCCGGGAGTTCGGACCCGCACTTGCAGATCATGATGCCATCCCGAAGTCGAGGACATCTTGAGCGCATCGCTTGGCAATTAGTTCGCAGTAGCGTTCTTCAAGTTCGACTCCGATTGCTTTGCGGCCCATTGCTTTTGCCGCGACAAGAGTTGATCCGGACCCGGCGAACGGATCCGCGATTGTGCCGGTGGTCCATTCGATCAGGTTCTCCAGTAGGCCGGTCGGCTTGGAGTGGGGGTGTTCGGTTCGGTAGCGTGATACCCCGCCGCCCGTAGTTAGGACTGAGGACCTGGACGGTGGGCGCTTCGGGTGCTTGCCGGTCAGGAAGATCAGTTCCGTGTCAGTGCGGTAGCCGGTTGTGGATCCTACCACGCCCGCATCTACCGGCTTCTGCCACAC
This sequence comes from Arthrobacter sp. NPDC056886, assembly GCF_042788715.1. Lineage (NCBI taxonomy): Bacteria > Bacillati > Actinomycetota > Actinomycetes > Micrococcales > Micrococcaceae > Arthrobacter > Arthrobacter sp. NPDC056886. The sequence continues at coordinate 97,958 of NZ_JBHUBT010000008.1, forward strand.
GAGCGTCTGCTTCACGCCCGCGGGGAACGGCGCCCTGAATGAGCCGAACACAAATGCGGGCCGAGTTGAGCCCCAGATCGCGAGGGCCGCATCCCTGACTGACGCGTCGTGGTCATTCTTGATTCCCGCGTGCGCGTTGGATCCGGCGGCGTTGTTCTGCCCCTTCTTCCATGCGATCCCATAAGGCGGATCCGTAACAAGCACGTCGGCTGTCCACCACGGCTCGGCATCATCGCCTACGCATGACCCGTGGTAGAGCGTTACGAAGTCATCTTGATAGTAGAGACTCATACCCCACCTTCCGTTCCAAGTAGTTCCTTCAAGCGCCCAATGTCGTAAACCCCGGCCCCGCTCATGAGTTCGAGCGCGCACCTGGCCTTCTGGAGCCGTTCCCGCGACTCCGACTCACGGGCGAGGAGGGCGTCGTAGTTTACTGTGCGATCACTCACTGTCCGCACCTCGCGCAAACCCCGTCCGTGTGGGATCCTTCCGCGATGCACTTACGCAACCGGCGGGTCAGGATCGCGTTCGCTAACAGGGTGCCGGCGTCCATGATTTCCGCGGTCACGGCTTCGGCTCCAATGCGGCGCGGATGTGGGAGGCGGCTTCAAGCTTTACATCGGCAGAGTCGGGCTTGCACGCCGTCTCATGAAATGAATCGATTGCCAGATCATCAGCGACTTTGCCTACCGCCTCCAGTTTCGCGGCCTGCTCCCGGACCAGCGCGAGGAGGTAGGGGACGTCAGCGCGCGCGTGGGCGATGAAGTTGGCGTTCCATGTCCTCAAGCCGCGATCAGGGTCTGCCGTGTTCGCGATCAGCAGCGCATCGTCCAAGTCGGAATTGCCTACCGGATCAGACATAACATCCATGCCCCAGAGCTTCCAAGGGCCAGCCGTCGCCTTGTCTGCCCTGCGCTGGATCTGGTCGAGCACGTCCCCGTCCCCGTCCCCGCCGGCCTGCGAGATCAGGTGTTTATAGTCGCTCACTTCGCGGCCTCCAGGTTCTCGGCGATCTTCGCCAAATGGTGCGTGATCCGTTTGATCGCCCGGACGTCCATGTAGTTCGGGCCATCGTCAGCCAAATTGTCAACCAACGTGATCAGCTCATCGATGATGGTCATGCGACGTACGCGAATTCGCTGAAGAACTCCGAGGCATCGACGGTCGCTACAAGCACGCCGCCGACCCGGATGCATACTTCGCCGTATGCCGGGAAGTGCTCGATGGTGACACGTTCGCCGCCGTCAATGTTTTCTCCGATGAAAGTTCGGGTTGGTTCGTTCATGGTGCTCATCTCCATTTCGTGCCCCACGCGCAAGGCGAGGCGATACCTAATTATACCTGATATGCTGGGTAACTTTAAGTGCCCAGCAGGGGAAAGTTAAGGGCGTTTGCCTGTCAGGATGGCTACTAGATCATCAACGGTCATAGTGACCCATTGTTGACCTGCCTTACCCTTGCCGTGACGCTTGTGGACGATGACGCCGGCGAGGGCTTCGTCATTCACCCGCTCCGTTTCGGCCTCCGTTGCCCAGGTTCCGAGGCTGATCTTCGATGTGTTCTTGCACTCGAGCACCAGCCGGCCCGCATCAGTCCCAACCCCACCGACGTCCCCGCGGTCCTTCGCGCCGTTCTTGACGCGCCGGTCAGCGAACGGGAAACCATTGGCCTTCAGGTAGTCCGCGATCAGACGCTCAAAGCTGCTGCCCTTCTGGCGGTGATAGGCGGTCATGCTGCGAGTTCCTTAATCGAGGCTTCGCTTTCGAGCCGGGTCATGATCTGCCCGCCGATGAAGCGGGTATACGCCGGCGGGATTGCCTCGGCGATGCTCTTGCGGTTGTCAGTCCACGTCATGCCCATCGCTTCCTGCCACTGCGCAACGGTGCCCTTGCCTCCACCGTCTCCATACACCGCGAAGTAGGGCCCGTCGAACCATTCGCCGTGACGCCAGCCGGCAACGCGTCCACGATGGGCCTTGTGCTCGAGCGGCAACGCGGCAAACCCGGACACCTCGAAGTAGCGGTGCCGGATTACCCCGAGGCCGAACATTTCGCCGCAGAGGGTGAGGTCGCGGCGTAGGTCGGATCCTTGGACGTTCTCGATGACGGTGGGTTTGTTGTGGAGTGCGAGGAGGGCGCGGGTTGCGGGGATGAGGTTTAGGTATTCCTTGCCCTTGTTCGTGCCTTTGGTGAGGGCTGATGATGCCTGGCAGGGTGGGGATGCGTGGATGGCGTCGTATTCGTGGCCATGGGCTGCGAGGTAGGCGAGTGCGTCACCCTGGATGAACGTTCCGGGGTAGTCGGGCTGGGGTGCGATGTCCACGCCGGTTACGTCGAACCCGGCATCCATGTAGCCGCGACCAGCACCGCCGGCACCGCAGAAGAGGTCCAAGAGCTTGGGGGTGTTGTTGCTCATTTGGTGAAACCTTCCATTCTCGTCTGTACTGGCCTAGTTTTTGTCGGGTGAGTACTTGGGCCGCTAAGTACCTTTGAGTACCGCAGTGGGCAGCAGGGAGCCGCTGAGGGCATCATGCGGCGCCCCTCTCAGGCAACCCGAGTTCCCGGCGGCGGTCAGCAGCGCCGATAGCTACGAGCCGATCCCATTCCTCCGGGTTCCGCGACCGCCACGACATGGGATGCACCCTGGACTGCTTCGGGTTAGCCTCGATGGCCCGTTGCCCTGCGTCACGGCTGCTCTTGATGTTGCCGGCCCGCTTAGCAATGGCTGCCGGCGTCACTGCGATGGCCTCATGCTGCCGAACGTGCTCAAGGACCGCCTGCTTAGCGACTGCCGCGTCAACCGTCCGCAGCGAGTAGTGCCAGAACTCCACCGCCGAATCGTTGAACTGCACCCGCGGATCACCCTCGTTGATCCACCGGAGCATCGAAATAACTTCCTGAACCTGCACGGCTAACCCTCAATCTCTAGGAATGGCTGATCGTTCTGCGCGTTGAACCTGGCGAGCATGTCCGCCTCTTTCGCCCGGGCCCTCGCGCTGTGGTCCATGCGCTGCGGTTGGGGGTTGTTGTGGGCTTGGGCTTTGATCTTCAAGGCCTCGAACTTTTCCCGCAGCTTGGGGATGGAGAGGATGTTCGATTTCCAGAACTCGTCCGTCGTGGCGAACCTGGCAACGTAGAGGATCTGCTCTGGCGTGTACCCGTCCTTGTCGATCAGCAACCTTGCCGCGGTCCGCCACGCCTGTCCCGGCTTGTGTTTTACGTCGTTGGCTTTGAGGAGCTCAGAGAAGGAGGAGATGACCTGTTCCACGTCGGGCCGGGACGGCTCCGATGAAGAAGCTTTAGCTTCTTCTCTTTCTCTCTTTCTTTCTCTCTCTCTAGCCATTGCGATTTCGTCAGAATCGCATTGCGGATCGCTATGCGATTCGTATGCGGTTCGCATGCGATTCGCATTAGGGTCCGCATTTTTGTTGCCCCATCGTGCGGCGGCGCCCTTCTTGCCGGCCTCCGCTGACCTTTTCACCCCGCCTGAGGTGCGGTTGTGCTCGGTGTAGTCATGGACGTAGACCTTCCCCGCGTCCGGTTGCGGGCAGTATTCGCAGCCGTGCCCTGGTGGGTGCCATAGTCCCCGCTCGACCAACAGGTCCGCGTCACCGTTCGTGCCGCCAACCTTGCGTTGCATCGGCTTCGCGGTGATAACCCCGTCCGTGAGGTGCTGCGCGCAGTACAGGACTGAGGCGAAGTGCATGAGGATCGCGATGGGTGATTCATCGAACACTTCCATGATTTTCGGGTTGTCCAGGTAGCCGACGTCGAATTGGGCGAACGCTCTTTTGTCAGCCATTCATGCCGCCAGTTCCCAGTTGTTGACAACGCGGTTGTAGAGGTCGTTGCGTCCGTGTTTTTGGAGGCGCCTTTGGAGTGAGGCGGGGTTGTTGGTGTATCCGGTGGCTTTGAGGATGGCGTGTTCTCCTTCGCCGGCGTTGAGGAGGAAGGTGATGTCTTCGATGAGGTCGGCTGCTTTGGTGTTGGCGTTGATGCCGTTCGCGCGTCTTAGGTTTGCGCGGTATTCGCGGTTGGCGGTTGTGCAGGGTTCGCATGGTGGTTCGCCGGCTTGGTGGTGGCGTCGGTATGCGGCGTATGTTCCGCAGGGTTTCAGTGGGGTGCTCATTGGTAGTCCGTTTCGTGGGCGTGGGGGAGGTGCTCGAAGCGGAGCATGGTGGTTGCTCGCTTGCTGGCTGTCACTGCGGTTGCGTCTTCTTCCACTCCGAGCGGCGTCCAGTAGGTGAGGCTTTCGTGATTGCTTGCCTCGATATAGTCGGCGCGTGCACTGTGAAATTCCGCGGCCAGCTCGGCATTCGTGAACCGCTTGTCCTGACTAACGAGCGCGTAGGGGGAGTAGAACCCGCCGACACGGTATGCGTCCGCCGCGGGGTGCTTCTCGAAGATTTGCAGGGGGATCATGCTGCTTTCTTCCCTGCGTCGTGGGCTGCGGCTTCTGCTGCTGCCCTGCGGAGTCCTGCGGGTCCGCCGTGGATGGGGCGGGGCATCTGTGCGACACGGAGGCAGTTGGCGGCCCAGTAGTCCATGGCCGCCTGTGACGGCTCGTATGTGGCTTTGTGTTTCAGCTTGTATTTGGCGGCTTCGATGCGGGCCAGTTCGCGGCGCTTCTCCAGGATGGCGTCTTCGATCTGCCGCTCAACCTCGCGGTACTCTTTCAGCTTCTGGTTCAGATCCTTGACGTTTGATACGCCGGGTAGGTAGTTGCTCATGCTGCCTTCCTTGCTCGGTAGTCGGCCATGTATTGTGCTGCTGCTTTGCGGCACGGTTCGCAGGCTGGTTGTTTGTAGAAGTAGTGGCGTGCGTATCCTGCGTTGGTGCCGCATTTGTCGGGGGTGAATTGGAAGACTTTGCGGCCCCGGGTTTTGCGTTGTTCGTAGTTGTTGCGCCAGTAGGAGTTGGCGGCGTCTTTGCAGTCCCGGCAGGTGTCCTCGTCCTTGCGGAGGTGTGCCCGGTATCCGGCGTACGTGCCGCAACCGCTGACAATGACCGGCTCATCCTCAACGAACGTTGATCCGCTGTACTTGTATGCCATTACTCGCCCCTCCAGCACTTGCGGAACTCGGGGTCCATGTGGTCACACGGGCTATGAGGACAGGTAGCCCATGTGGTGAGGGGGTGGTTCGTTGTGTGCCAGCGGACAAGGGCCCGCATGTTGTCGCTGACGCTGAGGTGGAACGGGCTCATTGGGTGCTCCTAAAGTTGTGTGGCGCCCCGCCCGAAGACGGGGCGCCTACTCAATTATGCTTCATGAACTAAGTATCTTTAAGTACCTTGGTGCTTAAGAAAAAACGTGGCGGATCAGAACGGCGGATCCGCGGGACCGTTGCCCCAGGTGGACGCTGCGGGCTGTGCGGCGAAGTTGTCTGTGGAGGTGGGCGTGTTGCTGAAGCCGCCGCCCTTCTGCTTGCGGGCGACCTTGGCGGTCGCGTACTTGAGGCTGGGGCCGATCTCGTCCACCTCGAATTCGATGACGGTTCGCTTTTCGCCTTCCTTGGTTTCGTAGCTCCTGGACTTGAGGCGTCCCTGAGCGATGACACCCATGCCCTTGGTGAGCGATTCGGCGACGTTCTCCGCAGCCTCACGCCAGACCGATGAGCGCAGGAACAGGGTTTCGCAGTCCTTCCATTCGTTGCTGTTCTTGTCGAACGTGCGTGGGGTGGATGCGATTGTGAAGTTTGCGACGGCAGAACCGCTGGGGGTGAACCGCAGCTCCGGATCGCTGGTCAGGTTGCCGATGACGGTGATGATGGTTTCGTTAGCCATGTTTACTTGCTCGCTTCGATGTCGTTGGTGGTGGTGTAGGCGAATCCGACGCGGGTCTGGTCGGCGGCAGGGTCGTAATCGGCGGTGACTGCGGTGAGACGTTCGCCCCAGGTGTTCGGCCCTTTGATTTCGCCGATGATGTGGGTGGTGTCGCCGGGGTAGGTTGCAAAGCGGGCTGATGTGTTGCTCATAGTTATGCTGCCTGTTCTGTGGTGTGGACGTACTTGTTGAGGTTGTTGATTTCGAAGCCGGACCACATGAGGTCAGTCTCGGCGTCACCCGTGGAGACGATGACGACGGGGGCCTGCTGGAATCCGAGAGCCTTCACAGCCTCCGCATCCTCGGGTGATTCCGTGATGTCGATCAGGGTGTACGGGATTGAGCGTTTATCAAGCCAACGCTTCGTCGCGTCACACTGAACACAGCGCGGCTTCGAATAGACGGTGATGGTGCGGGTTTTCATTCGTTCCTTCTATTGGATGGGTTCAAGCATTCTTGTCCAGTGGTATGACCCGTGCGAGCAGGGGTAGAACCTGACCCGAGCTTCCCCGCCCCTTGCCGCCCATATACGGGCGTGGAGTTGGCGGGCTTCGTCAAGGCTCGAGGACCGGACCTTGCCGCAGTTACACCTGCGCGGGCTCATCGGGGGCCACCATAGCAGCGATAGTGTCGAGTACGGCTTGGGGTTCGCCGGCGGATTTCGCGGCGGTCCACAGCGCGCGGAGTGTGGCCTTGTCACCGTTCGCCGCCTCAGCCTCAGCCAGGAAGTCGCGCTTCGCGACCTCGGCCAACGGCGCGACGGTGAAGTTCTTGCGCTTCCCACGGGTTGCGGTGAGTGCCACGGTCAGCGGCTTGGGGATGTGGCTGAGGTGACTGATTTCGATGCCGCCGACTTTGTCCCTGCCGAACGTGATTTCGGGGTTGCGGAACAGGGTGATGCGGTGCCCGGCGTACGTGCTCGCCTCTGCCCCCCACGCCGACACGAGCACCCGGCGCATGCTCTTGGACGGGCGGTAAGCGCGGCCCGGGAACTCAACCAGGTGCACATCCACAGGCTGCTCCGGGCTACCCTTAGCGACTTCCCGGATAGTCACGGTCACGGGGCCCGCCATGAGGTCGTCAGCGTTGAGCTGGTCAGACTTCGGGGCGATACTCTCGGTCAGATCCATGCTTAGAGCTCCATTTCGATGTCGTGGACGATGCCGAGGATGTCTTCGGATTTGTAGATGGCCCAGAGTGGGAGGCTGATGGGCTCAGCGGTGGGGTAGCCGGGCCAGGTGTTGCTTTCGGTGCATTCGCGGTAGATGCGCTTTGCCCGGTCGTTGAGAGCGCGACCGATAGTGACGGCTTCGTCATCGAGTTCGACCACTGACACAAGGTAGGGCGCCGTCTTCTCAACCAGCACGAAATGGAAGGGGAGTTCTTCGCCGGTCGCTTCTTTGACGCCGTCGATGTAGTGCGCGGCTGACTGGTGGTAGCCGAACTTAGCGGCGGTCTTCCCGAACTCGTTGGGGTCCGCGTCGATGGTCGTCTTGAGGTCAACAAGCAGTCCAGGTTTCCATGCGTCCGGGCGGCACTTCAACGCGAGCCCATCCTCATCCCAGAACACCGACTGTTCAGCCTTGTGCCCGCTGAACAACTTCCCAGCTACCGGGTGATCCATGACGGCGTCACGCATTGCGGATACCTGCGTCCACTCCTTGCTAAGGAGCGGCTGCTTGCCCTCAGCCAAAGCAGCGGCTTTGAGTTCCTTCGCAGCCTTGGTCAGCCAACTATCAGCCGTGACCACAACGATGTTGGAGATATCGTCTTCAAGGATCCAGGAGTGCGCCGCGGTGCCGAGGGTGAAGGCGTCCGAGCTTTTCGGGTGGGTCAGGTCGTGCTGGTAGTGGGCGGGTGTCTTCGTTGCCAGCGTCTTCAGGGACGTGCTGCCGAGTGCCGGGTCACGGTGGTAGGCGGCGTTCGTAATGCCGTCGTAAATGCCGGTGGTGGTAACGGTCATCCTAGGTCCTCCAGATCAATGGGCGTGGTCATGGCGTCGTCTTGCCTGCATAGGCAGTTGTGTCCGCATCCTCGGCGGGCGAGGTCCTGGATTCGGGCGAGGTGGTCGCGCTCACGGAACGCGGCCTGCTCGGTCGGGTCGTTCGGGTCCGGGGTCATAGCACGTGCCCAAGAACCATGCCGACGAGATCCGGCGCGTACTTGTTCATGTAGGTGAGGGCGAGTTTTTCGGCTTCCTCGTCCCGCTGGACGTCGTTGAGGACGTGTTGGTGTCGGAACGTTTTCGTTGCCGTGACGGTCGAGTTGCGCGGGTTCTGGTTCACTGGTTCTCCTCGGTGTATGCGTCGTGGTGGGATTTGTCGGTGCAGTTCTTGTCCGGCTCCGAGTAGTGGACGGTCAGCAGGCCGAACCTTTCGACGCGGGTGCGGCAGGTGGGCAAGTGGCTCATGATTCTTTCCAATCCGTGTAGGTGACTTCGCGGGAACGGACCTTGTTAGTCCCGTAATACTTGGCGTTGTTGCGGGCCGATTCCTCGGGGCAGTTCGGGTTGGCCTTGACCCAGAAGCCGTCATCGTTGAGGAACTGCCATTCTTCGACGGTGGAGATTCCGACTGACACGAGCCCGAATCCTGCGAGGTATTCCTTGACGCGTTCCATTTCGCTCATTGCTTGCTCCTGGTTGGTTGTGTGATGAGGCGGGCCGACTGGATGCCGAAGTAGACGGTTCCGAGGAGGAGGACCAGGGCGCTCATTTGCTGTTCCGCTGAACGGTTAAGATGGCGGATTCCCAGCGGATGTAGGCGTCGCATAGTCCCCAGCAGGATCCGTCATAGCTCGAATTGGTGAGGTCGTGTGCAGCGTTGTTGACGCATTTCCGATCACGCAGCGCCCACGGGAAATCCGGATCGCCACTGTTCTTGCGAATAACGAATCGAGGCTTCACGCGAGCACCTTCTCTCGGCTCATGGGTTCGGCTGCTGCGAGGAGTTCGGTGATGGTCGCGTTGATTTGCTGGTTGATGCGGTCGGTGAGTTCGCCGGTGTTGTCGATGGTGCCGGCGTTGTTGACGGTCAGGTCGGGGTGGGTGCCACACTCGAGGCTTTCCAACTCCTCAAAGTCGGTGATGAGCTGGTTCAGGTCGGCCCCGTTCACCCTTGCCCCGAGCGCCGCGTTCATCGCTGCTTGCGTGCGTCGGGCCCGTGCGATCCAGGAAGCTGACGTTTCAGCCCACCCGGTTTCGGCTACGTGCTGCTGTGCGTACTTACGGACCAACCAGCGGGCGTGCATATCGGATGCGGGGGTCATTAGGACTCCTTCGGGGTGTAGAGGACAGTTGCGGGGAGGTCATCAAGCTCGTCTGAACTGAGGCACCACTCGGAGTCGTCCGCGGTGAACCATTCCGATTCGTTGTGCCAGAACGCAGCCTTTACTGCTACCCGCGGATCGCATTCGTCTTCGACCCCAGAGGTTCGGATAACAGACCCGACCGGCAGTGCATCAAGTTCAGCCTCGGTAGTGATCGTGCGCGGCTTCGAGTAGCCCGCGGCGAGGACTGCGTCGGCAACGATGTTCGCGCCGGTTGCGGAGATCGTCTGTTCGTCGTGGTGCGAGGTCTCCCAGATGATCCGTCCGAGTTCGTGGCGGGCGCTCACTTGCGGAACCCCTTCGTCAGGTCAACGCGCTTACCGGACGGGACAAGTACCGACCGCAAAAGGTCGTCGCGGAAACGTTCGGCGGTCCAAGTCGTGCGGTGCTTACCAGTGCTCATTTGTTGTTCCTCTTGTTCGCTCGTGTGCCGATGCGTGGTGTCCGGCGTTCTGGTGCGGGGGTTTGCGCGTACTTCGCTTGGATGGCTGCTACATCTTCGGGACTGAAACGGATCTCGGTTCCGAACCTGTGACTCGGCCAGTTGTCGCGCTTCTTGAATCGGTAGGCGGTGCTCCGGCTGATGCGGAACATGACCGCGATCTCATCGATGGTGATGAATTGCTGTTCCATCACTAGGCCGCGAACTGTGTTGCGTGCTCCATGTCGGGGCGTTTGATGGCTTTCGGATTGACCCCTAGGTAGCGGGCGATTGCGTAGAGCATGTCGTTGTTCATGTGCTTGGCGCCGTTGCAGAGCTGCGAGATGTAGGTCCTGTGAACCCCACGCTTGCCGTTGAGGACAATGTTCTTCGCCATGTCGCTATGGGTGATCTTGCGGAGGACCAGGAAGCCTTCTTCGTTGATTTCTTCGCGGTGCATGAGTGCCTGAAGGGTCAGGCCAATGCGGACATCTTCCGGGTCATATGCGGTGTGAGTCTCCCGGGTACTCATCTGTACTTTGCTCATGGATCAACCATGCAGTATCGCTGAGTATCCTGTCAACCCTAAGTTGGGTATCTTCCAGTATCCATTCTCAAATTCCGCGCCAGTACTGGGTATCAGGGGTACTGTTCGAATACATATTCGAATGCCCTATGACCATGGGATACGCCGATTAATCGCGTACGGTACTCAGGGCGCCTGATTGCGGATACTCAGAATTGTTTGCAAGTCTGTGGCCAGCGCAGAACTAAGTACCTCAGCAAAACGGAATGAGCGCCGGCTGAGTGTTTCTAGGTAGCGGCACGCGGGAAAACGAGTACCGCGAAGTATTTACAGACCAACGCATGGGGAGAAAGATCATGAGCATGAACAGCCTCGGAGCAAACGAGATCCGTTCATACCGCGAGTCGCTGGGGATGAGCGTCCAGGAACTAGCCGATAAAACGGGAGTCACTATGAGCGCGGTAGTTGAGTGGGAGAATGGGACGAAGGATGTCCCGCAAGGGAAGGTCGCCAGTGTGCGGAAGGCCCTAGAGATGAGTGGTGAGTCTGTGCCGGAGTTCGGGCATGGGGCCCTGCTTCGGCAGCTGGGTCGGCTGGCTAAGCAGCGTCGTGAGGAGATCGGCCTGGGGAGGCCGACGTTCGCGAAGGAAGCCGGCATGGGGTCAGATAAAACGATCACACAATTCGAGTTCGGTCGGGTGCTTCCTTCTGGCACGAACCAGCGGCGCATGGAGAAGGCCCTCGGGTGGCGGCTCGGCGTGATCGAAGACATCATGAGGATGGTTGATCGCAAAGCCAGCGACATCACCATGGAGGAAGTTGACGCTGAGGATTCTTTGCACATTGCGGCGGCTGGTGGGATCAAGGGTGCGGCTCTACTCACGAACGCTGAACTAATCGCGGAACTGACCCGCCGCCTGTCTCAGGTTCCGTCGCCGATGGAGGCCCGTGTGCGTGACATGTTCGGGCTCGCTGCGTCAACGAACGTTGAGCACCTGGAAGAAGACGAGCACCCCGAGGACTAGCCGCAGGTTTGGCGCAGGATCGGCGCAAGCCAACCGTTAGTGCACTAACCGTCAGTAGGCTGTGTGATTAAACCGACCGCGCCAAGGATCCATTAGAGGCGGCTCCGGTGCTAAAAATGTCACCGCTGTCATTTACGCTTCTCGTATGCCGGTTATGCAGTGGCCGACACAACGTTCTATTGCTGGGGGTTTTTGGTTTGACGGTGGTATACAAAACGCGGATGCCTGATGGTGTCGCGGCCCGTACTGATGGTGTTGACATCTGGGTTGACGACAGGCTTAACGAGGTGCAGGAGCGCTGCGCCATCGTCCACGAGGAAGTCCATATCGAGCTCGGCCATTCGACTATCCAGGTTGAGGCGGTTGAGATGATGGTCCGGTATGAGACTGCCCGCCGCCTCCTTCCCGACAGCAACCTGCGTGAGGACGGCCCGCGGTGTCAGGGTAAGTCGCTCGCCCAGGTTGCGCGTGGTCTTGGTGTGACGCGGCAGGTTCTGATGGATCGTGCGGCGACACTAACGGATGCGCAGGCTGAGGCTGTTGGTTGCTTGACGTGCCGGCTGTGCCCCATCGTTGAGGCAAGGTACCCGGCACGGCAGCTCGTCGGCGCGTTGTAGGATGGCCCGCATGGACATTGTCACGGATGATGAGTACGCGCTTATCTGCAAGAATCTCCCGGCTTGCTCGGTGGAGTTTTTTGACAGGATGAGGTTTCTTGGGTTGAAGCTTGGCGACGTGGACAAGATGCCTCACCTGTTTGCATGGGGCCGCGCTGTGGAAGCGGCCCAAGGTGAGGGCTTAGGCCGTTATGTCCGCGCCCATGACCTCCGCGCAACTTGGCTCCACCACGCTTACGCCTGATGCTCGTCGGCGCGTGACCCCCAGCGCAGGAGGCCCCTAGTTTTGGGGGCCTCTTTTGCTTGGGTGGATAGATACTTAAAAACACTGTGCGCGGGGAGTGTTTCAGGGTAGGATAGGGGGTATGAGTAACTTACTAACTGAGACCCTGTCCGCCATCCAAGATTCCGGCCATGAGGTCGCAGACATCGTCTTTGTCGGCTCGAGAGATGCAGAATATCGCTGCGCTTGGGATGAGTTCACGCAATTGGCGAATGTCGAATATGACAGCGCCTACGGGTCTTCGGAGGTCGCAACTGACCTAATCGTTATGTTCAGCGACGGGCGGCGGATGTGGCGGTGTGAATATGACGGGTCCGAATGGTGGGCGTTCGACCCCATCGCAGAAATCGACTACACAAGGCCGGGCAAGGCGATCAGCAAGCTCACTGGGGGCGCCGGGGGCACGTTGGCCGAACTCAATGAGGATGGGGCTGCCAAGTGATCCCGGATGAGGCGGTTGAGGCGTGGGAATCACGCGCGCACCCTGACTCGATCATTGGACGACTCCGCGACGATAGGAAAACTATGAGGGTGCCGGAAGCTGCGGTCGAGGCGGCGGCGGGCACCTTGCACGAGAGTTGGTACGACTATGCCTCTCCTGGACAGTGGCAGGAAATCATGCGCGCCGCCCTCGAAGCCGCAGCCCCGCACATGCTGCGTGACGCGAAGGCTGAGGCGTGGGATGAATGTGAGGCCGCAAAATATGAGATCCGACTGAACCAATCCGGTAATGCTTGGGAGCCTGTCAAGGACAACCCTTACCGCTAACCCTGTGGCCCGAAACGGCAGGTAAGTACGTGAGCAAGTGCGCTGGCCGTGTTGGGCGCAATGTCGCTAACTGGCTCACGTCGCCAAAAGGAAGGCCCCCACCTGATGGTGGGGGCCTTTTGCGTGCCCGTTGACGGCTGTTGACGGCGTCATCAAATTTGCGTGTCGTTGACACTCGTAGACACTCGTGCGGACTGGAATGTAGGCGTTTTCCCCTACCTGACGCCATCGGGATACGGGTTCGAGTCCCACCTCGGGCACGTGTTTTACCTGTTCAGGGGCTTGTGGGCCGCTGAATGTGTACAAATCTCCTTTGATGGTCCCCTGCGGGGGACCATTTTTGTTGCTGGCGGCTGGTCTGGCGGCTCCTTTTCTTGGCTTGGACAGCGGTGTTGCTCTGTACTCCTTCATGGCGGGGAGCGCCTGGAACTGCATGACTTGCTGCAACTTGGGATCAAATCGTCATGGTCATCCCTGCAGGCTGCCGGAAATCCTGGGAAAGTCTCGTCATGACCTCGATGATGTTCTCGGGCATCGGGTAGGGGCCGGGCGAACCTATCGGGTTTGGTGACGACAAGGGGAGTCGCCGGCTCGGACAGCCGCCAGGGCTTTCGCTTGGTCCTGGCCGTTTTTCCTGTGGGTCAGTCATTGTCGCAATAGATCGGGCCCTCGGGGGATACCCAGCCGATAAGCGCATTGCGTTGCGCTGTAGGGTCCTTTCGTTAGTGGAGGAGACCCGGGCGTAGCCCAGTGATCTGCGCGGACAGGGTTCCACTGTCGCGATTGTCCACCCTGAGCGGGACAGTTTTTCGGGCGGGGTGTACGCGAATCAAGGTCTCCAATATTTGTTTCGGATCTCTCACAGCGCCAGTGCGGGCGGATGGCGTCGCGGCGGGGGACCGGCTAACGGGCGCGGGGGGCAACGATGAGCGTCTTGGAGAAGTGACGGAGTCAAGCCGGGAGCGCGTGTTTTGGCCGGCGACTTCGGTTGTTCTGGGACACTTCAAGCATGACCAAGCGCCAGTTCCCATTCAGCCCAAGAACCAGCGGAGAGCTGGAGCAGGGGGATGTCATCGCAGTTCCTTGTGAGGGAGTGCGTTGGGCCTGCCTGCCAGTTGTTGAACTGACTGCCAGTCACGGAGCAAGGACTAACTCGAATTGAGCTTTTCACTGAGGGGGTCTGCAAGTCGTCGCGAATAGCTCTGGTGTGCCGACCGCCTTCGCATTGAACCACCGAGAGCTTGCGGGGGGTACTCGGCACCGCGTCTGGGGATGGAAGACGGCAATCCGCGAGCCGATAGCAGCGGCAGATGCCACCTGATCACGTGCCCCGGTGAGGGACCGGCTTACTGGCTGCGAGGGGGACTGAGGCAACCGCACAATGGCGTTGCGAAAACATTGCCGGGCGGGCGGAGGGCGGGTCCGGTGAAAGAAGCCCGTCGGTAGGATCGACCTATGACCCGTAAGCCCTGGATGACTCTTGCTCCGCCTGCCCATGTATGCGACCGGCTCGTACAGGACGAGCGAGCAAATATCGTCACAGGCATCCGGACGGGGAATGGGCCTTCGTCGGCGGGTCAGGACCGCAGGCTACCGTCCGGATTTGTAAAGGACCGTGCTTCCTGCCCGGCAGGGGTCCACCCGTTCCAGTCCTCCGGCCGGGTGGTGGGCGCGCCCAGCAAATAGCCCTGACCGGCGGTCATGCCTAGCCCCGTGACTGCCGCCAGTTCTGCGCAGGTTTCGATGCCCTGGGCGATCACGACGGCACCGATATGATCGGCGAACCCGATCATTGCCTCACACAAGGATGAATGAATCGGGTCCGTAGCAATGCCGGCAACAAGGTTGCGGTCCAGTTTGATGATGTCCGGCCGGAGCTGCCTGATATGCCGGATCGACGTGACGTACGAGCCGGCATGATCAAGGGCAAGACGGACTCCGCTCCTTCGCAGCGGAGCCAAAGCCGTGAGCAGCGCGGCGGGTTGCTCCCTGGTCAGGGCCTCGGTGAGTTCCAGGACCAGGCGCGCAGGGGCGAGTGCCGATTCCTGCAGGAACCCCGGCAGGAGAGGGTCCAGGCAGGTGGACGGGGACAGTTTCAGAGCCACGTACAGCTGGGCCGGGAGGATTCTGGCTGCGGCGAGGGCCGATTCCATTGCCGCGAATTCAAGATCGCTTCCCAGCCGCGCATCCCTGGCTTCGGCGAACCAGTCCGCAGGCTGGTTGCCGGTGTCGCCAAGAAACCGCGTGAGGGCCTGCGCGCCGACGACTTCCCCGTTGGAGAGGTCACGGATCGGCTGGAAGGCCGTCAACAGCATTCTGTCCTGCAGCACCGCCTCGATCCGCGAATGGACGCTCCCGCCCGGGCCAGAATACGTGGCTCGACCGTCCTCGGGCGCATCGCGCCGGCCCCTGGGAGGAAATTCGGTCAGGGCGCCAAGGGCGATAAGGTGCTCCAAGAGCGCTGTTTCCGGCCGGTCGGGATGGGCGGCAAGACACTGACGCAGCTGTTCCCGGGCGGCCGCCTGCTCCGGCGCTGACGCGGACAGCACCGCCTCGATGATCTCGGATGCCTGTTGGCGTATCTCAGGCACCCGGCCGCCACCGGGCGTGGCCTCGGTCGGGTCGTCGGGACCCGCCGCATTCGCGAGTGGCGGAAAAGACGATGGCTCTACCGGCATTGGCTATTCCTTTGGTCCCCGTTCCGGCTGAGCCCGGAACGGACAGCCGGCCGCCCGCTCCCGCCTTCCGGATTCCCTGACGCTGGAGCAGAAAGACCGTGACAAAACTTTACAGCATGAATGACTCGCATGTCATCCTGCGGTTAGCAGCGCTGCCGCAGTACCGCGTACGGACAGGACCCGGCCGAACTCGACGGCATCCAGGCAATCCGCTCCCCGTCGATGCCGAAGGGACCAGTGACCGCCGGCGGCGCCGATGAGCGCTAGCTGGAACTGCCGTCCGAGCCGGGCCGCGGTGACGGACCGGCGCCGGGCCAGCCACGGTCTTGAGGAATACCTGGTATTGCGGGCCAGGACGGTTCCCTCGCCCCCACCGGATCGATATCAGCCCGGCCCCCGGATCCGCCCTTTGAGGGTCTCCAGCACATCGGGTATTCGTGCCCGTGGTGGGGACTTAGCTAACGGGCCGCGCTGGGTATCTTCGTCAACGTCTCGATAGGCCGAGGAGCACGAAACGATGCTCTCTCCGCGCCTGGGGGAACACTAGAGGACGACTAGTGGTGCACTCTATACACATGGAAGATAGACGCCAGGCAGGAACTGAACAATGAGAGTGGGACTGCGGCTACAGGGAACCAGCTGCCGGACCGTTGTACTCGACGGGCGGACTGTAGTTTCCGCCGCTCGGGAGGTGCACGCGGGCAGCTTGTCGGAAGCATTGGAGTCGTCCCTGTCCGGGCTCCGTCGGGAGTTCGGGTCAGGCATCACGGAGATCACTGCTGACGTCGGACGGGTCTTGGTGGAGCGGAAACTGGCCGACGTCGTCGCCATCCGCATTTCACCCCGTCCCCCCGCGGACGACTTTCACATGACCGTGCTGCCAGCCCTTGTTGAGCCGGCAGTGACTCGGACCGTGCATGTCCGCGGGGGTCACGACCTGCGGGGACGGCCTCTGGCTCGGTTGGGCCTGGAGGCGTTCCTGTCCGACCTCCCCGGCATCCTTGCCGGTGACGTGCGGAATGTGGCGATCACTTCGGTCGGTTCGACAGCGTCAATGGACCATGAAACGCGCATAGCCGATGCCATCCTAAGCAACGACAGAGATATGCGGATCAGTATTTCCAATGACTTCTATTCCAGCGTTTTCCGGGACCGCGACTACACGGCCATCCTTAACAGCGCCCTGATGGAGTCGGGGGAAGAGCTGGCTGCCACGCTTGAGGAGGCAGGCCGGCGCCAGTTCCCGGCCGCCCTCTTGTCGTTTGCAAAGAACGACGGCGGCCGCGCACCTCTGTCACGGCTGGCCTTGGCGCCTGTGCACGGGTTGCGCGCCCAGCCCGCGATGGCAATCCTTGGCGCGGCCACGTTGGCGGGAATCCCCGAGGGGGAAGTCATTCTCTGCATGGAGGACGGGGTCACCGTGGGCCACACCCGTGGAGGCCTGCCTGTCACCAGAAGCCTCATTCGCCAAGGATTTGACGCAAGCCTCGCCAGCAACGCCGCCATTCTGGAGCCGTACACCGTCCATCATCCGGTTCGCACCGACATCCCCTCGGTGATTGCCGACCTCCGCGAGTGGCAGGAGAGTGCACTGCCCTTCGGGCTGGTGCCCACTCTGCCGGCGGTGCAGGACGCCGCACTGGTAGGATCTGCCGTGGCCCCGCTGACGGCGTGGATCGACAGGCTCGAGACCGTCAGCGGCCGGGTTGACCTGCGACGCGTGCAGAACCTCGCCGAGGAGGACGCACACTCAGCGGCGGTCCAGTTGGGCGCCAGCCCCGGGCAGACCCACATCATTGAATCGAACGTCTTTGCCATGCCCTACGGCAACCCCGGAATCGTTCGAATCCGGGTCCAGGCGGCCGGAGAAGCGTCCGCCGACGAGGAACACGTGCTGCCGGCAGCCGCGCGGGGAACCAACCCATGAGCACCGTACTCACTACCGAGGACGTCCGGAACCTCAGAACAGGTGCCCACTTCCTGGCTTGCACCATCGACCCGACGGCAATCTACGTCTACGCGGAGATGATCCAGCGGGCGATGGAGGACCGGTCACTGGAACTCATCGCCGTCGATGAGCTTGCTCCCGACGACCTGGTGGTGGCGGTCGGAATGGTAACGCAGGGCCTTTTCATCGCCGACATGCCTCCCGTGGGCGACGAGTTCCTCGGCTGCATCAGTGCCATCGAGGCCCGTCTCGGCCGGAGGGTGAGGGCGATCTATTCGCTCGCCGCCGCAAACATCAATGGAATCGTACCCCTCATGGTTGGGCTGCAGTCCTCGCTGCCCGTCATCGATTCCGACCCCATGGGCCGCGTTTTCCCCTTGATCAGCCAGACAACTCTGAACATTGGAAACGTGGCGATCGGCCCTATCGCGCTCATGGGGGTAACCGGGGAACGGGCGGTGGTTGAGGTCGACAGCCCGCAACGGGCCGAGACGCTGGTGCGTGCACTGGTGACCGAACTCGGCGGCTGGGCAGCCACCGCCATGTATCCGTGTTCCGCACAACGGCTGAGAGAGCATGGCGTCCACGGCTCCATCAGCCGCATGATCCGGATCGGGCAAATCCTCGACGCGAGCAGCTCGGTTGAGAGAAAGCTGTCGTTGCTCGCCGATCTCCTCGACACCACGCGCATCGCCCGAGCCCGCGTGAGCCACATCGAAAGCCTCTCCCGGCCCACCGACCTCGGCCTGCCGGCGCAGCCGTCCAGCGTAACGCTCGAAGACGAAACCACCGGCCGCATCGTGCGTCTTGAAATCCAGAATGAGATCCTGCTGGTCCTCGTGGATGGTGCGATAACAGCAGCCGTCCCGGACATGGTGACGCTACTCAATTCCGAGCAGGGCACGGTGGTGAACCTCGACGACGTCCAAGTGGGCGACGTCGTGGATGTCCTGAAACTGGCCGCGGCGCCGCAGTGGTATTCGGAGGCCGGACTGAATCTGGCAGAGCCCAAGGCTTTTGGGATTCCGCTCGAGCATCCAAGGCGCCATCATGACTAGGTCGAAAAACGAAACCCGGCTCGATGTCGCTGGGCTATTGGCGCACGGTTCCCTCCGTGGCACCACGCCGCTATATCTCACTCCATCCAGCGCGTTGATAGAAAGTGTTGTTCTCGTCTCCCAGCTTGAGGCAATCCGGCAGGTGCGGCCCAATACTGTGGTGGTCCTCTCCTCAGAGATGGGTTCAGGGGGTTGGCTGGTGTCCGCGGCGCTCCGCCATGCGTGGGAGCGGCGGGCCAGCGCCGTCGTCGTGGCCGGCAGCGCCTATGCAAGCGCGGCGGTCGGACTGGCGGAGCGGTTGAGCATCACGCTGCTGGCCACTGACGGGGAGCCTGCAGCCCTTGCATTGGCCCTGGCGGCCGAGATCGGCGCGGCCCTGTCGGTGGTCGATGCGGAACTGGCCAGGGTCTCCCGGACAGTCGCAAAGGACACCACACTCGGTGATGTCCTCAAGACCATTTCCAGGGAACTGGACGGGGTCGGAGTTTTGCTGGAGTACGACGGCGTGGTTCTGGCCTCCGCCGGGCTGCCTCCAAGGGAGACTGACGAAGTCATCACCGTGGAAGTCGGCGGGGCCAATAGCGTCGTCCGCTGCACCCTCACGGCCCGCGTGCCCACTTCCGGCATCCACAACCTGCGGCTGGTGCGCTCAATCCTTGAGGTGGCCACGCCCGCGGTGAAGGCTGCCTGGCTGTTGGAGGAGCTACTTAGTACTGCCCGGGCCGTTCCCACAGCGGCGATCGCCGGGTTGGATCAGGACCCTGCCGCGTCGGGCGCGGAGTTCGAGGAAAAACACCGACATCTGCTGACCCAGTTGGGCTGGCGCGAAGGGGAGCCATACGTGGCCCTATGGCTCCGCAGCGGGGAGGTGCAAGACCACCGGCCCGAACTGACGGCCGTGTTGCGCCTGCTCTGGCGCAAGGTCACAGTACGCAGCCCCTTGGCTGAGGTTCAAGGCGGTTGGCTGACGCTCGTACCCGCCGGGGATCAGGATGCCTCGACCCAGCTCGAAACCCGAATCAGGACACGTCTGGGGCCAGCTCTTGCCGAGCTTGGCCTGGTGGCGGGATTGTCCCGATGGCAGGAGGATGCCCCTGCGCTGGCGTTGATCGTGCGTGAGGCGCGGCTGGCTGCACAATCCGCCCGGTCAACGGGGCCCGGCACGGTTCTAGGCTTCGCCAACCTCGGGGTGGTCGCGGCCACGACCTTCGTCGACATGGACGCCGTCGCGCTCGTGGCAGAACTATCACTGCCGCGACTGATGAGCTCCCCGGACCGCGACGTGATCATTACGGCAGTGGCCGCCTTCCTCGATCACCGCGGCTCAGTCAGCCTCGCTGCGAAATCCCTCAACCTGCACCGGAACACCCTGCAGGCCCGGCTTAACCGGGCACGGGATCTCGGTGTCCCGCTTGATATCCCCTCTGAGCTGCTGTCCGTCCACCTCATCGTCAAAGTGCTGCGGCGATCTCTGCGAGACAAAACGACTTCCGAAGACCCCCTCGAATACCAGAAAGGACTCCCTGAGATCCCAGTCTGATTCCTTCAATGATTGCCCCGAGGATTTCTGGCTTCGGCCAGCGCCTAAAACTGCCCCCATCGAACGCAGGGGGCACGAGCACGGCGCGCGTCTCCATCCGTCAGCAGTCCGTGACGGCGGTCCATGCGTGAGCCCGACCCCGGTCCGTGCCCGCCGGACTGTTCCACGGACACGGACACGGACACGGACACGGACCCAGGCGCGGCAGGGCTAACTTATTTCGACGACAATTTTCCCTGACTGTTCGTTCGACTCCATATAGCGGTAGGCATCAAGCACTTGGTCGAAAGCAAAGACCCGGTCGACTCTGGGCCGCAGGGCCCCAGAGCTAATCCCCTCGCGGATGAAGTCGACACCTCGCTGCCGCTCATCGGCCCGTCCGACGTGGTTGAACATTGAGTACGGGTGGAAAACCGATTGAGTTCTGCACATTGCGGCCATAGGGATAACGGGCTGCAAATCGCTCAGCGTGCCGTAGCCGAAAATGACGGCGTTAGGTGCGAGGTGATCGACGTAGGTGCCGAGGGACTCTCCTCCGACAGGATCGAAAGCGACCCGCACGCCTTTGCCGTCGGTGGTGCGGTCGATGACCTCGCCGAGGTCGTCGACCCCCACGAGGGCTACTTCGTTTGCGCCGGCCTCAAGGAGGAGCGATCGCTTCTTCTCCGACCGCGTCGTCGCGACCACCTTCGCCCCAAGTGCGCGTGCGATCTCGATGGCGCCAAGCCCGGCCGAACTGGCGGCGGCAGTGACGAGCACTGTGTCTTCACATCCGAGATTGGCTGTCTCCGCGAAGGCGAAGTAAGAAGTGAGATATTGCATCCAAACAGAGCAGGCCTGGGCATCCGAAAGTTCCGGTGGAGCAAGGGTTAGGTAGTCTGCCGGTAGGACGGCCGTTGTTCCCTGCACGCCGTCGGTTGCGGTGAAGAAGGGAATGCTCGTGACGCGGTCGCCGATGCTGAAAGCTGTGACTTTCTCGCCAATCTCGGTGACGGTACCCACTGCCTCGGACCCAATGCGCGAGGGGAACTCCGGGATGGTGTAGTGCTCGCCGTGGATGAACATTAGATCTGCCCTGTTGAGTGCGAATGCTGCGACGTTGATGCGGACATCGTTTTCCGCGACTTGACGTGGAGAAGCAGCTTCGACGGCCAGCACTTCGGGGCCGCCCAATGTGCGGAAGACAACCGCGGATTCTGGCCTGCTCATCGCTGGACCAGCGAGAAGTTGGGCTTGAGGGGGGACAGCAGTCCGATAGGGACATAGTAAGCGTGGGTCATCATGGGCTTGATACATAGGGTCCGTCTGGACATATCCTTACCTCCGTTTTTGAGTGCTATATGCCACGTTTGATTTTGATTGGGTTAGCCGGCGCTGATGCCGCCGGGGTTATGGGAAGGATGCGGTTACCCGTCCCCGCATTGCTGGTGACCCGCGGGGGTTCCCTCGCCTGCCTCGATCACGGGATGTCAAGGCAAGCGAGGGTATCGGGGTAACCTCCGGCCAAAGATGCCCTAGGGTGGAGGGGCTCTGTGACGCGCAAGCAGTCGGCGTCACGGGCGGTGCAATGTATTTACGAGGACACCGTGGTCATTGACACCATGTGCTTTGGCTCGAGAGCCGGGAAGAACCGCTGGCGTTCTTGGGCCGTGGGCCCGTCGTAGCCCAGGCGCTTGCTGTGCGTCCAACCGAACCGACGAACCGAGTCAACGAGCTGCTCGGCGTGTTTGAGCGGGGCCACAGTCGCGTCGATCACGGGTACGCCAATTTCCTCTTGAACCGTTCGGAAGAATCCGAATTCGGCCGTGCAGCCGAGGATGACGACGTCTGCGCCGTCCTGTTCCACGGCCTTGCGGGCTTCGGTCATGATCCGCTTTTCCGTGAGCGCCGGGTCCTCCTGGAAGTCATCGACGCCCATCTCGAGCACGCGCCATGAGGCAAGTCGCTCTGATGCGCCGCAACGATGGACGTTCTCGGCCATCTCGGGAATCCACTTCTTCCGTCCAACGAGAATGGAGAATCGCTCGCCCAGACTTCCGGCGATGCTCAGCGCCGAGTGCGCCGGGCCTACAACCACCATGCGATCGGTGATTTCGCGTGCCGCCCGCAGCGCCGGGTCGTAAAAACAACCGATGACGGCGGCGTCATAGCCTTCTTCTTCCGCCCACCGCACGGTTCGCAACAGCTGCGGAAGCATAAGTGCCTCGAAAGCATTGTATTCAACGTGGGAGGGGCCCTCTCCGTCAAGGGAAACGACATCAACTTCGGTGCCCGGACGGACTATCTGGCGGAAGGAATCCGCCATCGCTCGGTTGTACACATCGGTGTAGAGCGGGTTGATCCACAGGATTCGGGCGTTCTCCGAGAGATCGTCAAGATTGTCGGTGGGGGTGATCATTCCAATTCACTTCCTTCGGTTTCGGGCAAGAACAGGCTGAGGATGACGGTGACAAACAAGAACATGTTGATAAACAGAATTGTCGACGTGACTCCGGTGGCGGAGGCTAGGAGGAACCCGACAAGACTCGGTGCGACCGTATTTGCGACGCGCTGACCGAAGACACCGAACCCGTAGCCTGAGCCACGAAGGGCCGAGGGATAGAGTTCGCCCATCCACGTGTCCCAGACACCCCAGGCTCCCAGAGCGAAGAAGGCCAGAGAGAACATGCCGATATACATCTCAGTCTCGGTTGAGGCTGTCGCGAAGAAGAAGCCGCCGCCAGCCGCGGCGAGGACATAGATCGTGAATATCCATTTGCGGCCAAAGCGTCCGGTCAGGTAGGAGGCCGTCATGTATCCCGGGATCATGAGGACCGCGCTCAGGGCAATGAAGGAAAAGCTTGATGAGGCGCTCAGTCCTCGCCCTTGAAGCAATGTTGGCATCCACGATTGAAGTCCCCAGTAGCCCCAAGAGAAGGTGAAGTTGATGAGGACTTGAATGATCGTGATCCGGCCCATTCTCCCCTTGAAGAGGCTCCAGATGGACTGCTTCTCGCCCTCCGACACGGTGAAAATGGTGCCACGCGAGATGGGGTGGGCTCCCAGACGGTCGAGGACATCGTGCGCGTCTTCATTCCGCCCCCGCCTCGCGAGCCAGTACGGGGATTCCGGAACGACCTTGTACAGTACGATGCCCCACAGGCTGGCAAGTGCGCTAGCAGCAGTGACCCAGCGCCAGCCGTGCCCGCCGATCAGAGCAGCGGTGCCGAGGGCGGCCAGGATACCGATCGGCCACCCTGCGGCAAGATAGACCGTGGCCTTTCCGCGGACCTTAACCGGGAGCAGCTCTTCAAAATAGGGGAAAGTCACAGTGAAGACGCCCGAGAACAACAGCCCGGAGAGGAAGCGAGCCACCGAGAGGGTCTCAAAGTTCGGTGCGAAGCAACTCAGGAGCGTGAAGACAC
Source organism: Arthrobacter sp. NPDC056886 (assembly GCF_042788715.1). Lineage (NCBI taxonomy): Bacteria > Bacillati > Actinomycetota > Actinomycetes > Micrococcales > Micrococcaceae > Arthrobacter > Arthrobacter sp. NPDC056886. The sequence continues at coordinate 121,375 of NZ_JBHUBT010000008.1, forward strand.
CATAACCGGCGAAGCTCCATGCACACGTGGATTTCCTCCCGATCCGGTCAGAGATGGGCCCCCAAATTAGTGACCCGGGGATCATGCCCAGGAAGAGCGCCGAGATGGCGATTCCTACCTGCGTCATGCCGACCTGCAGGCTAGTAGCCAGATCACTAGCAACGTAGGTGAGCATGAGCATTTCCCAGGCTTCGATTGCGAAAGCGAAGAAGAGGACCGCGCAGATTTTAAAGTGGATGGACCCGAAAGGCATGTCGCGGAACGCGTGCCCGACGGCCATGGAGCGAGGCGGGCTCGCCGTCCCGGGCGCTCGCCCTGAAATGAGTGGGTCGATACTGGACATGTCTTGACCTCCGATAATTTGGACACGATTAGAAGTACACGCAGCGTTTCTGTGCACGGAGAACAGTCCGGATATCAGGGAATTCACCTCGGAGCAGCTCACCCAAGCCTCCACTCGGAGTAGCTCTCCTAGCCTCCCGCCGAGTGATTGCCCTCACACTACAAACGAAGAGCGCTCAGACGGTGTTCACTTTGCACTTCTTTGATTCGCCCGTTTGGGCGGAAAGCACTGCGCTTGTAAACGCGCACCCTCTGCGCAGGTCAGAAGGACTGTGTTTTTTGGTGACATTGGGCAGTCTCTGTCCGCCGTTATTGCGTTGTCGCACTGAGGAGGGACAAGCGCCAATTCAGTAAACCTCGCGCCGTTGGAGCCGAGCCCACCGGCCTCGACAGTCGGGTGCGCGCGCACCACTGTTATGCACTCTGCCCGTCCAGGTGAAGCCGAATCATGCAGTATGCCCACTATCTTGGTCGGCCCCGTATGTACCGTGATCTCCCACACACAAAGTTCCATTCCAAGACCATGAGGAGATACACATGCCGAACTACAGGGTGTCGATGGATATCGGCGGAACCTTTACTGACATAGTGGCGTACGACCAGGACGCCGGAACCTACGCGGCTACGAAAGCGTCCACCACGCCGTGGAACCTGAGCGCCGGCGTCATCGCAGGCCTGGAATCGATAGTTGATGATCTATCGGACATCGATTTCCTGGTCCACGGCACCACCCAGGGCCTGAACGCGTTCCTAGAACGTCGTGGGGTTCCCGTGCTACTGCTGGCCACGGCCGGCATCGAAGATACCTATCACATCGCCCGCGGCCCCCGCCTTGAGCTCTACAATGCGCAGTACCGCAAGCCTGCCCCGCTGATCGAGCGCAAGGACGTCATCGGCGTCCGTGGCAGGCTGGACAGCCAAGGCCAGGAACTCGTGCCCTTGGACGAACTGGCAGTCCGCCAGGCCGCGCGCCGGGCAGTGGAGGAGGGCTACGGCGCCGTCGCCGTTGCGTTCCTCTTCAGCTACAAAAACCCCTCGCACGAAATCAGGGCCCGCGAAATCCTGCTCGAGGAACTCGGGGAAGAGTTCACAGTCTCCCTTTCGCACGAAGCAGCCAAGGAATGGCGCGAATACGAGCGCACGTCCTCCGCCGTCGTCGAGGCCTACACGGGGCCGGTCGTACGTAACTACCTCCTGGACTTGGAAGAGAAACTCGGTGACCGGGGAGTGGAAGCCCCGCTGCACATTATGCAGTCCTCCGGCGGCGTGCTTACCGCCGAGTCCGCCCGTAAGCGGCCGCTGCAGACATTGCTTTCCGGCCCGGTCGGCGGTGCCATGGGCGATGTCGAACTGGCGGGTGTCTCGGGAAACCGCAACCTCATCGGTGTGGACATGGGCGGCACATCCTTCGACGTTTCCTTGGTGGTCGACGGCAAGCCGGACGTCTCCACGGAGGCCCACCTTGAAGGTCTGCCGATGCTGATGAGCGTCGTCAACATCCACACCGTCGGCGCTGGCGGCGGCTCCGTCGCGTGGCTCGAAGCCGGCGGCCTCCGGGTCGGGCCGCGTTCCGCAGGAGCCACCCCCGGACCGGCTTGCTACGGCCGCGGCGGGACGGAACCCACAGTCACTGATGCCAATCTGGTGCTCGGCCGTGTCGACCCCGACTGGTTCGCCGGCGGACAGGTCGCCTTGGACCGTGAAGCCGCGATCACAGCCCTGAAAACAGTTGGTGATCAGCTCGGCCTTGACCCCATCGCCATGGCCGAAGGCATCTGTGACGTCGCCAACTCCCAAATGGCCCAGGCGATCCGGACCATCACCATCTCCCGCGGCATCGAACCCCGCGACTTCGCCCTCGTGGCCTTTGGCGGTGCCGGACCCATGCACGCCGTGTTCCTAGCCAAGGAACTCGGGATTCCGGAGACGGTCGTTCCCCGCTTCCCCGGCGCTTTCTCCGCATGGGGCATGCTCCAGACGAACATCCGTAAGGACTTTTCCGAACCGTACTTCTACCTCGACGAAGACATCGACGTGGCAGACATGGCCGGCATCCTGCGCTCCATGGAAGTCGAAGGCCTGTCGTCACTGATCTCGGAAGGCGTCCCGGAGGAAAGCCGCGCCACCACGGCGTCCGTGGACGTCCGCTACCAGTCGCAGGAGTTCTCCCTGAATGTTCCGCTGACGTCCGCTGACGAACCCGAGTCTCAGGACTTCGTCGCGAACCTCGCTATCCGTTTCTCCGCGATGTACCACGAGCGCTACGGCCACTCCAATCTCGGCGCCCCGATCGAAATCGTCACGCTGCGCACGCAGGCCGTCGGCGACCTGGGACGGCTGGAAGCTCCGAGTTACGTCACCGCAGAGGGCCCGGAGTTCAAGCACGAAATCCGCCGGGTGGTCTTTGACCACGTCGAACACGACACCACCGTGGTTCGCCGTGACGACCTCGGCGCCGGCCACACATTCGAAGGACCCGCCATCATCGTGGAGCAGACCGCCACCACCGTGGTGCCCCCCGGGTTCAACGTCAAGGTCGACAAGTTCGGCTCCCTGGTCATCCGCTCTGAAGACGTCGAAGGAAACTGAGGTACCAAAAATGACAATTACAGCAGTCAAAACCCTTGATCCCGTCACCGTGGAAATCATCCGCAACGCGCTCACCAGCGCCGCGGATGACATGAACGCCACCCTGATCCGCTCCGCTTACTCACCCATCCTCTACGAGGGCGGGGACTGCGTCGTGGCCCTCCTGGACACCGAGCACCGCGTGCTCGGGCAGTCCGCCGGTCTGCCGCTGTTCCTAGGCAACCTGGAAACCTGTTCCATCGCCGTGGAGGAGATGTACGGCCGCACGGTCTGGCAGGAAGGGGACATCTGGATTCTCAACGACTCATACCTGGGCGGCACCCACCTGAACGATGTGACCATTTTTGCTCCGATCTTCGACGAAGGCGCGGTGGTCGGATTCGCGGCCACCCGTGCTCACTGGATGGACATGGGGTCCAAGGATGTCGGCGGTTCCATGGACTCGACGGACATTTTTCAAGAGGGCTTCAGGATGGGGCCAGTCAAGCTGGTCGAGGCCGGAGTTGAGACTTCTGTTGTGGACCTGATCCGGACCAACGTGCGCTTCCCTTACCAGACCATTGGTGACATGCACGCCATGATCGCCGCCCTCCGGATGGGGACCACCCGAATGAAGGAGCTCGTGGGCCGGTACGGGATGGAGCAGCTCGATGCCGCCCGGGATGAGATATTCCGCCAGACTGAGGAAATCGAGCGTGCGACCGTACGCAACATTCCGGACGGGGTCTACGAAGCCGAGGGTTTCCTGGACAACGACGGCATCAATCTGGACACTCCCATTGCGATCAAGCTGCGGATCACCGTAGCCGGCGACACGGTTGACTTCGACGTCACCGGATCGGCGGACCAGACCATGGGTCCGGTCAACTGTGGCGCCGCCCAGGCCGTCTCGGCGCTGCGCGTGGGTTACAAGCTCCTCGTCAGCCCGGAGTCCAACTCCAACGGCGGATCTTTCCGGCCAATGACCACCCAGGTACGGTCCGGCTCAGTGCTCGGCGCCGTGACGCCAGCCCCGTGTCAGTGGTACTTCTCCCACCTCGGGCTTCTGATCGACCTCGTCTCCAAGGCAATGGCCCCGGCCATGCCCGACCGCGTCGCCAGCGCCAGCCACGGTGACTCAATGATCATCACCGCCGCCGGTTTCGACACCCGCTTCGGCCGGAACTTCGTCACCATGGAAGCAACTCTGGGCGGCTGGGGTGCCTGGCAGGGCACGGATGGCGAATCCGCCATGATCAACAACGTCAACGGCTCCCTCAAGGACCTGCCGATCGAGATGCTGGAGACCCGCTACCCGTTCCGGATCAACGAGTACTCCATCCGCCCCAACTCCGGCGGCCCCGGGCAGTACCGCGGTGGCAACGGCGTGGTACGCGAATACGAATTCCTGGCCGACTGCGTTGTCGGACTCTGGTTCGAACGGTCAAAGACGCCCGCCTGGGGGCTCTTCGGCGGATCAGACGCCCAAGGCCCCGAAGTTGTGATCAACCCCGGCCGCAGCGATGAGGTCCGCACGCTGAAGGCGAACGCCCACAAGGTCAAGGCCGGCGACGTCGTCCGCCTCGCCGTGGGAGGCGGCGGCGGCTTCGGAGAGGTCTCCAAGCGCTCCCGCGAGGACATAACGTACGACATCGTCAACGGTTTCATCACCGAGGACTTCGCCAAGACGCACTACGGCTACCAAGCACCGCCAGCGGATGGGTTCCCATCAAGAAAAGAAAGGACTCCATGAGTTCCCAATTTGAATCCTTCGACGACGTGTACGCCCACGCCCAGCAAGCAGTCGGTGTCACGCTCTTTACCGCCTCCGTCATTGCCGATAATGGCACCAGTATGGCCCGCGTCTACACCACCCATCCCGATGTCTATCCGGTGGGCGGGAAGAAGACTCTCGCCGAGGACACGAACCGGGTGTGGCTGGAGCAGGTGCTCAATGGACAGCAGCCGTTCCTGGGGGCGGATAAGGAAGCGGTCCGCGCATTCTTCTTTGATTCGGCAACCATCGAGTCATTGGGCTGCGGGGCCATCGTCAACGTTCCGGTCGTGAGAAACGGCCGGACTATCGGTTCCATGAACTTCCTCGCACCTGAGGGCAGCTACGACCAGAGTTCGGTGGATGCAGCCGTGGACGTCGCACGGCGGTCTGTCCATCTCCTCGAAGAAGCCCTTACCGCAGCCAACTAGTTCCTTCGCGGGCGGGCACCAATTGGGGGGCCCGCCCGCGGGGGGCAACAGGAAGGAACAGCACGTGACCACTCCGGGAAGCCTGACAATACGGAACGCCCTAATCTTTGACGGTGAATCACCTGACCTGATTGAGGGTTCTATCAGCATCCGGGATGGCCGGATCACCGCCGTAGGGCTGGTGGTGGAAGAGACCGGCGCCGTCCTTGACGCCGGCGGCCGAACCGTGATTCCAGGACTCATCGATGCGCATTTTCATGCCTACGCCCTCAGCCTGACGTCCGCCAGGAACGAGACGGGGCCACTGAGCTATTCCGCACTTGCCGGGGCACGGCGCCTCGCCGCTGCACTGCTCCGCGGCTTCACTGCGGTTCGTGACGTTGCCGGTGGTGACGTTGGCCTTGCCAGTGCCATCGAGGAGGGCCTGTACCCCGGTCCGCGGTACTTCTTCACCGGCCCGGCGCTCAGCCAGACAGGCGGCCACGGCGATATCCGGGCCGCGAACCACGGAGGATGCTTCCACGGCGGGCACATGTGCGAAGTGGTGGACGGCGCCGATGACCTGTTGCGGGCCGTGCGTCACCGATTCCGCACAGGTGCCTCCGCCATCAAGCTAATGGCCTCCGGCGGGGTCGTCTCACCGGTCGATCCGATTCGGGTTCCGCAGTACAGCGCGGCGGAAATCCGCGTCGTAACGGAGGAGGCCTCCCGCCGGGGCAGCTACGTGACGGCTCACGCATATTCGCCCGAGGCCATTCGTCATTCAGTGCTTAATGGGGTTCGCTGCATCGAACACGGCAATCTGCTGGATGCGGAAACCGCCCAGCTAATGGCTCACAATGACGTCTATCTAGTCCCCACCTTGGTGACCTACGAAGCCATGGAACGGCGCGGCAGGGAAGTCGGCCTCACCGAAGTGGGAGCAGCCAAGAACCGGGAAGTGTTAGAGGCCGGGAGGAACGCCGTGGCACTGGCCCGAGATGCCGGGGTCCGGATTGGGTTCGGAACAGACCTCATGGGTGAACTGGAGGATGAGCAACTGGCCGGACTCCGCCTGCAGTGTGAAGTGCTTGGCGTGTACGGCGCACTCCGGTCGGCAACATCAACCAATGCCGCCCTGCTTCGGCGCGGTGACCTTGGACGCATCACCCGAGGGTCCTGCGCGGACTTGGTGGTCCTGGACGGGGATCCCTTCCATGAACCCTCGATCCTCTGGGACGAAAGCAAGACGCGTACCGTTATCAAGGACGGCCAGATCATCTCCACGGGTGCCCTTTGGGATGCCAGGGATTTGCCGTTAGACGTTCCGGTTGCCTAGGAAAGCCGCAAAATAACCGCTAATAGGCGGAGGGCTCGCCAGGCTGACAATGGGAGCAATGCGCCATAACCTCACACAATATCCACTATCGGCCGTCAACTCGGTTGTGCTGCGGGGATGGTGCCTTCATTTGAGGGCCGATAACGGACCTTCTGTTTGGTGTGGCAGCGTTGCGCCTGATGCTGCGGCTGACCGGAATTCCGTTCCGAAAGTCTCGTGGCACAGAATTCAGAACAGCCAGCTCGACTCGGGGAGTGGGGCCGCAATGCTCTGAGCTGTCCAATCTGGCGTGTGTACATTGTCCACATTTTGGGCGTCGGATCGGGTCGTACTGTTGCAGGATCGGGCTGGATTCCGCATGTTTCCGCGGGATCCCAGTGTTTGCGGGGGAGGGAATGCGGTTCGAGTCCCACCTCGGGCACGTGTTTTCCCTGTTCAGGGGCTTGTGGGCCGCTGAATGTGTACAAATCTCCTTTTATGGGCCCCTGCGGGGCCCATTTTTGTGGGTTGCGACTGGTCTGGCGGCTCCTTCTCTTGGCCGGGACGGCGGTGTTGCTCTGTACTCCTTCATGGCGGGGAGCGCCTGGAACTGCATGACTTGCTGCAACTTGGGATCAAATCGTCATGGTCATCCCTGCCGGCTGCCGGAAATCCTGGGAAAGTCTCGTCATGACCTCGATGATGTTCTCGAGCATCGGGTAGGGGCAGGGCGAACCGATGGAGTTTGGGGACGACCAGAGTCTCGCCGGGACGGACAGCCGCCAGGGCTTTCGCTTGGTCCTGGCCGTTTTTCCTGTGGGTCAGCCATTGTCGCAATAGATCGGGCCCTCGGGGGATACCCAGCCGATAAGCGCATTGCGTTGCGCTGTAGGGTCCTTTCGTTAGTGGAGGAGACCCGGGCGTAGCCCAATGATCTGCGCGGACAGGGGTTCGACTGTCGCGATTGTCCACCCTCAGCGGGACAGTCTTGCGGGCGGGGTATACGCGAATCCAGATTTCCTGGATCTGTTTCGGATTTCTCGCAGCGCCATTGCGGGCGTACGGTGTCGCGGTTGGGGACCGTCCAACGGGCGGTCGCAACCTGGGGCCGGCCCACCGATGTCATTTTCCGAAGTCGCCTGCACGGAACGTCAGGAGTCCTCTGCACTACAGGAACAGCTCATCTGGGGCGGGGCGGGTCGAGCAAGGATCCAGCGGGCCCGCCTGATTGGTGGTGCGGTTTGGCTAATTCGTTGGTGAGGCGTGCATGCCACAATGAGGCCCATGACTCGAATCCTCATGATCGGCATCCACGCGCGAGCCCTCGACTATAGCAAGCTGCCTCCTGGCCTCGACGAGGCCACGATGACCGAACGGATCGAAGCGGGGTTCGGGGCCACTAGGGCCGCCGGCTTCGACGCCGTCAACTGCCTGATCGGCACCTCCCCGGACGAAGCCGAAGCAGAGATTCGCTCGGCGTTCGGTCGTGATCGTTTCGGCCTCGTGATGATCGGGGGCGGCATCAGGATGATCCCGGAGTACACCGAGCTCTTCGAACGGATCATCAACGTGTGCAATGCGGAATCGCCCGGAATCACCTTCTGCTTCAACACATCGCCCGAGACGACTCTGGACGCGTTGGAGCGTCACGCCCAGCCGTGAACGTTTGCGACGCGATCCGGTGCGTCGACTAGCCTCGGCGTTTCGTGTCGGCGGTCATGAGATGCGCCTCTGCTCACGTGCGGCTGCGATGTATTGGGAATAGGTGCTCGCCTTACGGGCACTGTTGCGACACGGAGCGACCAAAAAACGCCGCCACAGAGCGACCAACTCCACATGTGCAGTGTTTCGTGCAAAGGTCAGTGTCGGCGTTCCGCGAATTGGCGCGGCGTCAGGAGCCGCGGACGATGCGGTGTGGCCAGCGCACGAATACGACCGTTACTGGTCACGCTCACTCGCGGCGGCGCTGCGGTCACCCAGCGCGTTAGGTGAAGGAGCCAACAAAACCAGGGTCATTTCCAACCGTCACCCGACGCGTCGTTCCCCGTGCCAGAACTCGCCCGTTGATCAGCACGGCTTGACTCCGGTCGGTCATGCCGACCGCTGAGGACGACCACGGAGAAGGACCAAGAGAATTGCTGTGACGACAGCTGCGGCGATTCCGCCCAGAAGATCTGACCAAAAGATGACAGGGAGCTTGGTAATGACGAACAGCAGTTGTATCAGCGCGCTCAAGCGGCAATCCCGGCGCCGGCGATCATTAGTCTCGTTCTGTGGTCCATGCCATCCCCCAATGCGGTGGGCTGTTCCGCAGCCCGTCGCAGCCAGCATATCTGACGGCCTATTCTCGCTCCGGGCTGAGCATTCGAGAGCCGGAAAGGGATCCCTTGGCGCGCACTTGGTGGTGGACAGCCAGCAGATGCCCCGAAGACGAACATCGACCGTGCGTAGGCGCCTAACGGCATCTCGTGGGGTATAGGCTGCATGCCATGATGACCAACCAGCGCCTCAAGCCACTGCTCGAGCAGTACGACTGGGCGACGGAACGACTTCTTAGTCGCCTCGCCGGGCCCACCAGCAACTCGGGTGATGACAGCGACGTCGACGTACCGGTACTGACGGACGCCGAGTATCTCTGGGAACCGGTCGACGCGTGCTGGTCGGTACGGAGGCGCGCCGATGGGCCCGGACCGGGCGCCATCAAGCTCATCGGCGCGGGTGAGTGGGGGCGAGACGGCGCCCCCGAAAGTCCGTGGCCTCCGCCCCTCACGACGATCGCCTGGCGACTTGACCACATCTCCGAGACGCTGTTGGGCCGATCCAACCACCTCGGGGGCGACGGAACGTTCGATCGAGCGACGTACGAATCACGACCAGATGCAGCCGGCGCTATCGAGAGGTTCCGTCAGGCCGCAGCCGACTGGCGCCGGGTACTACTCAGTGTCGATGAGTCCGACTATGACCGGACCGGGCTAAGCAGCTACCCGTACGGCAGCGATGCCGAGGAGACGTTTCCGTCGATCGTGTGGTGGGAGAACCAGGAGATCCTGCACCACGGAGCCGAGATCGCGCTCCTCCGCGACCTCTACGTTCACCACGCTCAGTGGCGACGAGCGCGCACCGCGGACAACTCAGCTGGCGGAGTCTCTACGAAGTCGGCAATTCCATGAATGTGTCCCGCGTCATAGAGAATTTAACGTCATCTCGTGCACGAGATGATCAAGAGGATTACGTCCGCATCGGTGCATAGGTGCCCGCAGGCCGATCCCTCAGCGGGACGTTCGGTGTAATGGCAGACTGCTGGCTATGAGCACTCTTGAGCGGGACGCCTCCGCGGCTTGGTCGGCTCTTCGGAGTGTTTGGTCAGATTTGGCGTGGACAAGCCCCGTCTACAGTCATGGAGCTTTTCATCATGTCGCGGTGCTGGGCTCAACCGGCGTCGTGCGCGTGTCTTTTGCTGCCAACCATGGGGCGCAGATCGCCCGTCAGAGCGCTGTGCTCCTCGCTGTCAGCAGTGTCGGGCTCAAGACCCGCATCCCGAAGCTCCTTCGAACACTGACCGGTGACACCTGGTCAGCGATGGCGTGCACCGTCATCGAGGGAGCCCATATGGCGGATCGGCCGTGGCATGAGGTCCGGCACTACTTCGCCGGTGTCCTCGATGACCTTCAATGTGCGCAGCTATTGACAGGGTTGCCTACTGCACGCTCGTGGTGCGGCGGAAGCTCCTGGCCTGACGTCGTTGACGCATCACGGCAGGTTACGGCTCTCGTGTGCGGAAAGCTGCTCAAATTGTGGTGCGGGAGGTTCTGAGTCTCGAGGAAGGGGTAAGCCCTTCCCTCGTCCATGGTGACTTCGGTCCGCACAACATTTTGTGGGACGAGTCCGGCGCACCGGGCCTGATCGACTTCGACAATGCGTGTGCGGCAGATCCTGCTATCGATGTTGCTCCACTCATCGGGTTTTACGGAGCGTGCAAAGTAGGGGAAATTGTCGACGCAGACGTGCTGGCGCGAGCGAAAGTGTACCGCGCATCTCTACCACTCCAGGTAGCGGCGGGCGCAGCGCTTGGGGCAGACCGCAAGCTCCAAAGCCACGCACTGTCGAACTTCGCGCGCCGGCTCGAGGCGGGATCACTCCACGATCCAGCAGCTACCTAGACATGCACGAATAGGGATCGGCTTACGGGCACCAAGGGTGACATTTAGCGCTGCGAAAATGCCGCCACTTATCGCTGCGACTCACACGCCTCGGTGCTTGCAGCTCGCTGCAAGCACCGCCATTCTCGATTCAAGGTGTTCTTGTAATCTTTCGTTTCCGAGAAGGCCTCGTTGCCGGCAGCCAAGCGGACGGCGTTCTGGCGGATTGCGGCTTCATTCGCGCCTGAGCTTTGAGGGCGGTTTGTCCGCTCCCTTTTGCTGCGACAGACAGGTCTCAGCCTGTTCTCAGCTCCGGGCGGGACATTGGTAACAGGCCCTGAAAACTTGACACCGACTCGGCTGTCGTTTCACAGGTCCCGGGCCGCACGCTTCCCTCAACCGGCGTGCGGCCGCTGGCTGCTGTAGGGGAGCGTCGCATAGAAGGCCTTCGCTCCGGGGTCCGCTTCCAAGGCGGCCGCGAGGATTTCGGGGACGTCGATGACTGCCTCTGCGCATCCGGTTCGACATCGACCTCCACGGTGTCCCCGGCCGAGGCGCCGGTCCGTCCCGTTTGGCGGCGCTGACGCCGATCATGTTCTGGCAGCCGGCACCGAGTGCGTTGACGAGCTCGGGCTTGGAGCGGACAACCCGGTACGGGCTCCCGGAGTGCGTGGACCGGCCGGCGTGCCAAGTTTGCATGTGATTGGCGCTCCAGTTGGACATGATGCGCGGGACGTTGGATCCGGCGAGGACCCGGTCCGCCTAGGTTCCTGTGAGGCGGGCGATGACCGGGGCGCCATAGGTAACCCATACCACTATCCCAGCGGCGATCAGGACCAGGAGAATGGCGACGCCCAGGAGCATCAGGGGAACATTTTGACGGTTCCAGAAGCGTCGTTCCCGTTTTGGTGACATCGTTGGCACCTCGCTGTTCGGAGGATACTGAGGTGGCGTTGCGTGTCTGCCTGACAGCCTTGCTGCAGGTGCCATTTCTCTTGCGTCGAATGATCATGCCGCTCGTCACCGACGCTCCAATAAGTCCTACCGGCCGTTATCGGGGCATCTCTGGTTTGAATAACAGTGGGCTCGGCGACTGTGTTGAGAATAGCGGTCGCCTGTGAGATTGCTGTGAGACGGTTTGCACGTCCCGGAAGCGCCTCACTCAATGGTCTTTTGTTGGCAGGTGACCGGCGGGGCAACGCCCGCCGGCCATCCTGTCCCGGCGCCTTGTGTGGATGGGCGTCATTGATGATCTTCCGGCACCTGCCGGCCGTCCGACAATTCGGCGAAGGCGGGATCATCGTTCGTATTTAGACACGGGACCTGCCGCGGAGGAAGTGGAAGATCAGGACGATCACGGCGATAACGAGCAGCAGGTGAATGAGCCCGCCGCCGATGCCTCCGAGCAGGCCGAGAAGCCAGAGAACGGCGATGACGATGGCTATCCAAAGCAACATGAGAGTCTCCCTTGCAAGGGCCTCGCGCAGGTTCGGTTCGGGTTCCGTGCGGCCTGCACGGCGCCCGCCCGTCTCCGGTGCGGCGTAGAGCCGGGTTGGTGTGGACGGTTAGACGTCAGGGGATCTTTCCGTGGCCGGGGGGTGTTCTGCGGCCAGGTGGTGTGCTTCCTTGAGATGGCGTGCGAGCTTTTCTTCGGCGGCCGCGCGCCGTTGCCCGATGGTGCGCATCTGGTGCGTGGTCAGATCCTCGCGGCGCGTCCACGGGGCGGCACGTTGTGCCGGGCCGGGTTCGGCGTGTTCGCTCATGACCGCATCGTCGCACACGATTTTTCGGGGCAAAAGGCACAATTTTGCAACGTTCCGGAAATGCCGGCGTTCCCCGATGGATCGCGGAACCGGCCCGGGGTTCAGCAGTCTGGTCTTAGGGATATGTCGGTATCGCGATGTACTGGTTGATGTTCGTGGACCGGAAGGTCTCAAACGACAGCGTCTCCTGGCCTCCCTCCGGATCTGCCACCACGACGGTTTGGTCGGAGGAATTCACGCCCAGCAATGCGTAGGCGTGGTTGGATACCAGCTTGCCGTCGGAGTTGGAGGTCCCCAGCGTTACGAGGCCTTGCTCAAAGTCCTGCTGCATCTGTTCAAAGCTCACTCCCGTCATCGGGCCGCCTGGGTTGCGGTCGATGGGCACCTCGCCGGTGATGGCATAGAGGGCGTTATGGACATCGTGGTCCTGAATGTCGCTGAGGTCGGTGCCCTCGATGCCCTTATAGCTGTTGCCGTTCGCCGCCGCCCATCCTTTTTCGATAATCGCCGCCCAGGACACGTTCTTGCCGTCGATATTTTCGATGCCATTTTGGAAGGGTTTGCCGCGGCGGTACGGGAGGTCACCGTTGACCGTCACCTTTACCGGATTGGGCTCGCCGTTGTACTTGCTGTGGAATGAAACGGTGTAGGTGCCGTCGTCGTTGTCATGAACCATGTTCAAGATGGTCTCGGGCGCTTTGGCGGCCACTGTCAGCAGGGCTGCCAGGAAATAGCAGTCTCCGGTGTCGCCCTGGGCGATGTTCGTCAGGTCGCCGGAAATATCCGGGTTGCCGGCGCTGTCGAGTGCAAACAGCACCTGATCCGGGACTGTCTGGTAGGTGGCGCGCCCAGACACCATTGGATCACTCCAGGGAAGCCCCGACGGTCCCAGAACCGGCGTAGCGGTCGTCCGGTAAATCCAAATGTACGCAATTCCAAGAATTACGATCAGGACGATTAGTGAGTAAGAGACAATGCTGCGAAATTTGGCTGACATGGTGCGGGGGACCTTTCCCCGGCGGGCCGCGTCAGTGTCAGGGGCCGCCAGATCCGGCTGGTCGTCGATGAGTCCCATGGGCTAAGGCTACGGATCCAACCCTTGGTTAAACTTGGCCGCCTGCGGGGCTGCGCTCGTGTAGTGGAAGGTGTCCGCGTTGGCCCGGGCGGCTTCCGCCCTCGTGTCGCCCCATACCGCTGATGCCCTGCGGACGAGATGGCCGCGGATTGATCCGTCCCCGGCCCATGGCCCCTTCCGTGGTTGACCACACGGGCGTAGCTTGACTCTGTCCGGCATCGCCCACTCCCATGGATGGCGCGCAAGGCAACATGATTCTTAGGAGCCCGGGATGGCACTGTTACTGATACTGCACCGCGTCGCCGACTACGAGGCCTGGCGAAAGGTCTACGATTCCGTATCAGACATGCCGGTATTCGGCGGGATTAGGCGCGAGTCCGTGCACCGCATGGTTGGTGATCCGAACAACGTTCTCGTGCTCCACTACTTCGATTCCGTGGACGAGGCCCGCGCTTTCACGACCCTGCCGGAACTGAAGGAGGCTATGCAGCGGGCCGGCGTCCAGGGCGAACCGCGCTTCGAGCTCTACGAATAGGGAATAGCAGGGCTTGTGGGCGTGGATGACGATGGCGAATAAGACGCAGCTCCCAGGACCTCTGGGTGCTACCGGCCGGAATTTGTGCCCGTTGCCCCCTGGCGGCGGCACGGCGGTGGACGCGGTCCGCGGTTCGCTAGTCGTCGGCGGCGCGGGCGGTGGCGAGGGCGCGCACCCACCATTCCAGCCCGTCGGCGAGGGCTTTGAGCTTGGGTTCGATGGGTTCGAACACGCTGAAGTCAGTTGGATCCTTGGACTGCATTGCGGGACGGATGACCTCGGGGAGGATGTGCACGGCGTTGCGCAGCGGGGCCATTTCCAGTTCGATGGCGACCAGTCGTAACTGTTCGATCACGCGGGCCCCGCCTACGCCCCCCCATCCGACGTAGGCCACCGGTTTGCGGTGCCATTCGATGTGTGTGTGGTCGATGGCGTTCTTCAGCACGGCCGGATAGCCGTGGTTGTACTCGCCGGTCAGGATGACGAATCCGTCGGCCTCGTCCAGCTTGTGGCCCAGGCGGGCGATGTCGGCGGTGGGGTAGTTTCGCAGCGTGACGGAGGGCGGGAGTTGATCGAAGAAGGGCAGTGGGTAGTCCCGCAAATCCAGAAGTTCCGCGTCGAACCGGTGGTCTTTGAGCCGTTGCAGCACCCACGGGGACACCCGTTCATTGAAGCGTCCGGTCCTCGTGGTGCCCATGATGACCTGGATCTTGGCCATTGTCTTCTTACACCTGCCTTGCTGTACTTTGGTCGTTCACGGTTCCAGCACCAATTTGCCGTGGGTGTGGCGCTGTTCGAGCTCCCGGAACGCGTCCCGCACATCGTCGAGGGCGAAGACTCCGGCGATCGGCACTTCCAGCTCACCCCGTGCGATGAGGTCCGCCAGTTCGGCGACCACCGCTGCGGTCGCGGCTTCCGCGCCGCCTGCCGACTGGACCCCGAACCGGTCCACGGCGTCGAAGTCGGCGATGGTGTCAACCCTGTCGCGCGGGACGTTGAGCTCCTCGACCGCCATGGCGACATATCCGCCGCCGAAGAAATCCAGCAGGGCGTTGATGTGTCCGGACGGTGCTGCGGCGCGCAGCCGGGCCGGCATGTCATCGCCATAGTTGACCGGGACCGCGCCGTGGTCGGCGAGCCATGCGTCGTTGGACGGCCCGGCGATGCCGAGGACCGTTGCCCCGGCGCGTCGGGCGAGTTGAACCGCGATCGAACCGACGCCGCCGGCGGCATTCGCGATCGCTACCGTGTCTCCCGGCGCGAGGTGCACCGCCCGTACCGCGCCGTAGGCGGTGGCGCCTGCGACAAACAGTGAGCCGGCCACCTCCCAGGGAACTTCCGGCGGCTTGGGCGTCAACTGGTTTGCCGGCACCGTGACGTATTCGGCCTGGCTGGAGCGCCGCATGGAGAATCCGATCACCTCGTCGCCGACGGCGACAACGGTGACGCCGGAACCGAGTTCGGCCACCACGCCGGCCAGGTCGCTGCCCTGCCCGGACGGAAACGTGCCAGGGAAAAGATCGTGCAGGGCACCCGTGCGGATCACCGCCTCGCTGATGTTGATGCCGGCGGCCCTGACCTGGACCAGAACCTCCCCGGCTGCCGGGATAGGGCGGGGCACGTCGCGGACCTCGAGGACGTCGATGCCGCCGTAGGAATCGAACTGCACTGCTTTGGACATGTCGTTGGTCATGGGGTGTTCCTTTCCGGTGAGCTGTTTTTGATCGGGCCGTAGGCGCGGTTCTTGAGTGTCTGTGTGCATCGGGCCGGGCGCGGTCGGGATAGTTGCGATAAGGCGTCCTGCATTTGTTCCCGCTTCAGCGGCGGTCGTCGCCCACGGGACGTTTTGTTTTTCGCGGAGCATCGTGGTCACGGCGGCCGCCAGTAGTTGCTCAGCCGAGGTCCGATTGGCGCGCGAGCCACCGCTGCAGATCTTCGGCATCGGGCACGAGCTCGCGGGTGCGACCGAAGTCGGCGCGATAAGACGGCGGCGTTGCGAACCAGCGAAACATCCTCTTGACGTCCTCGTTTGGGCCGAAGACGTCCAGGGGTACCTGGACGAACGTGGCGGGAGCACCGATTCGATGTGAGACCAGTTCTGCGATCTGATCGCCGGTGACCTCGTCACCGGCGATCTCGACCGGCGCCGTGTCGGGGTTCCGTTGCGCAAGAAGGGTGGCGGCCGCTTTGCCGATGTCTCGCACCGAGATCATCTGCAGCGGCACGTCGCCGGGCATGGGCATTCGGACGAGCAGTTGGTCACCGTCGCGGGCGATCATGCCGAGCAGGTTCTCCATGAAGAACGTCGGCCGGAGGAAGTTCACCGGGACCGAGTCCATGAGGATTTCCTCGATGCGCCTCTTGCTCTCGAAGTGAGGGATACCGGTATTGCGGTCGGCTCCGCCGACGGAGCTGTAAACCAGGAACGGCAGCTGTGCTCCCCGTGCCGCTTCACGGATCGCCTGGCCGTGCGAGATCTCGCTTTCGGTGCCACGGGGTCCGGTGATGCTGGTCATCGCGAACCCCGCGCCGGCACCTTCAAGAGCGCTGCGGAGGGACTCGGGGGCATCCAGGTCGGCAGCGACCACGGCCACCCCCCGCTCAGCCAATGCGCGTGCCGGGCCGCTGTCCACAGTGCGGGTCAGCGCCCGGACCGACTTCTGGCGATCTAGCAGCGCGTCGACAGTTGCCGAGCCCTGCTGACCGGTGGCTCCGACGACCGCGATCTCGTCGGTGGTGTTCATCGCTTGTTCCTAAATGTGTAGGCGTCCGGGGTTGGTGACCTGGGCGTAGCTGATGAGTTGTTGCTGCTTGTCCGGCCTGGTGCAGGCAGTCCCCAGTCCGCGACTGCTTGTTCCCTCATGTTCCCGCCCCGATCCTCCGCTTCCTGGCGGCCGTCCGTTGTCCGGCTCTGGGCAGGCCGACGATCAGGACTCCAGCCACGGCCAGGTGCATCAGGGACAGAGTTGTTGTCACGGCCACCGTGGTCCCGCCAACAATGGGTCCGTACAGCGAGAGCACGAGCACCGCGGCGGCCAAGACTCTCCACACGGAAACTCCTGACCTCAGGAAATGCCTGGACACCCCCAGCAATGCCCAGGCGAACAGGCCAGCGACCAGCGGCGCCGCCGCGACCGAAACCGGCGACACGGTCTGCGGCGGAGTGCCGGGAAATTCGACAACCAACGCAATGCCCAGCACAGGCACGGCAATGACCCAGATGAAGAGAGCCGCCAGGGCCGACAGCACTACCCATCCAAATGACGGGATCGGCTGCAGGCTGACCGCACTGTTCTTGCCTGCACGCTCCGAGACGATGCCCATAACCGACTCCTCTTCAGTCCGCCTTGATATAGTTAGGCGTCTAACGATATGGATTAAGGTTAGGCGCCTAACTAATCGGTGACAAGAGGTTCGATGGACAACGAGCAGGCCTTTGCCCTCAATCGGGCTATCCGTACGATTGGCATGCGGCACCGGACCCTGGCCGCTGCCGAGCTGAACCGCATTGGCCTCTCCGTCGGCCAGGAGATTTTGATCATGGAACTGGCGAATCTAGGGCCCCGCACGCAGGCGCAACTCGCCGCAGCCGCCAGCTGCGAAGCCCCGACCATAACCTCCGCCGTACGGAAGCTTGAAGCGCTGGGACTAGTCAGCCGGCGCCCATCCACCGAGGACCGGCGTGCGACGGTGGTGGAGCTGACTGCCGAGGGCGAGGCGCTGCTCGGCGGGGTGTTAGCTGCTTGGAAGGATCTGGCCGAGGCGACGGTGGTCGGTTTGTCCCGGACCGGGGTGGAAGAGTTGATCGGGGCACTGGCTGACCTGGCCGAGAGCCTGGAGACCGCGACTCGCGATCTGGACGCCCCCGGGCCTGCCTGATACGGCGGTGACCGTTGGGGTGCGGTCGTCCACCGGCGGGCTCGTCTGGCTGGACCGGTCCGCAAAAGCGCAGCCTTGGCACAGGCGCCCCGGGCGGCTCAGGCGGGCGATGACAGGGGCGGGCTGCGCACGACGCCCGAACCAGGCGATGACAAGGGCGGCCTGAGGCAGGCACAGGCGCCCCGGGCGGCTCAGGCGGGCGATGACAGGGGCGGGCTGCGCACGACGCCCGAACCAGGCGATGACAAGGGCGGCCTGAGGCAGGCACAGGCGCCCCGGGCGGCTCAGGCGGGCGATGACAAGGGCGGGCTGCGCACGACGCCCGAACCAGGCGATGACAAGGGCGGCCTGAGGCAGGCGCCGGAACCGGGGGATGACAGCGGTGGCCATGGTGGCCGCGGCAGCGACGACTGAACCCTGGCCTGGCTGACTGTCCAGCAATCCTGCAACCCCAAGGTGGTCCTCCTGCACCTGGCGTAGAGGAGGACCGTCTTTGGTTCCGACCCACTGCGTGGACACCTAGAGGCGGGCACGAGTCGTGGACAAACCTTGGATCTCCCTGGCTTCATTCTTTTCTCTGGCCGTCCTACAGTTGAGCCATGAAAAGTTGGGCAGCCCTCGCACTTTCAATTGCCGGGATCCTCTTTATCGGCTCCGCCGCCCTCGCCGTGAATATCTACACCCTCAACGGCTCACACACATCAACCCTCGGCAACGCCGGCAACGTCCTGCTGCCGGACCCTTCGGTCACAACAACCGGCGCCCCAGCCCACGTCCCGACCAACACCGTGGCCAGCCCCAAAGCAGCACCAAAGGCGCCGAGCGCAGCGGGCAGCGGCAAGAATGGGGTCAACAGGAAAGCTGTACCATCCAAGAAGCCGTCCCCAGCTCCTGCGCCGACGAGCAACCAGGCAGCCCCCGTCACGGTCCAGCCTGATCCCGGCAGCGGCGGAACCATCGCCACCCAGCCAGGTGATGACAAGGGAGGTCTCCGCGGCGGAGGCGGCGGTGGCCACGGCAGTGACGATTGAGCTAGCCCGGACCACTGTTTGAGTACCTAGCGACCCAAGATTTTGTCCCATGTCGTCATGGCGCAGGGCTTTGAGGCAGGCGGCCAGTTGGGGCTGGTCATCCCTCGTTCGGCAGCGAATCGTGCGTACATGGTACCTGCGTGCGCTCCGCTGGCCGTAGGCTCCCTCCGTGCAGTTCGCGCCGCGACTTCCTAGTCGTTTGGATCGAAGTCGAGATCGAGGTCCCGCGGTGTTCTGAGTCGCCGCCAGGTTGAGGCGACCCCGGCGGTGGGCAGGGTTGACGCGATGGGCATCCGGTCCACGGCGGTCAGTTGTTCCAGGTCTAGCCCGGTCAGTACCGCGATGTCTCTGATGAGTACCTGGAATGTTCGGAACGGACCCAATGGGGGAGCCTCGTCCAGTGCTCCAGGCCGGGGTACGTCCGGGAGGTCCGCCAGCTGTGGCGTCTGGTCCACGACGTATCCGGTGGCGGCGAGGGAGCCGTGGTGCATGAAGGCGGCAGCTTTGAAGAACTTCAGCGGAATCTGCACGCCGCGGTAGACGGGGTCGGTGTCACCGAAGATCGGGCCCGTGAAAACGACGAGACGCCGGCTGTTGTCGGCTGCGTTGTCCTGCAGGTAGGACTCCAGGCCGAGCCAGAGGTCCATACCCTGGTTAAACTTGGCCGCCTGCGGGGCTGCATTCGTGTAGTGGAACGTGTCTGCGTTGGCCCGAGCGGCTTCCTCGAGGGTGTCGCCCCATACTGCTGATGCCCTGCGGACGAGGTGGCCGCGGTCGATGTCGTTGCCGGCGTAGACCATCTCACCCCTCTGCTGGTCCGCGCGCAGCCGCGGATCCAATCTCCACTGGATCCCGGACCGGCCCAGATCGATCAACTTGGTGCCGTCCATTCCGAGCGCAGTGACCGCGGCCAGACGCTTGTCCAGCCGCATGAGCACAGAAAAGTGGGTGTTGGGGGAGCAGGACCAATTCGACGCCCTCGAGGGCCGGAATGCCAACCCCGACACCCAGGAACTGTTCATCGAACCCGGGACGATCGGAAAGATCCTCCACGTTCAATGCGAGCTGGGCCTGCACTAGTTCATCCATGGGCAGACCGTATCAGCGCCCGGCGACAGAAGGAGATACACCTCCCGACTAGCTTTCTGGGTTTCCACTATCCCTCTCGTAACCCGATTTAGGGCTCTTGAGCGCCCGTTCAGTTTCGAGAACCATTTGTGGAATCGCAGATAGGAGGATCCTCGGCTAACGGCGGTGTTGCCGATTCTCGATTCGAAGCGCTCTCCAAATCCTTCGTCGGCAATGTCCCGCTGCACAACCGCAGCGTAACTGGCGGTGTGCCTGGATGGGATGCCGACGTATTCATCCAGTGCAAAGCCCCTTGCGTTGGACAGATCGACGTCGCCAATTTGGCGCATGGCCGCGAGCTCTGAGTAGATCCCGGAAGGCGAGGATCCGTCGGAATCGTCCGTCCTAACGAATTCTTGACGCGGCCGGGTCGAGTCCTGACGCCTCCCTAAACTCAGAGCATGCTGTCCGACACGCTACGGACCGGCGGGGCGGGGGTCTTGCGTATTCCTGCACGAAATTCGCCAATTTGTGCACTGGGCGTGCCGTACGGCAGTCCCGCGCGTCGCGGTTAGACTGCATGCCCCGAAAGGGGCCGGCCGACCAGAGAACTTCGCAGGTCTCTGGCCGGGCCGGTCGAGTCACACGTAGTAGGGGTATGCCGGGTAGACGTACTCGTCGTACCAGTAAGGCGAGTAGCCGTAGTAGCCGTAGACGTCGACGTAGTAGGCCTCGTCATAGACCAGCGTCGGGTCGTATGCCGGCGCGGCACCGATCTTGTCCTTGTCTCGGTCGATCACGACCTCGTCGGCCGTGATCCGCGCGACGGCGTCAACTGGGATTGCCGACGTGGTCTTGGTGAAGAGGTGGCCGTGGCCGACCACCAGTGCACGAACTTTGTTCGTCGTCAGGTCGACCAGGAGATCGTTGACTTTTCCGAGGTCCTCTCCGGTACTGTCTACGACCTTGCGTCCGCGGATGTCCGCGTCGGGGTCGAGCGTCACCTCGTACGTGTCGCTCAGCCTGACGAGTTCGTTGGGGTTGTATGTGGTCATTTGTCCTTCTCCTGACTTCGGTGTTGAGAGGCGTCGAATGCTCGATGCGTTAACCACGCTAGGAACGGACGTGGCCGGAGTCTTGAACGAACGTGAATGACAAATCTCCAATTCGTGTACGCCTCCGCGGCGACGGTCTGATCGAAGTCATAGGTCTGAGCACCTGGGCGTTCGACGTAGGAGTATCGGTTGTTCCGGAGCACATTTTCGGGCACCTGATCGTGTTAACGGTTCCATTGCCCGCCCGGCCGACGCCAGCCAATATTGGTTCTGTCACCCCTCAAACCCCCTGATCGGAGCCGTTCAGCATGCAACGAGTGATTCGTGGATTCGACGCAAACGGTGGGCGGACCAGCGCTGAGAGTCTGCCCGGTCAGGGGGTCGTCGTCGCGAGCACGAACGGTGGCTTTGTCTGGGTGGACGTTTCGGGTCTCGACGCCGCGGAAATGATGGAGCTGGGCAAGGAACTCGGTCTGCATCCGCTGGCCGTCGAGGATGCAACAGCCAGTCGGCTGCAGCCCAAAGTGCAGTGGTTCGAACAACACCTTTTCATCGTGATGTGGGAAGTCCGATCCGCGATATCCTCGGACGAATCGGTTATCATCGAGACCTTCATTTTCGCTCGCCCCGGTCTCCTCGTCACAGTTCAACGGGGATCGGCGGAGCAGCAACCGGTCGACCTCTCATCCGTTCTCGAAAATGCGCCAACGGGCCTGGCGGGCGGCGTGATGAGCGGAGTTCACGCGATCGTTTCGAGCATCATCGATGGATACATCGTTGCGACGAGCCTGAACGAATCCGAGTTGGAAGAACTCGAGGACCAGGTGTTTGACGAGGCCGTCCAGGATGAGCCGAAACGTATCTACGAGCTGCGCAAGCGGATCGGCAAAGTGACGCGGGCCGTCTCTACTCTCGCGATCGCGTTCTCCAACAACAAAGATCGGCTCGATGAACTTACGGCCGGGAATCGTGATCTCGAACCGTTCGTTCAGGATCTCATCGACGACCTGACGGGAGTCAATCAGCTTTGCGCCGACCAGGAGGTCGCTCTCGACGGCGTAATCTCCACTCACGAGAACGCGATTGCGAGCGCCCAAGGCGTCGACTCCCGAAAGATCTCCGCGATCGCGGCGATGCTTGCGATTCCGGCAGTTATCTCCGGCCTCTACGGAATGAACTTCACGAACCTTCCCGGCACGAACTGGCCTTATGGGTGGGTGGTAATCGCCCTCGTCATCGTCCTCATCGAGGTTTGGGCGTACATCCTGTTCAAGCAACGCGCATGGTTGTAGGAAGTAGCCCCAGCAATGGTGTTGCATTCGCTCTTCGATGTGCCGCAGCGTCAGCGCGCCGAGGCGCTGAGGTCCTCGTTTCGAGACGGAGATGCTTCCGCCGAGTTCCGAGTCGGTCATGATCGCGGCCTCGGCGGCCATTTCGGTGCCAGCCGTATAGGGGAACTCACAGTCGCAGAAGTACTCATAAACGGTGTAGACAGTTCGCTTCATCGACAAGGGAAGCCTGGCGAGGGCGACCTGGAAGTGCTGCTCTTCAATACGACGGACGCGGGCAGAAGCGCTGTTCACCAGAACGGACATCAGGTCTCTCTTCCGCCGGCACATATGGTGCTCACCTCGACCCGGTTCGATCTCGAAGCTCGCCAATGGGGATCCAGCCACCGATACTCGATCGTCATCCCCTACCGGACCTTGGGCTTGCCGGACGAGCTCGTCGACTCACTTGTGGCCTCTCGCCTGCCGATCGATGAGTCGTTGTCTTCGACGGTGTCGGGTTTTCTGATGCGGGCAGTGCACCAGTCGATCAGAGGGGACGCCGCGATGGCTTTGTTTTCCCCACCGATTGTCGACATGGTGCGCAGCGTGATATTGGCAGCGGCAGGTAGTGCCGAACGAGCGAGGGAGCCACTCGCCGACACCCTCTTCCGTCGAATCATGGACTACGTGCGACTACACCTCCTCGACCCCGGACTCTCCGCCGCCGGCATCGCCCACGCGCACGATATCTCCGTCAGATACCTTTATGTGATCTTGGCCCGCGAGAGCCTGTCACTCGGGGCGTGGATCCGCGAACAACGCGCCCATCATGCCGCCGGCCTCCTCACGGATTCGGCCCATAACCTTTCGATCGCCGATATCGCATACCGTACCGGTTACGCGGATCAAGCCCATTTTTCGCGGTCATTCCGCCGCTGGTACGGTACGTCACCGCGGGAGTGGCGACGAAGGCACCGTTAGTCCCGCTACACGCCCCGTGCACCGATACTCCGCCTGCCAGGCCCCCTTCGAGTCGGTGTGGGCAGTCCAGAAGAGCTCCGCGATGATGTCCGGATCAAAATTCTTCCCCGGCTTGACAGTCCGGCGATCGTGATCCTCGCGGCGTCGATGCCGCCGTCCGCACGCCTCACCTGAAGGCGAGAGCCGTCGCGGGGCCTCCTGATTTCTGCTCGCCGAGGAACGGCTGCACGATCGCCAGGACGGTGGTCAGCGCGGCGCCGACTTCGACGATGAACATCACCGTTGTGCCGCACGCCCTTCGGGTTCAGCTTGCGGAACGCGCCGACCAAGCCCGCGATGAGCTGTCGGGCTTTGAATGCACCCGAGGCGCCTGCCCCGCGGGGCTGGTGTTGTATATCCGGGGCAATACCGGGATCGCAGCGGAAGATGCGGTCGTCTCCGCGACTTATGCACTGCGGGAATTGCAGTACACCATCTGGACCAGGCGGACGCCGGGGGCGAGGCCGACCAAAAGTCCGAAAGGGTAGACGACAGGGGGGTAGTCGTGCACAGTTTCGTTACACGCCACTCACTAACTTCGTTCCGGATGGACGACCCCATGACCACATCCAAGCCCCCCGACCTCCTTCCGAGACTTACCGCAACGCTTCTCGACACGGCCGACGACCTTCCCACTCGACTGGCCCAAACCATCAGGCGACGCGTACCCAGCTACCGCCAGCCGTCGGCCGTCACCGACCAGGAGCTTCAGGACTCCTGCACCGCTCATGTCGGCTTCATCTCATCCCTCGGTCTGCCCGATCCAGAACGCGACAAGACCGTCCGGATGATCGGCGCATCGCGTGCCCGAGCGAACTTCCCGCTCCCGGACGTCCTCGATGCGATAAGGGTGGGCTCCGAGTTCATCTGGGGGGAGATCGTCGACCACGCGCGATCGTCCGGGGCCGCATCCGATGCAGAGCTCGTGACCGTCGCCGGACAGGTGTGGTCGATGAGCGACGAATTCGTCGGCCTCATGGGCGCCGGGTATCGCGAAGAGGAAGACCTCCGGCTCATCAACGGCGAGCGCGAACGCTTCGCCCTCATCGACACCGTGCTGAGCGGACACGACCAGCCGAACGCCACTCTCTGGCAGGCGGTCGACAGGCTGGGGCTCCCCCGCGACCGGCCCTATGTCGTCGTCGCGGTTGAGGCGCAAGGAAGCGGCCAGGTTCCGACCCCCCGCATCGACCGGCGGCTCCGGGGAGACAATATGGAGTCAGCCTGGCTGCTGCGCGCCGATGTCGAACTCGGAATCGTCTCCTGTTATCAAGCGCAGATCCACTCCGTGCGGACCTCGCTACAGCACTATCAGGTCCGCGCGGGGATCAGCCCGGTGACCACGGACTTCGGGCACACGCCGCAGGCCGTCCGTCTGGCCCGGACGTCGCTCGCGGCGTCCGGGCACGGCCAAGTGACCTTCTTCTCGGATTCTGCGATCGATACGATGGCCGCCGGTGCGCCCGACGTGGCTTCTGAACTCTCCGCCATCGTGCTGTTCCGGGTCCTGGAACTGCCCGAGACCGACCGCGAGGTGCTGCTCGGCACCGTTCGGACCTGGTTCGGTACGGGCGGCTCCGTGTCAGAGACGGCACGGCAGATGTTCCTGCATCCCAATACGGTGCGCAATCGGCTACGCCGGCTTGAGACGCTCACCCTGAGAAGCCTTTCGGATCCGCGCCAGACCGCCGAGCTTTACCTAGCCGTCGTCTCCCTCCCACGGCGGACCACCGACTAGGAAAAGCCGCTGCGGCAGGATCGGCACTCCCCGCCTAGGACGAAGACTCTGACATCGACACGGCCGCCGGACGCTACCGCACTCCACCGGCCGGGTTCGACTTCTACGACGACCGCTGGAACCCGCATTGCCCGCTTCGTGCCCTCCTTCGCCCACACCGAAACCGACATTGACACGCTGCTGGTGGCACTCCGGGAACGTATGAGCACGCCGTAACAAGTACCGTTTCTTATGTATTCGGCGGATTGGACCCGCCCTCAGCTGCCCCGCGACCGAGCGGGCTCCATCGTTCCTCGGCGCTTCCCGGGTTGCTGCTCCGTGGTCCCCGGTAGGTTGGGGCAGAGACGAAAGGTGAATCACCATGACAGAGCCCGCATGGGTCCAGCACGCCATCTGGTGGCATGTCTATCCTCTCGGCTTCACGGGCGCGGAACCGACTATGCTGGCCGGACAGCCAACGGTGCACCGTCTCCCTCAATTGCACGCCTGGCTCGACTACGCTCTGGAACTTGGGGCATCGGGCCTGGCTCTTGGTCCTGTGTTTACCTCAGAATCGCACGGGTATGACACCACAGATTATTTCCGTATCGATCCCCGGCTCGGCGATGACAGGGACTTTGACGAACTGATCAGGCAGGCCCATGCCCGCGGTCTGAAGGTTCTCCTTGACGGCGTGTTCAACCACGCCGGTCGCGGCTTCGGCCCGTTCCAGGGTGTGCTGGCTGAAGGCCCGGCCGCTCCCACGGCGCCGTGGTTCCGGCTGACCTGGCCGCAGACCGGATGGACGCCCGGGACTGTGCCTGGCTACGAGGATTTCGAGGGCCACCATCACCTCGTCGCACTGAACCATGACGAACCGGAAGTGGCCGGATTCGTTGCCGAGGTCATGAAGCACTGGTTGGGGCGCGGCGCGGACGGCTGGCGGCTGGACGCCGCCTATGCCGTGCCCCCGGCCTTTTGGAAGGCAGTGCTGGCCGACGTGCGCCGCGAATACCCGCAGGCATACTTCGTGGGGGAGTACATCCACGGTGACTATCCCCGGGAAGCGGGCGCCGGAACGTTGGACTCGGTCACACAGTATGAATTGTGGAAGGCCATCTGGAGCTCCCTCAACGACGCCAACTTCTATGAACTCGCTGCAGCCCTGGAACGGCACAACGGCTTCCTCGAGACGTTTGCGCCCTTGACCTTCGTGGGCAACCACGACGTCACCCGCCTTGCGAGCAAGCTGACCAACGCAGATCAGCTCCCGCTCGCGCTGGCGGTGCTCCTGACCGTGGGCGGAACGCCCTCCATCTACTACGGCGACGAGCAGGCCTTCCGTGGCCTTAAGGAAGACCGGGCCGGGGGAGACGACGCTGTCCGCCCCGCCTTCCCTGCCGAACCCTCCGAGCTGGCACAGGTCGGGCGGCCGGTCTACCACCTCCACCAGGAACTGATTGGTCTGCGCCGCAGGCACCCGTGGCTGCACAATGCGCGCACGAAGGTGGTGACGCTCAGCAACGAACACCTTGTGTACGAAGCGAGCAGCAATGGCGCCGCCATCACGGTCGCCCTCAACCTGTCCGGCACGGCCGCTCAACTCCTGGTTCCGTCATCGGCCCGCACCCTGCTGGCCGGCCCGGGAACAAGGCCGTCGGCCCGCAATGAGGTCAACCTTCCCGGTTACGGCTGGGCCGTGCTCGGGACTGTAACCTAGGCCGCTGCACGCAGCACTTATCCCCGCTTTTCACGGGATTTTCCAATGCCATACTGGACTTTCGACGACCTACTTTGACGAAATATCCGCTTTCGGTCTGGACGGTACCCCCAATGGAAGGAAGCGCCCGACGCCGCCATCAAACCTATTCAGTGCCCGGCGCCACGTGGGCTCTGGACCAGCCAGCCGGCGTCGACGTCTCCCAGGCGCCTTTCGATGGCATAGCTTTCTATTTGGTCATCAATTGAGGCCTCTGGCCCCTTGAAGATCTTCAGGACGGACATGGAAATTTTCCTCAGTTTGTGTGGACAAAGGGTTTCACTCAATGCCGATGGTTGGGCGTCACGCTGTCGCGGCCGCGGGACGTTGGCTAGTGACGGGAGAAAGGCGGTTCCATGTCGGTGTAGGAGCCTGGCCGGGTGATGGGAGGGCCTTGCATCTCCACGCGCAAGGTAAACGACTCGGTACCATCAAGTTGGATTTCCACTGGGTCGTGGCCCGTGACTGAAACCGTAAGGGTCTTTTCCGCGAGGGGGAATTGGGTCATGGTCTCTCTTCTTTCTTTAGGCCATGCGGCCGGATCCGTTGGTGGTTAATTCATCAATCCTGATGCTCGAGCGTCTGCCCGAAGGGCACATCGTCGCTGAGCGCGACGGTGAAGGAATCGTGGGCGTGTCTCGTGACGAGAATTCCCTGGCGTCCTTCGCGGATTGCCCTTGTGATGGCAGCGTCCACGGCTTCGTCGAGCTGGCGGTCCAGGCTGGCACGGTCTGTCGCGGTGATTGCCACGGTTAGGTCAGGGGCCGTTCTCATCGGTCTTGTTCTCCTTTTTTCTCGGATTGTTGGCCTCGGCAATCAGCTATATGAGCTAGATCTCAACGAGGACTAATCCCATGTTCGCTCCAGGTGCGGTGTGGCTGGCTACTACCCTGGCGGGTGGACTATCCGGGACAGCGGTTGGCCACCCGGGTGGGCAGTGGACTGGTCTGACGCGCGTATACGAAGTAAACCCGTCACTCACGGTCCCGAACGACCAGGATTCTCTCTACTTTCGTAGCTGGACGATCATCCATACGTGGCTGGCGCTCACGTGCAGTCGGCGGGTCAGGCCGACTTTCTCCGCGGCTCGGTATGTGACACTGGCCAGCCAGCGCTGCTGGGCAGCCAGTCTTCTGGCTCGGCGTCCCGGGCTTGGTGCCGCCACGATTGGCGCGTCCGGCAAGGCACTGCGGCCCTCGTGTTCCATTGCGTTGATGACGGCGCAAGCCACCATCATCGTCGAATCATTCATCGCCCTCTTCTTGTCATGTACGTGCACCGCGCCAGTCCGCCGCATTACCCGGTAAGGTCCCGGGCACGAGCTACTCCCGGTGAACCATTTCCCTGCGAGCGGGGAGGATCCAGCTCGATTCGGAATCCCTTCGCTGGGGTCGCTCAGCTGGCGTCAGCCGGCACGGGAATTCCGGCAAGAGACTGCTGCCGCGCGGGGTCTACAAGCGACGTTACGGATGTTGGGAGGCCATGTCAGCAGGTTTGCCGCTCCCTGCTTTTCCTAGGACTGGCAGTCCTCCCTTCGCCTTAGCAAGAGCGGACGCGGGGATGCACAACGGAAGTGATGGACCAGAGTGCGGA
Source organism: Arthrobacter sp. NPDC056886 (assembly GCF_042788715.1). Taxonomy (NCBI): domain Bacteria; kingdom Bacillati; phylum Actinomycetota; class Actinomycetes; order Micrococcales; family Micrococcaceae; genus Arthrobacter; species Arthrobacter sp. NPDC056886. The sequence goes on from NZ_JBHUBT010000008.1 coordinate 149,692, forward strand.
GTTTGGAAAATTCCTGAAGGCAATGCGGTCAGGCATCCAAAGCGAACGAAACGGAGTCCGGTTACGCATCGGCGACTATCGCCGGAGGGGCAGAGCGATCGGGGAGCGGCCCGCTATTGAGCGCGCCAACCATGCATGGTACAGGGGGTCGGTTCTGGCAAGCCCCCCGATTTGCTTGTGGCGCCGCTTCTGGCTTGGTCCTACTTCTACTGCTCCGCCTCGTACACGGCCGCGACGTCTTCCCGGCCGTGACCGGCTCTGACAGTTGCCTTGAGGCGTTCGCGCACCGCTTCCAGGAAGGGCAGCCTGAGTTCCGCGTTCTGCAGGGTCAGTTCGATGTCCTTGAGTGCGAGGTCGACGGCGAAGCCTGCCGGATACTGCTGCTTCTCCATGAGATCGATCTTGGCGAACGCAAAAGGCATGGCTAACGGGGTGGCTTGGAGCGTTCTCACTAGCGTTTCGTGAGGGACTTCCAAGGCGTCACACACCTTCAGAACGTCGGCAATCGCGACAGTCGACGCTGCCAGCCACGTGTTCATGGCCAGTTTGAGGGCGCTTGCTTCCAGCCCGGCCCCGACGACGACAACTTCCTTGCCCAGCCTCTCCAGGACCGGGCGTGCAATGTTCACGGCAGCGTCCTGGCCGGAAACAAGCCAGAGCAGCGCCCCTTGCTGAACTTGGGGGGTGCTTCCCGAGACCGGAGCATCGAGAAACGTGATTCCCTGGCTGGCCGCTGAGTCGCGTAGCTCATGTGCGTCGACCGGCCCGACCGTGCTGACCTGGACCCAGATGGCGTCGGATCTCATGGCCGGCAGCATCTCCTCGGCTACGGCGGCCACGGCCGGTCCGTCCCGCAGCACAGTCAGCACAACATCCGCGTCCGCGACCGCCACCGCGACAGTTCCGGCAGCCACCACTCTGCCCGACTCCGCAGCCACCTCTTCAGCCCGGGCCGCGGTGCGGTTCCACAAACAAACGTCGAAACCACCCTCGGCTAAGCGGGTAGCCATGGCCGCTCCGAGTGCACCCGCACCTAGTACTGCAACAGTTGTCATTTCGTTCTCCCTTGACGGAATATTCTTGGAATCATTTGTCCGGCCGAGGCACGGCCATCGCGCCGACGTGTATGGCACTCCGGGAACTGCAGTCGGCGGAGTTGCATCCCATTCAGCCATGATGCACTCTCCCTTGAATCGGTTGCTTCGAGGTCGTCGGCAGACCGGCGGGTCCCGACGCGCCCCTGCCGTTGGTGCGGATCAGGGTCACGGCGGTGATGACGATCAGTGCCAGCATGAGCGCCCCGAACATCACGACGGACGGGACCATCGGGACTGTCTGCATGATCAGTCCGAGTAGGACGACGGGCAGCGCCATGCCGACGTAGCAGACGAGGAACAGCCCGGCCAGCGCTTCCCCGCGGGTGTCCGGAGGGGAGACGGCGATCACGGTTCCGATCGCTGACTTGAAGATCACGCCTACCCCGGATCCGGCGACGATTCCACCAGCAATCAACACCGGAAGAGACGCAACGGTGATCGCCGCTGTGACCAGGGCGAGTCCCGTTGCGAGGAGGATCAGACCGACGGCGAACTGTGCGGTGCGCTTCCAGCGGGAGGAGAGCACCTGGAAGGCTGCCGAGGAGGCGAAAACGACGAAGGCCACGACACCGGCCACCACGTGGGAGGTGATACCCAGCTGCCCCGAGATGAACGTGGGGGCAAGCGAGGTGAAGAAACCGAACATGGCGAATCCCACGAATGCCATCAGGGCCACCGCCGCATACTGTCCCCGCGCGGCGCGCGGCACCACGACACGCTGGGGACGGTAGGTCCAGGTTCCGTCGACGTGTTTGACGGTTTCGGGAACGATGGCCATCAGCAGCAGCCCGATGAGCAGCAGGAATGCGAAGACCACGAACGGCGTGTAGAGGGGCATCGGCGCGTATTCGGCCATAAGTCCGGTAAGGAGCGGCCCGGTGCCGAGGCCCCCGATGTTGGCTGCGGTGGAGATCACCTCTGGGCGACGGGGTCCGGCGTCGGGTCGTGCCGCACTGTGGAGTTCGGTCATATGTGCGGTGGCGGTTGCGGTGAGCATGCCGATGCCGAGGCCGCAGATGAACCGCGCCAGCAGCAGGCCCGGCAGATCGGGCCAGGCCAGGAAGACCAGGGCTGCGATGACGTTGAGCAGGACGGCCGGAGCGATAAGCCTGCGGCGGCCGAATCTGTCGGAAATGTGTCCTGCCAGGAACAGGCTGACCACCACTCCGGCGGCGTATGCGGCGAAGATGGCCGTGATGGTGAAGGTGCTGAGGCCATCGCGCTGCTGGTAGAGCACATACAGCGGGGCAGGCGCTGCGGCGAAGGCCATCGTGATCGTAAAGACGAAGGCGACGATCCAGAACCCGCGTGCGTGCTTGCGTTCGTGGGCCCGGTTAACGTCCGTATTCGGGGCCTCACTGATTGAAGTAGTAGCCATTTCTCCAGTATTCAACCGCTCACGCATCGCGTCCAACGCTTAATGGTGATGCTATTCATCGTCATTGGCGATACTGGATGCATGCAGCTCTTTCAGATCGAATACTTCGTTGCGGTCGCCGATGCCCTGAGCTTCACCCGCGGTGCCCGCCGAGTCAACATCGTCCAGTCCGCCGTGTCTGCCGGGATTAAACAGCTTGAACGCGAGCTGGGTGCGGAGTTGTTCGTGCGCCGGGGCAGGAGCATACGGCTCACGCCGGCAGGGGAGGCACTTCTCCCGCACGCGCGCGGGATCCTGGCGGACGTCCAGGCTGCCCGGGACGGCGTCGACGCCGCCAGCGGGACGGTGCGGGGCACGGTTGTCCTCGGTATCCTGGCCCATGCCGGTTCCATCGATGTGCTGCGGATCCTGCAGGGGGTCCGCCGGGATTACCCGGACGTCGTCGTGAAGCTCCGGCAAACCGTCCAGGGCACGCGCACCAGCCTAGAGGACCTCCGTTCCGGCGCCCTGGATCTGGCGCTGGTGTCCGTGCCGGAGCAGGCGGCGGCCGGTCTTGAGCTGTTCCCGTTGCACGCCGAGAGCATCGTCTTTGTCTGCCCGGAACACCACCGACTGTCAGGGCGGAAGCGCGTCGTATTGTCCGAGATTGTCGACGAACAATTCATTGACTTTCCCGAGGGCTGGGGAAACCGCGCTGAGGTGGACAAGGCCTTCTCCGCTGCCGGACTGAACCGCACAGTCTCCACCGAGGTGGTGTCCTTCGCCATGGCTCTGGAACTCGTCCGGCAGGACCTCGGCGTCGTGTTCCTGCCCGAGTCAGCGTTGAAGAACGGCGCCGCGACTGGCACCTGGTCCGTGAAAACTCCCCTGAGCTGGAGGATCCAGCTGGCCCGCTCCGCGACCCGTCAACCCACGGCGGCCGAACAGGTGGTGATCGTCAAACTCAGGCAAGCGGCGCGGCCAGCGTTGCCCTGATAAGCCGCTGAAGAGCTGTGCATGACGCACTCGGAACGCAAGACACTGCAGCGTGCCGGCGAAACCAGACCTCCCACTGGAGGAATTCCAGGCATGTTCCAGCCCGAATTCGCGGCAAGGTCAACATCTACATCGCCCGGGTCGATGACAGGCTCCGCCAGGATCCCCCCGCAGCCACCGTGGGGATCCTGCAGCAGCAAGTATGGCCACACCGCGCTACAGCCTCGGCCGCGCGACCGCACTCATGACCGTCGCCTCCTACACGTACAACGCCCTGCCCACCGAGGTCCGCAACGATCTACTGGACGCTGACCTGCTCACCTCGTCGCTCCCACCGATGATGTGGGCTCTGCGGCTGAAGGTGTCTCCTGCTGCGGCGCCCGCTCGCGGGCGAGACCGCCGATCACGGCCACTACGAACGTGAGGAGCGACGTCAGCAGGATTCCGAAGCCGAGGTGGAAGTGCAGCAGTCCGGCACCCGCAGCTGCCCCGGCCAGGATGAGGACGACGGCGGCAAGTCGCCTGCCTGCGTAGGCGCCCGTACCGCCGCCCAGCCGTGAATCTGCGGCCAGGCCAGTCAGGGTTGAGGTCACCACAACTGTGGTTACGTCCTTGACGGCCAAGTGCCGTGCCGTGGCTGCCTGAATCCCCATCGCGGCCGCCAAAACCCCGGTAATGGTCATGGTGACGGGGTCGTCGGCGCGCGGGGTATGTGCGAACAGGACACCGGCAACGGCGGTCATGGTTACACCGACGGTGGTGAGAAGGCCAGTGGTCCTCCGGCTCCAGCCTGCCGTAACAGGCTTGAGGATGCGGCCGGCGATGGCGGCGCCGAGCATGAAGCCCGCCAGAGCGATGGAGGGCCCAAGTACGGGCAGTTTGTCGGCGCCGAGGAGCGCCATGCCCAGAATCACGACGTTGCCGGTCATGTTTCCCGTGAAGACCCGGTCAAGGCCCAGATAGCCCACCGCGTCAATGACCCCGGTAGAAAACGTCAGAACCAGCATGAGGATCAGGTGCAGCCGGGCGGGATTGGCGGACTTCAAACGGTTAAGCATGTTCATTCTTTCGCTGGTGGAGTCGATTTTCGCTGAGTTGGATTGCAAAGGCCAGGATGTCGGCGTCGCGGTTTGCCGGGCCTATGATGCTCAAGCCGCAGGGCAGCCCGTCCCCGGTGGCCAAGGGTATGTTGACCGCCGGAAGCCCGGCAATTCCTGCAATGCAGGTCAGCTGCATCGTGGTGCGGCGCACGTTTTCGATTGCCGCAGCGCCCAATCGGGCCTCGGTGATCAACGGCGCTACAGTCGATGCCGAGGGAAGCACCAGCAGGCCGTTGCCGATGACGGAGCGGATGTGATGCCGGGCAGCGCTGAGCACATTCCGCGCATCCTCGGCCTCGTGGCGATCGACCCCCGATGCAGTGTGGAACCGCGCGGCCACGTCGGCGCCGAGTGAAGACCAGTGGCGGCTGACCCATGGTCCGTGATGCTGCCACGCCTCGTGGCCTTGGACCGTTTGATAGGCGGCAAGCCAGGCGGGAAGGTGCTCCGTGCGGAGACCGGCCGTTTGCAGATCCGGAAGCCCCACAGTCACGGCCCAGGCCGCGAGGTAGTCATCCACCGCGAGGCCCACCTCGGGCTCCGCCAGCGCGAGCAGCTCGGGAGCGACCAGCGCTCCGGTGAACGGCAGCTCAGTCCGCGGCACCTGGGCCAACGGCCCCAGGAACTGCCGGGACGGCAGCAGGACCTTTCCGACGGCGGCAAGCGTCGCGGCGTCGCGTGTCATCCAGCCCACGGTGTCGAACGACGGCGCCAGCGGCAGGAGGCCATCGGTGGGGATGGCTCCGTGGCTGGTGCGGATGCCGTAGAGACCCTGGTATGCGGACGGTACGCGGATCGAGCCGCCCGTGTCGGTCCCCAGTCCGACGGTGGCTTGACCCAGCGAGACCGCGCTTGCCGAACCGGAGGACGATCCTCCGCTGACCCGGCCCGGCGCTTTCGGGTTGGGCGGTGTGCCGTAGTGCGAGTTGGTACCGGCCAGGCTGTAGGCGAACTCGTCCGTCCGGGCTATGCCGGTGACTACGGCGCCCGCTGCCTGCAAGACGGCGACCGCAGCCGCCGTCGTCGTTTCGTCGGGGCTTTCTGCCAGCCGTTCCGCATTGCCGGCACCGATGGGGTACCCTTCCAGGGCGAACAGGTCCTTGACCGCCACGGACGTCCCCGTCAGCGGTCCGGCTCCGGTGGCCGGCAGCAGGGGATCGCCCACTTCGCGCCAGACCCGGGTGTCAAACGCTCCTGGTACCCGGACCGGCATTGCCGGTGCCGTCATCGGAGAAAGTCCTCGACCCGGATGCGGGCGTGCACTCCTTTGACGAGGTCCACCACCTGAGAAATGTTAAAGTCGGTGGCGGCGCTGAGGTAGGCGTAAGCGAGGCTTGGATCCATGTTGTACCGGGCCTGGAGCAGGGCGACGGCGGCGCGGACGCAGTTCTGCACGGCGGTATCGAGGTCTTCATCCATTCCGGTGGGCACCAGGAATTCTGGGGTTTCGGCCATAGGACCGTTCAGGACGCCGAAGTTGCGCACCGCCTCATCCTGCGGCACCACATCAAAACGCAGGCGGACCCGCAGGGATGCCTCCATGGCCGTGAGCGACACCTCGCCGTCACCCTGGGCAAAGTGGGGGTCGCCCACGTAGGCGAGTGCGTCCGGGACTTGGACGGGCAGGTAGAGCGAGTTGCCGGCCGTGAGGAGGTTGATGTCGATGTTTCCACCGTGGCTTCCCGGCGGCACGGAGTGTGGCCGCTGGTCGCCGTTCACCGCGACGCCCATGATTCCGAGGAACGGCTTAAGCGGAAAGTGCACCGAGGGTTCTTCGCCTGGCCGCAGGGGGAGCCAGCCGGACGGCGTTCCATCCGCGGCGTCACGGACGGTGGCGAAGGCGCTGTAGTTATCGGGCCCGAGTGGAAATTCCCCGCTGAGAGCGCCGCGGCCGTGCCGGTTGGAGATCACCCCGTACGGCACGCGTGGTGTCGTTTCCAGCACGGTGATTTTCAGCAGGTCGCCGGGGCGGGCGCCCTTGACGGCTATCGGGCCCGTCACCACGTGGGGGCCGAAGCGGTCCGCGGGCCGCTGGATGTCCGATCCTGCCAGGTCGATGGCGTCTTGCAGCACCATGTGTTCGCTGACGCCATGCGATCCGAAGAACGCAACCGGGTCCCGGCCCTGGTCTTCGATGATGCCCTCGTGGCTGATGGTGTCGACGGTGACGTCGGTGCCGGAATCGATGTTGAGGACGGGGCGGTCGCCTGCGCAGGGAAGTGCTCCCCAGAGGACATTGCGGGTAGAAGAAGGCAGATAGAGGGTGCCGTCCTGGATCCCGTCCCACGATTGCAGGGCAGGAGCGGGCGCGGGCTGGATTAGTGCGGTGGTCACGATTTTTCTCCGGTGTTGTGAATCGACAGGGGGCGCAGGCGGTGGTTGGCCTGCGGCGTCAGTGCTGGGCTTTGATCAGGAGTGCAACGTCTGCCAGGTGGTCGCGCATGGCGACCCCCGCAGCGGTGGCGTCCCGGGCCTGGATGGCGTCGAGAATGTGGCGGTGGCCCTCGATGGAGAGGCGGCGGCCCTCGGTCGTGGAATGCGAGCGGAGGCGGACCTCGGAGGTCCACGAGCTTGTCATGGTGAGGACAGTGGTCATCAGTTGGTTCCGTGCTGCCTGAGCTACGAGGGTGTGGAACTGTATGTCGAGGCGCAGTGCCTCTTCGGGGGACAGATGCTCATTGGACCCGGCGAGGACGTCCTGTAGCTGGATCAGGTCTGCGGCGCTGGACCGCAAGGCGGCGAGTTCGGCCACCAGCGGTTCCATGGCACCGCGCATTTCTGCCACGTCTTGCTGGGCGCTCTCAAAATTGGCGAGCCGGGCGTAAAGCTCGCTGACTTCGGCAGGTGGCGCCGCCACGATGGTTCCCCGCCCCTGAGTGCGTTCCAGCAGGTGCTTTGACTCCAGGTCCTGGAGCGCCGACCGTACCGTGGCCCGGGATACGGACAGCGTTGCGGCCAGTTCACGTTCCGTCGGAAGCTTGTCTCCTGGCTTGAGGCCGCGTGAGGCGATCTCGCGTTCCAGGTAGGCCGCGACCTCGGCGCTCATGGAAGAGGTCTTCCGCAATACGTGGCGTTGGCCTGTCGGGGCGTTCATTGTGGGCCTTTCGTTGTTCGGCGGCGCCGCCGTGTCCTTCAGTCAGTTTTGTTGGTCTGAGGCTACCGCGCCGGCTCGAGTACTGCCGCCGGCTTGGTGAAGCAGAAGGCGATTGCGCCGACGAGGAGCAGCACCGCCGAGAGGTAGAAGCCCGCCTCGAGTGCGCCCGTCGCGTCGGCGAGGGCGCCGGTGATGTAGGGGGCGAAGATGGAGGAGAGCATCCCGGCAAAGTTGAAGTAGCCGTAGGCGCGTGAGTACATGGAGCGCGGGGTGTTTTCGGCCAGGAAGGCGATCAGGATCGGGTCGAGGGCGAGTTTGCCGACCAGCCCGTACACCACCAGGCCCACGATCATGAGGGAGTATTCGCCGGTCAGCGGGACCATGATCTGGCATGCGCCGCCGAGGACGGACAGCAGGACGATCAGCGGGCGCGTGTTGCTCAGGCGCCGGGCAAGCATGCTCAGCAGGATAGCGCCGGGGATGGACGCCCAGGGGACCAGCGAGGCGATGATGCCGGTCTGGGAGGGGGCGACGTCGCGGGCCTGCTGGAGGTAGGTGGGCAGCCAGGTCAGCATCGAGAAGAATCCGTAGAGGGAGCAGAAGATCAGCACGTAGGTGAGGATGTGGTTGCGGGTGAAGAGCGCCCTGTTCGATTCCTTGGCGGCCGGGACCGCACCGTTCAGTTCGAAATCGGCCGTCTTGGCGACCTGGGCTTTGTGCTCGGCATCGATCGGGGCGAGGAAGTAGTTGATCAGGAAGGCTACAGCCAAGGTGGCGGCGCCGAAGATGATGAACGAAACCTGCCACTCCAGGCCCAGGGTGAAGGTGAAGTAGCTGGAACTGATGAAGCCGAGCGAGATGCCAACGGCCATGCCGCTGTTGATGAGGGCGGCGGAGACGCCGCGCCATTTGTCGGAGATGTAGCTGGAGGAGATGCCGTAAACCGGGCTGTAGAAGGTTCCCTCGCCGATTCCGGTGAAGGCGCGCATCAGCAGGAAGATCATGAAGCCCGGCGCGAAGCCGCTGAGGATGGTGCCGATGCCGAAGATCACGTAGCCGGCGACCACCACCTTGACGCGGCCGATCCGGTCCGCGAGGTAGCCGGTGGGGATCTGCATCAGGGCGTAGGTCAGGAAGAAGACGGTGGACATCAGGCCGAGCTGGCCCTTGTTCAGACCCCACTGTTCCTGGATGACGCTCATCACGGGGGAGAGGATGTTGCGGTCCGCGTACATGAAGACCCAGCCCAGGGAGAACAGAAGGGTGACGGCGACCGGACCGGGGCGCTTGCCGCTGACGGGCAGCAGCCGACGCTTTGGCGGAATTGAAGTACTTGGCCGAACTGCCGGCAGCGTTCCCGCTGGCTCGGGCTTTTGGGCGGTTGAGACGTTCAAGGGGTGCTCCTGAAGGCTTGGGGGGCATTGGTAGTTTGGTCGGACCAATTACCAAGTTAGGGCACAGAACCCTTGAATTTGCGGGGGTGAGGAGCATTAAACGGCTCTGAAACGCGGTTTAACACGGTGTTAACATGACCGCATTGAGAACGACCCAAACGCCCGTTCCGGGAGGGGTTTTGCGAGCTAGGAGCCTGAATATTACGTGCGGGGGAGAGCGGGAAGGCCTGTGACTGCTGCACGTCTGGGCAGAAGCTAGCGCATGAAAGATGAGGACCGCCACCTGGCGAGTTTCCGTCGTGCCCGAGCTGCGGGCCAGCCGTCTGGCCGAGAAGGCCGGGGTCCGGCCCGGGCCGTGCGGGTCGCGGGCCTGCACGAGGACCCGGACATTATCGCCGAGGTCCGCAACGCGGCACTGACCCGAATCGCCTCCGCGAATGGAGCGGATCGGCGCCAGGGCGGCCCGCCTGCTGGTGCTGACGGGCCGCGTGGAATGGATGAATTCGGGTGTCCGTTTAGCTCATTGTGCTCGTGTCAATGACGAAGCGGTACCGCACGTCGGAGGCCAGTACGCGCTCGTAGGCGTCGTTAATTTTCGCGGCCGGGATGACTTCGATCTCGGCGCCGAGGTGGTGTTCGGCGCAGAAGTCGAGCATTTCCTGGGTCTCGCGGATGCCGCCGATCATTGAGCCTGCGAAGGACCTGCGCCCCAGGATGAGGGAGAACGCGTTCACCGGGAGTGGTTCCGCGGGCGCGCCGACGTTCACTAGGGCGCCGTCGAGGGTCAACAGCTGCAGGTAGGAGCTGATGTCGATCGGGGCGCTGACGGTGTTCACGATCAGGTCGAAAGTGCCGGCGAGCTGTTCGAAGGTGGTGGGGTCGCTGGTGGCGAAGTAATGGTCCGCGCCCAGGCGAAGACCGTCTTCCATCTTCTTGAGCGATTGGGACAGGACTGTGACGTCGGCGCCCATGGCGTGGGCTTGCTGGACGGCCATGTGCCCGAGTCCGCCAAGCCCGACGATGGCCACCTTTTTGCCGGGGCCCGCGCCCCAGTGGCGCAGCGGGGAGTAGGTGGTGATGCCTGCGCAGAGCAGCGGTGCGGCGACGTCGAGCTCGAGGGTGTCCGGGATCGTCACGACGAAAGCCTCGGTTACGACGACGTGGGTGGAGTACCCGCCCTGGGTGACCGTCCCGTCGCGGTCAACGGCTCCGTAGGTGCCGGTCATCCCCGCGAGGCAGTATTGCTCCTCGCCCTTGCGGCAGTTGGTGCACTCGCCGCAGGAGTTGACCATGCAGCCGACGCCGACACGGTCACCGATCTTGTGGCGGGTGACCTCGGAGCCGATCCCGGTGACGATGCCGGCGATCTCGTGGCCGGGGGTGAGTGGATACTGCTGTGGTCCCCAGTCGCCGCGCACCGTGTGGATGTCCGAGTGGCAGATGCCGGCGTACTTGATTTCGATCAGCACGTCGTGGGGACCTGTATCGCGACGTTCAATGGTGGTTGGGACCAGCGGCTCGGTAGCGGACGGGGCTGCGTAAGCGTTAGCGGTAGGCATGTTTCTCCAGTGTGTTGGTTGAGACATTTTCTTGGGTCAGTGAAGGGTTTTTTGATCGCGGCATCGGGCACGTTCTCCACGGGCACGACGACGGCGCCGTTCATCACTGATGCTCGAATGAGCTTTCCTTTCGGCATCTCTCTCTAAAGGAAACACGAGATAAATCCGCTGAGGGAGTCCCCGATGATCCTAGGACTGGCGGATCCCCCTTAGCGTGCCGGGCTGCTATGACTGAAGCGCGATCCTAAGCGTCAGGTTGGCGACGGTAGTGACGAGCAGCTGGCCGACGGCAAGTCCGCCCTGAACGTCCGGAGTGAGCCGATCCGGTCGGTTCAGCCGGCGTGCGCCGGCGTCAGTGGTTGTTCTCTTTGATTTCCTTGAGCACGGTTATGGCGCTCAAGGCGTTCGGCTTTGCCGTTGGTCTAGGGGCAGCGGGGCTTAAAAAAGCGTTGAACGGCTCCGAGATCGGCCTGGCGGAATGCAGTCGAGTTCCGATAGGCGAAGGCGTTTTCGGTGACGCGTTCTATCCGGTGGATGCCGTGCTCGGCGAAGTAACGGGCCGCACGGGTCAGGATCCTGCCGCGGTGGCGCCCTTTCATCCGGGAGGGCTTGGGCATCGCCGATGCGGGTGTGGTCATCGGTGGCGACGCGGACGCAGTCGTACCTGTTGCCGCTCCCTTGAGCTGCTCGGAACATCCGTCGGACGTTCAGGACGGCTTGTCCCCGTTCGGCACTCGTGCGTGTGGGTGTTGATCTAGGCCGGCTCGAGCGGTCTGGCAGTCCAGTTGCCCCCTCGGCCCCGAACCGTATGATCCACCGGTATGCGGTGTGCCGGGACACGCCCAACTCCGCAGCAATTGGGCGACCGGGTGCAGCCGGCAGCCACGCGGTCAACGATCCGGCGTCGTCCAGTAACCGTCAAACGGACATAAAGCGGGACATGAGGACCTCCGAGTGCAAAGTGTGTGAACAAGACAGCTCCACTAAGCCCGGAGGTCCTCCTCGTTTTCTAACCCTCCGTGTCAACAACGTCCCGGCGCAGTACACCTAGTGCGAAGAGCGACTAGGACGCCGCCTCTTGGACGCCGCCCGCCGAACACGGCATTCGTCGCGACGACGCCCTCGGGGTCGGAGGGGGACTGGTCATTGTCTGCTGATGCCTCTCGTGGTCAGGTGTCGAGCCAGGCGTGTACCTGCTCGGTCAAGAATTTTAGGTCGGCAGGGATGGTGCGCGGATTCCCGGCACGGTGTCCCCAGACGCTCTGGATCGGGGCGATCTTCCCGTGCCTTAGATGAGCGAGTTCGGCTTCGTTGTCAGCGACACGGAAGTACAGGTCGGTTGTGCTGGGCATCAACAGCACCCGCGCTTGGATCGACGCGAGCGCTGCCGGATGGTCCCCGTTGTGACCGGCGCTGATGTCCGATTCCTGCCAGGTGATCGCCTGTGCGTAGAGGTTGGCCCCGAGCCGGCGTCCGAACCTTGCCTCCCAGTCGGTGCTGATGTAGGTGGCCAGGTCGGGCGCGCCGAGTGCGGTCTCGAACAATCCCTCCCGGTAGAAGTCCTGGCTGAGTCCCCAGCCGGCGTATACGTGGGCGAACGCGCGGATCGCGGCGACCGGCTCGGAGCTGAATCGTCCCCCGCCAATGTGTTCGGGGGCGGCCTCGAGGATGCGCAGCAGCCCGGAGAGGAACACGCGGTTGTGGACGGAGGTCTTGCTGCTGCCGCAGACGACGATCGCCCGCTCTACAAGCTCCGGATACAGGGTGGCCCAGTGGTAGGCCTGCCCGCCTCCCATAGAGAACCCGTAGGCGGCAGCCACACTCGTGACACCGAACTGCTCGGTGATCAGCCGGTATTGCGCCCTGACGTTGTCGGCCATCGTCACAACGGCCGGGAAGCCCGGGTCATGAGACGCGCTCGATGACAGGCCACCGGAGAACATGTCAGGGATGATGATGAACCAGCGATCCGGGTCGAGCACGAGGCCGGGACCGATCAGCCAGGACAGGTCCATATGCGTCGCCTCATAGCTGCACGGGTAGACGATGACGTTGTCCCGTGCCTCGTTAAGCGTTCCATGGGTCTGCCAGGAGAGCCTCGCGTCCTTGATTACCCCTCCGCGCTCGACCTCGAGGTCGCCGAGTTCGAAGATGCCGGTAGTGACCTGCCATCGGCCTCTCATGCGAGGATCCAGTTCGGAAGAACCGCGAGTACGCCCGGGCAATGTCCGCGCGGAACCGCGAACATTCGCTGCTGCGGCGGCAACTTTTGCCTGTCGAGACAACCGTAGGCGTCGAGCGAACCCACGACCGTAGTGTCCCCCGGATCGACGGTGGGCACGGGTGCGTGGGACGGGCTGTCCACCGTGGTATCGGGCAGTGGCGCGAGTTCTTGGCTGGGCATGTCTATCGTTCCTCTTGGTTGTCAGTTGGCGGTGATGGAAAAGTGCCGTGGCCGGAAGGCCGAGCGAGACCGGACGCCGCTTCGCGCCGGGAAGGGGGAGGCCGCCACGCCTGCCGGGTCCGTGGGTTAGATGAGAATCCGGCAGGCTGGTGGTGATTTCAGGACCAGTGGGCGAAATCGGCCTTGCGTATTTTGCAGTGGACGCCTTTGACGTCGTCTACCACCTGGCTGATTTCGAAGTCCGAGGCCGCTGAGAGGTATGCCATTGCCGCTTGCCGGGGTACTCCCAGGTGGGTATTGAGGAAGATGACGGCGTTGCGGACGGCTTGGCGCATGGCTTCGTTGAGGTCGGCGTCCATTCCGGATGGTATCCAGTGGGTTGGGGTTTCCAGAAAGGGGTTCTTGAGCAGGCCCGCGTGCCGCGCTGCGTCTTTGGCATTGATGACTGTCAGGCGCACCGTGGCTCTTAGGGGTGCTTCGAGTGCGGTGAGTGCAACCTCGCCGTTTCCTTGTGCGAAGTGCGGGTCTCCTACGTAAAAGCCTGCGCCTGCGGTCTGGACGGGCAGGTACAGAGTGGTCCCCGCTGTGGCTTCTTTGATGTCGATGTTTCCCCCATGGTCTCCCGGGGGTATAGAAGGTACAGGACTGGATGTGTCGGGGGCGACTCCCATTAGGCCGAGGAACGGGCTGAGCGGGAAGTGCAGGGTTCGGTCGTGTCCGGCATCCATCACCCCTGTGAGGGCTCCGCCGTCGTCTACTACCTGGCTGAAGTGGCTGATCGTTGTGGGGGCCGCGATCCGGTCGATGTCTCGGAGATATTCGGAGCCCTCCGGGTCCGGGAACTCATCCGGGAGTGCCCCGAAGCCGTGCCTGCTGCTGATGAACCCGTAGGGTGCCCTGAGGTCAAGGGACAGGATGTCTATTTTGAGCAGGTCCCCGGGTTCTGCGCCTTCAACGGTGATCGGGCCGGTCACGACGTGGGGCCCGTCGTCGGGGTCCCGCGCAACTTCCCGGGAAATGGTCTGCACATCGGTCAGCACCTGGTCGCGTGCGACGCCGAACTGGGCGAGGTAAGCGACCGGATCGCTGCCCTGGTCTTCCATCAGGCCTTCGTGACTGACGGTATCGATGGTCACGGTCTCGCCGGAGAGGACCTTGAGTACGGGTGCCGTGTCACGGTTGGGTAACCATCCCCATTGGACCTCCCCTGGCCGGGAGGTGAGGTAGTGCTCGCCTGGGATGGGACCGGTGCCTGATTCCAGGAAGAATCTGCTCATGTTTCCTCTGTTTCTGTGATGCCTGCGATGAGGTCGATTTCGATGGCGGCGTCTACTGCCAGGCCGGTGGTTCCCACGCAGGTGCGGCTGGGCAGGGGCCCTGCAAACCAGGTGGCGTAGGCGCGGTTGAATTCTTCAAAGTCTGAGAAGTCGCGGAGGTAGACCCGGACCATGAGACTGTCATCGAGGGTTGCGTTGAATTGGCGTAAGACTGCCTGCAGGTTTTGCCGGACCTGGTCGGCCTGTTCCCGGATTCCTCCGGCAACGAGGCGCCCGGTGTCGGGGTCTGTGGGCATCTGGCCGGTGACGAAGAGGATGGAGCCCCATCGGGTGGCGTGCGCGAAGGGACCGACCTGTGGCGGAACGCCGGCGGTGGCGTCGAAGGTGTACGTCTCTTTCAAGGGGGCGGTGGTTGGCGGCATACGTGTCCTAGAGTTCGGCGGTGCCCATTGCGCGGAGGAATTTCGCGACCAGTGGGCTTTGCGGGTTGTTGATGACCTCGGCAGCCGGGCCCTGTTCGACGAGGGTGCCGGAGGCCATGAATACGACACGGTCGGCGACTTCCCTGGCGAACCGGAGCTGGTGGGTCGCGATGAGCATCGTCAGACCGTCTTCGAAAGCGAGCCGGCGGATGACATCCAGGACTTCGAAGACCAGTTCGGGATCCAGTGCCGAGGTTGGTTCGTCCAGGAGCAGGACCCGAGGTTTGGCCGCCAGCGTCCTGGCGATCGCGACGCGTTGCTGCTGGCCGCCGGAAAGGTGGCGAGGGAGTACGTCGGCCCGGTCGGCCAGGCCGACGCGGTCCAGGAGTTCGTCGGCCTGGGCCAGGGCTGCTGCCGGTGCAAGGCCTTCGACCCAGCGCAGAGGTGCGGCGACGTTTTGGCGGGCGGTGAGGTGGCTGAAAAGGTTGAAGTGCTGGAAAACCATGCCCACGCCCAGTTCCGCGCGTTGCCGGGCGATCTGGCGTTCGGGCAGTGACCGACCGTCGCTCCTGTATCCCAGCCGGGAACCGTCGATCAGGATGTGGCCGGAGTCGAACGTCTCCAGATGGTTGATGGTCCGCAGCAGGGTGCTCTTGCCGGAACCGCTGGGCCCGAGCAGTGCGGTGACTTCCCCCCGGTTCACCGTGAGGTTCAGCCCGCGCAGGACCATGTTTGATCCATAGGACTTATAAAGATCGCTCACCTCGATAAGCGGGGTTCCCGAAGCCTGCGGAGCTGTTCCGGCGTCGGGGGCCCGGCGTGGCCTCACGGGGGAGAGCGCAGGTGAATCCATGGCGGGCGGAAAGTCCGGTATCTCAAGAAATTCCAAGGGATCAAATTGCTCTGCCACGGGTTTATCGGTCCCGTCCTGGCTTCTACGCCACGGGACGAGGCGCGAGACGATGGAGGTGCGGTGCGTCCGGTCCAGATTCAGGGCATCTTCGATCAGGAGCTGGATGACCGAAATGAGCCCGGTCAGGGCCAGATACATGACGCCGGAAGCGAAGAAGATCCCGAAATAGTCGAACGTCGAGGATGCCAGCTGCTGGCTGCGCAGCGTCAGCTCGGGCACGGCAATGATAGAG
The DNA here is from genome assembly GCF_042788715.1 of Arthrobacter sp. NPDC056886. Classification (NCBI taxonomy): domain Bacteria; kingdom Bacillati; phylum Actinomycetota; class Actinomycetes; order Micrococcales; family Micrococcaceae; genus Arthrobacter; species Arthrobacter sp. NPDC056886. The sequence continues at coordinate 165,537 of NZ_JBHUBT010000008.1, forward strand.
GCCAGGGCGGAATTCTTCATCGTGGACACGGCTTCGTTCCCGAGCGCTGGCACCATGCTGCGCAGCGCCTGGGGGCCGATAATATGGCGCATCAGCCGCCCGGGTTCCATGCCCAGCGCCCGTCCGGCGGAAAGCTGGCCGCGGTCCACGCCGAGGACGGCGGACCGGAAAATTTCCGCGAAAAACGTGGCCTCGTTCATCGCCAGGGCGACGCCCCCGGCGACCATCGGCGGCAGCACGATGCCGATATGCGGCAGTGCGGTGAAGACGAACACCAGCTGCAGGATCAGTGGTGTGCCGCGGTAGATCACGGTGTAGCCGCGGGCTGCACCGGACAGGACACGGAATCTGCTCAGCTGCATCCAGGCCAGCATGATCCCAAGGACCAGTCCGCCGGCGAATCCCAGTCCTGTCAGCTGCAGGGTGAACAGCGTCCCCTGTAACAGGTAGGGGAGGGTGAGGTAGTGGAGGAACTCTTCCATCGTTGGCTACTTGGTAGACAGAACTGTGGGGGCGTCCAGGGCGTTCTCGTCAAGCTTCCACTTCTTGGCCAGCTCGGTCTGCAGACCGCTGGACTGCACCTGGGTCAGGGCGGCCAGCACGGCGTCACGGAAGCCCGTCTTGTTCTGGGGAACGCCGATACCGATCTTGTAGGGCAGGGTCACGGCGGTGGCCTTGGACATCTTGTCGGTGTGTTCGGAAACGAAGGTATTTACGGTGTTGACGTCATTGATGTAGGCATCCGCGCGTCCGGCCATGATGGCCTGGGCGCAGTCGGCGTTGTTATCAAAGAGGCTTACCGTGGGTTCGGGCAGCCCGGCCGTCTTGCAGCCCGGTGCCAGGGCCTGGACCAGGGGCACCTCAACGAAGCCCTTGTTCAAGGCGACGGTTGCACCACAAAGTGACTTGTTGATGCCGTCAATTTTTTTCGGGTTGTCCTTGGCGACCAGAATCCCGTCGAACACCTTGGAGTACGTCACGAAGTCCACGTTTGCCGCACGCTCCTCCGTGGCGTACAGATCCGAAATCACGATGTCGGCCTGTCCGCTGCTGAGTGTGGGGATGAGCTCGGCGAACGCGACGGGAACGTAGCTGACGGAATAGCCCAGGCAGGAGCCGATGGCTTCGCCCAGATCGATGTCGAACCCGACGTACTTTGTCGGGTCCTGGGGGTCGAGGGCCTCGTATCCGGGGGTGTGGGGATTGACCGCATTCTTCAGCGTCTTGCCTGCCAGCTCGGGGTGGTTCTTCTGCAGGTCTTTGCAGGCCGCCGAGGAGGCCAGGGAAGCATAGGCCGCTGGGGCTGCGGTGGTGCCGCCGGCCGCTGCGCCGCCGCCGCAACCGGTCAGAACGAGGGCGGAAGCAGAAACGGCTGCAAGGGAAGCTGTCCGGAAGATATGTTTCATGAGGGGTCCTTTGAAAGTTGGGTTTTCCTGGCCGACGGGAAAGAATTTTCGTTGGGAAGCAGTCGGCTTCGAATCTTTACTTGGTCGGATGGTTGGACCAAGATTGATCCAAGAATATGCAGTTAAAAGTCTGTTTCTTCGGGATATTCAAGGCTGTAACGAAGGATTTACGTCCCGGAAACAAGATGCAGGACGACGTCGCAGGGACAAGAAATCGGAGCAAAAATGAGCAACATGGAGATACCCCCGCTGCGGCGCCGCAGCGGGCACGCGAGTGCAGAGCTCGCCGCCCACTTCGAAAAACTCATCGCTTCAGGTGACCTGCAACCGGGAATGCGGATCCCCGCGGAACGGGAGCTGGCTGTCAGCATGTCCGTCTCACGGACTACGCTGCGCGAGGCCATGCATGAACTGGAAGCCAAGCACCTTATTGAACGCCGGCCGGGACGGGGCACAACGGTGCTCGGGCCTTCTTTGGAGGTCGGCGTTCTCATCGATACCCTCAACGACCTTGAGCTTCAGGTCCGGCACGCGGCTGAGATGCGGTTCGTCGTCGAGCCTCGAATCGCAGGCTTCGCGGCCAGGCGGGCTACGGCCGCTGATATCCTCCGATTGCACGAGGTGCTCGATCAATCCGGTGACCATCTCCGTCCCTCCGAATCGCTCAGTCTGGACCTGCAGTTCCACACGCTGCTGGCGGAGGCAGCGCAAAACCCTCTTCTGAGCGCGGTCCACCGGCTGTCAGCGGAATGGACCGGCGACCTCAGAGCCCATTCACATGCAACCAGGGCGGCCCGGCATGCCTCGACTGATGGGCACCGGATCATTCTGGCTGCCGTAATTGCCCATGATGCCCAGGCGGCCGAAGACGCAATGGAACAGCACCTCAGGGAGGTGGCAGATCTCGTCTCACAAGGAGCTCTGCGAGAGGACAGCAAAGCCAACCAGACCGCTCAACCAACGCCGATGGGCGCGAGCGAACGGAAGCCTTAGCTGACGTCCGCCTGTCCGGCTCGGGGTTGCCCGCACCGACCTTCGGAAAGAATAGACATGCTTACGCCTGGGCGTGACGGACCGGCCATAGGTGCGCTTGTGGCTCATGCTGCTCAATAAATGCTTCCAGGCCGGGAGGAATGCTGCTCTCCTTTGGTCCATAGGTTTACGCCTGCAGAGCCTTCGCCCAGAGGTTGATGTCGGATTCGATGGCGTATCCGTCTATTTTCTGGAGGTCTTCGCTGGTGAATTCCGGGCCCGAGACTGCCGCGAGGTTGTCTTCGAGTTGCCGGACGCTGCTGGCTCCGATCAGGGCTGAGGTGACGGGTGTCCCCTTCTCCTGCGGGCGCAGGACCCATGCGATGGCCATTTGGGCCAGGGTCTGCCCGCGCTCGGCGGCGATCTCGTTCAGGCCGCGGATTCGCGCCAGGTTCTCCCGGGAGAGGTGCGTGTCTGCCAGCGACTTGCCCGCCGCTGCCCGGGAGTCTTCCGGGACACCGTCCAGATAGCGTGCGGTCAGCAATCCCTGAGCCAGCGGTGAGAAGGCGATGGACCCCGCCCCGACTTGTTCGAGGGCCTGGAACAGGTTGGGGTCACCGTGTTCGGTCCACCGGTTGAGCATGGAATACGAGGGCTGGTGAATGAGCAGCGGTGTGCCCAGATCGGCGAGGATTTCCGCGGCCTGGATGGTTTTTCGGGTGAGTAGGAGGAGATGCCGGCGTACAGTGCCCGGCCCGAGCGGACCGCGGTGTCGAGGGCGCCCATGGTTTCCTCCAGTGGCGTGTTCGGGTCCGGGCGGTGGCTGTAGAAGATATCGACGTGGTCCAGGCCCATGCGTTCCAGTGACTGGTCCAGGCTGGCCAGCAGGTATTTCCGGGATCCCCACTCCCCGTACGGTCCGGGCCACATGCGGTATCCGGCTTTGGTGGAGATGACGAGTTCGTCACGGTGCGCTTTGAAATCGTCCGCCAGGTGCCGGCCGAAATTCGTTTCCGCGCTGCCGCTCGGCGGACCGTAGTTGTTGGCCAGATCGAAGTGCGTGACGCCAAGGTCGAAAGCCCGGCGAAGGATGGCCCTTTGCGTTTCGAAGGCCTTGTCATCGCCGAAGTTGTGCCAGAGGCCGAGCGAAACGGCCGGAAGTTTCAGTCCGCTGCGCCCGACCCTGCGGTAAGGCATGGAATCGTAGCGGTCCTGCACTGGGTTGTGAGTCATGGTTCAGTTCTTTCGCTTGTAGCGGTGCTCTTGGTGTTCGGTTCGTTTCCTGGCTTATTCCAGGATGACGAGATCGATCCCGTCGCTGGCATGAATCATTCGGCGCCCGCCGCCGGCTTCGAGCCAGACCCAGACGGCCGATCCGTCTGCTGTCACCGTCTCCATCCAGCCCCTGGCAAATTCGTCGCCGCGGCAGACAAGACCGACGTGGCTGCCCTCCAAAAACTGCAGCGGCGCCGAGGAGCCGTGGATCTGGATCGTTTGCGACGCCGGGGCAGGGGATTCCTCCCGAACGTCAACTTCCGTGGTCCGGTGTTCCCAGGTCCCGCGGCGTTTCCTGCCTCTGGCCTGCGCTCCTTTGCGGAGCTCATAAGCCTGCTCATTGCGCACATAACCAAGGCGGTCGATGGCCGCCCGAATCCTGGCCCGGGTCTCGGTTTTCACTTTCTGAGGGCAGTTCAAGACGTTAGAAACGGTGCCGACCGAGACACCGGCTGCTGCGGCGACGTCGCTCATCCGGCAAGACGAGATCATCTTCAGTTCCTTTCGCGCATCGATCAGGGTCGGTTTGCGGTTACCGCTGCCTTTAGCTTGAGCGCCGCGGCCTGTGGGCCAGAGATCACTGGAACGCCTAGCGCTTCCTCGACAGCAGTGACTGCGGGGGACAGAGAATACTGACCGAGCAGCACTGCGTCGACTGAACCTACGAAGGGTTTGGCCGCTTCGATCAGTGCTGCAGTCAGCGCGCTGATGTCGCCGGCTTTAGTAGCGGTCAGCGCTGCGGGAACAGGTTCTCCGACGACCTTTGCTGTGGAGCCATTGGCCCGCAGGAACGCGGTGAACCGCGTCAGAGAGTCGTTGAGGGCAGTCTCGAATGATGCGACCACAAGGATTCTGCCGTAGCCGCCCGCGAGGGCTGATTCGAACGCCGCCTCGTCGGGTGATAGGACGGGAACGTCTGCCTTTATCCCGTGGGCGACCGAACCGTAAATAGAACAGGTGAGCAGAACACCGGCTGCACCATCTGCGAGGGCGAGATCGATCAGGCGGTTCATCCGCTCGACTAGGTGTGCCGTGAGGCCACCATTCGCGTCCGCGTCGGGGAGTAGCTTATCGTCGAGGATGTTCCACACCTCGGCGTCCGGGAACACGTTGTTCATGCCGGCAATGGCCGGAGCGATCGCCGCGGTCGTGGCATGGATGAGCGCAATGCGCGGTGCCGCTGATATGTCTGTCGTAAGGGTCATTGCGCCAACTCCTTAATCCAGGTGAGTCCTTCGACGGTCCCGCCGATGGGTTCGTATTCGCAGCCAATCCAGCCCGTATAGCCGGAAGCGCGTAGTGTGTCGAAGATCGTTCGGTAGTTGATCTCGCCGGTGCCGGGTTCGTGCCGTCCCGGAGGATCAGCTACCTGCACATGAAAGATGTCCGGGCGCATCGCCTGCAGCTTCGTCACGAGGTCGCCCTCGTCAATCTGAGCGTGATAGACGTCGAACATGATGCCCACGTTGTCGGCATTCACCGCCTCGGCGACCGCAGCCGAGTGCGACTGGGATTCGAGTATGAAGTCGGGTGCGTCGCGCTTGTTCTGCGCCTCGAGAACGATCCGGACGTTTGTGTCTCTGGCCTTCTCGGATGCCCAGATAATGTTGCTCACAAAGCGTGCGAACGCACGATCACGGCTGACGTCCGCCTGGCGGATGCCGGCCATCACGTGGATGAAGTCGCTGTCCAGCTCTACGGCGTACTCCAGCGCGAGCTCGAAGTCGGCGTGGAATTGCGCGACTTTGTCGGGCATGCAGGCGATGCCCTGACGTTCGGGGGTGCCGGCCTGCCCAGTGGGTGAGTTGATGAGAACCTGCTTCAGGCCCGCATCCGTCAGACGCTTTTTCAGCTCGGTTGCCTTGTAAGGGTATGGCGCGGCGTACTCGACGCCGGCAAACCCGGCCGCCGCAGCCGCGTCGAAACGCTCAAGAAAGTCGACCTCGGTGAACAGCCACTTGAGGTTTGCATCGAACTTTAACTCCGTCATGGGTCTCCTCCGTTCTGTGACCTGTCCTCGACTGGCAAACCGTCGAGCAAGGGTAGGGCTTTCGATTCACGGTCACTTTGTCTTGCGCCCCGGGTAGAGGAGCTCACTCCCATAATAGTATATTTGAAGTAGTGATCATATAGTTTTGAAGAACCGGTCATGCTTTCCGGTATGCGGACCCCGTGCAAGGATGGCCCTTTGTCGCGGGGGACTGCCGGACCGTAACTGCATAACTACTTCGGGGATTGGGGCGCTGAAGATCGAAACCGGCGTGCGAGTCGGGCCAGGAGGTTGGGGCGGCCAGCACAGTAGTGGTGTCGGAGGGCGGGTTTTGTGCAACCAGCCGACCACCTGGTGGCCTCGGCGAAAGGCCCTTCGCGGACGTGGTGGTTTGCTGCGGGAAACGCGGAAGTGGGGCGGGCGCCGTCCTCTTCCCGTGGCGAAGCCATCGTGACCGCACTCCGACCGATAAGCTGAATAATATAGTCGAGAGGGAGATACCATGGCGAACCGCCGAAAGCCGGGAACAACATATGCCGACACCGTCTATGACCAGCTCTTGAAGCAGTTCATGGCCGGTGCGCGGGAGGCCGGCCAAGCTTTGAACATCCCGTCCATCGCGCGCGAGTTTGATGTCAGCCAGACGCCGGTACGTGAAGCGCTGGCGCGCCTTGAGCACACTGGTCTTGTGACCCGCGAGCCGTTGAAGGGGTACCGGGTCGCGCCGTTGTTCAGCGAACACGAGCTGGTCAAGCTCATGGAAGCGCGCTTGGTGATTGAGCCCGCCGCCGCTTTAGAGGCGGCGCGCCGAGTGACGCCAGAGTTCCTGACAGAACTTCAACAGACAGTCGATGACCTGGCAGCAGCAGCCGAATCCGAATCGTTCAGTGAGTATTGGCGATCAGACGATGCCTTTCACGGGCTGATCTCCCAGCAAGCGGCCAACCCGTTTCTCGAGTCCGCCTACAGGGCGATCGGCGGGCACGTGCGTAGGTTCCGCCTCCTCGCCCAGGCGAGTTCAAGGACCGCTGCGATCGCAGTGGTCGAGCACGGCCACATTATCGAAGCGCTCGAGGCGAGGGACGCGGACAAGGCGGCCGCAGCGATGCGCATGCACATCGAGGGAGCCGCCGCCCGCGCCCTCGCCGACCGAAAATCGATCAGCTCGACGTAGCCGGTCGGAGGAGCTCGACGGCGCCCACCTCGGCGAGGACCACCGGAGCCGAGGCGCGCCCGGCGATATCGCTGATCGTTGTGAACAGCGTGTCGGGGATCGGGATACCGTTCTCGCCCCGCTCGCGCCGCGCTTCGCGTTCGGGGTCGCCCGGGATCCTGACGCCGTTTTCGCCCTGCTGCATTGCGTTGACCAAGTGTTCGACGTTCTGTGGCGTCTTGCCGCCGGGGTTCAGTGCTTCCGGGTCGATGACCAGGAAGAAGTGACCGATGTTGTCGCGGTCGCCGGTCTGCAGCGGGCCCGCGGCGTTCGACAGAGCGGCACTCAGTACCTGCGACATCAGGCTGAGTCCGAAGCCTTTGTGGCCGCCAGACTCGGGGGTCGGTCCGCCGAGCGGGCTGATCGTGGCGCCAAGCTTCGTCAGCAGCGAGTAGGCATGCGTGGCGTCGGTGACGGCTTCGCCTGCCCGGTCGAAGACCCAGCCTTCGGGCAGGGTCTTGCCCTTGTTCGCATAGGCCTTCACCTTGTTGAGGGCGACGACGCTGGTCGACATGTCCACCAGCAGGGGCTCACCGCTCACGCGGGGCGCGGAGAAGGCGATCGGATTGGTGCCGAGAATCGGGGTGGTCCCGCCGGTGGCCGAGGTCACCGGTGTGCGCGTCGTCGTCGTGATGAGCGAGAGAAGCCCCTGCTCCGAGGCCAGACGGGCGTAGAAGCCGAGCGCGCCGAAGTGGAGCGAATTGCGCACCACCACCATGCCGATTCCGCTCTCGCGGGCCTTCTCAATTGCTAGTTCCATCGATCGGATACCGGTCGGATGCCCGAGTCCGTGATGTCCATCTACGACGGCAAACGCGGGGCCATCCATGACGACCTCGGGCTCCGCGGTCAGGTCGAGGCGGCCCTCCACCAGGAATTTCTCGTACATCTGCAGCATCGAGACACCGTGGGAATCGATGGCGGAGAGATCGGTGTCGACCATGACGTCGGCGGTGATCGCCGCAGAATCGGCACGCATGCCCCACGCGTCGAGGATGGCGAGGATCTGCGCCCGCAGGGACTCCGGAGTGAAGCGTCGCAACTGGGTCTCGGTGGTCATACGGTTACTCCTACTTGGTCTGCGATGCGCTGACCTATCTCCAGCGCCGCGGTTGCGGCCGGCGACGGCGCGTTTAGGACATGGATCTGACGATGCGCGCGCTCGAAGTAGAAGTCGTCGACGAGGGTGCCGTCGCGCTTCATCGCCTGGGCGCGAACACCGGCATGGGTGGGGACGAGGCTGTCGTCCGAGAGGTCCGGGATGAGCTCGCGAAGGCTGCCCAGGAACCTCTTCTGCGAGAGGGACCGGAGGGTCTCGTCGATGCCGGTGCGCCAGAACTTCTTGCCGAGAATCCACAGGCCCGGCCACATGGCGCTTTCGAGTACGTCCCGCGGGTTGATCTGGCGCCAACTGTAGCCTTCCCGGGCCAGAGCGAAGACAGCGTTGGGTCCGGCATGGACGGAGCCGTTGAACATCCGCGTGAAGTGGACACCGAGGAAAGGGAATTCAGGATCCGGGACCGGGTAGATGAGGCCCTTGACCTTGTGCGACTCCTGAGGCGTGAGCTCGAAGTACTCGCCGCGGAAGGGGATGATCCGCACCTGCGGGGTGAGTCCAGCGAGCCGCGCGATGCGGTCACTGTGCAGACCGGCGCAGTTGACGAACTCCTCGCCGCGGTGCTCTCCGATCTTGGTGCTGACGGTGACTCCGTCGTTTTTCGAGGCGATTCCGACGATTTTCTGGCCGAAGAGCACCTGACCCCCGTTCTCCTCGATCAAGCGGCGCAGTGTGTTGCAGACACCGCGGTAGTCGACGATGCCGGTCGACTCCACCCGGAGTGCCGAGACGGTGCGAACATGTGGCTCGTACTCGCGGGCTTCCTCGGAGGTGATGACCCGACACGGGACGCCGTTGGCCTGGCCGCGACGGTACAGCTCCTGGAGGGCGGGGAGCTGCGAGTCTTCGGTCGCAACGACGAGCTTGCCGCAGATGTCCACCGTGATCCCGTGTTCCTCGGCGAAATTCTTCATCGAGAGTGACCCGGCCTGGCCCATCGTCGCCTTGAGGCTGCCGGGCTTGTAGTAAAGGCCGGAGTGGATCACTCCGGAGTTGTTGCCGGTCTGATGTTCGGCGACTGCGTCCTCCTTCTCGAGGACGGTGACGCGGTGACCGCGGAGTCCGAGCTCATATGCGGTGGAGAGGCCGACAATTCCTGCGCCGGCCACAATGACGTGGCTCTTCATGGGGTGACTTCCTTGTTCGGGGCTGTCGACAACTGTGCCGAGGAGCACAAAATACTATGTGCGTATCTAGAATACTATAGTCTGGAGCCCTAGCGGGATACTATAGTGAAGCGCGTAAAAGTTCCGAGATGGCCGCCTCTCTAGGAAATCTTGGAAAGCTCAACGATGAATTACCTGCGCGGTCTGAGTCGACAGTGCGGGCCCCGAGACCCTTAAGGACAAACCATGACCACTTCATCCGACCCCACCGTCGTGCCCCTCTGGAGCGCTCTTGTCGTCCGTGGCGCCCTTGACGCCACCGTGATCCCGGCCTTTACCGCCGAGGGGGAGCGGACCGTAGATGCTGTGTTCGACCCGACGACGGTGCTCATGCAGCGCATTGATGCCGGCGAGCTGCCTGAGGTCATCATCTCCACTACAAGTTCCCTCAGCGGCTTGCCCGCGGGCACCCTCCTCGAGGGATCGATTGCGCCGCTCGTCCGGACGGGCATCGGCATTGGCGTGGCCGAAGGGGCGGAGGCACCTCAGATCGCGACGGTTGTTGATCTCACCGCGGCGCTCCTTGGGGCCCGCTCGGTCGCGTACTCGCGCACCGGCCAGAGCGGGATCTACTTTTCCTCTCTGATCGAGAAGCTCGGCATCGCCGATGAGGTCAACGCGAAGGCCACCATCCTGGAGAAGGGGTTCACAGGAGAGGCTGTGATCGACGGCCGCGCCGATCTTGCCATCCAGCAGGTCAGCGAGCTCCGCTTCGTTCCAGGCGTCGCCGTCGTCGGGCCGCTGCCGGAAGCTGTGCAGGCCTACACCGACTTCTCCGTCGCTGTCACCTCGGCCGGTGCTGCTTCGGCCGGGGCCCACGCCCTCCACGCGTTTCTCATCGGACAGCTGGCGCGAAACGCTTACGTCGCCGAGGGGCTGCAGCTGCCCGCCGGCTCGCAGTCGTAAAGTGCCGGAGCGCTGGTTCGCTGCCAGGCGGTAACCGTGCTCTCACCACCTACGTCGTCACCACCATTGCTTCCGTGCCGCTGCTCCTCGCCGCAGCGGCATTTCTCGACCAGGGCGAGGCATCAGCACAGCTTGGAGAGAACTCATGACAGTCATTCCCGTCGTACCTGCGCATCCTGGACTCCCGATCGTGGGATCCGATGAACGCTTCCCCGTCCGGCGCGCGTACTGCGTCGGCCGAAACTACGGCGACCACGCTCGCGAGATGGGTGCCAACCCTGATCGGGAGCCGCCGTTCTTCTTTTCGAAGCCGACCGACGCCGTGTACGCCCTCGACGAGGGGCTTCCACTCGACGGCCTCGGGCCTGGGCGCGTTCCGTATCCTCCCCTGACGTCCGAGCTGCATCACGAGGTCGAGCTCGTCGTGGCCATCGGTGTCGGGGGGAAAGACATCTCCGCGGACACCGCCCTCGAACACGTCTGGGGCTACGCGCTCGGGTTCGATTTGACCCGACGCGACGCCCAGGCTGTCGCGAAGCGGATGCGCCGGCCTTGGGACTTGGCAAAGGGCTTCGACGCCTCGGGCCCAAGCTCGGCGATCGTCCCCGCATCGCAGATCGGCCACCCGGCCACCGGACGGATCTACCTCGAGGTCAACGGCGAGCTGCGTCAGCAAGGCGATCTCGCGGACCAGATCTGGAGCGTCCCTGAAGTCATCGCCGCTCTGTCACGGACCATCACGCTGACGGCCGGCGACCTCATCTTCACCGGCACGCCGGCAGGCATCGCTGCTCTCGCCCACGGGGATATCGTGACGGCAGGGATCGACGGGGTGGTCACTACCTCCTTCATTGTCGACTGACCTCGCGGACACCAAAAAGCGTCCGTGCCCGGGAATTTGGTCCCAGGCACGGACGCTTCGTCGTGCCGCTAGGCGATGTGGGTGAGCGTGCCGTTCGCGTTCAGCTCGACTTCGACAGGACCTGCCTTGCCGTCGAAGTTCACCGTAAAGATCTCACGGAGCGCGGGGCCTTCGTCGATGACCTCGCCGTCGACCATCCGGAGCCGATTGTCGTGTCCGGGAAGCAGGCTGATCGAACTGTCCGCCAACAGGATGCCGCGGACCGTGTCGATGCTGCGTTGGCTCGCTTCAAGATCCATCGACAGGTCAGGAACACCGGTGAACAACTCGACTCGGTTCTTTACCGAGTCGCCGGAGAGGAGTACGCCGCCCTCGGTTGTGGCGACCTGGAACGCGATGTGACCGGGCGTGTGCCCCGGCGTCGGGAACCAGGAGATGCCAGGGAGGAGTTCTCCACCTTCGTCCATCCCCGTGAGGAAGTTCTTGGGCTGGTCCGTCGCGACCACGTAGTCGAGGTACGGCTTCGAGAGGAAGACCGCGTCCGGCTCGGGGTGGTTCGTCGCCCAGTCGTACTCCACCTGGTGCACCGTTATTGTCGCCTCGGGAAACATCCCAATGTTGCCGACGTGGTCCCAGTGCAGGTGAGTCAGCAGAACATCCGTCACATCGGCAGCGGTGAGGCCGAGCTCCGCGAGGTTGGCCCGCACCATTCCGCCGTGTGTCGGCGAACCGGTGTCGACGATTACGACTCGATCTCCCGAGCGGAACAGGTGCACGCTGCTCCAGCCGAAGCCGCCGTGGAAGGCGCTCTTGATCGGGAATCCGTGTGCGAGGGGATGGGCGTCGTACATGGAGATACTCCTCAGGTTTCTAGATGGCTGCGTCATAGGGGCCGGCGGAACCGGCCAACGGCTTTGTGCAGGTGGGCGAAGGGAACGTCGGTCACGCCCCGCGTCTCACCAGAGGCCTCCGGTGTAGTCGGGATCGACGTACCCTCCACCTTGGTGCCCCGGAACGGCCTGTCCCGCGAATTGATCGGCCCACGCCTCGGCGTTGTCGAGTGGCTGCCATCCCAGCGCCTTCATTCCCGCCTCGTTCTCCCAAAAAGCGCGGGTATTGGCGGAAACACCATAGACGATCTGGTACCCGACGTCGGGCGCGTCGATCGATCGCTGCATGAGCGAGATTGCATCGCGGTAGCTGAGCCAGGTGCTCAACTGTCGCGCCTCTCCAGGCGTATCGCGGAAGCTGCCGATGCGCAAATTCACGACCTCGAGGCCCCACTTGTCGTGGTACAGACGACCGAGCGTCTCGCCAAAGGCCTTCGACACACCGTAATACGAGTCAGGCCGAGGAAGGACTTCATTGTCGATCGTGGTGTCCGACGGGTAGAAGCCGGTCGCGTGATTTGAACTCGCGAAGACGACGCGACGCACGTTCGCGCGTCGCGCAGCCTCGAACAGGTTGTACGTTCCGACGATGTTGTTCTCGAGGATCATCTCGAACGAACGTTCGTCGGCGATTCCGCCCAGGTGGACGATCGTTTCGACGCCATTGCACAGCTCGGTGAGGAGATCGAGGTTGGAGAGGTCACCGACGAACTCGGTCTCACCCTTCAACAATTCGGTTCCAGGCTCCATGACCAGCAGGCGAACGTCGGCGTCTTGACCTTCCAGGCCGGCACGGATGACCGTACCTACTCTTCCCGCGCCCCCTGTATACATGATTGCCATCCCGCGCTCCTTTGTCTCGTGGTTGCGGCTCGGGTTGCTTTTGTGTCGATAAGCCGCTTCAGTATCCAACAGCATACTATATGCAGTTCCCCTAAACTATATTATGCTGTTGGATACTGAAGCCCGACTCAACGGGGAGCTCGTTCAGCCGGCAACGGGAATTGCAGCCCCCGCGGGAATCAAAAGGACCCCCACAGGCAATCAAAGGCGATCTGAAAGGCCAAACCGATGCACGAATCAGCATCTACAGCAACAGCAACAGCAACAGCAACGGCAATCTCAAGGGCAGAACTGCGACGAGTCGGTTGGGGGAGCTTCGTCGGAACGGCGATCGAGTGGTACGACTTCTTCGTCTTCAGCGCAGCATCGGCACTGGTCTTCGCCCCACTCTTCTTCCCGGGTGCGGACCCGCTCGTGGGCGTCCTCTCGGCGTTCGCAGTCTTCGGAACGGGGTTCGTCGCCAGGCCCTTTGGGGCCATCTTCTTCGGGTACCTCGGCGACCGGATCGGGCGCAAGAAGACGCTGATCGCGACGCTCCTGATGATGGGGTCGGGCACATTCCTCGTCGGCTGCTTGCCAACGGCCGAGCAGATCGGCATCTGGGCACCGGTCCTCCTTGTCGTTTGTCGACTGCTGCAAGGCTTCGCCACCGGCGGGGAATGGGGCGGAGCTACCCTGGTCGCGATCGAGTTCTCCCCCGACAACAAGCGCGGCAAGTTTGGCACGTTCCCGCAGCTGGGAAACGGAACCGGCATCGCACTCTCCACTGCGGCGTTCGCACTCGTATCCCTCCTGCCTGAGGACCAATTCCTCTCATGGGGCTGGCGCGTGCCGTTCTTCGTGAGCGTCTTTCTGATCATCATCGGACTCATCATCCGGAAGCAGATCGGCGAGACGCCGAGCTTCACCAAGATGCAGGAGAACAACGAGATCGTGAAGAACCCGCTCGCAAGCCTGTTCCGTCACGACTTCCCGTCTGTTCTGCGCGTGGTGGGCATGAAGCTCATCGAGGGTGTGTTCGCGATTATCTGCTTCACGTTCGTCGTTGCGTTCGCGACTGGTCAGCTTCACGTCGATCGCACCTCCGTTCTCATCGGCTCCACGGTCGCCGCGGTTCTCAGTGTCCCGTCGCAGTACTTCTGGGGAACACTCTCCGACCGCGTCGGGCGTCGCCCCGTCTTGCTTTTTGGCGCACTGTTCCTCATCGCGTTCGCATTCCCGTTCTTCTGGCTCATCGAGACAGCCAACCCGGTTCTCATCTCGTTGGCTCTGATCATCGGGTTCTGCGTCGGCTACTCAGCGATGTACTCGGTACACACGTCGTACTTCGCCGAGCTTTTCCCGTCTCGCACGCGTTACACCGCGCTAGCAGTTTCGACGAACATCGGCTCTGTGATCTCCAGCGGCCCCGCGTCGCTCATCGCCGGCGGCCTCGTCGCGGCAGCCGGCGGGTCGGCCTGGATGGTCTCCGTGTACATCATCGTCGTCGCAGTGATCTGCGTCATCAGTGTGCTGCTGTCGCCCGAGACGGCTAACCGCCCCCTTCGGGGTGAGGAAGCCAAGATCGAGGAATCGGGTTTCGCGCCGAGCGCGAGCCTGGTCCAGGTCGCTGAGTAAACCCTCCAGCGTTGAACGCCCGTACCCGCTGTGCTCTAGGAGAGACCGCGGGTACGGGCGAAGGACAAACCACGTTTCGCTGCTCGGACAAGTAGTCGCGACGTGCCGCTGCATTAACCGCTGGCACGAAACTTGGACACTCAATAGATAGGACCAATAATGCCTCAATGGGGTTGCATAGCCGATGATTTCACCGGAGCAACGGACTTGGCTACGAACTTCGTTGCACAAGGGTTCCGCACGACCGTCATCTTTGGGGCTCCCGACCCAGTCCGGCCAGGCACGCAAGACGATCCTGCGATAGATGTGGTTGTGGTCGCCCTCAAGACGCGCACCGCTCCGGTCGAGCAGGCTGTCAGCGAGAGCCTGCTGTCGCTGCGGTACCTTGAGTCAATCGGTGCACAACGGATTTACGTGAAGTACTGCTCGACCTTTGACTCGACGCCGACGGGTAACATCGGGCCGGTCATAGACGCTGTGCTGGCCGAACTGGATGAGGCCGCCACCGTGGTTGTTCCCTCCTTCCCGCAGGCAGCGCGCACCGTATACCGGGGGCACCTTTTCGTTGGGAGTGACTTGTTAAGCGAGAGCTCAATGCGTCACCATCCACTCACGCCGATGCTCGACTCGAGCGTTCCCCGGATGCTCTCGCTGCAGTCGGTCAACCACGTGGGATTGGTTCCTCTCGACGTCGTCCGGGCGGGGGCCGTTGCCTTGCGCGATCGCGTTGTGCCCGGCGCGGGGCGCACGCTTCTCGTCGTCGACGCCATCTCCGAATGCGACCTCACCACCATCGCTGAGGCGACGAACGGCCTTCGCGTGGTCACCGGCGGCTCGGGTTTAGCGCGGGGATACGAACACGACGCTGGTTCCGCAGACGCCCGGGACATCCGAGTCGCCGACGGATACAGAGCGACCCTGTGCGGCAGTGCGTCGCAGGCGACACGCGCGCAGGTGGCCCACGCGAAGCAGAGCGTGCCGTGGCGCAAACTCGACTTGCACGCCCTGCGGGACGGTTTCGATGCCGAGATCGCATCGCTGCTCGATTGGGCGGCCGGGGTTTACGAGGATCGGGCGGATGCGACGCCCCTTTTCTACTCCGTCGATTCGCTCGCGGATACTGAGAACGTTCCAGCTGGCACGAGCGAGCTTGTGGAGCAGGCACTCGCCGCCATCGCGGCCGGACTCGTGCGGCTCGGTGCGCGCCGGCTCATTGTGGCGGGCGGTGAGACGTCGGGACGCGTAGTCTCCGAACTCGGCATCGACAGCATCACGATTGGCGCCGCGATCGCTCCTGGCGTGGCGTGGAGTGCCGGCCGCACGGCCGACGGCGTGCCGGTGAACGTCGCCCTCAAGTCAGGGAACTTCGGAGCCGAAGACATGTTTACATCGGCCTGGGCGGTGCTGGCATGACCGTCATCGATGACCTCGTCGCGGCGGGGCGCCAGCTCACCGCGCTCGGACTCAGCCCTGGTTCGTCCGGGAATCTCAGCGTGCGCGTCGGCGACACCATCGTGATGTCTCCGACAGGCAGCGATCTCGCGAGCCTCCACGTGCAGCAACTGTCGGTGCTCGACTTCGAGGGCAAGCTTCTCAGCGGACCGAAGGCGTCGAAGGAGTACCCCTTCCACCGCGCCATGTACCGGCGCAATGTGGAGACGAGGGCAATTGTGCACCTGCACTCGACTTATGCGGTGGGGGTATCTTGTCTCGAGCCCTGGAGCACGATGAGCGCGCTCCCGCCTGTCACGCCATACTTCGTGATGCGGGTGGGACAGACTCCGCTCATTCCCTACGCGGCGCCAGGTGATTCGTCGCAGGCGGGAATCATCGAGAACCTTGGATTCCCGTTCGGTGCGGTTCTCCTGCAGAACCACGGCTCGATCACGTCCGGTTTGACCATGGCTGCCGCCGTCGATGCCGCGATTGAACTGGAAGAGGCGTGCAAGCTCCTTCTGCTGCTGGGCACGAAACCTGCACGCCACTTGACCAGCCGGGAAGCCTGTGCGCTCGGGTCTGCATACTCATCCCCGTGGACGGCCACCGACGACGGTTCAGCCGTTCCGCTACAGCGAGACTGACACGTCTAGACCCGAGCCAGCTCATCCACAGGACGATACCGTTCGAGCGGGATTCGGCGTCCTGCGGTATGGGCAGACACGAAGCGACCTGCGAATCCGTTGCCCACCCGGGTGGCCGACAAATGTCGCAAATAGTTCACCCGGCAGGGTAGTAGCATGCCACACCGCCTTTGGAATGAAACTGAGGACAGTCCTCAACAGGGTCCGGCCCTCACGGCTCGATGCCGAGGCCAACAATCAAGAAAATGAGAAGGGATAGAACCATGACAACCGCCCTTGACCTCAGCATGAAGGTCATCGCCAGAGACCGCGCGAGTATGGACCACCAGCTCGACGAAGCCGTGGCCATTGCCAAGGCCAGAGCAATGCGGGAGAAGCGCCAGGGAATTCTTGTCACGAGATACGCCCACGATTCCTTCACGGTCGCGCTCAGCGATACCGTGCCCTTCGGGACGACCCTCGAACATCAGGATTGGTGAACCACCTATGGTCCGGAAGTTCTACGGACCGCAACGTCTGCGTTCTCAGTCGTAAACGCTTCATCTCCAGAAGTACTCCAAATTCGGTGCATATTTTCGATGCATATTAACGACAAGAAGTGGATATGGAATTTTCGATCATGATGGCCTGCGCTGTCATCAACACAATGACGCATGAAGGCCGCAGCGCGTTGCCGAATGCTCCTGTTGTAGGGCCACCAAGCAGCGGACACAGTCGGCGTAGGCTGGCTCGCGCGCGCGGTCGGCTGGCAAGCGCATTGCACAGAGCGGCGTGGAGCATTGAGCCTGACGTGCAGACTGCACCTGAGCCCCGACAGTGAAGTAGGCCATGGGCCCCTCGGGCGGGAGAAACACCGTGGTCCGGGGACCGACCACGGAAAGCGAAACACGTCTCCTTCCGCAACCGACGCCTACAAAGACCTCTAAGTATTGACAATCCACACGAATAGCAAAGGTCGCGGTGCCGGGGGAGCAGACCGTCGCGGTCGTCCGCGCCGCCACAGCCGGATCGTGTTACTGAAACTTACAGAACAGCTGCTAGCACTCCGTCGCTTGCGCTATGAAAATAACGGCAGGGCCGAAACCTCGTGGAGGGCCGACCCTCTTCACCAGGTCATGACTTAAATGCCCGCATTGGCCTCAGGATCTGCGCCCGCATCCTGACCATCTGCGTTCGGCACCATGCACCAGCACCCGTCCCAGGCCGACTACGACCGCAAAGGTGGTCGAAGGCAAACGCCACAACCAGGCCGGTATTGCGCTCCTGACTGGAACGAGGCTCCCCGGTTCCGCGGTGTTTCCCGCTGCTGAGTTCGCGATGCTGGGCAGTGCATATGCCTGTACATTCTGCACGTATCCAAACCGGTCATTGGTCGCCAGAATCCTTCACTTTGATGGCAACGGTCCGCCGTCGCATTGTTGCCAATCTGGCCTGTTCGGTGAATCCCACCACGGACAGAGTGCTGGGCCGAGCGCTGTGGCGCCGTCGAAGTAACGGGTGTCGATTCCGCTTCGAGTCGATCAGCGTGGGGAGGCGGCCGCGGAGCAGAAACCACGCGCGCTGAGGGCCCAACTTAAGTGCTCGCGCGCGCCCAACCAGTCCAGCGCCCACCCGGGTGGCCCACCCATGTCCCGGATATTCCACCCGGCAAGGTAGTAGCCAGCCACACCGCACCTGGAGCGAGACTGAGTTCAGTCCCCGATGTGGCCGAAATCACAGCCGCATGCTGCGGGCTTCACCGATCGTATCCCCGCGCCTCAACATACAAAGGAGTATCAATGGAACGGCTCATTACTGTCGATAACGGTGGGACGCTGACCGATATCTGTGTCTGGGACGGTGAAAGTTTTACGTTCGCGAAAACGCTCACCACACCTTTTGACCTCTCTCAATGCCTCTTCGACGGCATGGCCAAGGCATCAGAACAGATCTTCGGAGAGGAAGATCTTCCGAGCCTTCTGCACTCAACCCGACATATCCGGTACTCAACGACTCAAGGAACAAACGCGCTCGTAGAACGCAAGGGTCCCCGGATCGGAATCCTCACCGACAGCGATTCCCTCACTGAAGAACTCAGCGCCGGTGATGGAGGTGCTGAGCTGTTCGAAGACCTCGTTGGCACCCGCGTTGCAGTCATCAACGCTCAGCAGCCCCTCGAACAGCTATCGCGGGATATCGTCAAGCAGGTCAAGCGGCTGACGACCGATGGCGCGGCCCGACTTGTGATTGCCATGGGGGACAAGAGCACGGAGAAGGTCGTCAAGGGCGTTCTGCTACGGAAATTCCCCCGGCATCTGTTGGGGTCCGTGCCCATTCTTTTCTCCTGGGAGTTCACACCTGACGTCGTCCAGGGCCGCCGTGTATGGTCCGGAATCATCAACTCCTTCCTGCACCCGACCATGGAGCGGTTCCTCTATAGCGCCGAGCACCGGCTGCGGGATCACAAGGTGAAGAACCCGCTCCTGATCTACCGCAATGACGGAGCTTCCTCACGCGTGGCTAAGTCTGTGGCGTTGAAGACATACTCTTCCGGTCCCCGCGGCGGGTTGGAAGGAACGAAGGCGCTGTCGGAAGCGTACGGGCTTGCGCACGTTCTCATGATCGACGTCGGAGGCACCACTACTGATGTCGGCTCAGTAAAGAACTCGACAATCTCAACGGATCGCAGAGGCTCCATCCGGGGTGTTCCGATCTCGTTTGAGATGAGTAACGTCCATTCCAGCGGTGTGGGCGGCAGCTCAATCATTGCGCTTCGCGACGGAGTCATTACTGTCGGCCCCGAGAGCGTCGGAGCTGCGCCGGGTCCCGCCTGTTTTGGTTTTGGCGGGAAGCAGGCCACTATCACGGACGTAAACCTGCTTCTGGGAGTCCTGGATCCGGACACCTACCTCGGCGGAGGGTTCAGCCTCGATGCCGCGCGCTCCCGTGCCGTTATCACTGAAGTCATCGCTGAACCTTTGGGGATATCGCTAGGTGACGCCTTGATGCGAATGGAGACTGCCTACTTCCAACGCATGGCACAGTCCTTTGCGGCCGACATCGAGGATGCGGACACCACAACAGTTGCCGCCTTCGGAGGCGCTGGCCCCATGAGCGCCTGCGGCGCGGCACGGATGGCCGGTGTTCGCCGTGTCCTAGTACCCAAGATGGCCGCTGTCTTCTCAGCCTTCGGAATTGGCTTCTCTGACATTGCGCAGACCTACGAGGCCAATGTGACCGGAATGGATGCCGAAGCGTTCGGCGTAGCCAAGGAGTCGTTGTTGGCCCGGGCGGCTAGGGACATGTTCCAGGAAGGCCATGACATCGGCGAATGCCGGCTCGAATGGAACGTGGTTCTTGAAGACAGCGATGGCCAGCTGATTTCAGAGCTGGCGCACCTGGAATCGGACCCACGGCCCGACGCGGGCGAAGACAACACCATGCTGACACTGACGGCCCGCTTCGAACTGCCGCACGCCTCTATCCGGCGAGCCGCATCTACGGCCCGAACACCCGCGGTCCCCACCTCCACGCGAAAGGTCCGCTACGCCGCCGACAAGGTGGAAGACGTCCCGGTATTCGAACTGGAGAGTCAAGCCGCCGGCGCATCAGCCACCGGGCCGGCCATCGTCGAGGGCCCTTACTTCACGTCCCGCGTGCCGCAGGGCTGGAGGCTTGACGTGACTGATTCCGGTGACCTCATGCTCACCGACATCATCCAGAAATGATCATGACCCAACTATTGCAAGAAGACAGGTGAGACAAGCTATGCGGATTCCAATGACGGAATATCTGATCATCGATCTTGACACTGAGCGGTGGACCTGCAGGGTGTGCAGCCATGATCTCGGGGACGCGAGAGGCAACTACAAGGAGGGAACCCTGGTCTATGACCGGGACCCGCGGGAAATCCACCAGTCGATATTGGACCCGGAAAAGTACGAATTCACGTTTGCTCCCGACCCCGCCTTCTGCCGGATCCTCGAATTTTACTGCCCGGGTTGCGCGACGCAGCTTGAAACAGAGTATGTACCACCGGGACACCCGCCGACCGTGGACATGCTCTGGGATATCGACTCGCTCCGCGAGAAATGGACGGAACGTGGAGTCGACCCTGAATTCGTCATCAACTACGGGCCCGGCGAAGAGGCAGTTGCCGACTTCAGTCCTGCCCTTGGCTCGTACAACAGCCTCTCCCCGTCCGCACCCCATTCGCACAGCTAAAGGAAACCACTGGTCATGAAGCGAATTTCCGTTGACATCGGCGGTACATTTACCGATTGTTTCTTCGCATGGGACGGCGAGTATGTTGAAGCGAAGGCGCTGACAACCCACCACAACCTAGCCCAAGGCTTCAATGAAGCACTCGACCTTGCCTGCTCGCGCGCCGGGCTCGACCGGGACCTCGTCCTGGCGGAAGTCGATTCGGTCCGCTACGCAACAACCCTCGGCACCAACGCGCTCATTGAAGGAAAGGGGCCCAGGGTCGGTGCTTTGGTGACCCACGGCTTCGAGGACACTATCCCGCTCTCCCGTGGCCGCGGCTACGGAGAGGGGCTGGACCCTTCCAAGCAGCAGAATCTGCCGGATGCTACCCGTCCGGATCCGCTCGTGCCCCGCGCCTTGATCCGGTCTGTCAAAGAAAGAATCAATTCGGCAGGAAAAGTCGTCGTTTCCCTGATGGAGGACGACGTCCGCACGCAGGTGCGCGAACTCGTGGACAACGGTGCGGAAGCCATCGTGGTCTCGTTGGTCAATTCGACAGAAAATCCGGTCCACGAACAGCAGATCCTGGACATCATCTTGGACGAGTACCCGGCTCACGAGTTGGGGGCTATCCCCGTTCTGCTGGGCAGCCAGGTGTCCGGACGAAAGGGTGAATATGTGCGGGCAACGTCCACGATTGTTGACGCCTTTCTGCACGAAATCATGTTCCATGCACTCGGGCAGCTGTCCAACAACCTCCGCGGGTCCGGCTATGACAAACCCATGCTTGTCATCCACAACTCGGGCGGCATGGCACAGTCGAATTCCACCGACGCCCTGCAGACGATCCACTCCGGGCCCATCGCCGGAGTAGGTGCTGCCCAGCACCTGGCCGACAGTACCGGTTTGGGGAATGTCATTTCCACGGACATGGGCGGCACGTCCTTCGACATCGGGCTCGTCCCTGAGGGAGGGGTCAAGCACTACGACTTCCAGCCGACCATCGGACGCTGGCTTGTTTCGGTTCCCATGATCCACCTGTTGACGCTGGGTGCGGGTGGCGGTTCGATAGCCAGCTATGACCGGATCCACCATTCGGTGCAGATCGGACCGGAATCTGCCGGTTCAGACCCGGGTCCTGCCTGTTATGACCGTGGCGGTCTCCGCCCGACGGTCACCGACGCGGACTTGGTCTTGGGCTACCTTGATCCGGACAATTACGCCAACGGCTACATCCAGCTGAACAAGAAGCGTTCCATTTACGCTATTGATGAGAACTTGTCCGATGAACTGAACCTGGACACGGTTGAGGTCGCCAAGATCATCAAGAACGCGGTCGACGAGCAAATGGCCATCGGCATGTCGAAGGAGTTGCGCGTCCGGGGTTATCTTCCGGAAGACTTCACGATGCTGGCCTATGGTGGCAACGGCCCGCTTCATGCGTGCGGCATCGCCGACCACGCAGGGATCCGCCAGATTCTCGCCCCGCCGTTTTCCTCAGTCTTTTCAGCCTGTGGAGCCGGCAACATGAAACCGCTCCATATCCACGAGCGGGGCTCCCACGTGGTCCTGTACAACCCCACGGATCGCAGCCTCTACACGAGCTATGACGAGCTGAACCGTGTCATTCAGGAGCTCGAATCCAAGGGCCGGGAAGACCTGGTCCGTCAGGGTTACGACACCGCCGGAATACGCCACACCCTCGAGATGGACCTCCGTTACGGTAACCAGTTGGTGACCACCGCAGTCGTCTTCGACATCAACCGCGTGAACGGTGTCGCCGACGTCCTCCATCTCATCCGGACATTCTCCGACATCTACGGTCAGCGCTATGGTGCCGGCAGCCAGGCCCCTGAGGCCGGCATCAGGGCACAAACCATTCGGGTGTCGTCCTACGTTGACGGGGAGGTCGTCAAGTTCGATTCGATCGACTCCGGCCACGATCGAACCATGCCCTCGCCGATCGGCACCCGGCAGGTCCACTTCGTGAAGATCTACGGAGCAGTCGATACGCCTGTCTACGATGCCGAGGCACTGCACCACCAGCACGTCATCCACGGACCGGCGATCGTTACCACCGAAAACACAACGTATCTCGTTGAACCGTCGTGGCGCTTGGAGCCGACATCCCAGGGGGCCGTGTGGTTTCTCAAAGACTGACCCCGTACCACACGGATCCTCACCAAGACCTTCCAGCTATTCACATTGAAGGAGCCAGACAGCAATGACGCTTACAGCAAATGACACCAGCACGACGGCCGGCGCAGCCGAGCCCGCTTCGCAGCCGCTGACTGCACAAGAGCAGCAGTGGGTGGACCAGTTCATGGATGAAACTACCCTGTTCCTGGGCCCAGACCCGGACATCATGCGCAGCCACCAGATCACTTCCCGCTCGGCCTATGAGGAAGAGTGCATCTCAAAGGGTGTGGACCCCATCCAGGTCGACCGAATCCGCAAGCGGCTTGCCGGCGCCCTGGACGAGGGCTACGAAATGTGCGAGGCCATGGGGGCCGCTCCCGGGGCAAAGTGGGGGGACCTGACGACGGCGATCTACACTGCCGAAGGGGATGTCACCTACCTGTCCTGCCACGGGGTTATCGCGTTCTCCGCCATCCTGCACCACCCGATCCGGTACATCATGAAGTACTGGAAGGACGAGCCGACGGTGGGAATCAACCCCGGCGACGGATTCATCCATAATGATGCCCGGTACGGAAACGTCCACAACACCGACCAATCGATGATTTCTCCGATCATGCGTGACGGCAACATTATCGCCTGGGTTGCGGCCACCATCCACGAGGGTGAGAATGGTGCCTGCGAGCCCGGCGGGATGCCGTCCGGTTCGGAGACACCCTTCGATGACGGTCTGCGCTTGTCACCGATCAAGATTGTTGAGAAGGGCGAACTCCGCCGGGACCTGCTGACATTCCTGCAGCACTCAGTCCGCGATCCCAAACTGCAGTTGGCCGATATTAAGGTCAAAATCGGCGCGGTCCAGCGAATTCAGGAACGAGTCGACAGCATCATCGACGAAGTAGGCATCGAAACATTCGTAGCCGCCCTGCGAGTCACAGTCGAAGACGTGGAGCAGGAAGTCAAACGCCGCATCAGCGAGCTGCCGGATGGGACCGTGACCTTCAACCAGTTCATGGACTCCACCCTGAAGGAGAACATCCTGATCAAACTCGCCTGCAAGATAACGGTCAAGGGCGAGAAGATGACGATCGACCTACGCGGTACAGGCCCGGAAATCCTCAACCGGGCCATCAACTCGCCGCTGTGTTCGGTCAAATCGATGATGATGCAAGCGATCCTCGCTTTCTGGTGGCCGGACCTGCCAAGGTGCACCTCGGCGATGTCTCCCATCGACATCATCTCGGATGAACACACCTGGGCCGACGCCGGTTATGATGCACCGATGGGGCAGTCACTGCAGGCCTCGTTCCGCGGGTTCTCGGCCCTGCAGACTGCCTTTGCCAAAGTGCAGTTCTCCAACCCGGAAAAGTTCTCCAATGTCCTGGCTCCATGGTTTAACCAGATCAACACCTTCCTGTGGGGAGGCCTGACCCAGCACGGGGACCAGGTAGGCAACCTGTGTGCGGACCTCAACGGCATGGGCGGCGGGGCCAAGGCGTTCCGCGACGGCGAAGACGCCATCTCACCGTTGTTCTGTGCCATGGCTGACACTGCTGAACAGGAAGTCATGGAAGAGGAGGTGCCTTTCATGCAGCTTGTCAGCAAGCGAATTGTCCGCGATAACCAGGGCTTCGGAAAGAACAGCGGCGGGATGGGTTACGAGATGATCGTAGCCGCCGAAGGAACGCCGTTGTGGGGCTTCATGACCGTTGCCTCAGGCTCCAAGTTTTCTTCTGTGACCGGTATGTTCGGCGGCTACGGCTGCGGCACAAACCCGCTGGCGATGGTCAAAGGCATCAATATCTATGACGTCATCCGCAAGGACTCCAGCCACTTCGATTTGTCGATGGAAAGGATCATGAACGAGCAGCCCTATGAAGGAGGGAAATACACCACTGCCCACATGGGGCTGCAGTTCGATGTCGCCAAGGACGGTGAGCTGTACATGATCGCCCAGGGCTCCGGCGGCGGCTATGGTGACGTCCTGGAACGCGACCCCGAAGCGGTGGCCAAGGATCTGGAGCTCGGCCGCATCTCGGCGAACGTTGCCACCACTATCTACGGCGTTGTGTGGAATCCCGACACATTCGTTGTGGACGAAGAAGCAACAGTCCAGTTGCGTCAGGATGTCCGGCGCGCCCGCATCGCACGGGGGAAGCCGTACAAGGAGTTCCTTGAAAGCTACGTGCAGCCCGAACCGCCGAAAGACCTGCTCTACTACGGGTCCTGGGGCGATACGGGCGAGCTTACCGCGACCCACTTCACCAGTGAGGGGCCAGAACGGGTCAAGGCGACCGTGGACAAGTTGCCGCTGATCATGCTTCCGGACCGGCGGGAAGTGAAGATCAGCCAGCTGGAGGAAAGGATCCGGGAGCTGGAACAGAAACACGGGGAAGTCATCCAGCGCAAGTCCTAATCCTTCAGCGAAGGTCCTGACCTGGACCAACCCGACAGAAGCCCTCGGCGCCGCATCCTCCACCATCCAGGACGGTGCGGCGCTGAAGGCTTGAAACAGCAAATCTCCCGAGAGAGACGTCATGACCCCAACAATTACTACTCCTGCCACACTTGCCACCGTTGTTGCATCTCCTCCGTCGGGCCGGCCCAAAGCCGTGCTGTTTGACCACCATGAGTATGCAAATTCCGTGATACTTCGCGGAGGCGATGTTCCCTGGGACAATGCCACCGCCTATTCGGCATTTTTCGCCCAGGCCCAAGGGCTCCTGAGGCCGGACGTTGCGCTTTTGGACTTGAAGCGGCTCTACGATCATCTGACAGCGGGAAATACGCGGCTTGAGACCGCGATGGGGGGCAAGTCACGGACCGGGTACGCGCTTCGGACTCTGTTGGCAGACGATGACACAAACAAGGCGGTGCTGGAATTCGCCACGGTGTTCGCTCAGACCGCACGTCAGCCCGTGGTTCTTCGTATCCCGTCGCCAATGGAATGGCTCATCGCCACACACCGCCTCGGGGGCGCAGCCAACCTGAGCGACCTGGACGCGGACGACGCTGAAAACGCGTCGATGTATGTCAGCGACTGGCTGCGTGCATTCGCAGCACTGCCCGTCGGCGGCCTGCTGCTGGATGACCGATCTGACCAAGACCGCCCACGCGTACCCGTTGGGTTGGAGGCCTATACGCCAATCGCCAACGTGACCAACAACTATCGGTGGACTTTAGGGCAACTGGACGACGCACAAGTGCGTCTGCATGCCGACACCGCGGTTGGCGGGTACATCCCGGCGAGTTTTTGGCTGGATTCGAAGGTAGAACTTCCGTCCGCAGACTTCTACCTGGCCGAGATACCAAGTGCAGCACGACCCGAAGACGTGCTGGTACGACTGGAGGCCCTGACCTGACCAGCCGCCGTCACCTTCGGCCCTGCAATTCAACCTGACCTCAGCAAATGCCTGCGGCGTGCCTCATCCACACAGGCCTGACGACCGCTGACGCCGAGACTACTGAAAAGGTTCTTCAAATACCACTTCACCGTGTTGATCCCGAGGTGAAGCTCCATGGCGATTTCGCGATTGGATCTGCCCTTGTCAATGAGGAGCAGGATGGTCTGCTCACGCTGTGACAAGGCCGGTTCCGGGACTGAGGCCAGTTGGTGCCACCGGTGCTGCGGCTCCCCGTATAGGGTTCTGGAAGCGCCCCGGTTGACTGCAGCATTTGAATCCAGCCGGATCAGGAGACTGAGAAACGTCCCGAGATCCGGGTGGCAGTCGTAATTCGACGTACCCAGTCTGAGCTCCTCAGAAATGTTGTGCACGAGTTCGGAACAGGCAACGCCGCCGTCCAGTACGGGCCGGACAAAGCCCAGCCGGCAACACGTGTTGAGCGCCGGGAGAAGGGTCACTTCAGCCTCACGATGCAGGCCTGCCTGCTGGAGCGCCGAGGCCAACAGGATGCGGGCGTGAAGTTCCGCCCGAGGACCGGAGTAGGCCGCAGCCCGTCCGAGCAGATACCGGGCCGCTTCGACTGTGGCCAGAGGGTCGGAAGTGTCTGCGCCGGCACTGCCGGTCTTGGCCATTTCCGACCGGATCTGGGTAGCAAGGAAAATCTGGTAGGAAGCTTCGCTCAATCCTTCCAGCCTTTGTCCCGGGGCGCCCGGACCGGGGGGAGAATCTGTGGTGCTGAGTGGTTGAAACGGCCCATGATTGATGCCCAACTGCGCCCGTTCAAGATTGATCGCATATTTGAGCCGCGGGAGTCCCAGGCTGTCAGCGACGAAGTCGCCTTCGTCGAGTATCTCCGCGGCTTTTGACCCGTCTCCACGCAGGTCCTTGATTCTGGCGAGAGTGGCAAAGGTGCAAATCATGAAGTCCACGACGCCGCCTTCTGAACCCAGCTCGTGGGTCTCCTCAAGAAGCCGTTCGGCCTTGTCAAGAGCGCCACGTTCGTAGAGGAGTTGCCCCATCATCGCGCCCGCCAGGCGGGCGGCGTGGGAGTGTCGTCCGGCGCGGCTACGGCCCAGTTCGACGGCCAGGGCAAAGTGCTGTTCGGCCTGGCTGATATCAAGCAGCGCATATGCGGCCAAGCCTGCAAAGCAGTGTCCGTAGACATTACTGAATGGGCCCGCGACCTGGCCGTGAAACGTGTTCGCCCAGCGTTGCTGTTCCAATGCCAGCTCATACTGGCCATCGTGAATTTTCTTGAACGTTGACAGATTCGCGCCGACTGAGACGATCCAAGGACGAAGCCTGCTTGCTTGCGCGAAGCACTTTTCATCCAATTCCCCAATGCGGCTCACGGCGTCACCGTACATATCGATGCAACTTTGCACGACGAGGCTCTCAACGCCGAGTTCAAAGCGGTCGTCGTCGTCCAGTGTCCCGTCGTAGGGCATCACAGCTTGGGCTTGGTCGAGGGAGGCCTGCGCTTCTGCAGCTAGGTGAAGCAGGGTGTTTGCCCATGCGATGGCCATCTGGAGCCGTGCTTGGCCAGCAACACGAGCAGCCGGGATTTTGCCGACCAGCGCAAGCAAGGTCGCCATGCTTGAGTGTTCCACCAGCCACATCGCGCGGGACTCCACGATTTCCACGGCGAAATCGACGTCACCTGCGGCCAGTGCATGGTCGACGGCGTCGCTTGGAAATCCGTTCTCCGAGTACCAGTGCGCTGCTGTCAGATGCAGTTGCTTGACGCGCCCCGGGTAGTCGCGCTCCAGCCGGCGCCGCAGATAGTCCTCGAAGAGGTGGTGATAGCGATACCAGGTGCCGTTCTCGTCAAGCGGCTGCAAAAACAGGTCGCGGGACTGGACTCGTTCGAGCATCGCCTGCCCCTGTTCGATTCCGGACAGGGCAGACGCGAGCCCCGCGCAGAGCCGCTCCGGTACAGAGGAGGTCAAGAGGAAGTTCAATACATCCGGTTCCAGAGTGTTGAAAACGTTCTCCGCCAGATACTCGCCGATGGACTGGTGCCCTCCCGAGAGGCTTTCTATAAGGGCCGAAGCCTCCCGATGATCGCGCAAGGAGAGGGAGACAAGTTGCAGAGCAGCAATCCAGCCTTCGGTCGTCCTACAGAGGCTGGCGACGTCCTCTCCTCCGAGGTCAAGACGGCCAATGTCTACCAGGAAAGACTGAGATTCGGCCTGGTCGAACCGCAACGAGACAGCATCTACCTCAACGAGCTGACCACGTACCCTTAGCCGTCCGAGGGGGAGGCCTGCACGGGTGCGGCTCGTGATGATGAAGGACAGATGGGCGCCACCGGCGTCCAGCAGGCGTTCGGCGACGTCCAGAGTTCGTTTGTCAGTGACCAGATGCCAGTCATCCAACGCGATGACGATATCCTGACCGCCCTCATCGATGGCATTAATAAGAGCGGGAATCACGTAGCGTTCCGCGTCATCCGGTCGTTCCTCAAGCAGTTGCTGTAATTCTTGATCGAAACCCGTCTTTGCTCTCCCGATTGCTTCGAGCAAATGGGACAGGAACCAGATTGTATTGTTGTCATCCCGGTCCAATGACAGCCAGACTGTCGTTCGTCCTTGCGTGCCGAGAAGCTCCATCCATTGGGCGGCAAGGGTGGACTTGCCGAAACCCGCCGGGGCGTGGATCAGGGCCAAGCGCCAACTGGCGTCGGCGCGAAGAACATCGTTCAGGCGCGTCCGGGGGACCCACTTCGCGACCGGCTTAGGGGGGCGGAACTTGCTTGAAGCGCCGGGGGGCACCAGTGCCATCTGCCACCTCCTTGTGGTCCGGCGTTGGCCAGGAATGCTCTGAGCCCTCTAAAAAATCCTATGCCAAAAAGGCGCCGAAGACAGCGCCAGGGAGCGGGGCAGGTCCGTCGGACCCTATTGCGGACCAACGTGCTCCTCGGTAACCACGTCCTGGACAGGTCGCGAGAAGTCGCTGGTGTCCCCGAAGCTGTGTTCGACCGGGGAAGCACCCAGGACAGGCTTACCAACGCTGAACCGGTGTTGTAGCCCTGGTGCTTTCCCGGAAATGTCACCAGCATGGCTTTTCTGTTGCAGGTCGAGTGGGTCGCCGATGTCGAGCTTGACGTAGCCTCAAGCCGAAGCCGCCGACGGTGGGAGTCACGTCCTGGCGGGCTTCGGCTGCACCGGCTCTGTGAAGAACGACGGACGCCGCGGCCGATCGGACCGGGAGGGGACGTTACCTCAGAGACCTGCGCTTGCGTGGCCGGGCGTGCAGACGAAGAACCGCGGCTGCTCGATTGGCGCGAACGGAACTATCAGCCACTGATTGCCGTACAGCTCCACATATGAATCGTCGGGGCAGCGGGCGTAAGCTTCGTCGCGAGTCATCTCCGGGCCCCGATTCCACAACTGGTCTGCGGTGCCAACGGCCCGTTCCGGAGTCGAACTCATTGTCGAAATACCTCCGCCAGTCCAGGCCGGAGAAGCGGTTAGTGTCTCACCACTGTCGACGTTGACAGGCCGCTGCATGACTACTCCCTTATGTGTTGCTGCGTGTTGACACTGGTCGTGTCTTGTATTCAGTCTGGCTCCGCAGCCAGAGTGGCCGGCAACTACCTCCCCGGGTGAACTATTGCGGGGACGGTTGACCACCCGGGTAGGGGAGGAGTGGCGGCTTTCATGCCGTGGAATTCCAAGTGGCGCGGCGCCGGAAGCTCGTGCCAAATCATCATCCTGGCTGGAGGCTTAATGGTTCCTCGCCCCGGACCTGTCCCTGCTGAAACCCTTGTGATTCAGTAGAGCTATGGCCGCACCCATAGAGGACTACGCGCTCCTGTCCAACCTCTCAACAGGGTGTCTAATCTCCCGACGGGGCAGCATCGACTGGCTCTGTTTGCCACGCTTCGACTCCGACTCAATCTTTGGCGCGCTCGTGGGGAATGAAGAACACGGCAGGTGGGTGCTTGCCCCCGTGCTGCCGGAGTCTGTCGTCGTAGACCGTCACTACTTGGCGTCGACTTTTGTTCTTGAGACAACGTGGCAGACGCCCACCGGCCAAGCCCGGGTCACCGAGTTCATGCCCGTCGGGGAAGGCCGTTCGTCGCTTGTGCGCCGGGTCACGGGCCTGAGCGGTACTGTCACCCTGCTACAGGAGCTGAGGATCCGCCCACGGTACGGTTCCCTACTGCCGTGGGTGAGCCGATATCGCGAGAACGCCACGCGCGGTGCTCCAATATTACTGGCCATGGCCGGACCGGATGCCTGGGCGCTGCGGGGGCGTCATCTTCCCCAGGCCCACGAGGGCCGGCACGCAGGGGAATTTGTGGTTACAGCTGGTGAGAGTGTGGACTTCGAGCTGACATGGTTTCCGTCCTATCGCGACGTGCCCCCGGGCGTCGATGTGGGCACTGCCCTTGAGGAGGCCACGGATTACTGGACCCGATGGGGTGGCCATTGCCGCCAGGATGGGGTATACGGGGGCGCAGTCCAGCGATCGCTGTTGGTGCTGCGCGCTCTGACGCACTATGAAACAGGAGGCATCGTCGCCGCTCCTACAACGTCACTGCCGGAGGATTTTGGCGGTTCACGCAACTGGGACTACCGATATTGCTGGCTTCGCGACGCGTCGTTGACACTGGAGTCCATGTTGACGCACGGCTACGAATCGGAGGCTCTGAAGTGGCGCAACTGGCTGTTGCGTGCCCTTGCCGGGGATCCGGAGGACATCCAGATCATGTATGGAGTCGCGGGGGAGAGGGACCTGCCGGAGAAAGAACTGGACCATCTGCCTGGCTACCAAGACGCGAAACCGGTACGGATTGGCAACGCTGCGGTCTCCCAGTACCAGGCGGATGTAGTGGGAGAAGTCCTGGTTTCCCTGGAAAGACTGCGGCTCGCCGGGGGGAGGGAAGACCACTTCTCCTGGGCATTACAGTGTGCCCTCTTAGGCTTTGTGGAGTATCACCTCGATGACAAAGACTTCGGTCTTTGGGAGATGAGGGGCAGTGCCCAATACTTCACGCATTCCAGAGTCATGATGTGGGCCGCATTCGACTGCGGGGTCCGGGCCGTTCGGGATCACGGATTGCAGGGCCCGTTGCAGCACTGGCAGGAGCTCCGTGAGGTGCTGCGGGCGGAAATATTGGATAGAGGCTTCAACCGCGATCTCGGGTCCTTCACCCAAACCTATGAGGGGCGACAGACGGACGCGGCACTGTTGGCCCTACCGCAGGTTGGATTCCTCGCATACTCGGACCAACGCATGCTCGGTACCGTTTCCCTGATCGAGAAGGAGCTCCTGACTCGCGAGGGTCTGCTTCTTCGGTACCGGACCGAGACCGGCGTCGACGGACTTGAACCGGGTGAACACCCATTTCTTGCGTGTTCCTTCTGGCTCGTGGAGCAGTATGCCCGCACCGCTCGCTGGACTGAAGCCAGGGCTCTGATGGACAAGCTCGTGGGGTTCTCCAATGAAGTCGGTCTGCTCAGCGAAGAATACGCAGTAAAGGAGCAACGGATGGCGGGGAACTTCCCGCAGGCATTTTCCCACTTAGCCCTTGTCCGGGCAGCGGATGCAATGCACGGGGTCGACCGCCTGAGTCTGGCGGTTGAGGAAACCGCTTGACGCCCTCTTACCGGCCACTGACGCCGTGAGTTCCGTGACGGGCGGGCGTGCACACTGTTTCAGGGGACCTGGGTGTCGGATGCTTTGGTGTTTTCGAGGGCGCCTGCGGGTTCCGGGGCGGGGGCCTGGCCCGCGCCGTAGCTGCCTAGCAGTGCCAGGGCATCGGCCGAAGGTGAGCCGGGTTTGGCGGAGTACACCCGCAACACCTGATCGGGATCGTCGGGCAGGAACAGGTTTTCGACACTCAATTCCAGGTCTCCTACAACCGGGTGGTGGAGTCGCACAGTGCCTGCGGATGCAGCGGCCACGCGGTGTCCGGCCCACCAGCGGCGGAAGTGTTCGCTTTGTACTGCGAGTTCGCCGACGAGCTGGTTGGCTTGGGCGTCGTTGGGGTGACGTCCGATATCGGCGCGCAGGCCTCCAACTGCTTCGGAGGCGACTGTTTTCCAGTCCCGGAAGAGTTCCCGTGCCCCCGGGTCGAGGTGGATCCAGCGGGTGAGGTTCCGCTCGGCCGCGGGCATGGCGGGGAAGTCAACGAAGAGGAGGAAGGCCAGGCCGTTTCCGGCCAGGACATCGGTGCGGCGGCCCAGGATCAGGGCGGGGACGTTCCCGACGGCGTCCAGCAGCTGGTGCAGCGCCGGGCGTACGGTCTGGGCCGGACTGGAGGGCCGGGAGTTGGCACAGTTCTCCAGCAGAGCAATCATGTGTGCCTGTTCCCCGGGGTCCAAGTTCAGTGCCCGGCCCACTGAACCGAGCACGGCCCGGGAGGGGTGGATATTGCGGCCCTGTTCCAGCCTGGTGTAGTAGTCGGTGCTGACATCGGCCAGCCGTGCGACCTCTTCACGCCGCAGCCCGGGGACCCGCCGGGATGCGGGGCCGGAGGGCAGCCCGGCCATCTCTGGCGTGATGCGTGACCGCATCGCCTTCAGGAACTTCCCGAACTCTGCACTTTGACCCATGTCTCCCATTCTCCATGCCCGTGCCTCCGCTTTCCATGGGCGAAGGTAGGACTGCCAGTCCTAGGAAAAGCAGGGCGTGGCGTACCTGCTGACTTGGCGGACGCTGGCACATAGCGTTTACTGCGTAGCCGGTCAGGTAACCCGGCGCCGCGCCGGGGCTTTTCCGGGCGAACAATCGTTCCCGTGCGGCTAATAAACCCGGCACGTTAATAGATGAGACAAGAAGACAACCATGGACTTTTCCTTTGTGATGGCGGCCTACGCCAACAGGACAATGAACCACGAGGCCCGCAGTGCATTACCGGACGCGCCTGTTGTTGCGCCACCACCCCCGAGGCAGCCAAGCCGAAGCGCCACGTACGCACGCAGACGTCTCGCTCCGCTGAAGGGGTGGCTGGCGGGTGCCCTGCACCAAGCCGCATGGGCTATTGAGCCTGACCCGCGGGCTGTGACCGGTCCGGGATATTTGAGCGCGGCTCCCATCCTTGCCGAGGACCGGCAAAGTGACACCGGGCCAGGCAGCCGGTGACTGAGGATGTCCTGAACCCCGCTAACGCCGTTCAGCCGGAGGCTCAGATCCCGTTGGTTGGGGGGATCGAAGTCCTCGGCTCGTCACTGTTGGTCCAGCTCTTGGTGGGCAGTTACGTCGGCCTCGTGAGCCGGGGCTGCGTAATTGCCAGGGGCTGGGTGGACCTGGTGGCAGCAGATGGGAATACCGCGTGGATCTGGCTCGATGGGGGAGGCGGGCGCCGTATCGTGCAGGCCCAGGAAGGGATCGGCCTCACCCTCATTGAGGAAAAGATCTAAGGTCGCTCACATCCACAGTGCGAGTATCCAAACCCCGGAAATTGGGGCAACAACCAAAGGAAACCGAACATATGAGCTATACCCCAGCGCATGACCGCTACGATTCCATGCCTTACCGCAGGGTCGGGCGCAGCGGACTGAAACTTCCGGCCGTTTCGCTCGGCCTCTGGCACAACTTCGGTGATGACAAGGCCTTCGAAACGCAAAGGGCCATCCTTCGCCGTGCTTTCGACCTTGGCGTCACGCACTTCGATCTGGCCAACAACTACGGTCCGCCGAGCGGCAGCGCGGAAACGAATTTCGGCCGGCACCTGGCGGATGATTTCAAAGCGCACCGTGACGAACTCGTCATCTCCACCAAAGCCGGATACCGCATGTGGCCCGGACCGTACGGGGAGTGGGGATCCCGGAAATACCTGTTGGCCAGCCTGGACCAGTCACTGGAACGCATGGGCCTGGACCACGTCGATATCTTCTACAGCCACCGCCCGGACCCGAACACGCCACTGGAGGAAACCATGGGCGCCCTCGACACCGCGGTCCGCTCGGGCCGGGCACTGTACGCCGGCATCTCCTCCTACTCACCCGAAAAAACCATCCAAGCCGCGGAAATCCTCGCCGATCTGGGCACACCGCTGCTCATTCACCAGCCCTCCTATTCCATGCTCAACCGGTGGACCGAACACGGTGACCCCAACCTGTTCCAGGCCCTCGAACAAGTCGGGGCGGGGTCCATCGCCTTCTCACCGCTGGCTCAGGGACTGCTGACCACACGCTATCTGGACGGTGTCCCGGAAGACTCCCGGGCAGCGGCGGGCAAGTCGCTGGCAAACACGCACCTCTCCCGGGAGAACCTGGCGCGAATCCGCGGCCTGAACGAGATCGCCGCCGAGCGCGGGCAGACCCTGGCCCAAATGGCCATCGCATGGGTCCTGCGCCCGCAGGAGAAGGGGACACCCGTCACCTCAGCCCTGATCGGAGCCAGCAGCGTCCGGCAACTTGAAGACAACCTCGCGGCAGTCTCGGGCCCGGAATTCACCAGCGAAGACCTCCAGGAAATAGACGAATTCGCCATCGAATCCGACATCAACCTATGGGCTGGAGCGCTCCAGGCCTAGACCCCCGCATTCTTCCAGAGCACTAACTCACCAACAGCGGCGTGCAACAACCCGGTCGCATCAAGGATGGGCCCTGCCGCACCCACACTGGTTACCCTGGCACCGGCGGCGCCCGGATACCGATGCCGCCCCCACCTACGAAAGAACTGATGATGTCCCAGACACAAGAAACAACCATCCCCACGGTCACCCTGAACAACGGCGTCCAGATCCCGCAACTCGGCTTCGGCGTGTTCCAGGTCCCCGAAGAGGACACCCAGCGCATTGTTGAGGACGCCCTGGAAGCCGGCTACCGCCACATCGACACCGCGGCCGCTTACCGGAACGAAGCCGGCGTGGGCGCCGCGATCGCCGCGTCGGGGATTCCTCGAGAGGAAATCTTCGTCACCACCAAGCTCCGGAACGGCGAGCAGGGGCTGGTCTACGAGGCCTTTCAGGACAGCCGAACCGCTTTGAACCTGGATTACGTGGATCTCTATCTGATTCACTGGCCTGTCCCGTCGCAGGGGCTCTTCACCGGAGCCTGGAAGGCCATGGAAAACCTGTACGGCGACGGTCTGACACGTGCTATCGGGGTGTCCAACTTCCTGGAACCACACCTGGACACCCTCCGCGCGTCGTCAGACATCATTCCGGCGGTCAACCAGATCGAAATCCACCCCACCTTCCAGCAGCGGGACCTCGTCGCCACGAGCCGGTCCCGGGGCATCGCCGTCGAGGCATACAGCCCCCTGGGCCAGGGGGCGGATCTGGACTCCGGCGCCGTGAGGTCCCTTGCCGCCAAGCACGCGGTCACGCCCGCCCAGATCGTGCTCGCGTGGCACCTTAGCACCGGCAACATCGCCATCCCGAAAACCTCCTCGGCTGACCGCATGCGGGAAAACTTCGAGGCCGCTGCGATTATTTTGACCGCCTCGGAACTGACGGCCGTCAACGAACTGGAAGAGGGCGCACGGATCGGGGCGGACCCGGCCACAGCCGCCTTTACGCAGTTCTAAGAGCCGGCTGCGGTGCCAGGGTGCGGGGACCCGCGAAGCGACTTGCTGCAGCATCGCGGGTCCTCGCACCTGGCAAGTTCGTGGGGCAATGACCTTTCGGTTTTGGACAAAATTCGCTATCGGCCCTGAGCCCGAGGGGCCGCGCGCTCGCCAACCCTGGGCGGTCGACGGGCCTACCGAATGCTTTCGAGGGTGATGACACCCCCTGAGAGTTCATTTGCCCGGGCACTTCCTCGATCATGCAAGTCAGCGGCGCGGACCGGCGGATAAGATCAAATCATGCCCGGACCCGCAGATGTTCTTGGCCCCATCCTGCAAGTGATGACGTGGGTGGGGTTCGTCCCCGGCATTCCGCTGCTCGTCGCCGGCCGGGTGATCGCCAAACGCCGCTGCCCGTGGACCAGCACTACCGCTGAGGTCTTCGAAGCTGGCGGTTACAAGGGTTTCCGCTGGTCCGACATTGACAACAAACTCCACCTTTCCCTGCACACCGCCGACGAAACGAACGGGCTGGAGCCAGGCAGCGAGGTCGTACTCCATTACGACGCGTGCCACCCGGCCCGGTGGCGGCTCAGCCCCCACCGGCACGATGACAGCATCATGACCATTGGTTGGATCCTGACCGTGGTTGGGGTCGTCTGCACCCTCGCCGGATTCATTCTATTGATGCTCTAAACGGTGAGACTCGGCGTGCTTCTCTATGTGACTGGAGTCCGCCAGGACATGACGGTACGGACCCTGATGTACGGAATGAAGTCGAAGGACCCTGCTCACTGGGCGCGGGTCATGGCCTGCACGTAGTGGATCCTTGCCGCGTTCAAGCGCGACTCTGAGCGGTGCTGAATTGCACTGAGCTCAGGCTCCGAGCTCGAGCACTATCCCGGTCAGACCGTGCAGCACGCTCGCGACGCCTGCGGTGACGGCGTCGCGCGCCAGTTCCGGGGTGACGGATGCCGTGTCCTGCTCCCCGGCAGCGCCGAGCCCGGTGCCGCGGAACGTCGCGCCGGACCAGACGACGGAAGTGACGTTTTCGGTGGGCTCGGGAAGCTGGGCACCGACAACGAGGAACTGCTGGGCTAGGTGCTGGGCGGTGAGCAGCGAGAACACGTCGATCACGCCGGTACCCGCCCCGACCACGAGATCAG
This sequence comes from Arthrobacter sp. NPDC056886, assembly GCF_042788715.1. Classification (NCBI taxonomy): domain Bacteria; kingdom Bacillati; phylum Actinomycetota; class Actinomycetes; order Micrococcales; family Micrococcaceae; genus Arthrobacter; species Arthrobacter sp. NPDC056886. Next base: position 202,237 of record NZ_JBHUBT010000008.1, read on the forward strand.
CGTGCATCGCGACGGCCTCGTTGATGCGTGCTTCGACTTCGTCGTCGTCCGTTGCGGTAAGGGCATGCAGCTCGACGTCTTCGCGCTGAGCCCATCCGTCCACGGCGGCGACGAGTGTCTTCGTCGCGTCGTCGTTGCCCGCGGAGATGAGCACCACACGATACCCGTCGGGCGGCACGACGCCGTCCCAAGACCCGTCCTCGGGACTGACGGTCGCCTCGGGCGAGGGCGACGCGATGTCGCCGAGGAACCCCGCGCCCAGGGGCTGAACGGCCGACGGAGCGACGCTGACACTCGTGCATCCGGCCAGGAGCGCGACGGCCGCGGCCATCGCCACGACCTTTGCGACCGGGCGAGGCCGGGGGCGTAACGTCTTGGCTCCAGCCAGGCGGATTTTGTGGTCGGTCAAAGGAACTCACCTTCGGAGGAGTCGTTGGATCGCGGGCGGCTCGACGTGTCTGTCCCCAGTTTCCGCGCCGCCGAAACTATAGAATTACAGAGGCGCGCGGACGGCGGATGTCGGAAAGGTAAACAACAAGGAAACGGTCGTTCGCGCCACCCAGCCTTGGCGCTGGCGTCATGGTCAACTCACGTCTGATTCGTCCGTTTCTCCGCCCCATTGCGGAGCTCCCGGGGCCCGTACGCTCCCGGCGTAGCATTCTCCCGAAGTTCGCTTGGTGGACGAGTATCGTTCACCAAACTGGGGAAATGTGCGGGGCTCACCCCTTAGGAGCCCCATGAAACAGCATCGCCCCCGCCTTCCATTCGCCGCCATCGCCGGGACCCTCGTGGCCACCGCAGCCGTGAGCGCCGTACTGCAGGTCACCCCCGCCGAGGCTCACGGATTCGCGTCGACCGTCTACGTAAAAGTCACCGCGCCCGCCCACGACCGGGTGCGTACGGAGATCGACCTCGAGTACGACCTGCTCGTCGCCTCCGCCGCGGACACCGAGAACGACCCGGACTTCTACGCGGTCGGGATGGACCTGTTCGAGACAGGGGACGAGCAGGACGCCCTCGACGCCCACGCGGACACGGTCAAGAAGTACGTCACCGAACGCTTCACCGTCACGGCCGACGGCGAGCCCTGCGTGCCATCGCAGGTGGGCGGTCTTAGCGTGCACGAACGCGACGGCGTCCCGTATGCACTGTTGGTCCTTGACCACTCCTGTTCCGCGGTGTCCGCCGCTGAGGACGGCGTGGCACACGAATTGCGGAGCGCTCTGTTCCCGGACGCGGAAAACTACGTGAGCGACACCAAGACAATCGCAACGTACGACCTCGACGGCCGGTCCGGCAGCGCCGCGCTCGATGCGGCGCACCCGTCGTTCTCCACCGGGAAGAGCTGGACTGAGCGGTTCGGAGAGTTTTTCCTGCTGGGAGCCGAGCATCTACTTGGCGGCCTCGACCACCTCCTGTTCCTCCTGGCCCTCATCGTCGGCTCGCGGCGTCTGCGTGACGTCGTGCTCGCGGCGACGACCTTCACGGTGGCGCACTCGGTGACGTTCCTTCTCGCCGCGCTTGGCCTGGTCGCGGTGCCGTCGGCTGTCGTGGAGCCGCTCATCGCGTTGTCGATCGCAGTTGTCGCCGCCGGGTACCTATGGCGGCTGTGGCGCCGTCCGGCGAATGCCACCGCGCTCCAGCCCGGGCGAGGGGGCCGCCTCAGCCTGGACCGAACCGACTGGACGCGGCTCGCTGTCGTGTTCTTCTTCGGCCTCGTTCATGGCCTCGGCTTCGCCGGGGCGCTGGGGATCGACGAGGCCTGGTCTTGGGTGCTGCTGTGGTCGCTGATTGTCTTCAATGGCGGCATCGAGGTGGTGCAGCTGGGCATCATCGCCGTTGCCTTCCCGCTGCTGGCCCTGCTGGGCAGTCGGGCCCCGCGCGTCGGCCTCTGGACGGGCGCCGTCGTGGCCGCTGGCGTGACCGCCATGGGCCTGATCTGGTTCGTAGAACGCGGCCTCGGCCTGGGGTGACCTCCCAGTCCTAGGACTGACATGCCTACCCTCCTCACCCCCCCGTTCTGTCGCCATTCAGTCCCCGTTCACCAACCCGGTTCATGTTGGAACAGCGCATCCGCGCTCTCAGGTAACTCACATGAAAAATGAGGAAAAGACACATGTTGATTAATGAAGCGACTCTGGTCTCCGCGCCAGTGCGCCGCCGTGCGTCCGCGCGCATTGCGGCGCCGCTTATCGCCCTCGCTGTAGTACTCAGCGGCGGGTCCATCGCGGCGGTCAGCGCCGCCGCGGCCACCTCCACCTACTCCGACATCGTGCTCGGCGTCGGCTCCGACCAGGCGCACCGCAACATCGCCTGGTATTCCTCGGTCGACACCGCCCAGGTGGCGCAGTTCGCCCGGGCGTCCGACGTCGTCAACGGAGCCTTCCCGACGTCGGCCGTCACCGTCCCGGCCACGGGCGGCCCCACTACGAGCGGCGAGTTCAACCGCTTCGCGACATTCGAGGGACTTAAGCAGAACACCACCTACGTCTACCGCGTCGGTAGCGAGGAGGGTGGCTGGTCCGCCAGTTACTCGTTCCGCACGCAGAAATTCAATGGTGACTTCGACTTCTTGTTCTTCGGCGATCCGCAGCTCGGTTCGTCCGGCAACCTGGCGAGCGACACCGCGGGCTGGGCCGACACACTCGATGTCGCCACCGCGACGTACCCAGACGCCGAACTGCTCTTCTCGGCCGGCGACCAGGTGGAGAAGGCAACAGACGAGACCCAGTATGCGTCGTTCCTCTCGCCCGACGCGCTCCGCGAGATCCCGTTCGTGGCGACCAATGGCAACCACGACGTCGGCTCAAAGGCGTACGAGCAGCACTTCAACACGCCGAACACGGACCGCACGGCTGGCCCCAACACGGGTACGGGCTCTGGCGGCGACTATTGGTTCATCCACAAGGACGTCCTGTTCATGGACATCAACTCGAACAGCCGCGACTTCGCCTCGCACATCGACTGGATGCGAAAGGTCGTCGCCGAGCACGGGGACAAGACCAAGTGGCAGATGCTCGCCTTCCACCACTCGATCTACTCGCCCGGCCCGCACGCCACGGACGCTGACGTAGCCGACCGCAGGAATAACCTGCCGACGGCCATTTCGGAGCTCGGCATCGACCTCGTGCTCCAGGGGCACGACCACAGCTACGCGCGCAGCTACCTCCTCAACAAAGGCGAAAAGGCCAACCCTGCCGAGGAGGCCGGCGCCGACACCGTCGCGGCAGGCCCGGGTGGCGTGCTGTACGTGACATCGAACTCGGCGTCCGGCTCGAAGTACTACAACCTGCAGCCGCAGGGCTTCCCGTGGCTGTCTGTCTCCAACCAGGAGTATGTGCGCAACTACACTGCTGTCGAGGTCACCGGCAAGGCGATCACCGTCAAAACGCTTCGCAGCGAGGCCAACGGCACCGACAAGCCTGTGAACAGCATCGTTGATCAGGTCACCCTGCTCGACAAGGCGCGGGGCAACGCCAAGGGCTGATTACACTGAGCACGCACAGCTGGTGACGGTGTCCTCGTCCACGCTTACCTCACTACGCTGAGTTGATCCGGCCAAAAACCGGTCGGGGTGGATGCCCTCGCGGCATTCACCCCGGCCGGTTTTTTCGTTCCCCTTCCGAACTCTCCCTTCGGATGGAGGAACGCCGGCCCCGGCCATCACCACTGGTCGACGGCAAGGCGTTGACCGGGTCGTTGCCTCGGCTTCATCGGCGTCATTCCCTACGCAGCCGCAGCCCTCTTCGTCTTCTACTGGAGCAACCGGTCCGACAGGACCGGCGAACGCGCGGCCCATGCCAGCATCAGCATGCTCATAGCCGCCACCGGGCCGACCGGCGCCGCGTTCCTCCTGCCGGTCAACCCTGTGGCTGCACTCGTATTCCTCAGCATTGCCGCCATGGGCGTCTTCTCCGCGACCGCCCGGCTCCTCTCGAACGGCGCGAACGTGCCGGGGAGCCCGTTTTCAAGCGTCACTCCGGGCCAGAAATACTTGGCACACGGATTTCCTCCCGCTAATCCCCGTCGGATATCCCAACTACAGGGAAAGGTAGGACTCCGCGTCCTAGGAAAAGCAGGGCCAGGAAAACTTGCTGACCATGCCGCGCGACGTGCGTATCGTCAATGAGGTACGCCTCAGGAAACCGGTTCCCGCGCCACTCTGCCAGCGCAGGTGCCTAGGACGCCCTAGAAATCAGCGAAACCTACACGCTCATCGACACATCACGAGGGCCGTAGTACCTGGCCGCATGCACCGGTCGTAGCGGAACGACGCGCTGGAGGCACACGCAGAAGGCTGAGCGACTTGCGGGGCTGGCAGGCCAGCGTCCTGCATCAGGCCGCGCGGGCAGTTCGGCGCCCCCTCGGGCTGTACCGAGACCGATAGGGAGGCCGCCGCGGCCCTGGCCGCGGGATGTCGAGTTTGATGGATAAAGCAAAGGGAATAATCATGAGAATTGCAGTGACAGGTGGAAGCGGAAAGCTGGGGCGGCATGTGGTCCGCAGGCTCGTCGGGGAGGGGCACGAGGTGCTGAACCTGGACCGTGCGGGGGAGAGGAGTCCAGGGCTGGCCATCGTAGACTTGCGCAATTACGGACAGGTGCTGGATGTGCTTTTGGGGCTGGATGACCGGCACAGCGGCTTCGACGCCATCGTGCACCTGGGCGCCATTCCCGCACCGGGCATCGTCCCTGACGCCGCCACGTTCGAGAACAACATGCTCTCCACCTACAACGTGTTCCAGGCGGCCCGCCGAGCCGGCATAAAGAACGTGGTGTACGCCTCCAGCGAGACGGTGCTGGGACTGCCGTTCGACGTCGACCCTCCGTACATCCCGGTGGATGAGGAATACGCGGCCCGGCCGGAAAGCACCTATTCGCTGGTGAAGCACCTGGAGGAGCAGATGGCGGTGGAGCTGACCCGCTGGGACCCGGAGCTGAGCATCACGGGTCTGCGGTTCTCCAACGTCATGGACGCCGAGGATTATGAACGGTTCCCGTCATTCGACTCCGATGTCAGGCTGCGCAAGTGGAACCTGTGGGGGTATATCGACGGGCGGGACGGAGCGCAGGCCGTCGCCCGCGCGCTGGAGAACGGCAAGCCCGGGTTCGAGGCGTTCATCATCGCGAACTCGGATACGGTCATGAGCCGTTCTAGTGCCAGCCTGGCCGCCGAGGTGTTTCCCGACGTCAAGCTTGTCAAGGACCTGGGCGAGCACGAGACCATGCTCTCCATCGACAAAGCAAGGCGGCTGCTGGGCTTCGAACCCGAACACAGCTGGCGCGCCTACCTCTCCAACAAGACCACCCCCACCGAGAACTGAGGAGCATCATGCAGTACCGCACACTGGGCAACAGCGGCGCCGTGGTTTCGAACTACGCGCTGGGAACCATGACGTTTGGGGCCGAGGCCACCGAGGAAACGTCCCACGCCATCCTGGATAACTATGTTGCCGCGGGCGGCAACTTCATCGACACCGCTGATGTTTACAGCGCCGGCGTATCGGAGGAAATCATCGGACGCTGGCTCGCGCGGCGGCCCGAAGATAGGGACCGCGTGGTCCTGGCCACCAAGGGGCGCTTCCCCATGGGCGAGGCCCCCAACGACGTTGGCACGTCCCGCCGGCACCTGACCCGGGCTTTGGATGATTCCCTCCGCCGTCTTGGTGTGGAGCAGATTGACCTATACCAAATGCATGCGTGGGACCCCATCACACCGCTGGAGGAGACGCTCCGGTTCCTGCACGACGCCGTCAGCAGCGGCAAGATCGCCTACTACGGCTTCTCCAACTTCCTGGGCTGGCAGCTGACCAAAGCCGTCCACGTGGCGAAAGCCCACTGCTGGAGCGCCCCCGTAACCCTGCAGCCGCAATACAGCCTGTTGGTCCGCGAGATCGAGTCGGAAATCGTCCCGGCCTCGCTCGACGCAGGAATCGGGCTTTTGCCATGGTCGCCGCTGGGTGGCGGGTGGCTCTCCGGCAAGTACAAGCGCGACCAGCCGCCCGCCGGTGCGACCCGGCTCGGCGAGAATCCCAACCGAGGCATGGAAGCGTGGCAGGCCCGCAACGACGACCCTCGCACCTGGGACATCATCGGAACGGTGGAAAAGACTGCTGCTGACCATGGTGTGAGCGCCTCGCAGGTGGCCCTGGCCTGGCTGGCGGACCGGCCCGCGGTGACGTCTGTGATCCTCGGCGCCCGGAACATCGAGCAGCTGGAAGACAACCTTGCCGCTGCGGACCTCGAGCTGCTTCCCGAGGAATCAGAGCGCCTGACCCAGGCCAGCCATTCGCGCGTCGGGGTGTATCCCTATGGCCCCATGGCACATGAACAGCGCGGCCGGAAGATTGAAGGCGGCAGGTAACCCAAGGCCCCATGAGAGGCGGAACCGGCCCTTAGGCCGGCGCCACTAGCATGAGGCCCCCCCGTTATGACGAAGGGGCAGACGAACAGGGCAACCCATCGAGGTGGTCGACCGGCCAAAAGACACCGTCATGGCCGCGGCCGATGGCAGCACCACCACGACCCGCTCTCCTCTCGATACCTTTGATGACGTCCACACCGACAGCTCTGGGACGCGGCTTTCAGACGCCCAGACCATCCGGAATCTCGTCGACGAAGGTGCGCTCGCTGAGGCAACCGGTGTGGACTACTTCGGGATCGGGGCGCCCAGGCTGATCTGGGAGGGGCGTAGCCTTCCCCGCAATATGCGTGGTGAGGCCCTGCTGTTTGACCGTGTCAAAACCAAATCGACGATATCGGGGGAGAACCGTCCGATCCCGTCATTGAAGGAGCCGGGAGATTCCAGTGGGCCCAGTCCTGGGGGCGGGTGGTGGGCCGGCCGAGGAAGTAGCCTTGCACAGCTGACACGCCGAGAACGGCGACAGCTGCCAGTTCGTCATTGGTCTCGATCCCTGCGGCGATGAGCGCTGCTCTGAGCTGCTCGGCGAAGCCGACCATGGTCTCGCCGAAGGCATGGCGGAGGGTGTCCGTATCGATTCCGGCGATGATGCTGCGGTCTATTTTGATGATGTCGGGTTGGAGCTGCCTGATGTGGCGGATCGAGTCGAAGTACGAGCCGGCGTGGTCGATCGCGAGCCGGACTCCACGCTGTCGCAGGGGTGCAAGCGCGGCGACTAGGGCGGCGGCCTGTTCCGCGGTCAGAGCTTCGGTGAGTTCAAGGACCATGCGGGCAGGGGCCAGCATGGACTCCCCAAGCAATCCCGGCAGCAGAGGGTCCAAGCAGGTGGCCGGGGACAGTTTCAGCGCCACGTACAGGTGTGGCGGGAGGTGCTGCGCGGCGGCGAGGGCGGACTCCAGCGCCGCGAATTCGAGCTCGCTCCCGAGCCGTGCTTCGGCGGCTTCCGCGAACCAGTAGCCCGCGCTGTCGCTCCCGTCGGTGACGAACCGTGTGAACGCTTCGACGCCAACGGCGGAGCCGGTGGAGAGATCGTAGATCGGCTGAAAAGCGGTCAGCAGCATCCTGCCTTTCAGCACCGCCTCGATCCGCGAGGCGCGCTCCGCCGCTGCCGGGGTTCCGGCTTGCGGCTGGCTGGCGGACCCGGCGGCCGGGGGTGGCACCTTCGAGGTGCCGGTGGGGAGCCTGGTCGGGGACCTGAGGGAAATCAGGTGTTCCTTCAGTGCTGTTTCCGGGTGCCCGGGGTGGGCGGCAAGGTGCTCGCGAAGCTGATCCCGGACACGGCTTTGCTCCGGCGCGGGGTCTGAAAGCACTGTGTCGATAATGGCCGAGGCTTGCCGGCGTACCCCCGAAGTGTCATTGCGGGAAGGGCCGCCGGGTGCCGGGTCCGCGGGATGTTGGCTTTCGGAGAATGTAGGCCAGGCCGATGGGTCCATACACATGGGCTATTCCTTTGTTCCACGTTCCGGCTGAGCCCGGAACCGGCCCGCCTCTTCCGGAATCCAGCATCCGGGATCCCGGAGACGGCAGGCCGTGAAAGGGACTGTACCACGGTGCCGACGCGGCAGGAAGGGACGCGCATGTTTGCCGGAGACCTCAAAATGACAGATAATTCAACTGAATGACAAAGCGCGTTGTCATGTATTGACAATTTTGTTATTCGCATCAATTGGGCGGCGCCCGTCGCGACGACGACCACAAGGTCCGGGAACTCGTGCCTCGGGGAAAATGCCGTCGTCCTTGACTTGGGGGAGGCCCGCGATGGCTGGACCATTTGAACTTTTTCTCGACGCGCACTCACGGTACCGGTTCCGGCTAAAGGCTCCTGACGGGACGGTCATGGCCGTTTCGAAAGCCTTCGACGACAAGCCGTCGGCGGTGTCCGGGATCCGACACGTGCGGGAGTACGCAGGGACGGGACTGATCCGGGATCTGTCTGCAGGCGAGCCGCAGACGCCGTGGTTGGGCCCCCGTTAGCAGTCCAGCGTTCATGCGATAGCTGGTTGATTTTTCTTGCGTCCAGTTTCCCAGTAACGTTTCGGCGTCATGCCGTCCAAGGATCCGTCGGGCCGTTCATGATTGTAGATGGCCTTCCATTCCTCGCCAAATACCTGGTTTCGGCCATGGTGTCCATGATTTCTCCGGAGAATTGTTCCCTTCTGAACTGGGCGTTGAACGATTCGATGAACGCGGTCTCCACGCCTACGGTGTTATACCAGTCGATCAGTGCCGCGGCCGTGAATCCCGGCCCGTTGTCACAACTGAGGTAGGCCCGTGCGGCGGCGGTTTCTGCGATGATGTTCTCGATTTCCGCGAAGACGTCCGGGGCTTTGAACGACCTGCGTGGGACGACTACCAACGGCGGCAGCCCACGCCGTAATCGTCTAAAGCAGGAAACCCCGACGGCGGGTGGCTGGCAAATGCTGCCGGCCACCCGCCGTCGGGGTTTAGTCACAGGTGCGTCGGTTGCATCTGCGCGCTTAACGCTCCGGCTGCAGGTCCTTGCTCCAGACCACCGTGCCGTTGGCGTCGCGCAGGCTGACGGAGAAGACATCGTCCTCGCCGAGGTCCACGTGTCCGAAGAACTGGCTCTCTCCGGTGCGCGGGGAATCGTTGGAGTAGCGGCCGGCCTTGTAGAAGGCGACTTCCGGTCCGAACGTGCCATCCAGTTTGCTTGGCCCGAAGCTGCCCGCGTTGATGGGGCCGGCCACGAACTCCCAGAAGGGGTCGAAGTCGTTGAACGCAGCGCGCTCCGGCGAGTAGTGGTGTGCCGCGCAGTAGTGGACGTCGGCCGTCAGCCATACCGCATTCTTCACACGGTTCTTTTTGAAGGCGGACAGCACCCGGGCGATCTCGAGCTCCTTGCCCAAGGGGGCGCCGGCGTCGCCGTTTGACACGGACTCCTGGTTCACCGGCCCGTCCCCCACCAACAGTCCGAGCGGAAGGTCGTTGGAAATGACCTTCCAGGTGGCCTTGGACTTGCTGACCTCCTTTATCAACCAGTCAGCCTGCTCCTGGCCGAGGATGTGGGTCAGGTTCGTTTCCTTGCCGTTCGTGTTGGGGTCCTTGAAGGAGCGCATGTCCAGGCAGAAGATGTCCAGCTGCGGGCCCCGGGAGATCTTGCGGTAGATGCGTTCCGGTTCGAAGCCGGTGCTGCCGTCGCTGAGCTGGGCGATCGGCTGGTATTCCTGCCACGCCTGGCGGCCGCGGGCGGCGAGCACGTCCACCCGGCGTTCGGTGTAGCGGGGGTCGTCGATGATCTGCCCCGGGTACCAGTTGTTGCGGGTTTCATGGTCGTCCCATTGGGGTATCACCGGGACCTCGGCGTACATGGCCCGGATATTCTTGTCCATCATGTTGTAGCGGTGCCGGCCGCGGTACTCGTTGAGCGTCTCCGCTACCTTGGACACCTCTTCGGTGACCAGGTTCCGCCAGATGCTCCCGTCCGGCTCGGTGACCTGTGCGGCGATGGGACCGTCGGCGTAGATCGTGTCGCCGGAGTTGATAAAGAAGTCAGGGCGGGTGGCGTGCATGGCGGCGTAGCCGCGCATGCCGCCGATCTCCTCGTTGATCCCCCAGCCCTGGCCCGCGGTGTCGGCGCTCCAGACAAAGCTCTGCCCGCCGGGCGTGCGGCCGCTGCGGAGCTTGCCCATGCCCGGTGCGGTGCTGAAGGATCCCTGTGCGGTTTCGCCGGCGTTGCCCTCGGCGTCTTCGAAGTGCATATTGAGCGCGAACCGGGTGCCGGACGGAAGGCCGCGGGCGTTGATCTTGGAGGTGAAGTCAGTTGATTTGCTCGCGGTGGTCCCCCGCAGCACCCGTTGGAAGGCGCGGCCCCCGCGGAGCGGGGACCCGCCCTCGTCGACAGCCAGCAGGCTGGCCACCAGGCGGCCCGGGCCGGACGCGCGGGACCATAGAACGCCGGAATCGGCGGTGACATCGCCAGTTGAGATGCCGGATGGGAGCGTCAGGCGGTTGCGGACCAGCGCGACGCCGGACGGCCGGGCCGCGTGGGCGGTTGCGGGAAGGACGGCGGCGGCACCGGCGGCGGCGATGGCACCTTTGAGGATGGTTCGGCGGGTGAAGGGAGTCATGGATTCATCGTTGACGGAGAAGGTAAACCGCCGGTGGCGAGGGCGTTAATACTCTAGTGGGGAGCCTGGGTTTCATTGGACCTGTCACCGGCGGCGGATTAGGACTAAGATGCCGCCCCAACCAGACCAGACCGCCGGCCTTCGGGTATCCAGGAGGATGCAGTCTGATTTACCCTTCGCGACGCTCGACTCCGGAGGGAACCTCCGCCCGCTGCCCTTATGCCATCACCGGCCAGGTGGGCGTCGACCGCAACCCCGGCGGCCCCATGACGGAGGTGAGCTTTGCACAAATGCAGCAGGACTTCACGAAGGGCCTCGTAACGCTGGGGACCTCCAACTCCAACGGCAAGTTGGTATCCAACCATTCCTACGCCTTGCTGGGCGTGAATTCCTCCGACCAAACCGTCGTGGTGGGAAATCCCGAGGGCGGCCAAGAGACGCTGTCGTTTGAGACCTTCCAGTCAACGAACATCAACCAGTACATCGCGATCCCGGAATATCGCTAAGAATCCGCTCATAGTGCGGTCATTGCCCTGGTGCCAGTAGTGGCCCCCCAATCCGTCCACTCCGGAGAGAACGACAGAGGCAATAGGGAGGGATCGCACCTGCCGGGGAATCCGCCTCGAAGACCAACGGTTATCGAAGATCAGCGGTTGTGGACGGTCTCATCAACTGGGCTCGTGGCGCGAAACCTCACCAAAGACACCAGGTACCGGATTCGGCGTCCACGGTGACTGGCGGACGCCCGCCTGAAGCCACTTCTGCGTCGCGCTCGTCGGCGGTGTTCTTGCCGCGCGGGCCGCGACTGCTTGGTGCTGCTGGTTCGGCGATGGTCCGGAGGAGCCGGTGTTGGCAACTCCCTGACACGCTCTACCGGGCATGCGCGTGATCGATGAACGCGGTCACTGCGTCCACGGTTGCGTCGGGCTGCTCGTCGGGAATGAAGTGCCCGGCCTCCGGGATGACGACGCCGGTCACGTTCTCTGCCCAGGGGCTGATGGAGGCGGCCATATCGGGGATCGAGCCGTGGGAGCTGGAGATTCCCAGGACCGGGAGGGTCAAGTGCCCTCGTCCGGAAGCGAGAGCGTCATGGTTTTTGCGCGCTGATTCCTCGGCGTCGCGGAAGTAGGCGAGAGACGCTCGGAGCCCTCCCTCGGCTGCGATGGAGGCGGCGTAGTGGTCGATATCGGCGCTGTCGAACGTGCTCGGGGACAGTGTCTTGACCCTCAAGAACCAGTCCACATAGTCACGCTCGCGGCCGGTGATCAGCGTCTCGGGCAGTTCCTGCACCACGTGGAATGCCAAGTGCCAGGTCTTCCAGGCCCGTTCGGGATCCGTTGGGATGGCGTCCGGGAGGGTGATTCCGGGAATGCCGGCGTCGAGCAGGGCGACGCCGTGCAGGCGGTCTTGGTACCTCAGGGCGAGCGAGAAGGCGACGCAGGCCCCGATGTCGTGGGCGACGAGCCAGTACTTCGGCGCGTTGAGCGCGGTCAGCGCGGCCTGGACGCGCGAAGCGAGGGTGTGGGTGTCGTAGCTCCCTTGGGGGCGGTCGGAGTGGCCCTGTCCCGGCAGGTCGATCGCGATCACGTGGAAGCGCTTGGCAAGGCGCGGCATCGCCTTGTGCCAAGCCCACCAGGTCTGCGGGAACCCGGCGAGCAGCACGACGGTGGGGTCGCCCGGCCGGCCGCCTTCAACGGCGTGAAGCCGGATTCCTTCCGCGTCGACCCAGTGGTGGGTGAAGCCCGCGAGGTCGAGCAGCGGCAGCCCGAGGACGTGGTTCTGGTTGGGAGAGCGGTTCGGGGCGATGGAGGCACCGGCCATGGCTCAAGTTTAACGCCTCTTGGACTGTTCAGTTCAAGACAGAACGTTGACTCGTAGAAAACCTCCGCGTAGCCGGATACGTTGCCGATATACCACCTGACCAGCCGGCGTGTCCGGCTTATCACCGAGCTGCCGCTGTCGGTGAACCTCGACGGCGGGATCGCGACGATCACACCGGCTGACTTCACCGCCCAGCGCAACGCCGTTCACGTCGTCGTACCTCAGAGCAGCAGCAGCGCATTGTTCGATGGACCGGGCGAGCGAGCCGTCCATTTGAAAGCCTATTGGCCCCGAGACCGCTAAGGGGCAGCCGCAGTTACGGTTTGGGCGGGGCCCGACGACGGATGTGCTGCGACGGCCGCGGCGTGCTCGGCGAGGACGCCGGTCTGGTGCCTGAGCTTGAGCCGGTACATCAGGACACCTGTGATCACGACGGCGCCGACGAAGAGGACTCCGCCCCACTGCAGGTACCACTCGAACGGCGGCACCGAGTTGTAGATCTCCGGCCGCGGCCAGATCAGGTTCAGGGTCATGGCGCCTCCCCAGAGAACGGCGAGGATGTTCACCGGCAGTCCCCACTTGCCCAGGCTGAACCCGGGCTCGGTGTCGTCGTCGGGCAGCGGCCACTTCCTGACCAGGCGCTTGCGCAGCATGGGCACCGTGACCAGCAGGTAGGAGAGGTAGATCAGGACAATGCTGATGCTGGAGAGGATGGTGAAGATGGCAGGCTGGGCAACGTTGACGATCAACGGAATGACCGCGATGATGCCGATGACGATGGCCGCCACAGTGGGGGTCTTCCGGCCCGGGTGGACCTTGCTGAGCTGGCGGCTGTAGGGCAGGTTGTTGTCCCGGGCCATGGCAAACATCATCCGGATGGCAGCGGCGTGCACGGCGAGCGTGCAGACGATCACGGCCACCACGATGCACACGAGGAACGCCTTGCCGAACGGGCCGCCCAGCACGGAGAGGACGATGTAATGCAGGCCGCCGTCAGCAGCGCCGAGCTTCGGGTCGGCCAGGTCAGGGGCGGCGAGGAGTCCGCCGAGCAGGATCAGCCCGCCGAGGACGAAGGATGCGGTGATGGCCCGCAGGATGGCCCTGGGTGCAGTGCGCTTCGGGTCCTTTGTTTCCTCACCGAGGGAGCTGGCGGTATCGAAGCCGTACATGACGTAGCCGGACGCCATGGCACCGATAAGGAACACTCCGAAGAAGCCGAGGTCGTGGCCCTCCCCGAAACCGGCGGTGTCGAAGAAAACCTCGGGACCCCGCACCACGTGCCAGGCGAGGGCCAGTATGAGCAGCACCGCCGCAACCAGCTCCACGAACACGCCGATGCTGTTGATCTTGGTCATGAGCTTCACGCCGAAGGCGTTGATGAGGGTGGAGACGCCGATCATGATGCTGGCCAACAGGACGCCGTTGACCGCGAAATCGTACGGGCCTGTCCCGTCACCGACCAGCTGGAACCCGGACCAGATCTGCGGCAACGTAAGTTGCAGGGCCAGGGCCACCGCCCCCAGCGCCATGATCGAGGAAATCAGCAACAGCCAGCCTGCCAGCCAGGCGAAGGTGCCGGAGGAAAGCCTTTTGGCCCAGTTGTACACCGAGCCGGCCACCGGGTAGCGGCCGGCCAGTTCGGCGAAGCACAGCGCCACCATCAACTGCCCGGCGAAAACGAGCGGCCACGACCACGCGTAGGCAGGTCCTGCCATCGCGAAACCAAAGTAGAACAACTGAAAAACACCGGTAAGAATGGAAATGTAGCTGACGCCGGCGGCGAAACTGGCGAACTTGCCGATGCTCCGGTCCAGAGTCTGGGCATAGCCGAACTCGTCCATTCCGCTGGTGTCTGTGCTCTTGCCGGATCCTGCCTTGCTGGGTTTTAGCATGTGAGCTCCTATGTCTAAAAGCACGATGGTGATGACCCGCGGCCGCCATTGGACGCAGGTGAAATCAACGGCCGGGCGCCAATTTGTGGGCCCCCGGCCGATTTCCCCCCATTGTTGTTTCCTAGCTGACTGGGCGCGCCGCCGGTCAGGCTAGGGCCGCGCTGAGCTCCGGCTCCGCCGTTGTTGTTTCCCCGCTTCGGCTGGCACGGATGAGATCCGCGCAGCGCTCACCGATCATCATGACGGTGATGTTGGGGTTGACCGTGAGTTGTTCAGGCATGACAGAGGCGTCGGCGACGCGCAGGCCGGTGACGCCCTTGACCCTTAGCTCGGGGTCGAGCGGTGACATGTCGTCGTCCGCTGGCCCCATGCGGACGGTGCCAACGGGGTGGTAAACGGTGTTGTGCGTCTTGCGGATGTAGTCCTGCAGTTCCTCGTCGGTCTGCGCCTCGATGCCGGGCGAGAGTTCGCGGCCGGTCCATTCGGCCATGGCAGGCTGTGCGGCGATTTCACGGGCCTTGCGGATACCGGCGACCATGACGCGCATGTCGTGGCCCTCCGGATCCGTAAAGTACCGCGGATCGACAGCGGGCTTGTCGCGGAAGTCCCGGCTGCGCAGCCGGACGGTGCCGCGGGAGCGGGCGTGCGTGACGTTCGGGGTGAGGCTGAAGCCGTTCTCCGTGGTCGGGTAGCCGTACCGCAGGGTGTTCATGTCGAACGGGACGGAGCCGTAGTGCATCATCAAGTCCGGGCGGTCCAGGCCCTTCTCGGTGGGGGTGAAGATGCCGATCTCCCACCACTGCGTCGAAGTCTGTACCATCGGCTGCTTGGCCTCGAACTGCACCACGCCTTCGGGGTGGTCCTGCAAGTGCTCGCCGACGCCGGGGGAGTCCACCAGGACCTCGATGCCGTGCCCGGCAAGGTGCGCGGCCGGGCCGATGCCGGAGAGCATGAGCAGCTTGGGCGAGTCGATGGCGCCGGCGGACAGGACCACCTCGCGACGCGCAGAGAGCCGGTGAGTCCGGCCGAACGCCGAGTCCACGACGTCGACCCCGGTGCAGCACTTGTCCGCGTCGAACACCAGTTGGCGGGCTCGCAGGCCGGTCAGCAGTGTGAACTTCTCACGCTCGATTACCGGGTGGATGTAGGAGACCGAGCTGGAGGAACGGGTGCCGTCCGCGCGGCGGTTGATCTGGAAAAAGTTGGCGCCGTTGATCACGGTGGTGCCGGTGTTGAACTTCGCCCGCGGAATGCCGGTCTGTTCGCAGGCATCCAGGAGTGCGACGCCGGTGGGGTCCGCCGGGGGCACGTTCATCAGGTGCACGGGGCCTGAGTTGCCGTGGTGCGGCGCGTCCGGGCCGGCGTCCTCGTTGGTCTCCAGCCGCTGGTATAGCGGCCAGGCGGTCTTAGCGTTCCAGCCGGTAGCGCCGTACTTAGACTCCCACTCGTCCAGGTCTTCGCGCGGGGCCCAGAAGGCGATGCAGGAGTTGTGGCTGGAGCAGCCACCCATGACCTTGGCACGGGCATGGCGCATGAAGGAGTTGCCGTTCTCCTGCGGTTCGATCGGGTAGTCCCAGTCGTAGCCGGAATCCAGCAGCTCCATCCAGCGGTCAAGCTGCAGGACCTCGGGCACGCCGCGATCGTCCGGACCTGCCTCCACCAGCGCCACGGACACCGCCGGGCCCTCGCTCAGCCGGGCGGCGACTGCAGCTCCGGCGGATCCGCCGCCGATGACGATGTAGTCGAACTCGCGGTCGTTGAGGCTCTCGACGTTCTCGATATGCATCTAGTTCTCCTTGCCGTGGTCAACGAACCAGCCGGTCACCTGTGGGCTGGTGTTCTGGTAGACGTGCTTGGCTTCCTGATATTCGGCCAGGCCGGTCGGTCCGAGCTCGCGACCGACGCCGGACTGGCCGAAGCCGCCCCACTCGGCCTGGGGCAGGTAGGGATGGTAGTCGTTGATCCAGACGGTGCCGTGCCGCAGCCGGCCGGCCACGCGCTGCGCCTTGCCGGCGTCCTGGGTCCAGACCGCGCCGGCCAGCCCGTAGACGGTGTCGTTGGCGGTCGCCACGGCCTCGTCCTCGGTGCGGAAGGTCTCGACGGTCACCACCGGGCCGAAGGCTTCGTCCATGACGACGGACATTCCCTTGTGTACGCGGTCCAGGACGGTTGGCTGGTAATAGAAACCGGCATCGTACCTCTCCCCTTCAGGCACCACGCCACCGCACCGCAGCCGCGCACCCTCCTGAACTCCGCGCTGGACGTAGGCGTGGACCTTCTCGCGGTGGGCCGCGGAAATCAGCGGCCCGGTTTCGGCAGCCTCGTCGAACGGGCCGCCGAGACGGATGCCCTGCGCGCGGCGGACCAGCTCGTCGACGAAGCGCTCGGCGATCGATTCCTCGACCACCAGCCGCGCCCCCGCGGAGCAGACCTGCCCGGAGTGAACAAACGCCCCGTTCAGCGCATTATCGACGGCGGCGTCGAAGTCCGCGTCGGCAAACACTACGTTGGGGTTCTTTCCGCCGAGCTCCAGCGCCACCTTCTTCACGGTGCCGGCGGCCGCCGCGGCAACGCGCTTGCCGGTCTCCAACCCGCCGGTAAAAGAGACGAGGTCGACGCCGGGGTGTTCCGAGAGCGGTGCGCCCGCCTCCGCGCCGGGACCGGTCACGAGGTTGGCCACGCCGTCCGGCAGGCCCAGGTCCTGCAGCAGCTGCATGGCCAGGATGGCAGTGGACGGGGTCAGCTCGGAGGGCTTGAGCACGAAGGTGCAGCCGGCGGCCAGCGCGGGCGCGATCTTCCACGCGGCCTGGAGAAGGGGATAGTTCCACGGCGTGATCAAGCCGCAGACGCCCACCGGCTCGTAGACGATCTTGCTAACGACGGCGGGATTCCCCGCGTCCACCACGCGGCCCGCCTGCTGCCCGGCGAGCCTTCCGAAATATTCGAAGCAGGCGGCGATGTCGTCCATGTCAATCCGGCTCTCGGTGATCCGTTTCCCGGTGTCCAGCGATTCGGCGCGGGCGAATTTCTCGCGGCGCTCACGCAGTTCCGAGGCAACCTTGAGCAGGAAGGCGCCGCGCTCAGACGCCGGGACCGAGGCCCAGACACCGGAGTCGAAGGCCGCACGGGCCGCAGCGATGGCGCGCTCGGCATCTTCCCGACCGGCCTCGGACACCGTGGCGACCAGTTCGCCGTCGGCCGGGTTGCGGATTTGGCGCACCGCGCTGGACGCGGCCGGCTCCCACGCGCCGTTGATGAACAGGGTGGATGCGGTATCGGTCAAGGTGTCTCCTTTAGTAGTGCGGCGACGGGCTCGTCGACGGTCTTCTAGTCGGCCTCCCGGTCCGCCTTGGGCGGGCCGTTTCCGGCGACCGTGCTGCAGCCGGGCGTCGCGCTGCTGGTGAGGGAACTCCACGTTCACCTCGTGGTGGTCCGGCACGTCGGCGTCCCTGCATCAGCCATGAGGTTGTGGCTGCCCTCGAGCGGGAACACCTCGATCCGATAGTGCTGCCCCCGCCACCCTGACCAGTCAGTGAGGTCCCCCTGGGCCGGGTGGACCCGATACTGGGCCGGTGTGATTTGGGTCATGGCATTCAGAGTAAAGCAGGTTGAACAAGTGTTCAATACTTTGGTTGAACAAATGTTCAAGGACGGTTACGTGCTGCTGCCGCCTGATCAAGCAGCTTCAGGACTCTTGAGGCTCGGTGCCCAGGCCTTGCTCGTTTTGACGCGAAAGGGCGAAGGCGATTTGCTCCGTGCGGGCGATGCCTCGCTGGATGGATTCCCTGTCTATGCCAAGAATCGTGGTTAGCCACATGCCGTTTTGTACTATGACAATGTCGTCTGCTCGCTCCCTGCACTCATCGCGGGAAAGCTCGGGTCGGGCGTTCCCTATCAGCGTCGCGAGCCCATCGAGATATCGCTCGAACGCCGCCGCGTTAATCAGTGCAAAGTCTTCGTGGGCCTGCGCGAGAGCCCAAAGGTGGAGACGCAGAGATAGGTATCGTGTGGTCAGGAGGTCCGGGTCCGCAACGCGCCGGAGAGCCTTGCGGAGCTGTTCGTCCGGGGGCGAAGCCGGATCGGGCTCGACGAGCCTAAGGTCGTGCTCGTCGATTCGGTGCAGGGCCGCACGGATCAAGCTGGACTTGTCCTCGTAGTAGTAGTTCACGAGCCCCAGTGCGACGCCGGCTTCTCGCGCCACGGCGCGCATATTGACGCCAGAGATGCCGTGGCGGGACAGCAGCTCCAGCGCCGCTTCGAGAATGCGCGACTGCCTGTCAATCTGTTCGTCGGAGTTCACGGTGCTTGTATCCACCCGGCCAGACTATGGCGAAACCCGGATGAGTGCATCTCGCTAACCACCCGTCCTGGCAGCCGAGTTCCTAGGCGCCACCGGCGGCGACCTCACCATCTTCCAAACCGCCGACCGGTTCGCCGGGCTGGCTCCGGCACCGCGGGACTCCGGCAGGATCACCGGCAACCATCACTGAGGTGACGATACCGGTCGTCTAGGAGGAGCCGGATATGTCCGGTTCCGGGGTTGGAAAGGAGTTGCCCTGAGCTACTAGGTCTAAGTCAATATTAGGTCTAGCGTGGGAAGTCAAGATCCTGTGCGCATGAATGCGCGTAGGCGGGGGACCGGACGAGGATCCGTTACGGCCTTCGATGACGATCGGGCAGACGTGGTGGGCAGCGGCAGCGATCAGCTGGTCATTTCAGGAAGGGACGCAGCCGAGAAGGTCGCACGGGATCTGGCCGTCGAATTGAGCTCCCCGCAACTGCAGGTGGCCTACTTCGCGGTACACGGCTCGCCGGCCCATGCATTGATGAAGCAGGCCGACCAATACGACGCCCGGATGATCGTCGTGGGCAACATGCGGATGCGCGGCCTGGGCCGGTACTTGGCAGCATTGCAAACAGCATCGCCCACAACGCGCCCTGTGACGTTTACGTAGCCAAAACGAACGAACCCTAGGCATACCGCCGGACGCACCGCCAAGCTGACCGGATAGCGCATCCCGAGACAAATCACTGCGCTCCAGCTTGACGTAGTCTCCGCTTTCGGCTGGCTGTACAACCGATCGAAGGCGCTAGTGCGGGACTTCGTCGGAATCTTTTGAACTGGCCAATTTGGGGGTGTGTACAAAGTACACACTTTGGGCTTCGGATCGGGTCGTACTGGTGCCGGATCGGGCTGGATTCCGCATGTTTCCGCGGGCGCCCAGTGTTGGCAGGGGAGGGAATGCAGTTCGAGTCCCACCTCGGGCACAGCATTCCCCCTCGTCAGAGGGGGTTTTTGCTTTAACGTGTGTACATTGACCCTGGTTGGGTCCCCCTGACGCTTGTCCGGAGCGAGTTTCCTGCGGTTGCTGCTTTGTGGCTCGCTCCTTGCCTGCTTCCCACGCAGGAAGATCCCCGGAAACCCGGGGATCTTTCTGCCTCAACGCACGCAGGCAGTGCTGTCACACCGTAGGGGCGATGTTCTGGTTCAACCGGAATAGATTGGTGGGGTCGTATTCGTTCTTCAGTTCCACGAGCCGCCGGTATGTATCCGCCGGGTACGACGCCCGGACGAGCGTCGTATTCGCTTCCCCCGTGAAATTCACGTAGGCCGCCACATCCGGACCGAGCGCGGACGTCACGCCTCGGGCCCATTCGACGACATCCGCGAAGCCTTCCGCCGTCGGCGTGCGCGCAATAACATTGACGATGAATTCTTGGTCGCGGAGTGCGAAGGCCGTTGCTTCGGCAGGAACCCGGCTTACCGCGCCGCCTAGGTGGTGCAGGTGAATTTCCGTCATGGCATTGGGCGATGCTGCAAACGAGTTCAGTAGCACGCGCACGGACGCGTCGTCGGCGGCGCGCAGAAATGCCGAGCGGAAATAGTTGTGCACGCCCCGCGGGTACAGCGGATCGAGCGCCTGCTGCCACCCCGCGTACGGGTTGGCCGCGAACACATCGGCGATGACCGTGCCCAATGACCGGAAGGGCGCGGTGGCGGCCTCGCCGGCATCGAGATCGCCGGACCAGCACCCTCCCACAGCGATGACCGGCTTGCCGTGCACTGATTCTGGCAGGAACGGGACCGGCGGCGCCGTGGTCATGTTGACCAGCGTGGTCAGCTCATCGGGGGCCGCCGCACAGGCTGCCCGATAGCCGCGCAACACCTGCTCTGCCTCTTCTGCGGGGTAGAAAACCAGGCCGGAAAGGACGATGGGCCCCACTTCGTGCAATTGATAGTCGAAGGACGTCACCACACCGAAATTGCCGCCGCCGCCGCGCAGTCCCCAAAACAAATCGGGGTGCTCGTCGGCACTGGCATGAATAAACTGCCCGTCAGCGGTCACGACGTCGGCGCCGACCAGGTTGTCGCTGGCCAGCCCGAGCTTGCGCACGAGCCAGCCGATGCCGCCGCCGGTGGTGAAGCCGGCGACGCCAGTCGAGGACACCAGGCCGCCGGTCACCGCAAGCCCGAATTGCTGGGTCTCTGCATCCACGTCCTTCCACGTACACCCTGCCTGTGCCGCCACGCGGCGGCGGGCAGGGTCCACCTGGACCCCCTTCATCAGCGAAAGGTCCAGCACGATACCGTCGTCGACGGTGGAAAACCCGGGGATCGAATGGCCACCGCCGCGAACCGACAACGGCAACCCCTCGCTGCGCGCGAGATCGACCGTGCGGATTACATCTGCCACACCCGCACAGCGTGCGATAAGCGTCGGGCGGCAGTCGTGGGCCCCGTTCCAGATGCTGCGTTCGCGGTCGTAGTCCGCGTCCCCTGGCCGGACGACCGTGCCGCGCAGGCCCGCGGCGAACTCGGCGATGGTGGCCTCACCGATGCGGGTCGGCCCAGTCTGCGTCGTTGTCACGATGCGTTCCTCCTGATTGCTGTTTGTTTGTTAGATCCATTTGCCAGATCCAGGAATAACGCTAGTGAACCGTCCTCAACGAGCACTCAACGCCGACTCAACATCATCATCCGAGTCCCGCCTGCGCAGTGCGGCCAGCCGCTGACCGGCGATGAGGCATCTCGTTCGGTCGAAAATCGCCCCTGCCCTGTCAATTTCGCGGGCCGCCCGATGTGGATCGCGGAGCTCGTTGGATAGTTCTGCCACCATCAACCGCTGCCAGCCAGTGTGTCGCCACCAGGGGGCGACTCTTTCCGCTGCCTGCCTGTACATTTCCCGCGCCGCCCGGACCTCCCCGGAGATCAGTTCGGCGGCGCCGAGAATGGTCAGCGTGGCGCCCATCCCCACCTGATCTCCCGCGGACTCGAACCCTGAAAGGCAAAGCCGAGCGTCTTTCAGGCCGCGGTCGATGTCACCACCCATGGCGCGGAGCAAGGCGATATTAATCTCGGTCAGCAGCTCGCCGCGCCGGTCGCCCAGGCCGAGCCGAAGCTCCCGCGCCAAGGACAGGGCCTCATCGGCCGCGCTGTAGTCGCCACAATCGCGCAGAATGCAGCCAAGTTGGTGAAGTGTTTGCGCCCTGGCCAGGTCATCTCCTAAGTCGGCGAAATGTTCGGCTGCATCCGTGATGACGGATATTGCAGACTGCGTGTCTCTCGAAAGCCTGGCCGCGTAGCCGATCGCGGACAGCACGTAGCCTTTGGCTTGGACGACGCCAACCCGCCGGCCCAACAGCAGGGTCTCCTCGACGCAGGGGACCAACCGTCCGGCGATCGGGACCAGTTGCAGGCTGGGCGTGATCACCGGCAGGAAGGGTGGAGCGCTGGTGTCAGACTGTGCGAGTTCGCTCAGGCAGGTGTTTAGGTGACGGGCGGCGAGTGGCCCGTCCTCCCGGGACAACGCACACTGGCCGAGCAGCCAACTGCTGGCAGCGCAATGTTCGGGTCTGCCACCCTCGACTGCCTCGGTGTGCACGTCGGCTGCCAGCTGTTCGGCCTCTTCCAAGTCGAAAGTGCTCCAGGCGAGCGAGGTCTCAATGAGCCGGGCCATCGCCACCTCGTCGGGGTTACCGATCTCCCGCATAATTGCCAGGGCCTCCGCGCCGAGCGCGCGATGCCGATCTGCGCGGCCCTGCCGGCTGTCCAGTCCGGTCAGGCCGATCAGGGCGGCCGCGCGGGGCCGGGTCGGTTCGGGAGCCACCGCCAAGGCACGCTCGACCCAACGGGCTCCCTCGACCGCGTGACCGCGGACGAACCAGAACCGCCACAGGCTGGCGGCGAGCCGGAGCGCGGTCTCGGGCTCGCGGGCGCACGAGAAGCGCAGCGCAGCGCGCAGGTTGTCGTGCTCGCGGTCGAGCACCTTCGGCTGTTCGATGACCACACCTGTGGCCCGTTCGGGATTGTGGGATTCGGCGACGGCAAGGAAGTAGGCGCAATGCGCAGCCGCCAATTGAGCAGCCTCACCTGCATGATCGAGATTCTCGTGGCCAAACTGGCGGACCGTCTCCAATTGCCGGTATCGGGTCCCGGCGCCCCTCCTTTCGGTGACCACCAAAGACTTGTCCACCAGCTTCGCCAACAGGTCAAGCATTTCGATCTGCTGGAGGGGCACGTCGGCGCAGACTGCGACCACAGCGTCGAGGGTGAAACCACCCGCGAACACAGACAGCCGGCGCAGCAGAACCTGCTCCGGTTTGGTCAGCAGTTCGTGGCTCCATTCCAAAGTGCCACGCAGCGTCTGGTGCCGCGTGACGCCGCTGGTTCCCCCGCCGAGCATGGACAAAGCATCGCCCAGTCTCTGGACGATCTCGGCGGGTTCGAGTACGGCGGTTCTGGCCGCGGCCAATTCCAGGGCCAGCGGCATCCCGTCGAGCCGTCGGCACAACTCTGTCACCCCCTGCGCGTTGTCGGCGTCGAGCGCGAAACCCGGCCGGACTTGCGCTGCCCGCTCAACGAAAAGCCGGACAGAGGGCATACGGCCCAGCACGGCCAGGTCGAGAGCATCGGTCCGCAGGGGCGGGGGCAGGGGCAACGACGGCACCCGGTAGGTGTACTCCCCGTCGGCA
Organism: Arthrobacter sp. NPDC056886; assembly: GCF_042788715.1. Classification (NCBI taxonomy): domain Bacteria; kingdom Bacillati; phylum Actinomycetota; class Actinomycetes; order Micrococcales; family Micrococcaceae; genus Arthrobacter; species Arthrobacter sp. NPDC056886. The sequence continues at coordinate 225,431 of NZ_JBHUBT010000008.1, forward strand.
TGGAGTGGCTCCCGGCTGGTGGCCAGCACTTTAACCCCAGGGGATCCGTCGAGTAGCGCGACGGCGAGTTGTGCACAGGCCGCGAGCAGGTGTTCGCAGTTATCCAGCACGAGGAGCAGCGAGCGTCGCCGCAGTTGGTCGACCAGTGCTTGCACGCGGCTTGGTGCCGCGCCGGAATCCAACCCGATGACCTCGGCTACGGCATCGGCCACCAGCAGCGACTCCCCAACGGCCGCGAGGTCGACGAACCAGACTCCGTCCGCGTACTCAGGACGAACTGTCTTCGCGGCCTCCAATGCCAGTCTGGTCTTGCCGCTGCCGCCAGCCCCGGTGAGGGTGAGTAGGCGAGCATGGCCCATCAGCCGCTCGACGTCGACGAGCTCACGCTCGCGCCCGATGAAACTTGTCAACGGGGATGGCAGATAACCGATTGCATCGTCTTTGCCGGTCACACCGGCGGGCTGGTGGAGGCGCTCCTCGGGCGGCGAGCCGGTCAACAACTCGCGAAACAGCCCCATCGTCCGGGTGTCCGGGTCGGTCCCGAACGCGTCGAGGAGTTCGTCGACCAGCCGCTCATATCGGGCCAATGCTTCCGACCGCCGGCCCATTCCCGCCAGCACCTCCATCTGCGCGCGCACGGCTCCCTCGTGAACGGGATCGGATTCGAGCGCATGGGTGAGGATGACCAACGCTTCCTCCGGTGCGCGCTGCGCCACCATGGACGCCAGTTTCACCAGTACTTCGCGATAGATTTCCCGGAGCTCATCGCGGCGTGTCGTCAGCCAATCCGCATCCGGCAGTTCCGGCAGAAGATCACCACTGTACAAGTCAGTCGCATCGCGCAGGCTTGCCTCGACACCTGCAGCCAACGCTGCCACGGCAGAACGCTCGAACTGCAGGACATCGACATCGACCGGGCCCGTGTCATCCAGCACGACCACTTCACCGCGGATGGCGAGCAGCCCGTCGCTGCCGGCTCCAGCGCCAGCGAGCGTACGGCGGGCTACGTACAGGGTCTGATGCAGATTCCGTGCGGCGGCCACCGGCTCCATGTCAGGCCACAGGCGGTCCAGTACCTGCTCGCGACGGCCACGCTGACCACGCTCCAAGGCCAGCATCGCCACCACGGCCTTTGCCTTCTGCAGCCGCCAGCGGCTGTTCTCGACGGCGTTCCCGTTGACGTACACGATGAACGAGCCGAGAAGCTGGATGCGCAACCCGCTTTGGGTAGGCTTCATGGTTCTTCAGTATCCGCTCGCCAACCGGCGTTGTCGAACAACGAAATTTCCCGCACGCTAGCTGCCTTGGCTGCCCACCAGCCGCTGGACGACGGTCTATAGCTAAGGCAAACGTCCGCAAGCCGAACGGCGGGCGCTTCCGAACGAGGGGCATATCGTCGCAGCGCAGGAAGGGCCGGATCCGACGCCGATACGAACGACGGCTCGGGGGACGCCTGAGGGCGACGCAGGGGAGCCGCCTCGCAATCCGACGAACCTCGACGCGCAAGGAGATAGATTGCCGCCAGAGATTGCTGCAACACCCTGTTCGCTGTGCTGTCTCACAAGATGCTGATCCGCCGACCTAACGACAGCGCGTTACGAGACAGAGCCAGCCTTGTCACCGCTGGGATCCATCACTCCTAATTTCTGGTGACTTCGTCAGGGAGGCACCAGCCGCTGAGACAAGTCGGCCGAGCGAGTACCGCCTTGTTGGGGCGCTTGTCCCCGGGCTCAAGCGTGTGGGCTTAGGCCAACACGGGCCTGGATTATTGGCTGGCGGGTGCCTTCTCAGGCCTTGTTGCGGTCCCGGATCAAAGTCAGGGCCTCCACGACCAGGTCGTGGTCGGCTTTTTGCGGGAGTCCGGACACGGTCGCTGTGGCGACATGCCCGGTGTCCTTCACATATATCGGGAAGGCTCCGCCGTGCGAGGCGAAGCGTGTCTGGTCGAACCATCCGTTGTCTTCGAGGCGTCCGCCGCCGAGCCGGCCCTTAAGGCCCACAAGGAGTGACGGTTCGGCGTACCGCTCCGTTGTACTGCTCTTTCTCTGAACCCAGATGTCATTGTCGGGAGTCGCTCCAGGCAGAGAGACGTGAAAGAGGATGTGACTGTTTCGGCGGATATCGATGGCGACCGGGAGGTTCCTCTGTGTGGCAAGGTCAACGAGCAGGAGACCCAGCGCGAGAGCGTCCGCTTGGCTGAAGCTGTTCGGGTGCAGGGCGTCGACTTCGTTTTCGAGGCGTTGAATGAGGGATTGCAGCGCGGCTACAGGCTGCTCGTCCTGCGAGTCCGGGTCGAATTCTGTCTCGGATGCGAGGTTCTTTTCGTGGAGCATGAGTTTCCTGTCTGCTGGACCGGCTGGGCACCGGGCCTCAAGGCCGCACCCCACGCATGGTGTGATCAGGTCCGGGGGCGCCAGGTGGCGGTGGAGGATCGGATCTTCAGCTGGGGCTCGATGAGGGCCAGTTGGTTTTGTATTTCGGCGTTTCCGTCGGCCAGGCGGTTCATCAGCAATTCGGTGCCCTTGGCGCCGATCTGCTGAGGGAATCCTGCCACGGACGTGAGCGGGGGGATCTGGCTGGCTGCAATGCGCGTGTCGTCGAAAGAGGCGACGGCGATGTCGCGGCCGGGTTCGAGTCCGCGGCGGCGCAGTTCGTCGTAGATTCCTTGCGCCACGGCGTCGTTATAGGCGATGAGCGCGTCCGGCAGGCGGCCTTGGTCGAGGAGCCGGCCCACAGCAGCGGTGCCTCCTTCCGGAGTGATGGCGCTTCGGAGCTCGTCCGTGCTCCACACCTCACACCCGTGGGGCTCGAGCGACGTGCGGAGGCCCTCCTCCCGTTCGGCGAGGGAAGACGCAGGGACACCGGGACGCCTTGTACGCCGACCGGGTTTCAGCGTAGAAAAAATCAAACGCTTCCCCTGTGGCGGACACGAGCCGCCGCAGGGGAAGACACCATCGGCCACGGTCAAAGAACCCGAGCCAGCAGTGCACCTCACAGCAGGGCCATCGAAGGACGGAGACAACAAAATGACTCCAACTCCAAGCGGCGCTTTTCCTGATCGCGACACCTTTACCAGCCCGGCGACAGCCCACCTCGGACAGGGACGCCGGACCGCGAAGGGGGAGTGGATGGCTGTGGACAATTACGGCAGGCCGGTAGCCACGATTTGGTCGCCCTACCTTGGGCACCCGCACACCTTCCGCTGCGATCCACTGCCCCACGCGCGATACGTCGACGCCGTAGAGGCTGACGACTTCTCAGTTGGCCTCGACTACGCGCTAAGTAACTTCAGTCCGGCACAGTAACGCTGCCGAGCGTTGTTACGCGCCTCTGGAGGGAAAGAAATCGCAGCGGATCAGCGTCGCATTCGTCAGGCGAGCGGTTCCGTCACGTGATCACGGCCCCCGGGTCGACGACGCACCGGGCATCATTCAACACCAGCACTTCGACGCCACGTGAGCGCAGAAGATCGAATTCGCCGGGGAACGTCTCGGCGTCGCCCACCACCACGCGCGGAATCTTGAACTGGATGATGGTCCCGGTACACATCGCACACGGCGCCAGGGTGGTGTAGAGGGTCGTGTCCCTGTAACTCTTCTGGCGTCCGGCAGCCCGCAGCCAGCGCAGACATCTCGCCGTGGGCGATTGGATCACCATGCTGCACACGCTCGTTGCGGCCGCTGGCAATCACTTCCCCGCCGCGGGCCAAGGCAGCGCTGATCGGGATGCCGCCCTCTCGCAGACTCTTTTGTGCGGCCTCGTAGTCAAGACCGCATCTGTGGTGATTCGTTCAGTTTGGGACTTGTGTGCAGTCTAAATTGCGCCCCAAAGAATTGTTTATGGCCGCCAACGGCTTGGCATCGAAGCTCTGTGAGCGAGCCCTGGCCAACGGGAACACCGGCCTTTGCAAGGCACATGTCGGCCCGTGCGCCGGGTCTGGTTACAACCCGAACCTGCCGCTCACCATAGAGCGTGATGCTGAACCAAGACGAAGGAAATAAGTCCTGACATAGTGACTACTTGAAATCATCTTCGCTGCCAGCTTGTTCTTCAATCGATCGAAGGCGCTAGGACAGGCTCGCTGCGCAACAGGTCGGCGCAGCGCTCCCATGCCCGCGGTGCAATAGCCACCATGGCGGTTCGTGTTTGAGGCAGTATTAGCCGTCCCGCGCACCAGCTGCACCTGCTATCCATTGCCCGGAACCCCACATTGAGTGCCAAGAGATCAACGGGGGCTGCCTAATTAGGCGCTCAGTCGCCGCAGTCGAGTCCTCGACTCCTAATTCTTGCTAATTCTCTGTCGTCGGTAAACGCGCACTCCGTCGCTATTTAGAAATAGCGCCCGGCCCTTTCCATCGTTTTGCTGAAGCCAGAGGACGCTGCCGTCCAGGGCAAGCATGTCGATAAGGCCTGAGGTTATGGCCCGTCCGTGACCGTGGATCTCCACTTCCTCGGCTCGGGAGAGCTTGGACCAGTTGGGAACGGGTTCAGTGGCGAGGATCCCCGTGTGCTGCTTTCCCTTGAATTGGCTGGAGTTCATGCGGTTTGTCCTTGAGGTAGGCGTGTCGGATGGGTGGATCGTCCGGAACTTAAAGGGAGGAGGCATGGCAACTTTGTGGCCGCCATGCCTCCTTGCATGATGCGTAGTTCTCGCGCCCGTCTTTCGGGCTACCTGTTGCGATGGAGTGCGGGAACTGCGCAGCATGCGTGCCGGACGTTAAGTCCGGCAGCATGTTGCGCGTCCTCGGGGCTTGTCCGTCGTGGACGTGCGGTGGCCGTGGACGCTTTAATTGGTTCGCCGGGACGGGCAACGGCCCGTCTGCTGTTGCTGACCGGCCGTTGCCCGAGGCGGGGGCTCCGGTTACATGATGCCGGTGGGAACCAGCAGGACCCAGGCCAGGGCGGGAGCCACGAGTACCACTCCGCCGGCGTACATCATCAGCTGCTTGTAGACGCGTTGGCGGTCGTTTTCCCGGGCGTTGGCGACGATGAGGGCGCCGTCGGTGGAGAAGGGGGAGACGTCCACGACGGTGGCGGCGATGGCGAGTGCCGCGACGGTTCCGGAGGCGCTCAGCGTACTGGAGGCGAGCAGCGGACCGGCAAGGGGGATGAATGCGGTCAGCAGTGCAGTGGAGGAGGCGAAGGCCGAGCCGACGCCGATCACGTAGCACAGGACCAGTGCGATCAGCAGGGGTGCACCCAGTGCCAGCGCTTGCTCGGCGAGGGTGTCGATGACGCCGACGTGCTGGAGCAGCGAGACGTAGGTGATCATGCCGGCTACCAGCAGGACGGTGGACCAGGAGATGCCGCCGATGAAGGTCTTATGTTCCTTGATGTTGATCAGCGCCAGGATGAGGCCGGCGGAGAGGGCGACGAAGCCGATCGGCATGTGGAAGCCCAGGGTGCAGACAAGCATCGCAGCGATCAGACTGAGGGTAAGGATTTGCTGGCCGTGGGGACGGCTGGTGCGGGGCGCATCGAGATCGGCGTACTCGTTTGCGTGCTTGTCGTGCAGCTTGCCCAGGAGGGCGAAGAGCACGATGGTCAGTACCGAAAGGATGAGATTGATGGCGAAGCTGGCGGCGAAGAGTGCGCCCTGGGAGATGGGGAAGCCGTTTTCCAGCGCAATGTTGTGCACCAGCACGCCGGCGACGGACAGCGGGGAGAACCCGCCGGCGTGGGCTCCGTTGATGATGAAAGCCCCCATCAGCACGGGGTGGATGCGCGATTCGTACGCGAAACCGATCGCAGCAGGCGCGAGAAGTGCGACGGCTGCGGGGGAGAACGTGCCCAACGAAGTCAGCGCGGCAGCCAAGAGGAAGAACACCCAGGGGAGCAGCAGCGTTTTACCCCTGACGAGGCGCACACAGGTCTGCACGATGATATCGATTGTGCCGTTCCGCTGGGCCATGCTGAAGAAGTAGGTGACCCCGATGATCGTCAGGACGATACTGGCAGGGAAATCCGCGAGGATTTCCTTGTCGCTCATTCCGAGCATGAAGTACCCGACGCCGAATGATGCCACCAAGCCCATCACCCCGATGTTCAGTGGCCATTTCGTGGCGACGACGAACATCACGACAAGTATGACCAGCGGGATGATCTGGATGGCGGTCATGGGCGGCTCCGATTCCGGGGTGGCCGCCGGGTTGAAAATGGTACCCCCGAACACGAGGGCGACCAGACCGAGGATCGCGATCGCGGCTACCGATATCAGAAGGATACGGTGCCGACGTTTGGGGCCCTTGGGGCCGTCTTCCCGGATTTCGCTCTCTGTCTTGGGAGCGGGTTGGTAAATAGTCTTAGTCATGATCGTGGCTCCTCATTGAGTGGCTGATGCTAGGGAGGCTTCGACGGCGCTGCCGAGAGCTTCCGGGAGGTGGATGATGGTGGTGGCGATGGTGCGGGCCGTTCGGTCGACGCCGACCAGCAGGGACCCGTCGCGCTCCTCGGTCCAGGTTTCGATCACTCCCGCGGGAGTGCGTAGTCTCAGCGTGGGCCGCGGTGTGTCGCCTGTGATGCCGTTGAGTACGGTGCCCGGGGTGCGGGCGGCGAGTGTAAGGGCGATGCTGCCGGTGATGGCCAGGGCGGGGTGGGGCTTTCCCATCGAGAGCATCATGACGTTGACGTCGCAGTCCGGGCCCGACTGGGTGGGGGAGGCGACGATCGCCAGCTTGGGGATGGCTCGGGCTGCTTCTGCGATTGTTGGTGCCAGCCCCATCCTGACGGCGGCCTGTCGGCGGATGTGATCCAGTGTTTCCAGCTGTAAATCCACTCCGGCGGCCCAGCTGTCGTATCGGGCGGTGTTCAGACCCAACTCCTCGGCGCGGACGATGACAACAGGCGCTCCGGCGTCGACCATCGATACATTCCAGCGTGTTCCGCCGGCAAGTATCGTGTCGGTCGCCTCGCCGGTGGGCAGCAATTTTCCGGTGGTCTTGCCGGCTGGATCCTGGAAGCCGAGACCGACCCGGTAGCCGGGGAAAACAACCCCGGGCATCTGCGCATCCGGAACGATGGGCAGGGCGCCTGCGGGAGTTGCGACCCGCTGGATGATGATCTGCCCGGTGTTGGTGTTGCGGGTGACGATGCGGGTGTTATCGCCCTTGGGGATCACCCAACCCTTTTCGATCGCGTAGAGGCCGACTACCGCGGAGCAGTTCCCGCAGTTGCTGCCCCAGTCCACTGCTGCCTCTTCGATGCCGACCTGTGCGAAGGTGAACTCAACGTCAACGTCGTCCTCGGCGGCCCGGCGAAGGATCATGGCCTTGCTGGTTGTCGACGTTGCTCCGCCGACACCGTCAATCTGCCGGGAGTCCGGGCTTCCGAAGAGCCGGGGCAGCAGCTCATCGAGGCTGGTGCGGGTCTCGTCCAGGTGCTCCGTTTCGAAGACCCAGCACTTGCTGGTCCCTCCCCGCATCCATTCAGCTTCAATCTTCATCGTGTTCCCTACATCTCCTAGTGCCGCGCATCTGTTCAGGGCCTGATAACAGAATGAGCCGGATCACAATTGAAGACAATGTACAATAATTAATGGGGGCTGTAGAGATGCTTAATTCATTGGCATTGACAGGATTGCAGCCCCATTCATTGCCCTCGTGCAGGTGAAAAGCGGGCCCGGCATCACGCACATTTATCCGGGATTGCATAGAATGAACCAAAAGGACAGAAGGGTGAACCATTGCTTAACGACGAAGGTCAAGATTTATTCGACATCCGCCGGTTGGCCCTGCTGGTGGAGGTCGTCGAGCAGGGATCGATCACCGCGGCGGCTGACCTGATGATGTACACCCCGTCGGCGGTCTCCCAGCAGCTGCGGAAGCTTGAACAGGAAGTCGGGCAGCCCCTGCTCAACCGCCGCTCCCGTGGGGTTGCGCCCACAGAGGCTGGCCAAGTGCTCGCCGGACACGCCCGCAAGATCATAGGTCAGATGCGGGCAGCCCGGTCCGACCTGGACCAGATCGCCGGCCTTAGACGCGGCTCGTTGACCGTTGGTACCTTCCCAACCCTCGCCGGATCATTCTTGCCCCTTGTCATCCGCGCCTTCAAGAAGCGCTACCCCGCAATCGGCCTCTCCGTCCGCAGCGCACGCTTTGACGAACTTGTCTCAGACCTCGAGTCCGGAGTCACCGGACTGTGCCTGCTCTGGGACTACCCCTGGAACCGGTTCCACGACGATGCCATCCGGGTCACGGAGGTCTTCCAGGAGAGCACTGTCATCCTGGTAGCCCGCGGGCACCCACTCGCCGACCGGGATGAGGTGAAGATGGAGGATCTGCGGAAGGAGTCGTGGATAGTTCGCGCGGAGGCCCATCCGGTGGTCGAGGTACTGCAGCGTTCCGCCCACGACGCCGGGTTCGAGCCGACCATTGCCTTCCTGGCCAACGACTACCAAGAGGCCCAGGCCATGGTCAGTGTCGGCATGGGCGTGGCCATGGTGCCCAAAACCGCAGTAGCCCTTCAACACCCCGATGTAAGGGTACTCAGCCTCGGTGCGGCCGCACCCATGCGGCGGGTATTGCTGGCCCAGCGCCAAGACAAGGTCTACGCCCCGGCAGAGGTCGCCTTCCACTCCACCCTCCTGGAAATCGCCCGCGAACATACCGAGGACTACCTCTAGGCCGAGGTTGGGAAAGGATCCGGGCTACCTTTACGCCGAGACGCATGCTGCTCGCGTTCGCGGGTCTCTACGAGTCCTGGCCGGACCCTGCCCTGCCCGGAGATGATCCCGGTCGCTGGGAACTTGCGCTGACCGCGTAGCCGGCCATGGTTCTCATCGTCGGCGGGCTGGTAGAGGCACCAACCTTCGCCGTGTCACTGACGATCAGACGCCTCTGGAGTTACGCCGTCGTGCAAGACGTTGCCGTCGGCGACACCGTGTTCCGGGCGGGCGACGAAACATACGATCTCATCGTCATTGAGCGGGGAGCGGTGGATCTGATCCGGGCCGCCACCCACGATGCACCCGAGGAGGTCGTGGTCAGCCATGGGCCGGGCCGTTTCATCGGTGAGTTGAGCTTGCTCACCGGTCAAGCCGTGTACCTGACGGGGCTGGTGGTACAAGCGGGACGAATTCATAGGATTCCACCGGCCCAGTTTCGTCGGCTGATGGCTGAAGACGCCGAGCTTTCCACCCCGTCAGGTCCGTCCCGCTTATGCCGGTGGGGAAACCGAGATAGTTCTTGATGCGCGAACTTGCCGCAGCTTGTCCGCCAGGACCGACCTTGTCGAACACGACGGTTGCGAGCCCCTCGGATGCGCCGTAGACCGCCGCGGCAAGTCCCGCCGGGCCTGCGCCAATCACTGCCAGATCCACCTTTTGGTTGGCCGTTCGACGGTATGAGAGTCCGAGTTCGCGGGCCATGATCTCTGCGGTCGCGCGGCGCATCACCTTGTCGGGAGTGATGACGACGGGGAGGTCCCCGTCTCGACCTGCTCGGCCCGCATGAGCGCCTGCCCGGCAATGGAATCGGCCTCATAATAGAGATGGGCAAGCCGTAACCGCGACGCGAAACGAGCCAAACGCCCTCCCGGTCGCCCAAAAGGAAGCGGTCCCGGACAACCCAACCCGGGACCGCTTCCCCACGCCCTTGATAGGCGATCACGGCATATCAGGGCTGGGTGCCGTATATGAATTCTTTCGCATGGCTGACGGCTTTTCTGAAGGCGTCGTTGCGGAGGGAGAGCTGTTCCTGGGTGCTTTCGCTGCCGTCCTCTGTGTAGGCGGTGATTCCGGGCCGCAACACCCAGATATCGCCGGCGGGTGGGAGATAAAAAACTCCGAAGGAGCGGTGCTGCGGGTCGTCGGTCCAGATGGGGACGACCGCGAGGGCAGCACCCGTGTCCGGGTTGATCCACTGGGCGCGCGGGAGAGGCTGCTCGTGTACCTCCGGATCCAGAAAAGGTGCCGTTCCCTTTCCCCAGCGTTGTTCAAACCGCTCGTAGAATGCCGGCAACAGCTGGCTATCATACGGGCGCCAAGCGCTCATATCGGGCTCCTTTCCCGGGCTGAGTAGGGGTTGGTCCCCGGTTCCGCGACGAACCGGGGACCAACGGTACGGGTCAGTCAGGCGCTGATTTCCTGGCGCTGGTTTCTGTCGGTGTCGATCGGGATCCGGCGGGGTTTGGCCTTTTCGGCCATCGGGATCCGCAGCGTGAGTACCCCCGCGTCGTAGCCTGCCTTCACGGCGTCGGCGTTAAGGGCATCGCCGAGGATGAGTTGGCGGCTGAAAACCCCGCGAGGACGCTCGGAGGCGATCAGCTCCGTGGTCTCGCCCGTCGGGTTCTTGCGTTCGGCTTTGACCGTCAAGACATTGCGTTCGACGTCGATGTCCACCGAGTCGACGTCCACCCCTGGCAGGTCGAATGCGACGATGAATTCTTCCCCGTCCTGCCAGGCGTCCATGGGCATCGCGGCGGGCCTGGCAGTCGTCCCGAGGACCTGCTGGGTGAGCCGGTCGAGCTCACGGAAAGGGTCGGTTCGCATCAGCATGGTCTTCTCACTCCTTGCATCTCGGTATCACTGATCCAGCCAGGTTATCTGCTGTGGCTGGCATAGATTTTTTATAGCATCGGTGCCACACTGGTGCAAGAGGGCATTTTGAGTTTTTTGGAGGATGCGATGGAGCCGGATGCCGGCAGGGCCGCGGGGGTCTACGCCATCTCCGTGGCGGCCGAACTCGTGGGAATGGGGCAGCAGAACCTGCGCCTGTACGAGCGCAAGGGCCTGCTGGAGCCGGGCCGCACCCTGGGTGGCACCCGCCTGTACAGCGAACAGGACCTCGCGACCCTGCGCCGGATCAGCACCTTGCTTCAGGCCGGTCTCAACCTGGCCGGCATCCGCGCCGTCCTCGAACTCGAGGCCGCCAACCGGCGCCTGGAACGGGAACTCGCCGCAGCCAAGGCGCGGCGCAAACTCTGACCCGAGTCAGCGCTCGAATGGGCGCCCCGTTATATGCTTTCCTTCCGCACCGGAACTGCTTCTCACCGCTATGAATAATCCCATCACGCCCGGGTTCGCAGGTCGGCTGGTCGAGCCGGACGGCTCAGTGACCGGTTTGTGTACGTTAAGCGTAGAAGGTTGCACTTTGCTCGCCGATGGGCAGCGTGCTCAATGACGGTGAGCAGGAGCACCGGGGGAGCGGCGTCATCCAAAGGCCGGGTGACGATCTGCGTGCTGAGTTCCCGCATCCGACAGCAACGCTCCTGCTGGTTGCGGAAGGCGGCTGCCAACTTCGAAGGTTGCTGGACGGAGCTAGCGGCAATAGCGTTCCCCATGATGGTCCGCATGTCCTACTCAGGAGTTGGGCGCCACATGCGTGGATTATTGCTACTGGTGGCGGAATGTGCGGATTTGGATCATGTCGCATCCCGAAGGAAAATCGCGGTGTGCGGGGTCCTGCGTGGCTGTTCTGTTGTGGCAGTTGCGGTGGGACGTCGAAAGACTTTCGGGCCGTCGCTGTGCAGGAACAGGGCGCGTCCGCGCCCTTGGTCCTGGATGAGCCAAAGCACACTGCCATCCGGTGAGAGCATGTCGACGTGACCCGAGGCGATTTCTTCGCCGTGCTGGTAGATGGCTACTTGATCGGCGCGGGCTAACTTTGTCCAGTTTGGGACCGGGGCCGGGAACGGAGCTTCTGGGTGCTTGCGGTGGATGGTCATGGGTGGTCCTTGGGGATGGGGGGCTGCCGGATGCTCGGTTCGGGGCTGCGGGAAGACGGTGCGCCGGGATGTGCCGCGGGGACCGCCGAAAGACGGTCCCCGCGCACATCTGACTTGCTGGTTGGCTACCGTGGTGCGAGTTCGGCTGTTACCTCTGCGGCGCGAGGCGCTGCCGGGGCCGCAAGGTTGCGGCGCCGTTCGCGGCGTTCCATGGCATTGGCCAGTAGTCCGAGGGCGATGTTGACGATCATGAAGCCCAGCGCCGCGACGATCTGTGCCTGGAGCAGTGAACGGCTGTAGTACGTGCCGATCACTGTGGCGCTGCGAAGCAGTTCAAGGTAGCCACCGAGCACGAAGGCCAAGGCGGTGCCCTTGAAGAGGATCACCATCTGGCTCACGAGGGCCGGGCTCATGGACCGCAGCGCTTGGGGCAGGAGCACCAGCTGCATGGTCCGGACCCCGGAGAACCCCAAGGCGTGAGCGGCCTCAGTCTGTCCGGCGGGAATGGCCCTTATTCCTGAGCGGAGGAGATCTCCCACGACGGCGCTGCTGAAGAGCGTCAGGGCGATGACGAGGAACCAGAAGTCGGAGAGCTTCAGCCCGTAGGAGGGCAGGACCAGGGACGTGAAGTAGAGCAGCAGCAGGAGCGGCACGCTGGCGAAGACGTCGGTAAACACCCGGCAGGCGACGCGGATGGCTTTGCGGCGCGAAAGCAGACCGAAGGCGAGCAACGAACCAAAGAGCAGGGACAGGGCCATGCCGACTGCCGCTGCGCGCAGGTTGTTGGCAAGTCCTTCTCCCAGGAGCGCCCACAGCCCCCATTGCGTGAACGGTTTCCAGGCCGCGGCGCTGAATTCCCCGTGTGACTCGAGTACCTGGTACACCGTGTACGCGCCGAGGGCCAGAGCGGCAACGCAGATAATTTCGATAACAGTGTGGCGGCGCCGAGCCCGGGGGCCCGGCGTGTCGAAGAGCGTTTTGGAAGTCATCGGCTGAACGCCGCCTTTCGGTCAATGATGGCCACGAGCCGGCCGACGATGAGCCCGATCAGCAGGTAGCTGACCGCCGCCCCGCTGAAGACCAGAAACGGCTGGGCCTGGTCCACGGCTGCTTTGTTGGTGGCGAATGTCAGATCCGCCACGCCGACCAAGGCGGCGACGGAGGTGTTTTTGATCATGGTGATCAGCACGTTTCCCAGGGGCTGGACCACGGTCCCAAAGGCTTGGGGCAATATCAGGTGCTGCATGGCGGGTCGCGGGCCGAACCCGAGGGCGCGGAGGGCTTCCAGTTCACCGGAGGCGACGGTGTTGAGCCCGGACCTGAGTGTTTCGCTGACGAACGGGGCGGTGTAGAGGATCAGGACAATCGCCGCCGAGGCGAAAAGAGAGTACTGGATGCCCAGGAGCGGGAGCCCGAAGACGAACAGAACCATTTGGACGGGCAGCGGAATGTTGCGGAAGACGGTGACGTAGGCGGCTGCGGCAACGTTGAGCGTGCGGATCGGGCTGACCCGCATTGCCGTCAGCATGGTTCCAAGTATCAACGCCCCGGTCCAGCCCAGCACGGTGAGTCCGAGGGTGACCAGGACTCCGCTGGTGAAGTCGGCGGCATAGCCGGAGAAGAAGGACATGAGGATTGCCTAGAGGGTGATGTGCGGAGCGGTGACGTCTGAAGGGCGCACGGCTCCGATGGTGTTGTCGTAGGCCTTCTTCCACTCGCCGTTGTCGGCGATCTTCTTGAGGAAGCCGTCGAGGTAGTCGTGCCACGCGGTGTCGTCCTTGGCGGATCCGATCGCGTATTCCTCGGTTGCGAGGTAGTCTCCGACGACCTTGAAGTCGCCCTTGTTCTGCTCGATCAGGCCCAGGAGGAGGGACTCGTTGGTGACGACGGCGTCGACCCGCTTTTGCTTCAGCGCCTGCGCGCATTCGCTGTAGGTTCCGAAGAGGGTGAGTTTGGCTTGGGGGGCCAGAGTGGGGAGGAGCTGGGCGGCCCGTGCACCGGTGGTGGTGCAGACGGGTTTGCCGTTGAGGTCATCCTTGGTGGAGATGGATGATTCGTCGTTGCGGACCATCATGGACACGCCGCTTTCCAGATAGGGGCCCGCAAAGGCGACCACCTTTTTCCGCTCGTCGGTGACGGCGTAAGAGGCCAGGATCAGGTCGACTTTGTTCTGCTGGAGAAAGGCCTCGCGGTTGGCCGTTACGGCTTCGACGTATTCGATGTTGTCCTCGCTGCCGGTCAGGTCTTTGGCGATGCGCTTTGCCAGTTCGATGTCCAGGCCTTCCATCTCACCGCTGACCGGGTTTTTGACGCCGAACATGGGCTGATCGAATTTCACTCCGACAATGACTTTGCCGCGCTGCTGGATCTTGCTCATGGTCGTTCCGGCGGCGAAGCTCTGGGACGGGGCGCTGGCGGGCGAGGGGGAGCTGCCGCAAGCGGTGGCGCCGAGGGCGAGGGTTGCGGCGATCGCGACGGGGGCGAGGATGCGGAGGGTTTTCATGATTGTCCTTTTGGTGTGGGCGTCGGCGTCGGTGCCGAGGCTCGTTGGGTGGGTTAGTGCACGGAGGAGAGGAAGCTGCGGGCGCGGTCGCTCTCGGGGGCGGAGAAGAAGGTTTCGGGGTCTGCTGTTTCAACGATGGCGCCGTCGGCCATGAAGATGATGCGGTCTGCGCAGGAGCGCGCGAAGGACATTTCATGGGTGACTACGAGCATGGTGGTGCCGCGTTCGGCGAGCTGGCGCATGGTGGCAAGGACGTCCTGGGTGGACTCCGGGTCCAGGGCTGAGGTGGGTTCGTCGAAGAGGATTACTTTGGGGTCCATGGCGAGGGCCCTGGCAATGGCGGCTCGTTGGGATTGTCCGCCGGAGAGCTGCGCGGGGAACGAGTTGGCTTTGGCCCCGATGCCCACCATGTCCAAAAGTTCGCGGGCGCGCTGTTCGGCTGCGGCTTTGCTCTGGCCCAGGATCTTCCTTGGGGCAAGCGTGATGTTGTCCAGGATGGTCCGGTTGGAGAACAGATTGAATGACTGGAACACCATGCCGACTTCGGTGCGGAATTTGAACAGTTCCCGCCCTTCGGCCGGCTGTGGTGCGCCGTCGACGAGGATCTGTCCGCTGTCGATGGTTTCTAGCCGGTTGATGGTCCGGCACAGTGTGGATTTACCGGAGCCTGAGGGGCCGAGGACGACGACGACTTCTCCACGCCTGACGCTGAGGTTGATGTTTCGCAGAGCGTGCAGGGTGCCGAAGTGTTTTTCCACTGACCGGAATTCGACGACGACGTCGTTTTCCGCCGGCAGTGTTGAGTTGGTTTCGGGCATGGGGTATTCCTGTCTTGGGTTGCGGTGACGAGGTCTCCTGAACGAAAACCTGTTGACTAGAGAGGTTGTGCGGGCCGGTCAGGGGAGGCCGAGCTCCCGAAGGGTGTTTGCCACCCGGTTTTCCTGCTGCCTGAGGAAGGTGCGGAAGGCTTCGCCGGTGGTGAAGGCGTCCTCCCAGCCGTTGTCGGACAGCGCCTGTTTCCAGGAAGGGGAATCATGGAGCCGGGTCAGCGCCTCGATGAGTTTGTTCTGGTCCGCCTCCGGCAGGCCAGGAGGTGCGAGGACTCCGCGCCAGTTCATGAAGACCAGGTCGATCCCGGATTCGCGGAGGGTGGGCGCTGGGATCCGTGCCTGGCGGTTTTGACCTGAGACGGCCAGTACGCGCAGCTGACCGGAAGCGATCTGCTCCGCGTACTCAGCCAGACCCGAGGTTCCGAAGGTGACCTTCTTCTCCAGCAGCGCCGGCAACAGCTCGCCCCCGCCGGCAAAGGGGCGGTAGTTCACGTCTCTGATCCGGATGCCCGCAGTGCGTGCCAGTTCCATCGGGAAGAGATGATCCGGGCCGCCGACGGCCGAGCCGCCCCCCACCGTGATGGTTGCGGGTGAGGCCTTCCAGGCTGCCACCAGGTCCCTGACCGTCCGGTAGGGCGAGTCCGAGCGGACCAGAATGCCTTCGGGCTCCTCCAGCATTTTGGCCACGGGGGTGGCGTCGGAGACGCTGATTTTGGAGCCGGTTGCGTAGCCGGAGCCGACAACACCCAGCCCCATCATCATCATGAGGCTGGGGTTTCCTGCCTCGTTCATCAGCCGGGCCATGGCAACCGTGCCGCCTGACCCGGTGACGTTGAAGATTTCGATGTGGCCGGCGATTCCGGAATCCTCCATGACCCGGGCCGCGATCCGGGCGGTGATGTCGTACCCGCCGCCGGGACTGTTCGGGACCATCAAGCGGGTGGCGGATATCGTCTCGGTTGCCGGGGCGGACGATCCACAGGCGCTCAAAGTCAGGACCAGCGCAACGGCTGCCGCTCGAGCATACTTAGACATCGTCATCCTGCTCCTCACCTCCTTGTGGTGTCCGCCGGGCCTTGGTGGCGTGGCTACTATCAAAGAGTGACTCACGTCATGTCCGATGTCACTGTTAGCGAATCAATGGAGGTTGTGGTCTTTGTGGTCACGTTCACTGCCGGGTAGACGCCTCACTTTGTCGGGGCAGTTTCTGCTTCTGCAGCTTGGCGTGATCACCGCGGTTCTGCTGGCGGTCACGATGGTCTCGGTTACGCAGTCGCGGGCGGAGTTCGTCGACGTCCGCGGGCAGCGGATGTTGGCGATCGCAGAAAATCTGGCGTCGACGCCGCTGGTCCGGGACGATATCACTGCGTCTCAGGCGTCCATCATGCTGGCGCCGGATGTGGACAAGTCCCGCGCCCTCTCCGGGGCGTCGGTCGTCGCGGTGACAAATGCGAAGGGGGTCGTGATTGCTTCCTCGGATCCGCAAACAGTGGGGGACACCTTGGATCTGGCCGCGGACCGTGCACCTCTTGGACGGTCGTGGACCGGGGACCTGACGCTGGGCGGCCGGCAGACCATCAGTGCCCGGGTCCCGGTCCTGCAGGCAGACGGGACAGTTAGCGGCGTCGCCCTGGTGGCCGAAGACTACCCTCCCTACGGCAGTGCGCTGGCTGCGGCCGTGCCGGATTTGATGTTCTTCCTCGGAATGGGCGCCGCGCTGGGCCTTGCCGGCTCCTGGCTCCTGTCGCGCCTGATCCGCAGACGCACCAGAGGGCTGGAACCGGACGAAATTGCCGAACTGGCCGACAACCGTGAAGCGCTGCTTTACAGCATCCGCGAAGGCGTGATCGGCGTCGGCCTGGACGGCAAAATCACCCTGCTGAATCAGACTGCGACCGACCTGCTGGGACTCCCGCCCGACGCCGCCGGGACGCCCGTCAGTGAGCTGCCGCTGGACGCGCACCTTCGGAACCTGCTGCTGGAGACGACCAATGGTGAGGAAACAACTGCAGTCAGCGGATCGCGGTTGCTTGTACTCAACCGCCGCACCGTGGGAAGCCACGGCCGCCCGATGGGAACTGTCACCACCCTGCGTGACCGGACCGAACTGGCCGAACTGGAAAGCCGGCTCGCGGCGAACCAGAGCATCACCGAGACGCTCCGGGCCCAGACGCACGAGTTCCTGAACCAGCTCCATACCGTGTCAGGGCTGGTCCAGCTGGGCGAATTCCGTGAAGTCAGAACCTTCATCGGGACTCTGACACGCCGCCGCGCGGAGATCAACGATGAAATAGCCCAGCGGATCAAAGACCCCTCCGTCGCCGCGCTCCTGGTGGCCAAAACCAGCCTCGCCGCCGAATCTGGCATCGTACTTCGACTTTCCAGCGAATCGCATCTGGGTCCGCTGGAGCCCTCTCTGGCCGCTGACGTCATCACCGTCCTGGGGAACTTCATAGACAACGCGGTAGACGCCATCGCGGGCCTGAACGACGTCACGGTCCTCGTCGACTTCAGCGACAATGATTCCATGATCACCATCCGAGTCAGTGACCCGGGCCCCGGAGTTCCGGAGGACCTCGAGCAACGCGTCTTCACCCGCGGCTTCAGCACCAAACCGGCACCTGCCGCCGGACGAGGCGTCGGCCTGGCCCTGGTCCGACTCGTATGCTCCAAGCGGCAAGGCTCCGTGACGGTACACAACGACGCCGGGGCCGTCTTCGAAGCCACGCTGCCCTACACCGCCGTCAGCCCATGATTGGCGTACTTGTCGTCGAGGACGACTTCATGGTGGCACGGATCCACACCCGGTTCGTTGAGAAGACTTCAGGCTTCCAGGTCGTTGGAACCGCTTCAACCGGCAAAGACGCAAGAGACGCCGTCCAAGAGCTCCACCCGGACCTGGTCCTCCTGGATGTCCATCTGCCAGACATCAGCGGCCTTGACCTGCTCCGGGAGCTGCGCGCGGCGCGGGTGCCGGTCGGCGTCATCATCATCACCGCCGCCACGGAGGCCCACAGCGTGCGGGATGCCCTCGAAGGCGGCGCGGCCCACTACATCATCAAACCCTTCGAATACGAGGACCTCGTCGCCCAGCTTCGGCGATTCCAGGAACGCCACGAGGCATTGAACCAGGCCCAAGCGACCGGACAGGAAGACATCAATAAGATATTCGGGTACTCGGCTCGGCCAATGGCCGACGCCATCCAGCGCCTGCCAAAGGGCTTGAGCACTGAAACGGCCACACTCGTCGCCGCAGCGCTTGAAGCCGGCAACGAAATTTCTGCCTCTGACTGCGCGGATACGACTGGACTCTCCCGCGTGAGCGTCAGACGCTACCTCGAATATTTCGTGGAAACGGGACAGGCTGCCGTCCGTCTGGAATACGGCCGCGCAGGACGCCCGGAGAGAAAATACCGGCGTCATTGAGCGGTGAATAGAGCAGCACATATCGGCCGCTACCGGCGAGACCGCGCAGCCGCAGCGAGACTGGGTAAGCGGTTCGGCGGGCCGATCTGGGACTGAATCCGCAAGTAGATTTGTTGCCGCGACCTGGAAGTTTGCCTACGGGCTTGCTGATTGCCCGCGCCGCGCAACGGCGTCTGCCGCATTAGGGGTGATCATGCCGGGTGCCGAGGCGCCATATTTTGTCTGCGCAAAGAAGAGCTGCACCCTGTGCTGCGTGGGTGCGGTCGAGGGCTGCAATACTTTGAACTGGCCAATTTGGGGGTATGTATATTGTGCACACTTTGGGCTTCGGATCGGGTCGGATTCCGCATGTTTCCGCGGGAGTCCAGTGGTTGCGGGCGAGGGAATGCAGTTCGAGTCCCACCTCGCGCACGTGTTTTCCCTGTTCAGGGGCTTGCGAGCCGCTGAATGTGGACAAATCTCCTTCTATGGGCCCCCTGCGGGGCCCATTTTTGTTGGTTGTGACCGGTCTGGCGACTCGTTCTCTTGGCCGGGACGGCGGTGTTGCTCTGTACTCCTTCATGGGCGGGGAGCGCCTGGAACTGCATGACTTGAGATCAAATCCTTGTGGCCATCCCTGTCGGGTATTGCGGGCGGGGTATATGCGAATCCCTGATACCTGTATCGGTATCGGATTTCTCGCAGCGCCATTGCGGGCGGATGGTGTCTCGGTGGGGGACCGGCTTGCGTGTGGCAGATTTAGCTGGAGGGGGCAGGCTGATCGGGGCGGGCCAAGTTGGCCTGGAGCGCGCGGATGAATCGGCCATTGGCCGACCGGGACGAGACGAAATAGATCGGCCATGCCTCTCAAGGCATCTGGGTTCCCGTCCTGAAGTCCTCTGACAGTGCGGGAAGGGTCTACTCTCGGACGTATGGGCAGCGATCCCGTGCCGGGGAGGAGGTTCCCGGACGCTCCGACTTACGATGTGCACCGCCGCGTCGTGGAGACGTACGCTCGCGACCTCCTGAGTGGCAACAGCCTGCTGGACGCCCTCGCCAAGCGGACGAGCCGCGGGGGCCGGAAGGCCGAGTTCGAGTTCAGGGCCACTCCATACAACTTCTGCGAGGTCCTCTGCGTGGCATCCCCGGAGACTGCCGTGGCCCTACTCGACGCGGGGATCACCACGGCGGACGAGGCCGTCACGTTCCTCGAAGAGCAAGGGTTCGATGATCTCGTCGAGGACAACCACGACGCCGCGGAGGCCGCGCTACGCTGCGCGGCGATGCCTTCTGAGGTGCTCGACCGCTTCCAGCACTCCCCCCTGTCCTTCTATGAGGACCCGGAGGGCTTCGGGGAGAAGCTGGGGGAGGACCTGCTCGGCAAGCTCCGGAGGAACAAAACGGTTTGGGCCGCCGTGCAGGAGCGCAGGATCGATCTGCGAGACATCCTCCAGATCGGCATCTCACGGTTCCTCGACGCCGAGGACGACGAGGGTACCCTGAGTGGGCTGCTGGTCAGCCTGAAGTCGGGCGCAGGCCAGCCAGTCCGGGCCGAGGACATCAGCGGCTGGATCGAGCATTTCGGGATCGGCCCGGCGACCCCGAACGAGGTCAAGACAGGGGTCTACCGGCTCGCTGTACGGCACGGCGGCGACTTCGCCGCGCAGATTCCACGGGATGCCCGCACAATGAGGCTTGCCAACGGCCTCTCGCGTGTCGCCGACGATGAGAGGCGCGGTCTCGACGTCGAGCGTCGCCTGATCCTATTCGGGGCGCAGGTCATGGCCGGGACCTCGCGGGCGGCAGGGCTGTCAGCCTTGCCGGACAAGCACGACCTCATGAGGCTCGTCGACGCGGGGATCACGGCCGCGCAGGCAGCCGAGGGGTACCTGAGGGGGATGAGCGCAGCCCAGATGGTCGCGGTGCAACGGGACGGCACAGTCCCGGGCGTTTCAGACGACTGGATCTGAAGCCATCCCCGCATGTGAAGGGGCCCGAACGCCGTGCCCGGTGGGAGACAGGGGCCGCGGTGGGCACGTGAATGAGGGCTTCGAGCATTACATGTGCACGAAAAAGTCGGCCGATGGCTACCTGACCCGGACCGGTCTGGACTGCGGCCGCGCTGCATAATCCGGCGCTCAACCGGACCCTTGTTGAAATGCGCTGTTTGGAGTTGCTTGGAGTGCGGCCAATTCGGGGTGCGTACATTTGCGCACATTTTGGGCTGTGGATCGGGTCGTAGATGGTGAGATCGGGGGCTTTGCTGCTTCTTCATGGTGGGTCCTGGGGAGGGCGACATGACTTGTGCCCACCCGCTAGGGAATCGGTGCTGGCCCGTAATTCTTCAAGAGGCTCTCCTTCTGGCGTTGTTGTAGGCGCGTAGCGTGGCCGCCTTGGAAAGCACGGGCCAGGAACTGGGAATAGTCTTGGTAGACCGGGTCCTGCGGGCACAGAATAGCGCCACGGAAACCTGCTCCGTGGCGCTTGTTTGCGGATGAATTGCTTGACTTTATGAACTGCTCGACTGCATTCGGCTGCGTTCCGAAATGTGCTCCACCAGTTCGCCCACACGCTCCTCTGAGTAGTTGCGCGCGATGTCACCCTGGCTGATGATGCCGACCAACTTGTGGTCAGCAATGACCGGGAGCCGCCGGACCTGGTACTTCTCCATCATTTCGATGGCGGCGTCAACGTTCGAGTCGGCGTCAATCCAGTGGGGTGTACCGGTGGCGAGGTCGCGGGCCATCATCTCGCGTGGATCACGGCCCACGGCAACGCACTTGAGCACGATGTCCCGGTCAGTGATCATGCCGTTCAACTTGCCGTCGTCACCACAGATTGGCAACGATCCGCAGTCCAGATCCAGCATCATCCGTGCGGCATCTACGAGGGACTGGTTCTCCTTAATGCACTGTGCATCCGTACTCATGAACTCACGTACGGCACTCATTGGTCCTCCTTCATCGATTGAGGTATCGACGCAGAGTCACCGGGCACATGCGCCGATGCTGCCAGCCTACGCCGGGGCCAGCGCCGATGTCGACGGCGGTTCCGAACGTTCAGGGACGGGAGCGCGGAGGCCCGCACGACTAGCTTCGCCAGCACGGTTGGGGACCTCACCCCGCCAGACGACCCGGCCGCACACATGCAGGCCTACGACCGTTTCGTCTCGGGAGATTCGATGCACCCGTACTAGAACGCCTCCGACGCAGAGAGCTGGTGAGCAGCCAAACCCCGTTCGCAGTCATCGTTGGCTGCGCGGACTCCCGCCTGGCCGCGGAGATCATTTTCGACGTTGGCCTTGGCGACGTTTTGGTTGTGCGCACAGCCTTGGGGTGGCAGATTCAGCTGGAGGAGGCAGGCTGGTCAGGGCGAGCCAAGTCGGTCTGGATCGCGCGGATGATCGAGGCGAGGATTCCGGACGCGAGAAGTCCTGGCCCCAGCGGACCGGCGGAATTCTCCCCGAGCGGTGGCAAGCGCCGAAGCGCGGACCGGGCTTCGGCGCTCATGTGCTCGAGTTGCCAGTGGACCTCGTCGTCGACCGTCTGGGGTCGATCGGGCGCCGCCAGTCCCGCCGCTTTCGCGGCATACGCGGCTGCCCCCAAGGCGTGCGCGCCCATGTGGGCGACGGCGGCGGCTTGTGTGGCAGACCGGGCGGCAGCCACCGCAGCGGGGCTGTTCACCTCGCGTGCGGCACGGCCAGCAACAAACCGGCGGCGGATCTCTTCGGCGGCACTGAGCTCACCGCGAGCGAAGGCCCGGGCTCGGGCGATGGCGTCGCGGGGGCGATCATCTGCCGGCGCCTCTGCCTCAAATAAGGCTACGACCCGCTCAGCGCAGTCTGCTGCCCAAGCCGCGACGACGCGGCGCTCGGCCTCGCATAGCGTCTGCGGAGAAGCCATACCAGTACCGTACACACGGCTAGCAGACTGATCCTTCTTATACGGGCCTCCTTTCTTGCTGTTTGTGTCGGGCGTGGTTGGCCTTGTATCTATTCTTCTTCCGGCGTTGTGGTGTCGACATGACCTAAGGATGATTTCTCGGAGATCTTCGGCGAGATTCGCTCCTTCGTGTGGGTTTGGAAGAAGTTGGCGGCCGTTTGTCCGGCCAAGGTGGTGTGCACAGAGTCCACACCTGTGTACACAGGTTCTGGTGGGTGATCCCCTCTCTGCCCTATTTTCTGGTGACACGAGTTCATGCGGCCGCGAGTTCTGTATGACATGACTTTCGGGTGGTGTCTTGGATTCTTGTTGCTGGCGTGCGCTCAGGCGACCGAGGCTGCCCGCAGACAAGTCCGAGCGCTCCGCCGCGGGGCCAGCTGCGGGGCATGGTTGGGCTTTGAAGCCGTCGATGGTGACGGACGTTGTTCCACATTGGAACATCGTGACAACCTGCGCTTGAATGAGCGCCGGGGCCTGCTGGAACCGGACCGGACGGGCGGCGGAACACCCCGGTACAGCGTGCAGGACCTGGACACCCAAAGGTTTTTCAGGCTGCCGATGAGCCCGGCCGCGGCGGACAGAGATCGAGTGCCGAAGCGCTGCGCCCACTCCCGCCTGCCGCCGGTTCCGGCGTGGGGATTGGGGCTGCCGCCTCACTACTCCCTGGCTTCACGGACAGAGTCGGCGGCCGGGTCCGCTGGCAACATCCCGTCGACCGGGCCGCTCGTGTCATTGAAGTATCCGTCGTTCTCGCCATCGGGGAAAACAGCGTCTTCGTAGAAGTGGTCGTCAACACTGCGGTTAGAAGCGGGAATTTCCGTTTGATTCACGGGTTCAGGAGCAGGCACGCAATCTCCCGGTTGCCGATCGGCACTGAGGTACGCCCATTTGTCATGCCGATAGCAGGTCCAGATCGGGGCTATTTCACTCCCGGCCGCCCGGGGACCTCAATTTGGAGCAGAACGTTTGTAGCGGGCGCGGGCCCCTGAAGGTCGACGGAACATGGTCAGCCCGTGGCGGGGTAGCTGGCCAGGATACAGTCGGTTGCGGCCTGTCCTGTCATCCGTCGACGGCTGCTGCGCAGATCGACGCCGCAGCGTTGCATGGCTGACCGGAAGGTGATGTCCTCCACCGGGGTGATGTTGTGGAGCAGACACCAGCTTGTGTACAGGCCGTAGAGACAATCCGGCCCCAATGGCCAATGCGTTTCATCCGGGGCGGTGGCTTCAAGAAGGAATCGTTCGAAGTGCGAGGTGGCCATCAGGGGCTCTTCTCCACGGGTGCATCCTTTCGCCACCGTTCGGCTACAGCGGCTTCTTTGCGGCCGTGCACCCGACGGCAAAGGGTCCCAACCCGGAAGGGTTGATGAGGACTTATCCGAATCTACGGGGCTCCGGCGCCCCTATCCAGAGCACGGTCCAGACCCTTTCGACGAAGAGCCTGCACTTCGGCGATTTGGCACGCATTACGAACTTTAGGGGAGTGGTCAGCGACGCAATCTTCGCTATCAGCCTGCAGGAACTGACTCGCAGACCCGGTAGTGACAGACTCCCAGTCCTAGGCTCCATCGGTCAGCTATGGAGTTGTTCATCGAACTCGACAGGGTTGAATACGAAGCCACCAAAATGCCATTTGATGGCCTGGGCCACGCCGCGGCCGGTTTGGTGGAGGGATGCCGCGATGCTGGAGAGAAGTCCCGGCAACGCAACCGAAAGTGATGTCCTTCCCCAAGTACACGACAACGTCCGATCTCCGCAGATTGTGTAGCTGTTGTCTTCACTTCCGCCTGCCATACATACTGTCGATGTGGGTGTGGCGCTGCTCTTCGGTGTCGTGACTTCCAGTGCCTTGCTGCTGGGGGCCTTCGTGGGTGTGCGTTTCGAGTTGCCTAAGCGCGTCCTGGCTATGATCCTGTCGTTCGCGGCGGGCGCCCTGATCACCGCACTGACGTTCGAGTTATTTCAGGATGCCTACGAACGCGGCGGAATCTGGCTCGCAGCGACCGGTCTGTTCATCGGTGCCGTGGTGTTCACGGTCTTGAGCGCGCTGCTCGACCGCTGGGCCCAAGCAGGTTCGCGCCCGATTCCCGCGGATGAATACCGGGGCAGTCCCAAGCTCGACACCGACGCCGCTGCCACGGGGCGGGCGCCGTCGGCGGCTTCCACCCGGGGCGCGGCGGGTCTGGCGCTGCTGGCCGCCGCCACACTTGATGGGGTGCCGGAGAACCTCGCGCTCGGTGTCTCGCTGGGCGAGGGTACCGGCGGCCTGGCGCTGCTGGCCGCGATCTTCGTCTCCAACCTGCCCGAGGCCCTCGTCGGATCAGCGTCAATGCGCAGCCAAGGCATGTCCACTTCCGCCATCATCAGGCTGTGGGGGCTGTGTTCGGTGGTGCTGGTCATCGCAGTGGTGATCGGTGCCGGCCCACTCTCCGGCAGCAATCCCGAGACGATCTCGTTGCCCCTTGCGTTCGCGGCCGGAGCGGTGATCGCCGCGTTGGCTGACACTCTCGTGCCGGAGGCTTTCGAGCATGGAGGACCGGCAGTGGCCTTGAGCACCGCGGCCGGTTTCGTGCTCTCATTTGTGTTGTCCCTGGCCTGAGGACCTTGGTACGTTTCGTGGGGGCAGGCTCGACTACAGAGGCGACGTGATCCTTCCCACTTTCCCGGTCGCCGAAACGGATCTGACGCTGATGGTCGCTTCACCCCGCGTTATCGGGGTTTTTCAAACGCCGATAACGGATTCCGTTCGCCGCCGTAGAGGGCGCCTGATGCCACGGCTGACCAGAATTCCGTTCCGGGAGTCTTCTGGCTCAGAAACCAGAAGAGCCTCCGCTCTGCGACGCACGTGCTGCTGGTGGCTGCACTGCCTTGAACTGGCTAATTTTGGGGGGTCTACATTGTCCACACTTTGGGCATCTGATCGGGTCGTATGTGGGCCGGATCGGGCCGGAGTCCGTATGTTGCCGGGGGAGTCCAGTGTTTGCGGGGGAGAGAATGCAGTTCGAGTCCCACCTCGGGCACGTGTTTTCCCTGTTCAGTGGCTTGTAGGCCGCCGAATGTGTGTATAAACCACCTCTTATGGGCCCCTCGGGGGGGCTGCAGAAAGCCCTCGACCTGTCCGGGGACCTGCCAACGGTGCCGCCTCCAACACGCAGGTCTGGT
This sequence comes from Arthrobacter sp. NPDC056886, assembly GCF_042788715.1. Lineage (NCBI taxonomy): Bacteria > Bacillati > Actinomycetota > Actinomycetes > Micrococcales > Micrococcaceae > Arthrobacter > Arthrobacter sp. NPDC056886. The sequence goes on from NZ_JBHUBT010000008.1 coordinate 250,932, forward strand.
TCGACGGCAAGCTCCTCTACTCCAGCCACCGGGTCGGGACCGGGTGCACGACCCCGACCTTCGTGCAACTGGGCGCGGAGCACCCTCGGCAGGTGGGCGACACCTCTGATAGCGCAAAGGGTGCCGGGATGTCGGGACGTGGGACAGAATGGGTCTATGACCCGAATCGCAATCATCGGCGGCCATGGAAAAGTGGCTAGGGAACTCTCTAAAGTCCTGGCTACGGACGGGCAGGAGGTCACCGCCATCTTCCGGAACCCCGAACACGCGTCCGACGTCGCGGCAACCGGCGCCACCCCAGTCGTCCTGGACGTGGAGAATGCGACGACGGCGGAAATCGCCGAGGCGCTCTCGGGTCACGACGCCGTCGTATGGTCGGCCGGTGCCGGCGGCGGAAACCCCGGGAGGACCTACGCCGTGGACCGTGACGCCGCGATCCGCTCGATGGACGCTGCTGCCCAGTCTGGCGTCGGCCGCTACGTCATGGTGTCCTATCTTGGAGCCGGACCGGACCACGGAGTGCCCCGGGACAATCCCTTCTTCCACTACGCGGAGGCCAAGGCCGCCGCTGACTCCTACCTGCGCGGCACCAGCCTGGACTGGACCATCCTCGGCCCCGGCGCGCTCACGGACAAGCCGGGCAGCGGTCTGATAGACGTCCACGTCAACGAGCCCTGGCAGGCTGCCAAAACCGCCCGCGCCAACGTCGCCCTCGTCGCTGCGGCAGTCCTGGAGCTGCCCGCCGCAATCGGCCGGACTATCGGGTTCCGCGACGGCAGCCAGCCCATCGCTGCGGCCCTGGAGGCGGTGGGCTAGCCCGCTCGGGGAAAGTGGGCGCAAGGAGCAGCTGGCACTCAGCGGGGGCGCGGAAGAAAAGGACCGTGCGAGGCAATTCTTCCCGGCTCGCCGCAACACGTAAATGTCTCCGCCCGGTCATAGCCGGCGAGCTCCTCGGCGACACCCGACGGCTTTGGCCGGGCACACAGGGTGGGCCTGTGTACCCGGCCGTGTACCGGATCCGCCCGCTGGGGATCCGGAGGTGGCTTACGCCGCCAGCGGCATCGCCTCATGGCGGGCCTCGACGACGATCGACTGCCCGTCGACCGAGACGGCCACCTGGCCGCCAGACTGAAGGTCGGACGCCACGAACAGATCCGCGATCCGGTCGTCCAGCTCGCGCTGGATCACGCGGCGCATCGGCCGGGCTCCGTATTCGGGCTCGTAGCCGCGTTCGGCGATCCAGTCGACAGCCGTTTCGCTGACCTCGAGAGTGATGCCCTGGGACTGCAGGCGGGCTTCGGTCTGGTTCAGCATCAGCCGAACGATCCGGCGCAGCTGCGCCTGGTCCAGCTTGCGGAACAGGACGATCTCGTCGATCCGGTTGAGGAACTCCGGCCGCATCGTCTCGCGCAGCCGGCCCAGCACCCGGTCCCGCAGCGCCTTCTCCGAGCCGAAGCCGTTGCCCTCGTCGGCCTTGGATACAAAGCCCATCGCGCCGCCCTTGCTGGCCAGGAACTCCGAGCCGAGGTTGGAGGTCATGATGATCACGGTGTTGCGGAAGTCCACCATGCGGCCCTGTCCGTCGGTCAGCCGCCCGTCGTCGAGCACCTGGAGCAGCAGGTTGAACACATCCGGGTGGGCCTTCTCCACTTCGTCGAGCAACACCACGGAGTAGGGGCTACGACGGACGCGTTCGGTCAACTGCCCGGCTTCGCCATAGCCGACATAGCCCGGAGGGGCTCCGACCAGCCGGCTTACGGTGTGCCGTTCGCCGAACTCGCTCATGTCGAAGCGCACCATTGCATTTTCATCCCCGAACAACGACCCGGCCAGCGCCTTGGCGAGTTCGGTCTTGCCCACACCCGTCGGGCCGAGGAACAGGAAGCTGCCGACAGGCCTGTCCGCGTCCCCCATGCCGGTGCGGCTACGCCGGACCGCCTTCGCGATCAGCGTCACGGCGTCGTCCTGCCCGACGATCCTCTGATGCAGTTCCTCCTCGAGCCTGGCCAGGCGTTCCCGGTCGTCTTCTGTGAGCCGGCTGGTTGGGATTCCGGTGGACCGGGAGATGATCCCTGCGATATCCGCTTCGCTGATGACGGCCTCGGCGCCTTCGGAAGCCTCAGGTGCACTGGAAATCGCAGCGGAGAGCTTCCCGTTTACTGCTTCGATCTCATCCCGCAGCCGCGAGGCCTCTTCATAGCGTTCCGTGGTGGCGGCGTCGTTCTTGGACTTTTCCAGGATTGCGAGCTGTTCGCGAAGAACAGCCACATCGGTCTGTGAGCCGAGTTTGATGCTCAGCCGCGCACCTGCCTGGTCGATGAGGTCGATGGCCTTGTCGGGCAGGAAACGGTCCGTCACGTAGCGTGCGGAGAGTTCGACGGCGGCGCGGATCGCCTCGTCGGTGTAGCGGACGCCGTGGTGTTCCTCGTACCGTCCGCGCAGGCCGTCGAGGATCTGCACGGCGTCCTCGATGCTCGGCTCGCCGACCTGTACGGGCTGGAAGCGGCGTTCCAGTGCCGCGTCCTTCTCCACCTTTCGGTATTCGTTCAGGGTGGTGGCGCCGACGAGATGAAGTTCACCACGGGCCAGGCGCGGCTTCAGGATGTTTCCTGCGTCCATGCCTTCCCCCGCGCCGCCGGCTCCGACGACCGTGTGGAGTTCGTCGATAAACAGGATGATTTCTCCGGCGCGTGAACCGACCTCGTCCATCGCCTTGGTCAGGCGCTCCTCGAAGTCACCGCGGTACCGCGTTCCGGCCAACATGGCCGGGAGATCCAGGGCAATGATGCGCTTGCCGCGGAGCTGTTCAGGCACGGCGCCTGCGATGATCGCCTGGGCGAGCCCTTCGATGATCGCGGTCTTGCCCACGCCGGCTTCCCCGACTAGGACAGGGTTGTTCTTGGTGCGCCGGGCCAGGATCTCGATGGTCTGCTCGATCTCGGCGCTCCGGCCGATCACCGGGTCCAGGCTGCCTTCGCGCGCATGTGCCGTGAGGTCGCTGCCGTAGGTGTCCAGGGTCGGGGTGTCAGACCCGGCGGCAGCTGCCTGCGACAGTCCGGGCTCCGCGCCGGTCGGCGTGGCCCCACGCCGAGCGGACTGCTCGCGCGGACCGGACTGCAGGGACTCCGGCGTCACCCCGGCCGCGGCGAGCACCTGCCCAGCCGGGGCCTCCTGGTTGACGACGAGCGCGAAGAACACGTGTTCGGGATCGATGTAGGTTGAGCCGAATGCCCGGGCAACCTGGTAGGCGTCGAGTAGGGCTCGCTGGGCCGACGGCGTCAGGGCCGGCGTCGTTTCCGCCCTGGCGGTTGCCTGCTCCGGGAGACGCTCCTCGGCCGCCGTGGCGATGGCAGCAGGTTCCGCGCCTGCGTGGCGGATGTAGTCGGCGGCCGGTTCCCTCTCGACCATGACACGCAGGATGTGCAGCGCGTCCACATGGATATGACCGTGCTTCGCCGCGAACTGTGCGGCACCCGCGAGCACGTCATGGGTGCGCCGGCTCAGCAGCCGGGTGATGTCCATCGGGTGCCCGGGGCCGGCCGCGCGCTGGCCCTGCAGGTAACGGGCAAGGAATTCGTCGAACGAGCCGTGGCCGGACTCCGCCGGCCCAAAAAATTCAGCCATGAAACCTCCGTAAGAGAGTTGAGTGTACTTGACTCAACGTTGGAAAAACGGATTTATTCCCGGGCGGCAGTGGGCAGGGTGCGGACCCGGGGGAATCGGGGGCGCCCCCGGTGCCTGGGCGCTGCTCAGGCTAAGGGCGCAACCCCGAGCGAGATCACTTCTGGTCATCGTCCCGGTGGGGAACGGCGGCCCTGCTGACCGGCCCCCTCGGCGGCTTGTTCGGGAACATGACTACTGGGCCATCTCCGCCTGGGTCCTGATCCTGCACAAAGGGCTAGCTCCGCCCCACAAGATCTAGCGTGGTCTGGAGCAACTGACCGGAACACGGGTCGGGCTGGGCCGCTGCAACGACAGCACCCATCCGCGCGCGCTGTGGCTTGTGGGAGCCATAAGGCCCCCAAGTTGCCGAAGGTTCGCAGCTTTGAGTAGCATGCCGAGTCGCTGACCCCCATGTTCGACAGGACAAGGCGTCTGGCGGGCGGCGCGTCCAATAGCAGGAAAGCACAATTCCCTCGGTCACGCGCTAGGGGATCAGCGACTCCCGCAGCTGTTGCAGCGCAACACGAACGACGGTCTCGGATCGGTGTATCTCCCTCACATTCATCCCGGTAAACTCCTTCACCGCGCGGCGCATGCTTTGCGCGTTGGTGAATCCGGACGATGCCGCAATTTCTGAGTAGGTTACCCCTTGCGCGTCGGCCTGAAGGAGGAGCTCCAGGGCTCTGCGTGTTCTCAAGGCGCGTATACGCTCACCCAAGTGGAGCTCTTCATTTTCGAAAAAATAGAACAGAGAGCGACGGGAGAGATTGAACCTTTCGGCGACCATTGCCACGTCCAGATTGGGGTTGCCATAGCTGGCATCAAGGTATTTCTTTACCGCCCGACTTAGGGCCGGTTTCTGCGCCTCATCGGCGACCGGCGTTTCAAGCAAGGAGCCCACCAGTGTTGCCATCACGGATCGGAGGATGTCTGCGGTTCCCGATGCCTCCCGGTCGATGCCGGGCCGCTTCCAACTCAACAGCGCAGGAATCACGAAAGTGCCCACGATCGGATGCTTTGCGAGGTCAGGCAGGCGAAGCAGGGAGCCTAGTCCGGCCTCGCTCACATCTAGGCTGCTGCGGTCGATGTTGATCTGCAAGGCGTGAAAGCCCTCGGGGGCATCGAAACTGCCGCTCAGAGAGGTATCGATGAACCTGACGGAGCCCGCTGCTACTGGCTCAGGCACGCCGTTGAGAGTCAGGGTTAGGGCCGGCGCTTTCCGGAAGTAGGCCAGGCGCAGATCCCTGGTGTCGGGATTCGGCGCCCACGAGCCCGATGCGGGGGCATTGTAGATTTCTATGAGGCTAAAACCTGGGCCGGCAAGACTAATGGCCGAAGGAGTGAAAGGCACGGGAGCAGCATGTGCCGACCTTTCCAACCGCATCGGAGCTTCGACAGCACTGCCGTACCAGGTTCGCCAATGTTCAAACCTTTGTTCGGGAGTAAGCCCCTCCGGCACTGCATAGCGTCGCAGATGACCGCTGTTCTCGGAAGCAGATTGAGGCATGCCATCCTCCTTTTCGCCAGCTGAACCTTTCTGGCCGTCCTGGGGGTGGCTCCGACTTCTGTGGAAGCGGTTGCGGTAGTTCGTAGGGCTGACCAGAAAGGACCTCAGCTATTAGGTCAATCTTACCTGTGTACGTTTTCGATTCGTGTGTCGATGCGTTTAGTGCCGGCGCCCCACACAACCGGTATGGGCCACCGTCTTGGCCTGGGCGAGTCTGCCGTTGGATAGGCACAGACTGGGAGGAACGACGCTATTCGCGTCCCCACACCCTGGCGTGCCTGTCTTCGACAATTTCGTTGGGAGACGTGGTCAAGGTAATGCGGGGTGCATTTGTTCGGCCGCGGCGTCACGGAGCGGCTTGGATGTCTGGGCGATGTGTTCCACGCTATCCAGACTGTCGGTATTTCGGTGTCCGCCGGGAGGCTGCCTGGTCGCGAAATCGTGGACTCGTTGAGGGGCGAGAGCATGCTCGATTGCCATGATGCCGGCCCCGACAACTCCTGCTTCAGCGCCCGTCTTGGACTGGGTGACATTGAGGTGCTGCGTGGCCAGGGGGGTGGACCTTGTGTAGACGGTTTCACGGATTCCGGCGATGAGATGTTCCCCCGACTGCGCCAGCGAACCGCCGACGACGATGAGTGAGGGGTTGATGATGCTCACACACATGTTGAGCATCTCGCCGATGTCGCGTCCGGCCTGCCGGACGGCTTGAATGGCGGCCAGGTTGCCGGATCGGACCAGGGATATGACGTCCGAGCCGGTAGTTGCCTGCAACCCTTTTTCGCGAAGGCTGGCTGCTAGTGCGGGGGCTCCCGCGATCGCTTCAAGGCATGCGGTATTCCCGCAGCGGCACTGGACTCCCGCCCCACGCGAAACGGCTATATGACCGACGTCGCCGGCCGCGCCGTCCGCGCCGCGCTGTAGCGTGCCGCCGCTGATAATGCCGGAGCCGATGCCTGTCGCGACCTTGAGGAAAATCATGTTGTCCTCGCCAGGCCAGCATGTTGCCCGTTCCCCAAGGGCCATGATGTTGACATCGTTGTCCACCAGCACCGGAACGTCGAACGTCTGCTGTACGTACGCCGGTACGTTAAAGCCGTCCCAGCCGGGCATGATTGGGGGGCTGGTCGGTTTTCCGGTGGAGTGTTCAACGGGACCGGGCAGCCCGATGCCAACAGCGACGATGTCCGTTGCCGGACGCTTGACCGTCTCCAAATGACCCTGCAGCGTCATCGCTAACCAGCCCAGAACAGCTTCCGGTCCGCACGAAATCTCAAGTCGTTCAGTGGTTTCCACGAGAATTCTTCCCGACAGGTCCGTGAGAGCCACGGTCGCGTGTGTGGCGCCGACGTCGGCCGCAGCGGCCAGCCTTGCACCGGGGTTGAAGGCTAGTCGCGCCGAGGGTCGGCCTCCAGTGGAAGCCGCATCCGACACGGGTACAACTAGCCCAAGTTCCAGGAGTGCTTCGAGGCGAGTACTGATGGCAGCTCGCCCCAAGCCCGTTATCCCGGCCAGGTCGGCCCTGGTTCGCGGGCGTCCGTCCCGCAGGATACGCAAAAGTTCGCCGGCACCGTTGTCCATGTCTCTCCGTTTCGGGGGCTCAAAAGAGGTGAATGGGGAGCATGAGGTCTTGACACCTCGCGCTCACAGGACCCCGAGGGGGACCTCATCTCCACTCAGTGTCAAGGTGCCCACTCGTTCCCGTCCACTCGTCGATGCCCATAGCATCAAAAAGTGCAACTTCGGTGTGCATTCAATCGCCAACAGCGTCAAAAGGTGCAGACTTTTGCTGGCTGTCTGACCAAAGCCACGTGGGGCGTGTCACTGTTTCGGCATGGAAAACGACAGAACCACGACAGCCCCCTCCCGGTTACGGGCCGGGTTCGTCGGTGCCGGGTTCATGGCTGAGGTGCATAGCAGAGCCGCCCGTGCCGCAGGGGTGGAAATCGCCGGTATCGCGTCCTCGAACCCTGCCAGTGCCGCCCGCGCCAAAGACCGCCTGGGCGTCGACCGGGCTTACGCCTCCGTTCAGGACCTGGTCCAGGACGACAAGATCGACGTCATCCACGTCTGCACCCCGAACGCTACCCACGTCGCACTGGCCGAGGCAGCGCTGAAGGCAGGCAAGCACGTTGTCTGTGAGAAGCCTCTGGCTACCAACGTGCTGGATGCCACCCATCTGGTGGAGCTGGCCTCTACGGCCGGGACGGTCGGGACCGTTCCCTTCGTCTACCGGTTCCATCCAATGGTCCGGGAGGCCCGGGAGCGCATCGCGTCAGGGCAGACCGGAAGGATTTCAACGATCCAGGGTTCCTATCTTCAGGACTGGCTGTTGTCCCGGGACGACGATAACTGGCGGGTTGACGCCGGAATCGGCGGGCCTTCCAGGGCATTTGCCGACATCGGATCCCACCTGTGTGACTTGATCGAATTCGTGACCGGGGACCGGATTTCACGCGTCGGCGCACTGAGCCGCACTCTTTTCACGGGCAGGGCAAACCACAAAAACGTCCAGACCGAGGACCTCGTTTCGGCTGTTTTCGCAACTGAGAACGGAGCCGTGGGAAATCTTCTGGTCAGTCAGGTTGCGCCCGGTCGGAAGAACCGCCTGATGATCGAGATTTCCGGTTCTGAAAGCACACTCCAGTTCGACCAGGAAGCACCCGAAACGCTGTGGCTGGGCAAACGGACCGGATCCCAGCTTCTTGTCCGCGACCCGGCTGCCTTGTCGCCAGATGCGGCACGGTTGTCTGTTGTGCCGGCGGGCCATCCGCAGGGTTACCAGGATGCGTTCAACGCATTCGTCGCCGATACTTACGCGGCAATCAGCGGAGATATCCGCGAGGGCCTGCCCACATTCCGCGACGGACTCAGGGCAGCCATTCTTACCGAGAGCATTATCGAATCGAGCAACAGCGGTCAGTGGATCGACGTCCCAGGCGTGAAACAACTAGAAGGAGTCCAGCAATGAAAATCATCCAGGTAGGCCTCGGCGCATGGGGCACGTCATGGCTCAACGTAATTCACCAGAGCAAGACATGGGAACTGTCCGGTGTCGTGGACGTCAATGCAGACGCTGCGCGGGCAGCAGGTGAACAATACGGAATCCCCGCTTACGCAAATATCCAGGAAGCCCTCAACCACAAGGAATCCTTCGACGCTGTCCTGGTCATCGTTCCACCCGAATACCACGCCGCTGTGGCCGTCCCTGCCCTCGAAGCCGGTGTGCATGTGCTGATCGAGAAGCCTCTGGCCCACACCCTCGAGGACGGTATCCGCATCATCACCGCCGCCGAGAAATCCGGCAAGCAGGCGATGGTGTCCCAGAACTACCGCTTCAAGCGCGCGGCACGGACCGTTCAGCGCCTCATCAGCGAAGGGGTCATCGGTGATCTGGAGCAGGTGTTCATCGACTACAAGAAGAACCCGCCGTTCGAAGGATTCCGGCTCGAAATGGATGAGCCCCTCATCGTCGATGCGATGATCCACCACCTGGACCAGCTTCGCGGGATCGTCGGCGTAGAACCAACCGCGGTCCGTGCACGGTCATGGAACACGGCAACCTCCCGGTTCAAGGGCAACTCCTCCGCCGTCGTGCAGTTCGACTGTGACAACGGTGCGAGGGTCATTTATACCGGCTCATGGAGCTCCTACGGCCCGCAGACCAGCTGGGACGGTGACTGGGAAATCCAGGGCAGCAAAGGCGCCATCACCTGGAAGAACAACGAGGTCACGATCGACTTCGCGTCGCTGTTTGACACGGTGTTCCTAGCCGGTGCGGTGGAACGCTCCGGCGTCATGCACGTCGACCTGGATCCGTTGCCGGTCGAGGAACGCCTGGGAACACTGGCTGCGTTCCGCCAAGCCATCGAGACCGGCCAGAAGGCTGAAACGGACGTCACGGACAACATCCAGAGCCTGCAGCTGGTCATGGCCACCGCCGACTCCGCCCGCCAGGACGGGGCACCCATCCCTTTGAAGACCAACGCCGAACTCTTCGGCAGCAACTAGCACTTCCGACCCGAGGAAGTGTCGAAATGACTGGAGAAACAACCATGCAGCCACAATCAACCACCGGCGCAGCCGGCACGGTTAACAGGAAGGCTGGCCCCAGCAAGTCCGGGGACGAGACCCGATCAAAGCTTTCCGGCGTCGGCAGCTTCATCGGCGCGCAGGGTTTGCTCGTCGTTGTCCTGCTCTTCGGTGTACTGCTGACCTTTCTCAGCCCGGTGTTTCTGACACCGGTGAACCTGGTGAACCTGCTCTACCAGTGCACCATCCTGGGCGTATTCGCCATCGGCATGACCTTCGTGATCCTGACAGGGGGCATCGACGTTTCAGTAGGTTCCACCGCGGCCTTGGCCTCCGTGCTGTCCATGGGCGTCATCGTGAAAATGAACATGCCCGCCGAAATCGGCCTCCTTACCGGCCTGGCCGTTGGTGGGGTAGTGGGGGCCCTGAACGGGCTGATGGTCACGAAACTGGGCATATCCCCGCTGATCGCCACGCTCGCCACCTTGTCGGCCGGATCCGGCATCGCCTTCGCCTACACCGATGGGGGAAACATCACCCCGGTTCCGAAGCTGCTGACCAACATGGTCAGCGCAAAGATCGCAGGCATCCCCTTGCTCATCCCGGCGGTTCTGTTGCTGGCCTACCTGGCGCACCTCGCGCTGACGCGCACCACGTACGGGCGCTCCATCTATGCCGTCGGCGGCAACAAGGAAGCCGCGCTGCTGGCCGGCATCCGGGTTGACCGTGTGACGATGAACGCCTACGTCATCGCCGGCCTCTCAGCCGGAATGGCGGGCCTTCTGCTCACCGGCCGTCTGGCCTCGGGGAGCCCGCGTGCCGGGGACGGCATCGAACTGACCATCATCGCCGCCGTCGTGATCGGCGGCACCAGCCTCTTTGGCGGCCAAGGCAACATCAAGGGGACGCTCCTGGGCGTGCTGCTGATCGCTATGGTCTCCAACGCCGTCAACCTTCTCGGCATCCCGTCCTCCTACGACAAGATCGTCCAAGGCGTGGTCATCTTCGCTGCCGCCGCCCTGGACGTCTACCGCTACAAGTACGTCAAGCGGAACCTCTCGAGGAAACGAAAAATCGGACCCCTTCCCGCTGCAGACCTGAAAACCGTGAGCCCCACCATCACGGAATCCGGACAAGACCATCCCGCCGGGACACCTGCCTAGCCACCTCCTCACGACGGCAGGACATGCACACCCGCGTGCAGGCCGGTGAAACGTCGAATAACTAACAGAAAGAGTAAGTCAATGAAGACCTCACCCAAATTGGCGATCCTTGCGGCTGTCTCCGCCGCCACCATCGCCCTCAGCGGTTGCGGCGCAACTCCCTCTTCGTCGCCCCAGGACGCCAGCGGTGCACCCAAGCCAAAGAAGATCGCGGTACTGCTCTACAGCCAGAGCTTTGAATTCATGGTCGCCCTCGGACAGGGCATTAAGGACAGAGCCAAGGAACTCAACGTCGAAGTGACGCTCCTGGACGCTAAGGGTGATTCCAGCACGCAGATCAGCCAGATCCAGGACCAGCTCGCCAAGGGCGTGGACGGCATCGTCCTGAGCCCGAACAACTCGGCTGAACTGGCTCCCGGGGTCCAGATGATCCACGACGCCGGTAAGACGGTCACCACGGTCGACTCGGTGATTCCCGGCGACGTCGCCGACGCGGCCGTGGCCTTCGACAACAAGAAAGCCGGAAAGCTCGGCGCCGAGGCACTGGCCAAGCTGATGGGGAAGAAGGGAACGGTACTCGAATACCAGGGAGCGAAGGGTGCCTACCACGCCATTCTCCGCGGCGAGGGCTTCACCGAAGGCATCAAGCAGCACCCCGACATCAAGGTCATTTCCCGCGACGCCCAGTGGACAGCCGACAACGCCCTGTCCCTGACGGTGGACAACTTCACCTCGGATCCGAGCATCAACGGCCTCTTTAGCCACAACGACGAAATGGTCCGCGGCATCGTCTCCGGCCTCTCCCAGATCAACAAGGCCGCCCCGGTCGGAGCCGCTGGCCACATCCCGCTCGTCGGAGTGGACGGCACACCGCTGGCACTGGAGCGGATCCGCAAGGGCGTCCAGGACGCCACTATGGACCAGAACCCGTTCGAGATGGGAGCACTGGCCCTTCAAGCCCAAGTTGATCTGCTTGACGGCAAGCAGGTCCCGAAGATGCAGCTGACCGACACTCAGCTCATCACTAAGGAGAACGTCGATGACCCTAAGCTCTGGGGCAACATCTTCAAGGACTAGAGCCCCAAAGCCATAAACGGCCGGGCCTGGCACCACTGCCCGGCCCGGCCAGCCCGAACAGTAATGTGATTCAAGGAGAAAACAGTGTCCCGCTTCAAGTATTCCTACAACGCCATCGTTTACTACCAGGAAGAAATCGCGAAGGGAATCGACCGCGTCGCCCGCTACGGCTACGACGCCATCGAACTCGTCGGAGAACCGGCAACCCATAACGTCGAAGAAATCAACAAACTGACGGACGACGCCGGCATCGACGTCAGCTCCATCTGCAGCATTTGGTTCGGCGAGGAACGCGACCTGATCAATCCCAGCGCCGCCAACCGGCAGAAGGCCCTGGACTACGGCAAGTCTGTCGCCGACTTCGCCGCCGGCGTCGGAGCCCCGACCATCATCGTCGGACCGTCGCCGGTCGGCAAGACCGAGGCGTTGGCCAGCGACGAACAGGAATGGGAATGGGCGGTGGAGAACGTCCGTACGCTCGGTGAATACGCCGCCAGCGTGGGCGTGAACATCACCCTCGAGCCGTGGAACCGCTACGAGACGCACTTCCTGAACCGCCTCGACCGTGCCGTTGATCTCCTGGACGCGACGGGGCTGACGAACGGTGGTGTCCACGGCGACCTCTTCCACATGAACATTGAGGAAGACACCATCCACGGCGCCTTCTCCCGTGCCGGCAGCAAGGTCAACCACGTCCACCTCGCGGATTCAAACCGTGCAGCCCCCGGTGTAGGACATATCGACTTCCGTCCGACGCTGCAAACGATGAAGGACATTAACTTCGACGGCTACCTGACCTTCGAACTCCTGCCCGCCGCGTCGAACCCCTTCGCGATGATGGCACGCGGCGGCCACCTGGAGTTCCTGGACCCTTACACCGAAAAGGCCATTAACGAAATGAAGAAGCTGGAAGAGGAGCTGTGGCCCAATGAGTAAGTACGAATTCGGCGTCAGCACGTTCATCCTCGTCTCGCCCTTCACCGATCAGGACGTTGACCAGTTCGACGTTGCCAAGGAGATGGGATACGACCTCATCGAGGTCTGCATTGAAGATCCCGGTGTCGTGAGCGCCGACGCGCTCAAGAAAGCCTCCGAGCGCACCGGACTGCCAGTGTCCATTTGCGGGGCCTTCGGACCGGACCGGGACGTCTCCCACGAGGACCCCGAGAAGCGGCAGTTGGGCATCGACTACCTGAAGCTGTGCGTCGACATCGCCCAAGCAGTCGGATCTCCGCACGTGGCTGGTCCCATGTACTCCGCCACAGGCAAAGCACGGTTGCTTCCCCCGGAGGAACGACGCCAGCAGCGCCAGTGGGCTGCGGACAGCCTCCGCGAAGTGGCAGACTATGCGGCCGAACGCGGCGTCAACCTTGCCATCGAACCTCTCAACCGTTTCGAAACCGACCTGGTCAACACCGTTGAACAGGGACTGGAACTGTGCGAGCTCGTCGGCCGGGACAACGTCGGACTGATGCTGGACACCTTCCATATGAACATCGAAGAGAAGCACATCGGTGCAGCAATCACCTCAGCCGGTGACAAGGTTTTCCATTTCCAGGTTTCTGAGAACGACCGCGGAACGCCCGGCAGCGGCCACGTCCCTTGGTCCGAAACCTTTGAGGCGCTGAAGTCCATCGATTACCAAGGCTCCATCGTCGTCGAGTCTTTCCTGCCCACTGTTGAGGAAATTGCCAAAGCCGTGTCCCTGTGGCGCCCTGTAGCGTCGTCCATGGACGCACTGGCCCGTGACGGACTCACGTTCCTGAGGAGGGAATTGCCGTGACCGAGAAGCCCGGAGGTGCTCCGGCCATTGTCGAAGCACGCAATCTTGTAAAACTGTTTCCGGGCGTTGTCGCCCTCTCCGGCATGAACTTTGAGCTTCATGCCGGAGAGGTGCACTGCGTTGTCGGCGAAAACGGCGCCGGCAAATCGACGCTGATCAAGACACTGAGCGGTTTTTACACTCCTGACGAAGGCGGCGTCTACGTCGACGGCCACCTCATGCACGCCAGCACCGTGGCATCCAAGGCCGCCGGTATCGCCACCATCTACCAGGAGCACAACCTCGTGCCGGACCTCTCCGTGGCGGAAAACATCCTTCTTGGCAACTGGGGCGGTAAAAAAGGATTCCTCTCCCGGCGCGATATTCGCAAACGTGCCCGGAAAGCACTCGAACAGGTCGCCCCGCACCTCAACCTCGACACCCCAGCCATGGCCCTGTCCACGGTCGACGGGCAGATGGTCGAAATCGCCCGCGCCATGGCCCAGGACGCCAGGGTCATCATCATGGACGAACCCACCACCGCCCTGACAGAGCACGACGTCGAGAAACTTTACAAACTGGTCAACGAGCTCCGTGCCAACGGCATGGCCATCCTGTACGTGTCCCACAAGCTGGAGGAAGTCTTCACCCTTGCCGACAAGATCACCGTGATCCGCGAAGGCAAAACCGTCGCGTCCTCCCTCCCGGCGGACCAGCTCGACGCCCGCTCCGTCGTGCAGCTCATGGTCGGCAAGGACGTCGATCTCTATGAGCATATTCCCCGCGAACGCGGCGATCTGGTTCTGGAGGCGCGCGGCCTGAGTCGTGCTGGCGCTTTCGCGGACGTGGATCTGCAGCTCCATGCCGGCGAAATCGTCGGGTTGGCCGGACTCGTGGGCGCCGGGCGTACCGAGGTCGCTCGGTGCATCTACGGAGTGGACAGGGCCGATGCAGGTACCGTCGAGATGGGCGGTCGTAAGGTGCGTCTTCACGGTGCCACAGCGGGGATCGCTGCGGGAATCGCCCTCGTCCCCGAGGAGCGAAAGCTGCAGGCGATCATCCCGATGCTGTCCATCCGGGAAAACACCACGCTGACACTCCTGAAGCAGGTCAGTCGGTGGGGTGTGCTGAAGCTCGGCTATGAAAAGAAAATGGTTGGAAAATACATCAAGGAACTTGATGTCAGGACTCCCTCTGCGGAGACCCCGATCCAGTCCCTATCCGGCGGAAACCAGCAAAAGGTTATCATCGCGCGGTGCCTGGCTAGCAATCCCAAGGTTCTCATCCTGGACGAGCCAACAAAGGGTATCGACATCGGTGCGAAGGCCGAGATCCACCGTCTGATCGAACAGCTTGCCCGTAAAGGTGTGGCTGTGCTCGTGATCTCCAGCGAGCTCCCCGAGCTCCTTGAGCTCTCCGACCGGGTGATGGTCATGCGAGCCGGTCGGGTCGTGGCCGCACTGGACAAGGCCCAAGCAACCAAAGAAAACGTCATCGCTTACGCCGCGGCGTAGGCGGTACCCACCGGAAGAGAAGGAACCATGACAGACCAACAGACCCGGCCTTTCACCCTGTTCACCGGCCAGTGGGCCGACCTGCCGTTCGAGGAAGTCGCGCGCCTGGCCTCCGGCTGGGGCTACGACGGCCTGGAAATCGCGGTTTCCGGCGACCACCTGGACGCGTGGCGCTGGGACGAGCCCGGCTACGTCGAGTCCAAGCTGGCCGTGCTTCAGAAGTACAACCTCAAGGTCTGGGCCATCTCCAACCACCTCAAGGGCCAGGCCGTGTGCGATGACCCGATCGACTTCCGGCACGAGGCGATCGTCGGGTCCAGGGTGTGGGGCGACGGGGACCCCGAGGGCGTCCGCACCCGCGCCGCGGAGGAAATGCAGCACACCGCACGGCTCGCCAAAGCCCTTGGCGTCGACACCGTCGTCGGGTTCACCGGCTCCTCCATCTGGCAGTACGTCGCGATGTTCCCGCCGGTGCCACAAAAGGTGATCGAGGCCGGCTACCAGGACTTCGCCGACCGATGGAACCCGATCCTGGATGTCTTCGACGAATGCGGGGTCCGCTTCGCGCACGAGGTCCATCCCTCCGAGATCGCCTACGACTACTGGACCACCGTCCGGACCCTTGAGGCGATCGGGCACCGGGAGGCGTTCGGCCTGAACTGGGACCCGTCCCACTTCATGTGGCAGGGCATCGACCCGGTCTCCTTCATCTGGGACTTCAAGGACCGGATTTACCACGTGGACTGCAAGGACACCAAGCTTCGGCCCACCGGCCGCAACACCGTCATGGGCTCGCACCTGCCCTGGGGCGACCCGCGCCGCGGCTGGGACTTCGTCTCCGCCGGTCGCGGGGACGTGCCGTGGGAATCGTCCTTCCGAGCCCTGGCCGCGATCGGCTACGACGGGCCCATCTCGGTCGAGTGGGAGGACGCCGGCATGGACCGGCTCCATGGCGCCCCCGAGGCCCTCGCCGCGCTCAAGAAGTTCGACTTCCCGGCGTCGAACACCTCCTTCGACGCAGCCTTCAGCAGCACGGACTGAGACAGGGACAGCCGGCGAAGGGTGCCCGGGCGCTATTGCACGCAGGTGTACATTCGCCTGCGTCCCTTCGTCAGAGCACGGACACAAGTCTTCGCGGTTAGGGGCGTGGATTTCGAAACCACAAATTTGGGGGCGCCGCGGGCCGTCGCCGCGCCCTTGCGCCGCCGGGCGCCGTGTCGTTTGTGGTGACGGTGCCGATCAGTAAGTTTAGGCCTTTGACTCCGGAGTATCCGTAGCCGGCGCGTTGCTTCTTGTATCGATAGCTAGCCTTGCTTGTGTCATCAATATCGACCAGGGCCATCATCGATCCCCGCGGTGATCGGCGCCGCCGCGGCCAGGTCGGCCGGCCGCCTCCCCGCTGCCGTGTCAATTCACGTACGTGCCCGTACGTGAATTGACATAGGAAGTCGCCGAGAGCACGCGGAGGGGCGCTCCAAGGCGAGTTTGCGTGTCGCCAGAGATTGGGTTTACCGGCCCGCATCGCGGACCGGCGCACCGCGGCCCCGGACTAGGCCGACGGACCGAGGGGGCATAGACCGGCCGTCGACCGTGGGCAACGTCTGAGTCATCCGCCTCGGCTATGTGGCGTGCAGCCAAGGCACTGTCCAGTCTGCGACCAGAATCCCAAAGTGGCCGGAGGCCCCGGGCTCAGGCGACTTCCCTTGAGATCGAATCCAGGGCACATGGATGCACACTGACGCAGGCTCGGTTGACGAGACTCCTGCACGAAGTGATTGGTCCGGGACCAAAGAATGCACACTTTGGAACAATGCCCCCCTTACGTGAACGACCATCAACCGTAGGATTTTTGAAGCGGTCAGACAGCTTTCGACCGGGCAACTCCGGGGGAAGGGTTGGGCCGTTCGTGCCGCCAGGGCCCGGCCCCGCGATCCATAAAGACCTTTCCATGCCGCACGCATGGCTCCGGTCCGGGGACACCGGCCCGCGAGAGCGAAATGCATATGAGTGCTACCAGAACAGGAATGACCCATGATCACCGCCGCCACCGGGCCTACTTATCACGTCACGGCAGACGAGCCCCCGGTGATCGCCGAATGCCTCGATGCCGCTGAGAATTTGGCTCGGGAACGGGCTCTCCGGGAGGGCAGTCACGGAATTCTCGTGAGCCGCAATGGACCGACCTCGTTGACAGTACATCTGAGCCCGTACGTTCCCTACGGAATCACTCAGGAACGCGATCTCGCCTAAGACCGGGAGAGTGCTGGCAAGAACGATGTCCGGCCAGCCTGATCCTGGACATACCCTGCCGCGTCACGGCGTGCCGTGTGCGGACATCTGCCGATGCTGACCCCAGCTGACCTAGTACCGATTCGAGCACGGAAGAAGACTTGCATGTCACCAGACACGATGCATCAGCACATTGCCCTCACGACTGAGGCGGCATAAACGCGGTCTTGGAAACATCACTTTGGCGACGTCCGTCGTTCACGTCTCCAGCGCCGACTGATAACGGCCAAGCTAGGACAACACCAGGCGGTCGATGGTTGCTGGCCGTTCTGTCCCTCGAGTTGGTATCGGCGTTGTCAATTCTCCTGCCTCTCCTGTTTGGTCTTGAGCCGTGGAGCGGGCGCGAGGTCCCCGCCAGATTGTCCATCCTCGCCTCGATCCTGCTCCTTCCGGTCCTCCTTTATGCGGCTTGGCGCCTTATTCGGCAGCAGCGCCGCGATCGGATTGAGGCGTCAATTACGGCCGGCCTCATGGACACTGTCCTAAGCACAACCCGGGAATGGCTTTGGGCCATAGGAGCAGACGGCCGGTTTACCTTCTCCAGCCGCGCAAGTCGGGAATTACTGGGCTATGAGCCCTCCGACCTGGTGGGACGCCCGTGCACTCTCATCATCGACCTTGCTGACCTCAAGACCGCACGGAAACCAGATGCACGCGCGGGCCGGGCAGGGCTCGTGCTTTCCGCCCGCCACCGGGGCGGGCGGCGACTGAGCATCGAGGTCGTCGGCCGGCGCCGGTCCGAAGGGGGCGGCGGAAGGTCAGGATTTGAGGGAATCGCGCGCCCGCTGGCTGACTGCGCGGCGCAGAGCCCGGCGAACCAGGAAATCAGCGCGCGCCTGGATCACCTGCTCACCACCCGGACATTGATCACGGCGTTTCAGCCGATCCGAGATTTGGGAGCCGGCGAGATTGTCGGTGCCGAAGCGCTCACTCGGTTCGTCAGCTCTCCCTTCAGGTCTCCGGACCAATGGTTCGACGAGGCGGATTCAATCGGGCGGGGCCTCGAACTCGAATTCCTTGCCTTGGAAACTGCGTTGCTTGCAGCAGCTGATCTTCCTGCCCATCTCTATATTGCGGTCAATCTCTCGCCGGCGGCCTGCCTTGATCCGAGGCTATGTGACATCGTGAGGGATTCCGGTCTGAAACCCGGGCGAATCGTCGTGGAGCTGACTGAGCGCTCAGCCGTAGCTGACTATGTACGTCTCGCAGCAGCGCTGGCCCCGCTTAGAAGCGCTGGGCTACGCATAGCTATCGACGACGTCGGCGCAGGGTTCTCGTCCATGCGCCACATCCTGAGGCTCAGCCCAGAACTGATCAAACTTGACCGGACAGTCGTGGCGGGAATCGACAACGACCCTAACCAGAGAGCTCTGTGCGCGGCGATGGTCAGCTTCTCGTCACAAATCGGGGCAAGTCTTGTCGCCGAGGGAATCGAAACCAATTCAGAACTGGCCACGGTTACTGAGCTGGGAGTCAACACCGGGCAAGGCTACTTCTTGGGACGACCATCTGTGCTTCCGGCGGACTGGTCCCATTGGCGGCAGCGGAACCGGTCGTCAACGAGTGGGAATGACAATTGTCATGATACGTAGGGCCCGATCCCTCGGAGCCGGCCAGTCTCCCGAGCAGTGTTCCTGCCTGGCGCGAGTTGCGCGCTTTACTGGGCTCGGAGAACCAACTCCACGACTGTGCGGAAAGTAGTCAGATGACATCAGCTCCCGAAACCGTCCTTTGGACGATGCGTACAGGTGTAGGCGCCGCCCGTGACCACATCCGCGGTGCCGCGGTTGAATCAGGTTTCAGGGCTACGTCCAGCGATGAGGAATGTATCGATATCGAGGTACCATTTTCCCTCCGCAAGCGACGCCGAGCCGCGAGGCTTACCGCTGCCGTATGGCCATCCGCGCGCGGGGCAGACGTAGCCTGGACAGCAGATCCCGGGCCGCTGAACTATGAGCACCTGGCCAGTATCGAGGAAAAGCTGCCCGAGGGGATCATGCATTACCACGGGATTGAGGACGCCGCGTTGAGGGCAGGGCTCTCCTTGGGCGGGCGGACTGAGTTACGTGTCATCGTCCGTGCGCTGGCTCGAGACGAAACCGTCCGGGCTATCGGCAGGGGGTACCTGAACGAGACCGCAGGGTACGTCGTCCTTACGACCCGGCGCCTCCTCGTCCTCGCAGCGTCGGGCCTCGGATCAGAGACCCTCGTCGATGCCCCCTGCGAGTCCATCGAGGCACTTTCGCTGGGCAAGAGAACCACCGGAGAGACCCTGCGCGTCGCCCTGCCCCCAGGCCCGATCATGATTTCACGACTCGGCCACGGCGAAGGCCACGGCATCGTCAAGAGTTATAGGGAAGAAAAGAAAGAGCGGGCCCGCTTCGCCCCCTCCTCGGCGGGGCACAGCCTGGCCCCTGGTCCCCGGAGTCCATGACGGCAGAGTCATCTCCGAAGTCATCTCCGAAGCAAACGAGTCGTGTGGAACGCGTCAGATATTGAGGCAGAAGGGAGGACCGGCGAAAGGCTTGGCACGGACTACCGGCCAGGCGAGATTCTGGCCGGCCAGTTCACAGCTCGGTCAGTTTCCTTAGTTCGGCGGCTCGAGTCCGCAGGAGTTCTGGTTTCTCCTGCGCGTCCCTAAGCGAGAGCCCCGTAAGTTCCCTGACGGCCCGCCGCATGGCTTGCAGGCTTGTGAACCCGCTGGCGGCCGCTATGTCGGTTAGAGAGCGTTTCCAGGCGGTTGCGTCGGCGAGGAGCTCGAGGGCTTCCAAGGTCCGCAGGGCGCGGATGTGTCCGCTGACCTGGAGCGCTTCGTCTTCGAACAGGTAGTAAAGGGCGCGGCGTGAAAGAAATGAGTAGGCCACGACCTCGTCAACAGTGAGGGCAGGGTTTCTGAAGTTTTTGCGCACGAATTTCTTGATCGCTGCGATGCGGGCCAGTTTTAGATCGCCGGGATCGGCCGTGGTTTCGAGCAACGAGCTGACCAGGGCCGTCATCATCGACCGGACGACCGGCTGGAGGCGCTGTATCTCCTGCGCTAGGCCCGTCCGCTGCCAGCCAGACAGGGCTGGCATAATCAGCCCACGCATAATGGGGTTTTCTCTGATGTCGGCCAACCCCTGTAGCCGTTTAACTGATCTGTCGTCTAGGCCCAGCAGGCCTCGATCGAAATGGACCCGCACCGCGCTTAAGCCGGCCGGCGCATAGAAGTTGCCCGGCAACGAAAGATCAAAGAACCTGACTGTTCCGGGAGAGACGGCCTCGGAGCGCCCCGAGAAGCTGAACTTGTCACATGAAGTCCTGAAATACACGAGCCAGTCGCTGGGATTCGTATCCCCGTTCCAGTAGCAACTGGCGGGTTCATTCGTGACATCAACAAGACTGAACCCTGGACCGTCGAGGCTCAGGGCGGTTGGATTGAAACCCGGACGAACTAGCTTTTCGGTTTTTTCCAACCGAACGGGAGCGTCAATGGCGCTGCCGTACCAGCTCCGCCAATGTTCGAATTTTTCTTCGGGGCTCAGCCCGGCCGGAACACTGTAGCGATTGATCTGGTCCTGCGGTGACCCGTCCGGACCGCCGGCAACGACGCTGTCGGGAGATATGTATTCCATGGGGTCGGGACCTCCTGGCTGAGCCGAGATTCAATGTGCACACTCTGCAACAGGAAGAGTGTCCGTGTTGTAGGGGTTGTCGATCGCCAGTAGATTCTACCCTCGGCCGGTCAGCTGGGGCGCCCGCTGGCAGGCGGTAGAAGTGCGCGATGCTGGCCGACGGATCTGTTGTCCGCTGAGGCTAGGCGGAGCCCGCAGCAAGCGGTCCACTGGTTCCACCGTGGTCTGGACGGACAGGCAGACGCTACCTTCGCGTTGTTACCCCTCGCTGCTCCTGGCACGGACTCCCGTGTCTCGCCAATACCAGCCCGCGGCGGAGGCTTCCCGGTGCAGTTAAGGCCGGCTCCGGCAAGGCCGGATTATTCGCCTTCGTCGACCGACTGGCGACGATGGCGTTCCCGTTGGCCGTACGCCGCCCGAAGAATGTCGTCCTTTGACTCGAATCCCGAGCCCAACGCACCACCGATGAGCGCCGCCGATGTCGTCATCCAGGCGACTTCCACAAAGTCCCAAACAGTCACGGGATGTTGCAGGGTCAGCGCCAATAAGACATCGTCGATAGTGAACGCCGCGGCCAGCAGCACGGCCACGAACAGCAGGACGTAGCTGATCACGACGCCGATCATCAACGACCACACTGTAGAAGTGTTATACAAGGAAGCCTTGTATCGTTCGAGGCGATCGTCGCGCCGGGGGCTTTCCCACAGGTCGTGTTGGGTGATGATCCACAACACCATCGAACTGATCGAAAGAACCATCAGCAACGTCAGTCTCGGCGCGCCCAGCAGGTCTGCGAGTTGCCAGATTGTGTTCGTGACAAGCGCGAAGGCGCCTGTGGCGATCGCGGCGGCCATTGCGCTTCTCAATCCGAGGGCCAGCCGCCACGGACGGTTCGCCCGCAGCATGCCCGCCAGCAACCGTCCGCGACCAACGCGGGTTGCTGAGACGTAGCGGAACCCAATCGGCCCGTGGTCGAGAACGGCGGTCTCGATGTGCCGCGATTGGTGCAGCGAGGGCGGACCGAATTCCCCGGCGTCATCCTCGGGATCGAAGTGGCGGTGCATCGCCCAGCCGAGGTCGGCGACGGCAGTGCGGACCCGGCGGTCGATGTTGACGGCACCGAGCGCGGGCAAGGAAACAAGGGAGATCGGCTCCCCAAGCGCAACTTCCGCGACCACAGTCCGGCCCTCGAAACGAATCGGAAGATCGGTCAGGCAGACCATGACATCCCATGCGCGGCGAATCCGGTGCTTCGCCATTGAGTCCAGCATCGGCGCCAACCCATTGCCAGCAGTAAAATCCTGGTACTCGATCGCCACGGACCAGTCGTGGCGCTCATCGGCAAGGTTGAGGAGATGGACCACTTCACGGCCGTTGCGCTCGGCAAACTCGGCGGTGACCTCTGGTTCGGCGAGCACGCCCAGTGTACGGGCACTGATGCGGTTTACCTCGCCCGAACTGTCCGGCACGCCCGGCCTCCTAAGGTTCAGTGTCTATGACCAGCGAACTGGATGTCACCGTTGACGTGGACACAGGTTCCCGATGCCTGGCTCCGTCGGGTGTGCTCCGGGCCGCCGCGGTTCGTGGTGCTGCCGGCTTCCCGTGCTCGCTCGGTCATGGCCTACCGGCCGCGGCGTCACCTGAGAGTTCCTCTGCCCGCCATGGATGCCGCATTGCCCCGCCTGCCCGGAAGCTGCCCGTATTCGAATCCGGCGGGTCAACCGACACCGCGCTGACCGCGGCTATTCGGCCGATTAGGCCTGGCTATGGGACGTGAAAAGGGGCGCCGTGCGGTCGGAGGCGCCATGCGCGCGTTGCGACGTGCAGGTTTAGTCGGGTCTCGGGATCGGCAAGGTCGAGGCCGGTGATCTGCCGGATGGACTTCAAGCGGTAACGCAGAGTGCTCCGATGGATGGCCAGGCTCTGGGCTGTACAGTCATAGTTGCCGCCGTGGTCCAGATACTGGGCCAAGGTCTGCACCAGGTCAGACCCCCGGCTGTCGTCGGCGCGTTGCAGGGTACCGAGCCACTCGTCGATATAGCCGGCCAGATCCGGTTCGCCCCCAGCTGGGTCCAAGATGCGGTAGATCCCCAGTTGATCAAAGCGGGTGACACCGTAGCGATCGATGGAACCGGCCCGGATGTGCAGCGCGTGCAGGGCTTCCGAGAAGGAGCGCGGAATGTGTGCGACATCCAGGCTTGGACCGCCGATGCCCATGGCGCCGGTGGCGCTTCGCAGGGTCTTGGCGACAACGGAAAAGACCTCGGCACCCAACGGAGCTCCACACACCACGGCAACAGCCATGTCCGCGCGCCGTGAAACGAGCGCGGATGAACGGAGTTCCAGGAACGTCCTGCGCAGTGCGACCACGACAGTGTCGTCAGTTCTCGGCGGCTGCCACTCCGCCACGATGACGTGCTGCGGACCACTGATGTCATATCCCAATGCCTCGGTACGAACGCCTGCGGTCGCGCCATCCATTCCGGACACGAGTTCGTCCACGAGGTCGCGCCCCAGCCTTAGTTCCAGCCGGGCCAGGCTGCGGCGGTGCGACAACTCGACCTCCAAGAGCCGCGTTGCGTACTTCAAAGCGAAGACGTTGCCGGCTGTGATCGGACTGTCGGTTTCCAGCATGCAAATAGCCCCCAACACCTCGCCGTGCGACAGGGCAAGGGCAACGAGCCTTCGCGGTTCGCGGACTGGTGAGCCGGAGGCAAGCCAGAGCTGCGCATTCCGCGACCTGGCCGCCGCGCCAAGCCTGGGGTAGGGTCGTTTGGATCCGGTCCCAGCCGCCGCGCTGATATGCCCGAACGCGTCCTCAATACAGATGGGCCGCCCCGTCAGCCGTGAAAGTGCCTCCGCCAGAAGTCCCTCCCTGGAGTCACTGTCCCCGAGGTCGGGGGTCGCGCCCTGGTCCAAGGCATCCCGGATCCTGGCGTGTTCTTCAAGCTCAAGTACTGTCGCCGAGAGGGACAGGAGACGCTGGTCTCTGTCGTCACGGCGGAGCATCTGACCGGTTGCGTCATTCGGGAGTTCCTGGTGGGATCCCCTAGCGTGAGTCGTTCCCGTTGTCCCCGCAGTTGTCCGGAGCTGCATCAGCTGAGGGAGATCCGGAGGGTCGGCGGCGGACAGCACCAGACACCCGTTCAGCTCGGCATCGTCGCCAACGGTGAACAGCGCGTATCGCCAGCCCGGCCTGGCGCACGGGAGAACGGAGTCCCTGCCATTGAGGCGCCGGACGTCCTGATCCTGAGGCAATGCCGCGCGTTCGGGGACGGGGTTCAACTGGCCATTCACCGCGAGGTAACGATCTTTGACCTCACAGAACGACATGTCCGACACCGCCTGCGCGGCCGTGTTGAGGATTTCCTCTGCCACACGTCGATCAAACATATTGATCCTCGTCTCCGTCCACAGCAAGGGGGATCCTACAGGGGATACAAGCCTGGGCAGACCGTAATCCGTTTCCCTCTGTGATCGAGACTCGGCTCAAGCCGCTTGTCCCGATCACGGAGTCTAGAATCGACCATTTTCGGGTCGCACGGTATGCCGTCCTGAAAATGAACCTCGACGCAGGCTATCCAACGCCGTACTTGGCCGGGACACCGGCGAGTGGTCTCCGGCCGGCCCGGCCAACTCTGCGGCCGATGCGGCAAGGCCGGGATCGGCATACCAACACCATCAAAACTACGCCCGTATGTCGCCGTTGTTAAGCTCCTGTCATGTCCCTGCGGTTGGCCGTCAGTGCTGGTCGCTCAACGGCATTCCGGACGTAATCGACGCTTCCGCGGCGCCGGCCGGTGTGCGCGCAGTAGGGACGGCTGAGGCCCCCTGCGGTCGACGGGCCCTATATACGGCACTGTATCTCTAGCCGGAGGCACGCGAGGCAGATAGTGCCAGACAAAGGCTTTCTTAGCGCCCAGCCGGATCTGCGTTTCGGTCGTCCATATCAACGAAACACAACTTAATGGCCGCGGCGACTTGATTGAACATCGCGAAATTTGTGCCGTCGTCCGTCACAGCCTGGGGGATCCTCCTGCTGGACTTTCACTGTCCCTCGCTCCAACGCGCACCCGTCCATCCCGGAGGAGGCGCAGGTGCTCGTGGATCATTGCCACGGCTGTTGAGCCTTCACCGGCGGCAGCCGTTACGCGCTTCACCGATCCATGCCGAACATCGCCGGCCGCGAACATCCCGGGAACGCTGGTTTCCAGGGGCAGCCGTCTGCGCCCCAGATGGCTGAACTCAGGAGGAAGGTCCTCGAGATCAGCCCCGGTGAGGACAAAGCCGTGATCATCCAGGGCGAGAGTACCCTGCAGCCATTCTGTGTGCGGTTTGGCCCCGATGAAAATGAAGAGGTATCGGGAGTCGAAGATGCGCTGTTCGCCTGTGGCTCGCAGATCGACGACGATCCGTTCGAGGGCGCCTGAACCGTCTACGCCCACGATGGTGGCCCCCAACAGTACCTCTATGCCCGGTTGCTCTTCGATCCGTTCCGCGAGGTATCTCGACATATCCGCGCGGAGGTCCGCCCCCCGGACCACCAGCCGCACTGGTGATCCCGTGCCAGCCAGGAAAAGCGCGGCCTGCCCCGCGGAGTTTCCACCGCCGACGACGCTCACCGGCTGCAATCCGCAGAGCCTGGCTTCATGGACAGTGGCGGCGTAGAAGACACTGATTCCCTCGAATTCCTCCAGCCCGGGGACCGGCAGCCGGCGGTAGCGGACCCCAGTTGCTAGCAGGGCGGCCCGTGAGGATGCAGGGCCGCTCTCGTTGAACTCGGCGCGGAACTCGCCGTCCCTCAACTCGATGGTGCGTGCCCGGCAGGCGACGTTGATCTGGACTCTGAACTTTCGGGCCTGAAGGATCGCTCTTTCAGTCAGTTCCCCGCCGGAGATTCCGGCGGGGAAGCCGAGAAAGTTCTCGATCCGCGGCGACGTGCCGGCCTGCCCACCTAACCCGAAGCCTTCCTTAAGGACGACCGACAACCCGTCGGACGCTGCGTAGACGGCGGCCGCCAGGCCGGCCGGACCGGCCCCGATCACCATGAGATCGTACGTGGCCGGATGCTCTTTCATTGCCCGCAGCCCCATGGCGAGGGCCAGGTCTGCGTTGGATGGGTTTCTGAGGACCTGCGAAGCGTTGAGCACCACTGCGGGCAGGTCACTTGCGAGGATCCCAGCCCGGTCCAGGATGGCCTGCGCCTGCTCGTCTTCCTCCAGATCTACCAGCCGGTGAGGCAGGCGGTTGGCGGCTGAAAATTCCAGTAGGCGAAGGGTGTCACGGCTGAAGCGGGATCCAACGATGCGGATGCCCGCGCCCGCGCTGATCAGCAGGATTCGGCGCTGAAGATATGCCCGCAGGATGGTCTCGCCCACTGCGGCGTCCGTCAGAACCACGCGGCGCAGATCGTCCCCGCTGATCTGAAGCACTTCACACGCCTCGAAGGACACAGCGCTGACATAGGCCGGCTGCCCCTCGACCAGGCCCAATTCCCCGAGGAACCGTCCCGGACCGTGAACTTCGAGGATCCGCGTGCCCGGGCCCAGCTCAGCAGGCTGTCTGCTACCGGCGTCATGCAGCCCCTCCACGACCAGCACCGTGCCCTGCAGTATGACGAAGAAGTCACTGTCGAAGTTTCCCTCCTGTATGAGGACTTCTCCGGCGGGCGTAGCCCGGCTGGTGCCGGCACGGCCCAACAATTCGATCTGGGCTTGGCCGAGCCGTGGATAGGCGCCGGAGACATCCGGCGTTTCGATCAGCGTCGAGTCTCCGATAGGTTCCATCAGAGACACAAACGCAAATGAACCCACGGAGTGCCCAAAGACAGACAATCCTTGCAGCCCTCCGGCGTGCGTACCCGCACCGGACGAATCTGCGCGAGATGCGGATCAGGAATTCCAGGAATCATGTTGGCTCCTATGTCGGTCCGGCCATGAAGCCGGCCTCGCCGCGACAGCCGGCAGTAAGGGCTGCGTCTCTACTGACCGGCGGCATGGGCACCGTCATGGGGCGGGGCGATTGGATGCACGGGTTAAGGCACAGTAGTAGACCCGGCTCATTGGCCTGTCAAGTGGTGCATCCGGGAAATCCGCGTCGAGCAGGAAGGTCGACGACTGCGGGACCCTCCCGTCGTCGTCGTCGTCGTGCCCTGTGTACCGGAGTTGCAGTGAATCCCATACCCGAGTGAACAAGCAGCCCACTCCTCGAAAATTCGCGTACTGGCGAGGGTCAGTTGTTCCGGTCCTTGCGCGTAGCTCGATCATCCGGGACGGAACCCGAGCCTTGCCGGCATGCAAGACCAGGCACCCGTTCAGTCCTACGCTGTCGCCAACGCGGGAGCGACTCATTCGTGGGCGAGATGTGAGGCGGTCGATCCCCAAACTCTCAGCGTCTTCGAGGACACGCCTGTGGACCCCTAGTCCTGGCAGGTCAATTCCCTGGAGCATATTTGACCCTAGAGGATCATGCCGTCGCTCCCCTCAAGGGGCAGACTCAACCCTATAAGGCCCCATGACAACGCCCTTGAGCCTGGTGGCCCAGCGGCCGGCACAGGGCGTGCGTCATGCGGTGCAACCTCGGGCGGACGTCGCCACAGGGCCGGTCGCGCCCTCTAGGACCGGAGTGAGTCATGGCCAAAGCAGTAGGAATTGATCTTGGAACAACGAACTCGGTGATCGCCGTCTGGGAAGGCGGGGAAGCCCGCGTCATACCCAACGCGGAAGGAGCCCGGACCACTCCGTCAGTCGTGGCGTACACGGACAGCGGCGAACGCCTTGTGGGGCAACTGGCCCGGCGGCAGGCGATTCTGAACCCCAAGGGGACCATCACGTCGGCCAAGCGGTTTATCGGCCGGCACTATGATGAGATCTCGGATGAGGCCAAGGCCGTGAGTTTTGACGTCGTAGCGGACGACAACGGCGTGGCGCGTTTTCAGGTTCAGGGCAAGAAGGTCGCGCCCGAAGAGGTGAGCGCGCTCGTCCTCCGCAAGCTGGTGGACGACGCCGCGAAGCAGTTGGGCGAAAAGGTGACGGAGGCCGTTATTACGGTTCCCGCGTACTTTAACGACGCACAGCGAACCGCGACCAAGGACGCGGGCAAGATTGCCGGGCTGGAAGTTCTGCGCATCATCAACGAACCCACTGCCGCGGCGCTGGCCTACGGCATTGACAAGCGTGAGCATGAGACGGTGCTGGTGTTCGACCTGGGCGGCGGAACCTTCGATGTGAGCCTCTTGGACGTCGGCGACGGGGTAGTGGAGGTCCGCTCGACCGCGGGCGACTCACACCTCGGTGGCGACGATTTTGACCGCCGCCTTGTCGACTACCTCGCCGATGACTTCCAGAAGGAGTCCGGCATCGACCTCCGAACGGACCCCCAGGCATTGCAGCGCCTGTTTGAAGCGGCCGAGAAGGCCAAGGTTGAACTCAGTTCGGTCGCCCAGACGCAGGTCAATCTTCCCTTTGTTACGGCCGACGCGACGGGCCCCAAGCACCTGACCACCACCATCCGGCGGTCCGTCTTCGAGGACCTTACCCACGACCTCGTCGAGCGCACGATGGGGCCGGTGCAGCAGGCGATGACGGACGCCAAAGTCTCGGCTAATGACATCGACGAAGTGATTCTGGTGGGCGGCTCCACCCGCATTCCTGCGGTACAGAACCTCGTTCGGCGGCTGACGGGCGGCAAAGAGCCGAATATGAGCGTCAATCCAGACGAAGTGGTGGCCATCGGTGCGGCGATCCAGGCCGGCGTGCTCAAGGGCGAGGTGTCCGATGTCCTGCTGCTGGATGTTGTACCGCTTTCCCTGGGTGTTGAGACCCGCGGCGGCGTCATGACCAAGATCATCGAACGCAACACCACCATCCCCGCCCGGCGCAGTGAAGTCTTCTCCACGGCGGAGGACAACCAGCCCGCCGTTGACGTGGTGGTTCTTCAGGGCGAGCGTGAGCTGGCGGCGGATAATCGGGTGCTGGGACGGTTCCAGCTGAGCGATATCCGTCCGGCGCCTCGCGGGGAACCGCAAGTGGAGGTCACGTTCGACGTCGATGCCAACGGCATCCTGAATGTCACCGCGCGCGACAAGGACACGGGCAAGGAGCAGGGCATCACCATCAGTGAAGGCTCCAATCTCGACGCCAAGGAAGTCGAGCGCATGATTGCCGAGGCCGAGTCCCACAGGAACGAGGACGTGCAGAACCGAGAGCGGATCGATACCCTCAACGAGCTCGATGCGGTGGCCTACCGCGTTGAGCGGACAGTGAACGAACTCGGTGACGCGGTCCAGGCGCACGACAAAGCCCGGGCAGAACTGCTGATCGGACAGGCACGCGATGCGGTCAGTAACCAGGCGGAGGTGTCCACGGCGAGGGAACTCATCTCCGAGCTTCAGCAACTGCAGGCGGCACTGAGTGCCTCGGCTGCCTCCGCTGCCACTGCTGGGGCGGCCCAGGGAGCCGCATCTCAACCCGGAGCGTCGAACGGCGTAGATGACGATGACATAGTCGATGCAGAATTCGATCGTGGCTAGGAATGGCCATGAGCGACCAGGCAGGGCCGGCTGGACAGGCCCATCCAGAAAGTGACGAGGCCGCCGCGGCCGCACCCGCACCCGATGAAAAGGAAACCGAAGCGGCGGCACAGGCGGAAGCGCTGGCCAAAATGGAGGACCAGTGGCGTCGCGCGTTGGCCGACAACGACAACCTGCGCAAGCGCGCCGTTCGGGACAGCACGCAGCAACGGGCCCAGGAGCGCGCCGCGGTTTCCTTGGCATGGTTGCCGATCCTGGACAATCTGGAACTGGCGCTGGCCCACGCACCGGCGGGTGCGGAGGACCCGCTCGTGGAGGGCATAGCCTCAATCCGGAAACAGGCCATCGATACATTGGCCCGTCTGGGCTACCCCCGGATCGACGCCGAGAACGTCCCCTTCGATCCGCGCGTCCATGAGGTTGTCAGTGTGGTGGAAACTGACGACGTTCCCCCTGGGACCCTGGTGAGCGTGCTGCGTCCTGGCTACGGTGGCCCGGACAACACTCTCCGGCCAGCCGCCGTTGTGGTGAGCCGGGCGGTGACCCCCGACCGTGGCTAAGGATCACTATTCGGTTCTCGGCGTCCCGCGCACAGCGAAGCCCGACGAAATCCAGCGCGCCTACCGCAAACTGGCAAGAAAATACCATCCGGATGTCAACCGCGAGCCGGATGCCGCAGACAAGTTCAAGGAGATTGGCGAGGCCTACGACACCTTGTCGGATCCCGACACCAGAACGCGCTATGACCGTTTTGGCGCCGACTACCGGCAGTACGCCGGCAGCGCCGCCGGCACGGGGGGCAGCGGCGGGCGTTGGGGTTCCGGCGGCCCGCGGCCCGGCCCCCGGCCAGGCCCGCGGCCCGGCCCCCGGCCAGGCCCGGGCCCTGGACGTGGCGGGTACGGCAACGTCGACGTCGAGATGGGAGGCGACGTCGATTGGGAGGACCTGCTCGGCGGCTGGTTCCGGCAACAGGCAGGGGGCCCCGCCCAAGGGGCGGACCACGAAGCCGAGCTTCGGCTGACCCTCGAAGAAGCGATCCGTGGCGGACGGCGCACCGTCCGCCTGGCCCAGCCGGGCGGCGAAACCCGGAACTATGACGTTGACGTGCCCGCCGGTGTGCTGGACGGTCAGCGCATCCGCCTCGCGGGGGAGGGCGCCGAGGGCCGCGACGGGGGTCCGTCGGGGGATCTGTTCCTGACAGTACGCATCCAGCCGGACCCCCGATACCGGCTCAAGGGCCGGGACATTCACTTCGACCTTCCCGTCACTCCGTCGGAAGCCGCTCTCGGGGCCAAGATCAAGGTCAACGCGCCAGCGGGCCCGGTCACCATCACCGTACCCGAGGGGTCTTCCAGCGGGCGCAGACTTCGGCTTCGCGGGCAGGGCCTGCCCGACCCGAAGGGCCAGGCGGGGAACCTCTACGCGGAGATCCGCGTCATGGTGCCCCCGCGGCTGAGCAGTGACGTGCGCAAGCTTTACGAGGAACTTGCCGCCGTGTCCGACTTTCACCCGAGGGAGGGGCTTCTATGAGCCGAGAATATCCGCTCGCCTATCCGTGGCGCCTGAACCTCGAGGCGGTGGCCCGGAGCAGCGGCGTCCACCCGGACGTCGTCATGCGGTTCGTAGATCTGGATCTGATCCGGCCGCTGGGCGATGCGCCGGGCGGGCCCTGGTTCAGTCCGCGGGCCCCGGAACTCATAGCGCGCGTCATGAGGCTCCATTCGGAGCTGTCGCTGAACTATGCGGCAATCCCGTTGGTACTCGATCTGCTGGTGCGGGTCGACTCGCTTGAACGACGACTGGTTGAAATAACCCAGGTGGAAGGGACTACTTCACGATGAACATGGAGAGTTTGACGCAAAAGTCGCAGGAGGCGTTGGCGGAGGCTCAACGGATAGCCCAACGCAATGGGCACACTGAGACCGACGGCGAGCACCTGCTGCTGGCCCTGCTGGAGCAGGAAAGTGGCCTGGTCCCGCGCCTGCTCGTGGGCATGCAGGTGGATGTGGATGAGCTGAGGGGTGCCGTCGAAGCCGAGTTGAGGCGCAAGCCAAAGGTCACGGGCCCGGGAGCGGCACCGGGCCAGGTGTATGTGAGCCGCAGGCTGGGCGCACTCTTGGACGCCGCCGAACGTGAAGCTAAGCGACTCAAAGACGAGTATGTCTCGGTGGAGCACCTGCTGGTGGCCCTGGCGGAGGAAGGACGGTCCACTGCGGCCGGAAGGGTGCTGGCTGATCACCGGATCACCCGCGAGGCATTCCTGTCGGTCCTGACCCAAGTGCGCGGAAACCAGCGCGTCACCTCGGCAACACCGGAGCAGACCTACGAGGCGCTGGAGAAGTACGGCCGC
This sequence comes from Arthrobacter sp. NPDC056886, assembly GCF_042788715.1. NCBI lineage: Bacteria > Bacillati > Actinomycetota > Actinomycetes > Micrococcales > Micrococcaceae > Arthrobacter > Arthrobacter sp. NPDC056886. The sequence continues at coordinate 282,433 of NZ_JBHUBT010000008.1, forward strand.
GATCTGGTGGCGGACGCCCGCACCGGAAAGCTGGATCCGGTCATCGGCCGGGACGCGGAAATCCGGCGGGTCGTCCAGATACTTTCACGCAAGACCAAAAACAATCCGGTACTGATCGGCGAGCCTGGGGTCGGCAAGACCGCCATTGTGGAGGGATTGGCCCAGCGGATCGTCCGGCAGGATGTTCCGGAAGGGCTGAAGAACAAGACCATCTTCTCGCTCGACATGAGCTCGCTCGTGGCCGGTGCCAAGTACCGCGGCGAGTTCGAGGAGCGGCTGAAGGCGGTGCTGGCCGAGGTGCTGGCGGCAGAAGGCAGGATCCTGCTCTTCGTAGACGAGCTGCACACCGTCGTCGGGGCAGGCGCGTCCGAGGGGTCGATGGACGCCGGGAACATGCTCAAACCAATGCTGGCCCGCGGGGAGCTGCACATGATCGGCGCCACCACCCTCGACGAATACCGCAAACACATTGAGTCGGATGCGGCTTTGGAACGCCGCTTCCAGCCGGTCCTGGTTGAGGAACCCGACGTCGAGGACGCCATTTCCATTCTTCGCGGCCTGCGGGAACGGCTTGAGGTCTTCCACGGCGTACGGATCCAGGATAGTGCTCTGGTGGCTGCGGCCACCCTTTCCCACCGGTACATCACTGACCGGTTCCTTCCGGACAAGGCCATTGACCTCGTGGATGAGGCGTGCGCCCGGCTGCGGACGGAAATTGATTCGATGCCGGCGGAGCTGGATGAGCTCACGCGGAAGGTCACGCGGCTCGAAATAGAAGAGGCGGCACTCTCCAAGGAGACCGATCCGGCCAGCAAGACCCGGCTCGAGGAACTGAGGCGTGAATTGGCAGACCTTCGCGCCGAGGCAGACGCGAAGAGGGCCCAATGGGAAGCCGAGCGCCAGGCGATCCACAAACTGCAGGAAATCCGCAGTGAACTGGAGCGGCTGCGGCAGGAGGCTGAGGAAGCCGAGCGGAACTACGACCTCAATCGGGCGGCGGAGCTACGCTATGGCAGACTTGCCGACCTCGAACGACGGCTGGCCGCCGAAGAGGAACGGCTGACCGCGAAACAGGGTGAAAAACGCCTGCTCCGCGAGGTGGTGACGGAGGACGAGATCTCCGACATCGTCGCGGCCTGGACAGGCATACCGGTCGCACGGCTGAAGCAGGGCGAACGAGAGAAAGTCCTGCACCTGGACGAAATCCTGCGCGCCCGCGTCGTGGGGCAGGAAGAAGCGATTAGCGCTGTGTCAGACGCCATCATCCGCGCCCGCTCTGGTATCCGGGATCCCCGCCGGCCCATCGGCTCCTTCATCTTCCTCGGCCCGACCGGCGTAGGGAAGACCGAGCTTGCAAAGGCTCTGGCCGCGGCGCTCTTCGACAGCGAGAACGCAATGATCCGGCTGGACATGAGCGAGTACCAGGAGCGCCACACCGTGAGCCGCCTGCTGGGGGCGCCTCCTGGCTACATCGGTTACGACGAAGGAGGACAGCTCACGGAAGCAGTACGCCGGAAGCCGTACTCGGTGGTGCTGTTCGATGAGGTGGAAAAGGCCCATCCGGACATTTTCAACACCTTGCTGCAGGTGCTCGACGACGGAAGGATTACGGACTCCCAGGGCCGGACCGTCGATTTCCGCAATACCGTCATCATCATGACCTCCAATATCGGCTCCCAGTATCTTCTGGAGGGTTCGGCCGAAGGCGGGGCGATCACCGAGGAGGCGCGCGGCATGGTGATGGGCGAGCTCCGGGCGCATTTCCGCCCCGAGTTCCTCAACCGCGTGGACGATACCGTCCTGTTCGCGCCCCTGGGCCTGCCGCAAATCGAACGCATCGTTGATCTGCAGTTCCAGCAGCTGCGGCAGCGGCTGGCCGAGCAGCAGATAGAGCTGCACCTGACCGAGGAGGCGCGCCTTCTGATAGCCGAACGCGGCTTCGATCCGGTCTACGGAGCCCGGCCCCTGCGTCGCTACATTTCCCATGTGGTGGAAACGCAGGTGGGTCGGGCCTTGCTGCGTGGCAGCATCGCGGAAGGCGGAGTGGTCACGGTGACTGCATCCGGAGGGGAACTAGTGGTTGACTACAGCACGATGGAGCTGGAAGAGGCCGGAACCGCATGAACAAGGCCATCATCAAATGTCCCCATTGCGGCAAATCCAACCGCGTTCCGGCTGTCGCCGACGGCCGGCCACGCTGCGGAAGTTGCCACCGGGAGCTTCCCTGGGTGGTTGAAGCGGGCGATGACGACTTCGGCGAGATCGCGGAACGGTCCGGGGTTCCGGTACTGGTGGACTTTTGGGCGGTGTGGTGCGGACCCTGCCGGATGGTGAGCCCCGTGCTGGACCAGTTGGCACATGAACGCGCGGGGCAGATCAAACTTGTGAAAGTCGACGTGGACCACTCGCCGCAGCTCTCCGCCAGATTCGCCATTCAGGCGGTGCCAACGTTGATGGTCATCGTCGACGGCAAGATCGTCGCGAGGCAGGCCGGCGCAGCTCCCGCGCCGGTGCTGAGGTCCTGGTTGGAGGGGGCGCTCACAAAGTAGCGCACAAGAAAAGCGGACGACGGCGGGCGGTTGCCCGGCGACGAAGGGTTCATCAACGACCTGTTCCACCGAGACCTCGGACAGACCGGCAAAGCGGGAACTGTAAGGGTTTGCTGGCCGTGCGGGCGGGTCGCGCGGGGCGCCTCAACCTCGACGTGCTGGGCGCCTTCGCCGTCCCTACAGTTTCGGGAGCCTTTCGGATCCGTTCGAAAACACGTGACAGCGGGCGTATTGTCGAGCCCGGAATGATGTCAGCTTTCGTTATCTGTATCCGACATTGGCGGCGCGTTGCGTGAAGGGGGACCCTTGCCTAGTTCTCCGGCCGACCGGCCACGACCTCACTGACCTCCTGGCATCCCTCCGAAGTGTTATAGAGGGGAGCCTTGTACCGAGGCGATCGTCGCGCCGGGCGCTTTCCCACGGATCGTGTGGGGTGACGGCGTCACCGCCATGTTGATGCGACTTGAGGACATTGCGATGAAAGTCGCGGTGCACGGTGACCGGAGCGGCACGCCCCAATGACGGCCCTCAGGTCTGTCGGACCCGTCCGCCATGGGAATAAACTGTGCCGACGTTAATTCTCCCGCGGTCGACAGTGGCTACAACACCCTTCGAGGAGCATCAATGAACCGTCGGATCCTGTCAGCTCCCCGTGCTCTCGTCTGCGTCGCGGTAGGCGCGGTGGCCGGCATCATCACAGCGGTAGCCCTAGCACCTGCCCTTGGGCCGCTGGTTGCGTGGTGCACCGCTGGCGTCACCGCTCTGGCCTGGGTGTGGCGGATCTGCTGGCGCCAGGACCCGGCAGGGACTGAACGAGTCGCCCGTGAGGAGTCCGTCTCCCATGTGACCGACAACGCGATCATCACCGCCTCTATCGCAAGCATCGCCGCCGTGGTAGTCGCACTGGTCCAGTCCCGCAATCAGAACGGAGACCCGACCTCGGTGGCGTTGGTCATCCTGGGCGTCCTCGGCACGATCGTTGCCTGGGCACTCGTCAACACCGTCTATGCCTTGAAGTACGCCCGCATGTACTTCCTCGATCACCCTGACGGCGGGTTCGACGTCAAGCAGGAGGCGCAGCCTACCTACAGCGACTTCGCCTACTTCGCCTTCACCGTCGGGATGTCCTACGCTGCGGCCGAGATCGAGCCGATCAACAGTGAAGTCCGACGCAAAGCCCTCTTTCACGCTCTCCTGTCGTATTTCTTCGGCACAATTCTGATCGCGGTCGCCATCAATCTGGTCACGAACCTCGGCCAGGGCTGACGTGAAGGTGTCACCAGCAACTGCGTTGCTGGTGACACCTTTGGTCCGCCACCTTGGCAGAACAGCTGTCAGGCTGCTCGGTGCTTACGCACGGTTCGGAGGGTAGCTACAGCCCCCAGTCCCGCCAGTGCCCAGGGGGCGCCGGCGATGATGGGATCAATCCACTGATGACTCAGGTCTGCGCGCTTCTTCCCGAAACGGGAGCCCACGCCATGGCGGGAAAACTCGCTGAGCACCCCGGTCTCGGTGATTGGGTTGTCCGGGCGCAGGGTAGCGAACGAGCGCAGGTGGTGTTCCCACGCATCAACCCGGTCCGCCGCGATGAGTAGCAGCCAGTGTGCGGCCCGACCCTCGCTGTACTTGTAGGCGTACTTCCTGATGGCCCCGGAGACTCCTTTGGGAGGGGTGGATGTCCCGAAAACGGGCGTAAGGAAAGCGTGTTCGACGGACCGCTCCCGGGGCCACTTCTCCGGTTGGCGATCGGGGAAGTCCCAGTGCGCGCCGGTTTGGATGCCGGGTTGTTCCCGGGGGTAGGCGGGCCTGTCCGCCGGGTCAAGGTCTGCCCCCCATCCCGGGATCCGTGTCCGAAGGTCCTCTGCGGACTTCTTTGGGGCAGTTTTGCCGGCCGTGTAAGGAGTGGGTATCTCAGGCATGATGCTCTTCCTTTCAAGCCGCGGTGGGAACGATGAGGGGCTTGATGCAGTCATCGAGCTTCGCGGAGAAGATGTGGTACCCCTCAGCGATGTGCTCCAGCGGGATGCGGTGGGTGACAATGTCGCTTGGCTTCAGGTAACCGTTCCGGATGTGTTCGAACAACCGTGGCCACTGACGCTTGACCGGGCACTGATTCATCCGCAGCGTAAGCCCTTTATTCATGGCATCGCCGAACTTCACGGCGATGAAGATGGGCCCGTAGGCGCCCACCACCGAGACGGTGCCGCCTTTGCGGACGGAATCGATCGCCCAGTTGAGGGCAATCGGGGATCCGCCCTGAAGCTTTAGTTTTGCGGAGGTCACGTGCTGCAGGAAGTTCCCGTCTGCCTCGGCTCCCACGGCGTCGATGACGACGTCGGCGCCCAAGTAGTCGGTTTCCCTCTTCAGGTGCACCACTATGTCGTCGTACTCCACAAAGTTGTACGTTTCGGCTTGTGCGAAGGTGCGGGCCTTCTCGAGCCGGTACTCCAGGTGGTCGATCACAATCACCCGTCCGGCGCCCATCAGCCAAGCGGACTTGGCGGCGAACAGGCCCACCGGCCCGGCACCGAACACCACCACGGTGTCGCCCTCAGCGATGTCGCCCAACTGGGCGCCGAAGTAGCCGGTAGGCAGGGCGTCGGTGAGCAGCACCGCGTCCTCCTCATCCAGCCAGTCCGGGATCAAGCCTGGCCCGACGTCAGCGAAGGGTACCCGCACAAACTCAGCCTGGCCGCCGTCGTAACCGCCGCACGTGTGCGAGTAGCCGTAGATGCCGCCCACCGCCGTCGCGTTCGGATTGACGTTGTGGCAGTTCGAGTAGAGGCCGCGGGAGCAGAAGTAGCACGACCCGCAGTACACATTGAAGGGAACCATTACCCGGTCGCCGGGTTTGAGCCGCTCAACCGACGAGCCGACCTGCTCCACCACCCCCACGAACTCGTGCCCGAACGTCATGCCCACCCTGGTGTCGGGCATCATGCCGTGGTAAAGGTGCAGGTCAGATCCGCAGATCGCCGCCGACGTCACGCGCACGATCGCATCGTTGGGATGTTCGATGTGCGGCATGTCCTTTTCTTCCACGCGCACCTTGTATGGCCCGCGATACACCATTGACCGCATCAAGACCACCTCCGGGAAATTGCTCGTTCCGGCATCGAAATTCTCCTGTCCGGGCTCTTTCAGGCGCCAGCTGGGTGGAGGACGACTTTGGTCCAGCCGTCTTTGCGGCTGTCGAAGTTCTTGTAGCCCTCGGGGGCCTGATCCAGCGGCAGTTCGTGGCTGACAAGGAAGGAGGGGCTGGCCTTTCCGCCGGCGATGAGGTCGCGCAAGGCCCGGTTGTACTTCTTGACCGGGCACTGGCCGGAGCCCATCGTTTGTCCCTTGAACCAGTAGTTTCCGTAGTCGAAGGCCACCTGGCCCTGCTGGGCGAGTTTGTCGGGGCCCCCGGGGTCCTGGGGCAGGAACACACCCACGACGCCGATGCCGCCGACGAACCGGACGGAATCCACGAGCCGGTTCAGGGTCAGGTTGGGCTGTTCGTTTCCGCCCGGGTCGTGCGCCTGGTAACCGACGCATTCGCAGCCTCGGTCGGCCCCGAATCCCATGGTCTGGTCCTTGACGAACTCGACAGGGTCCACTTCGGAATCATCCACGGGGATGGCGCCGATCTGTTCCGCCAGCTTCAGGCGGTCGCTTTGGCGGTCCACGACCATGACTTTGCCGGCGCCTTTGATAATGGCCGAGTAGGCTGCCATGAGCCCGACGGGTCCTGCACCGTAAATGACGACAGAGTCGCCCGGGTACACCCCAGCCAGCTCGGTGGCATGCCAGCCGGTGGGGAAAATGTCGGCGACCATAACGTAGTCGAGTTCTTTCTCCACGGAGTCCTCGCCCAGGCGCAGGCAGTTGAAGTCCCCGTACGGCACGCGCAGGTACTCCGCTTGTCCGCCCTGGTACGGGCCCATGTCCGCGAACCCGTAAGCTGCGCCGGCGAGCTTGGGCTCGGGCTGCATGGTCAGGCAGTAGTTTGTGAAACCCCGTTCGCAGTTTTTACAGAATCCGCAGGCGATGTTGAACGGCAGCACGACACGGTCGCCCACCTTTACTTTGCTTACCGCCGGGCCGGTCTCTACCACTTCGCCGAGGTTCTCATGTCCGAAGGTGCGTCCGGGTTCGAAGCTGGTGCGGCCCTCGTACATGTGCAGGTCAGAGCCGCAGATGTTCGCGGAGGTGATCCGGACCAGCACGTCGGTGGGATGCTCAATTTTGGCATCCGGTACGTCCTCGACGCTGACGTCGTTGGGTCCTTTGTAGACTACTGCCTTCATTTTTCCGCTCTTTTCTTTATTCCATTCCGATCGCGGCCCAGCAGTGACAGCTTCCGGCAGGTGCAGACTCATGTGCCTGCAGGGCAACACCCCGGAAGGGGGCGGATGTCGTCCCAATACGGGTGTTTGAGCTGGTGAGGAAATGGGGGAAGCAAGGATTGCGGCCTGCGAGCCCACCCGAAGGGGTGGGGAGGCCATATGTTTGCAGACGGCAGACTGTCCGGGAAAACCCGGCTGCCGGTCCGTTTCGCAGAAAAGAAACTAATCGAGTCTTCATGCTAAGCACACTTAGCATGCATGTCGAGGGGTAATCCGAAAACAAGTGTCGATGAGGCTAGCCGCGGCAAAATGCTGGCCGGTGTGAGCTTGCGCTGGGGCGAAAACGGGATCTCCACGATCTTCCTGGCCTTTCTCGTGGGGCAGTTGGCCAACGTCGCAAAAGACAGTCCCGGACTCGGCACACTGGCTATCGTCGTGTCCGCCGTCGTCGACTTCGCGACGGCGCCCCTGGCCGGTCTGTTGTCCGATCGGTTCGGCCGCCGCCGTATGAACGAGCGTGGGTCCCTCCGACGCTTGATGCGGCTGGTGCCCGGCCGCCGCGGTGGCCTGTGAAGTTGTGTGGGTGCCGGGGTCACGGCCCTGGTCGGTCCGGCTGCTGGGATGTGGGGTCATTCGGGTCTCCTGTCTTGGTGGTTCCGGTGGGCGGGGTTGGTCTCGTACCTAGTCATGCTCTGGGTCCTGCTGACGACATGACCTGCGGGGATTTCTCTTGTGGCTGCCTTCTGAGCTGGTGCCTTCTAGAATCTGCGCAAGACTGGAGTCGCCCGATCATGGATGGGGCTCCGCTCATCCATATGCTGTTTTCCTTCTTCCTCGGCTGGGGCGAGTACATGCCATTCCTTCCGGTGCCCGGCCTGGCAAGCCTGCTCGGCTGAGCGCGGACGGACGTTTGAGGCCCCGGTTGCGGGCAAAGTCATATGGTCGAAGCAATACTCTGGTTGACGGATCGCCTGGGACGGGAAACCGCCGCCAGCGCAACGAGTCAGTTTGTAATGAAGTTGGGCCCGATCCGGCAAAGTATCGTCAGCGATGCTTTCTTTTGCGTAGATAGCGGACATGGTTAATTAGACGCCGTCAGTCGACTCCGGAAGGCCGACCTCAACGCTGATTGGTGATCAGGTCCTGTTCGCGGGTCGAGTCTCGGGCGTAGCCGATGATGTGCGCCGTCATACCTGCAAGTGACTGAAAATCTTTGCCCTTGGGATGGGTGAAGCGCAGGCTTCCGCGCCCGAGTTCATGCTGGCAGGATGCCAGTATGAGCGAAAGTCACGACGAGAAGACGCGAAAAAAATCACCTCCAGGACGGTTTCGCCGGTTCACCTACGCAGCAGCTGCGTACTGTGGGTCAACGCCGACGTGACGCTGAAGAGAACCTTGAGCATCATCTGGAGGAAGCCCGCCACAAGGAAGATCCCCGCGATGAAAATGCTGTCAATGAGGCGGAAGCGGGGCAGGAGGCGACCGTGGTGTTCCTGCCATCCAGAACGATGATCGGCTTACCCCAGCTGTCCGATAATGATCGCCAACCGGGGCGTTGCCAGCGACGATGACGGCGCAGACCCGGAGTACTCCCACGAGTCAATTCGACCCCTGTCCTTTCCCGGCCCGGGGACTTAGTCTGGGGATTCCTTCCGTTTTAAGGCCACACCTTAGGGGTAGTCCATGACTCTTCCGCCGCAACGCGAACCCGACCCGTTTCCGCCAGACCCCGGGCCGCTGCCCGACTCTCCGGATCCGACATCCCCTGTGCCTGCGCCCGACTCTCCCGACCCGACGTTTCCTGGGCCAAGCCCTGTGCCTGATCCCGGGCCGAGGCCGTCCGGACCGGATCCCACACGCGGCTTGTAGGACCAGGCGTCTGTCCATGCTTCGCGTCTAGAGGAAGGACCGCGGCCATCGGTGCTCGTCCCTGGGGGAGGGCGCGTGGAAGTATTGCAGTTCGTCCGGGGCGAGGACCTGCGGGTCGCGGGTGGCCAGGGTCGTTGACTTCCTGTGGCGCATCAGTGTCACGCCACATGCGTGTCCGTCCCGGACTGGAAGCCGGGATCTGCGGCGGACGCGTTTGCCGTCCAAGGACCTCGGGGTGTCGCCCAGCGCGCTGCCCGGCGCTCTATAGACCGGACTCGTCCCGCGGGGTGGATTCGCCGGTGGGCCGCTGGGCCGGGGAATCGTCGGTACCTGTGTCCACCCGGCCAGGCTCTTTGCCTTCCTCTTTGACAACGTCCTCGCCCCGGCGCGTTGCGCTCACCCCTGTACCTGCGGGTGGCAGGTCAGCCTCGCTTTGTTCGTTCGGGGCTTCTGCGGACACGGGACGGTCGGGATTCGTGGCCGGTTCTTCGCTGCCGAAGGCCCGTGCCGTGCCGGCCTGCTCGGCGGGGTCGCCGACGTTTCTGTGCTCATAGGGCGGGACCGCGCTGTCGCCGGTGTCAATCCCGCCGCCTGGGGCCGGGTTAGGTCCGCGCTGGTAGTCGCCACCGGCGCGATCGTCCTTGGGAGGGTTTACGGGTGCCATTCTGCTTCTCCTTATTGAGGCGCCGCCGATGTATCCTCGCGCAGCCTAACGCGGGCGCCGGGGATGCCTATCAGTGTGGCGGACGCCTGGTCGTCCGACTCGAGGTCGAGATGGACCAGCCGGTCGCGGCGGCGCTTGGCTACGACCGAGAAGTTGGTGCCGGCCAAGCGCAGGACCTGTCCTTCGAGGACATCACGGAGCCTGTACTTGACGAAGCGGGGGACAACTTGCGTGTTGGTCATGTTTCTCCTGAATCTCCCTTCTTCGGCCCAGCCAGCGCCGACTCGTTGCCGTTTCGGTACCGACGAAAGGCGGACGTCAGAAACATTTAATCAGTAGGCTTACTAACGCGCAAGGCGAATCGCCAAGGCTCGACGCCGGTCCAAGGGTGCACAGTATGGCGCCGGAATTGCCGCCACAGGTTCTGGTGACGACCATCCCGACCGCGCCGGTAAGCGGGAGCCTATCGGCCGTCATCGCTGTGTCGCTGGGCGGGGGAAGTCGGTAACGCTCCGGCGGGCTGGTCCAGCACCACTTCGTAGGCATTGCCTCGCCGGTCCGTGACCGTGGTGGGCGATTCGAGGTGTACGGCGCCGGAGGGCAGGATCCCGGCGCCGCCGAATTTCTCCATGACTTGCCACTGTGCCAGAACATCCTCGCCGGAGTGGTGTGGATCCAGGAGCGGCCAGAAACGGAATCCTCCGGCCTCATTGAGGGCGGCCCGCCGAAACAGGGTGCACCCGCCCAGCCATGCGACACGGTAGGGCAGCCATTCACCGGGCTTGAGTCGAAGTTCAGCGCTGAGGTGACTCAGATTTGCAGCATTGTGCAACGGCCACCGGTCGAAGGCAGGCGTTCCCGGCCGGACCTTTTCCGGCTGGACGGGCCCGTCCCAGGCCTCAAAGGACGTCGTTTCCTCGGGCCTCCTGTCATCGAGGTAGGACAGCCCCTGGGGCGCCATCCCGACGAATCCGCATTGCAGGAGGTCCAAGGCCTCGCGGAGCCGCTCCAGGGCACCGGATTCCAGCCAGACGTCATCGTCCAGGAACATACATCTATCCGCCGTCGACTGCTCGAGGAGGAATTGACGATGTTCGGCCAATCCGCGCCGGGGAACGTGACGTAGGAGCCTGACGTCCCGGCCCTGGGCTTGTAGGACCCGCACCATCGCCGCCGCCGCAGGGTGCTTCCACGCTGCCTCGCCCCGGGACTGGTCGCTGACAAAGACACGGAATTCGGGATCCGATTGGGCCGCCAAGCCTGCCAGGGTGACGGCCAGTTCGGCGGGACGATCGCAGGTCGGAACCAGCACGTCAACAGCCACCGGACTCCCGCTCTCCAGCGGCTGCCCCCACGCTATGGATGATCTGATGCCCATGGCCAGCCCTTAGTCTTTAGGCCCGTCCATCCTTAGATGCAGAAGACAGGCAACCTATCGCGTCGTCGCCCTAGGTGCGTGTTCCCCGGGGCGACGTCCAGCCCTTTGGGGAGATTACCGGCATCCTGCAATCGTTGTCGACACCCATCCAACTGGGCAGCGATGAACCTCAACAGGAATGCCCGGACAGGTCCACGGCTGCGCTTGCCTGACCAGGCCGAATCGGCGGAGACTTCCACTGCCACAGGTTCGACTAGTGTCAGCACGACGGGTTCCTTGTCTCGGTTAAACCGGTCCAGGGAGGTGCCTTTCACGGTCGCGGGCCAGGGGTGGGCGCCGCGGGGAGGTTGCGGCCAGCACGGCAGTTCCCGCGCGGCTGCCGTCTTCAAAGGGTGGATCTGCCGACGATCCGCAGCTCCCCGTCCAGGACCAGCCCGGCCACAACCCCGCACGGAGCACAGGTTTTGGGGTCGACAACCGCAGAGGACGTCCCTAGTCTGGGGGTGAACCGGCCAATGGAGGTCGCTGATGTCTACAGTCGATCTAATCGGGAGCACGAGACTGGTCGCCGACGTGGTGCGCGGCACCGACGACGCCCAGCTCGACGCTCCCACGCCCTGTGAGGACATGCCGGTACGTCTGATGCTGGCCCACTTGCACGGCCTGGCCATCGCGTTCCGCGATGCGGCGCTGAAGATCAACGGTCCCACCACCAACACGGCGCCCGACCCCAGCCGTCTCGTTCTTCCAGCGAATTGGCGCGAGCTCATCCCGGCACGCCTCGAAGAGCTCGCCGCGGCATGGCAGGAAACCGGGGCGTGGGCCGGTACGACGGCGGCCGGCGGCCTGACCATGCCCGCCGAGGACGCGGGACTCGTCGCCCTCGATGAGGTGGTGCTGCACGGCTGGGACCTGGCCGTGGCCACGGGACAGGGCTACGAGCCGGAACAGGAGGCCCTTGACGCGGTCGAGGCATTCTGCGCCGGCATCCCGGACGACCCCGACGCGCGGAACGGACTGTTCGGCCCGCGCGTCGCCGTCGGCGAAGGAGCCGGACAGTTCGAACGGGTGCTGGGGCTGGCCGGACGGGATCCCCGCTGGCGGCCGGAGACCTGAACGCCCGCCTCGGACCTCATCATCACAGCCCTCGGGCTGCTGCTGGGTTCGCGGCCCGGCAACCGGGGCGGGATGCTGGGCAGGGGAGGGTTGTCGGGAAGGGAATGCAGTTCGAGTACAAATCTCCTTTTATGGGCCCCCGCAGGGGCCTATTTTCGTGGTGGCTGGTCTGGCGGCTCCTTCTCTTGGTTTGGACAGCGGTGTTGCTGTGTACTCCTTCATGGCCGGGACTGCTTGGAACTGCATGACCTGCGGGGAGTTTCTGGGAGATTTTCTGGTCCTCAGTTCGTTCGTTTTCTTGGCCGGGGAGAGGTGGGCGGACGTTTGTCCGGCAATGGTTGTGTGGACATTGTCCAGGCCGATGTAACGTGATGCCGTAGAACACCGGTGTCCCTCCTGCCCTGGTCCAGGCGAGAGCCGGAAAGGAGAAACGATGAACACCCCTCCATACCTGCGCTGGGACGAATCAGGCCAGCAGCAGCTCCTCGCCCGGGCCGAAGCGCTGCTCCAGCGGCGCGAACGGTGCCTGCTTGGAATAGCCGGGGCGCCCGGTGCCGGAAAATCCACGATCTCCGAATGGTTGCTGGAGCACCTGCTCACCGACCATCCCCGGCAGGTCGCCCTGGTCCCTATGGACGGATATCACCTGGCGCAGTCGCTGCTCGAGTCCCGCGGGCTGGAGCACCGCAAGGGCGCCCCGGACACCTTCGACGGTGCCGGCTACGTCGCGTTGCTTCGCCGGCTGCGCTCAGAGACCTCACGGGAAATCTTCGCACCGGTCTTCCGCCGCGAAGTCAACGACGCGATCGCCGGGGCCATCGCCGTCCCGCCGGAAACACGCCTGATCATCACCGAGGGCAACTACCTTCTCTTTGACGAGGCCCCCTGGAACGAGGTCGCATCCCTCCTGGATGAAACCTGGTTCGTGGAACTCGAACAGGACGAACGCCTGCGCCGGCTCACCGCCCGGCACCTGAAGTTCGACAACGACGCCGCCATCGCCGAATGGCGTGCAACCGGCAATGACGAACGCAATGCCCGCCTGGTAGCACCAGGAAGCCAGCGCAGCACACTCGTCATCGAGCACACACCCGCGACCGTCCCGGCGCCCGGGCGCGACTAAGCGGCTGGAAACCCAGCCGCCCGATTCATCGGGGCGGCGGCATTACTGCTGCCCGGGACACAAAGTGCCCCCGCGGCTCATCGCTAGAGCTCACATAATGTGCCTTCGTAGCCCCTTCTGAGCGGGAGCTTTTCAGGAGTCGGACAATTTCAGTAGGGCGCCTCGGTTCTTGCCATCCGTGCCATCTTGGCCGATCCAAAGTCGGAGTAGTCGGCCGCCCGGGGTTCGCCCCAGATGACCAGCACCTTGAGCGGCCCCTTGCCGGTATTGCGCAGATCGTGACGGGAGCCCGCTCTTGCGAGGACGGCGTCACCGACTCCTATCGAATATGTTTCGTCTTCGACGGTCATTTGACCCATGCCCTCGGTGACAACGTAGATCTCCTCCAATGGTTGGCCGGGCTCAGCATGTGAATGCATGCCCTCGAAGCCCCCGGGAGGCAGCTCCCAGGTTTGCAACGCCACCGGCAATTCGGACTGACCGTAGAAAAGCCACTGCATCTGCAGCGGCGAGCCCCCGTGAAGGTTGTAGCGGAAGGCGTGTGTTCCGGCACGTTCAAGCATAAATGTCACCTTCCTCCGTCTAAAGCATCTTCAGCTGGACTGCCCTTATCCATGCCCACATGGGCGCAGCGGGACGTTCGAGTAGGTCGCGAGCCGACGCAGAGATTTTTGCCGTGCGTGATCTTATGTGCCAGACGCCGCGCAGAGCCTTGCAGCCTCTCTACCTTCCAAGAGAGAAGCAGAGATGATCGGCAGCACCCATCCAAGGGTGACTCCCCGTCATTCCCCTGTGTGGTGGCGTTTTTGGTGGTTGTCGCACAGGGTCGATGCCACGTCGGCAGCGCTGGCGAGAGAGTCGACGGCATCCGGTCCCCGCGAGCCGGCTGCGTATCCGACCAGGAAGGCCGCGACCGGCGCGGCGGCGTGGGTAATTGTGTCCGCTGACTTCCGGGCCAGATCCAGCAGTACTTCATGGTCGATGGGCAACTGAGGGATCTGGAGCGCTTGAGCCAGATCCTGACTCCATTCATTCAGTATTTGAAATTCTTCGTCGCTGATCGTCATGATGGCTCCTTACGCGGCGGCCCAGTCGGGCGGGATGGCGGATTTCATCTTCCTTTCGCTGTCCCTGGTGGAAGATTTGGCGACAGCGATGGAAACGGCTTCGGGTTCTTCAAACGGTTAGTCAGGCGGATAAGCTCACCACCCGGAATACTGAAATGACGCATAAATTGTTGCAACTATGGCGATAACGCCAATGATTCCTATGGACCAGGCTTCGATAGTCGTCTGTAGCTTTTGTTCCCGACCAGGGCAACCAATTTTGTCCAAGTTGGTTTCGGGCCGTTCGTCGGCTTTGTTCATTCAAGATCCCCTTATTTGCCCGTGTTTGCGGCTGACTGGGAAGTTGCCCTGATGCTGTGTTTTTGACACATCTCGCTGTGCCGGCAATGAACGGGTTTAGCCGCCTGCAAAGGGCGGGAGGACGTCCACGACATCTCCTGTACTAAGTTTCGCACCGTGATCTCGCAGCGCGACCTCGTTCCGCAGGAAGCTGCTCCGGTCGATGACCATGGCCAAAGAAAAGTTACCTGTCGATCCCTCGATGCGCCGGTCTACAGCTAATATGGCGGCGATGAGCCCATCCAGGGTTGTGCCCTCAGAAAGATCGTGGTGTTCCTCTTCGACGCCGGCCGCTGCACAGGCGGCGGCAAAGTATCGTACGAGCATTGCTCTTATCCTCCGATAGCGCTCATGCTGCGGTCCGGTTGAACAAACTCTTCACTTCCGAGGCCGGTGTGGTCCATGCCGTGGGCCCGGGGTTTCACCCACATGGCATCCTGCCAGAGACGCACCAGTTCATCGTCGTGTGCCCCGCTTCGCAGAAGACCCAGAAGGTCGAACTCCTCCCGAGAGAACAGACAGCTCATGATCTTTCCCTCGGCAGTAATGCGGGTCCGCCGGCAGTCGGCACAAAAAGGTTCACTGACGGACGCGATGATTCCTACGGTTCCTAAAACGCCCCCGGAGGCGTTACCCGTACCCGCGTTCCGTCGTCGCACTTCAAACCGTTCGGCCGGTGCGCCGTCCCGCGAGCGGCGATCCGGCTCCAGGACGAAATCTGCTGACAGCAGAGTGCGGATCTCGAGGGCGGTGATCATCCCACGCTCGCTCCAGCCGCGCTGAGCATCCAACGGCATCTGTTCGATGAAGCGCAGTTCAAAGCGTCGCTTCAAAGCCCATTCCAACAGTCCCGGAGCTTCACGGTCATTGATACCGCGCATCAGCACTGCGTTGATCTTGACGGGTCCAAGGCCCGCGGCGCGGGCCTCTTCGACGCCGGCGAGCACTTTGCCGAGGAACGGCCGCCTGGTCAGCTGCGTAAAAGTCTCCTCATGCAGGGAATCGAGGGAAACATTGATTCTTGTGAGCCCGGCCTCCCTAAGCGCCTGCGCTCTTTGCTCGAGCCCGACGCCGTTGGTCGTCATGGAGATTGGGAGTTGGGGGTGGCGCGCCCGCAGCACGGCGATGATGTCGACGAGGTCGGGCCTAACCAAGGGCTCTCCGCCGGTGATTCGGAGCTCCCTGACGCCCAGGCGCTCGACGCCGATCCCTACGATTCTTTGGATCTCTTCGGCCGTCATGACGGCCTGCTTCGGTAGCCATTGCAAGCCGTCAGCCGGCATGCAATAGGTGCAACGAAGATTGCATTTATCCGTGACGGACAGCCGCATGTCGGTTGCTTGGCGGCCAAAGCGGTCCAGAAGTGCCGATGGCAGTCCGAGCGGACGTGCTCCCGGCGCAGACCCATGATTGGTGTTCCGGGCCAGGCGCAGTACTGGGATTCCCAGTTGGACGCTCATGGCTTTACGGCTGATTCAGGGCGCGGGACGCCGCCGCAGTCAGCGGAGACCAAGGTCACTGTCAACATAGGAGCCGGGGCGGTTTCCGTTGTCGTGTTGGCAATTGCAGCCCCCATCCAGCTGCAGCCGAACAGTCACTGGACTTGAGGACTCCAACTGGATATCCACGAACTCCTTCCCTTCGCTGCTAACCCGGAGGGTCTGTTCTTGGTCGTGGTGCTCGGACATGTAGATACCCTTTGCTCTGCGTTGGTGGTGGGTGTGCCTAGGCGGCACGCGCCGGAACAAGCCGCGTGCCGCCGAGGCCGGCCAGTCGAAGATCGGCATTCGATCAAGAATCGAGGCCAGGCCACCGAGGGGTCGCCGGCAGTCAATCGAGGAGTGCCTTCCCGGGCCCATGGGAGTTCCATCGGCGGGTGGTTTCTTCGGGAAACCCCTCCTTAACCTCGGACTAGTTGCTGAGGTAGCCGTTCGGGTTCAGTACATACTTCGTGGCGGCTCCGGCATCGAATTCCGCGTACCCCCGCGGGGCATCCTGGAGCGAAATGGCCGTGGCGTTGACCGCCTTGGCGATCTGGATCCTGTCATGCAGGATCGCCATCATCAGTTGCCGGTTGTACTTCATCACCGGGCACTGGCCGGTCGTGAAGGAGAGGGACTTCGCCCAGCCGGTGCCCAGGGACAGGGACAGGCTGCCTTTCTGGGCCGCCTCGTCCGTGGCACCCGGATCCCCGGTGACATAAAGGCCGGGAATGCCCAGGGACCCGCCGGCGGCGGTGAGGTCCATCAGCGAATTGAGCACGGCGGCCGGCGCCTCCTGGGCCCCGGCGCCGTGCCCGTGTCCGCGGGCCTCGAAACCGACCGCGTCGATGCCGGCATCGACCTCCCGGACGCCGAGAAGCTGCTCGATCTGGTCAGCCGGGTCGCCGTTGGCCACATTGACGGTTTCGCAGCCAAAGGATCGGGCCTGGGCCAGGCGATCCTCATTGAGATCCCCGACGATGACAACCGCGGCCCCCAGCAGTTGGGCGCTGGCCGCCGCGGCGAGCCCCACGGGACCGGCCCCGGCAACATAGACGGTGGACCCGACGCCGACACCTGCCGTGACGGCCCCGTGGAAACCGGTCGGGAGGATGTCCGAGAGCATGGTCAGGTCCATGATCTTTTCCAGGGCCTGGTCCCGATCGGGGAACCGCAACAGGTTCCAGTCCGCGTAGGGGACCAGGACGAACTCGGCCTGCCCGCCGACCCATCCGCCCATGTCGACATAGCCGTAGGCGGACCCGGGACGGTCCGGGTTCACGTTCAGGCAGATCCCGGTCTTGCCCTCCTTGCAGTTCCGGCAGCGCCCGCAGGAGATGTTGAAGGGGACCGAGACGATGTCCCCGACCTTGATGAACTCGACGTCGGGCCCGGTCTCGATGACTTCCCCGGTGATCTCGTGCCCCAGGACGAGACCGGCCGGGGCGGTCGTGCGGCCACGAACCATGTGCTGGTCCGAGCCGCAGATGTTGGTGCTCACGGTGCGCAGGATGACCCCGTGGGGGACCTTCCGGCCGACATTGACGGGATTGACGCCGGGGCCGGCCTGCAGTTCAAAGGTGGGAAACGGGGTATCGATGATTTCCACGATCCCCGGCGCCTTGTATGCAACGGCTTTGTTACCTGACATTGAATGGCTCCTAGGGGTTGGCGATCGAACCCTCACGGTGACGCTGGTCGCATCAGATTGTCTGTGAGGTAGTAGTTGTCAGTTTTCGTGAAGCAAGTTGGGTCAATTGGGGCGTTCATATCCCGGGAAGGCACGACGTGGTCGGGGGAGCCCGCGGATCCATAAGGGCAAGCGAAACGCCACGCGTGGCATTCTCGCGCTTGTTTTGTTGCCGTGGAATCAATCCTGATGCTGTCCGGCCTAGAGCAGCTGAAGGCGGCTAGGCATCGATCACCATATCGGTGCGCGCGGTTGAGCAGCAGGGCAGGAACTTGCCTGCCTCGATTTCCCGTGCCCGGATCCCGCCCTGGTGATTCATGTCGATCTCCCCGGAAAGCTTGACGATCTTGCAGGAGCCGCACATTCCTTCCTTGCAGTTCGCGCCGATCCTGACGCCCGCACGCTGGGCTACCCCGAGGATGTGTTCGGCGGGGTCGATCCGCACGTTGATGCCGGTGCGCATGAAGGACAGGGTGAGGCTTCCCGTTCCGACCGTGTCGAAGCTCGAGGCATCGGGGGACCCGGCCTCCGGCCCCGCGTCCGGACTGCCGTCGGGGGCTTCGGGACAGGGCGCGTCCGGGTCGACGGTTTCCAGCGGCAGCCCCGTGGCCTTCAGGGTTCCCTCGGCGTCGTAGCCGGGCTCGTAAAGCCCGAACGCGGTGGGCTGGCCTTCGTAGTAGTCCTCAGCGGAATCGGCGATTTCCTCGGCGATTTCCTCCGCGATGTCCACTGCAAGCGCGAGCTCCGCCTGGTATTCAAGGATCGTCTGGCGGTCTCCCGAGAAGAATTCCATGTGGATGGAGGTGTCGTCGACGCCGACCTTCTCGAGGAGTTCGGTGGCGGTGTTCAGGTAACCCTCGGGGCCGCAGGCATAGACCTGGCGGCCGTTGGCGTCGGGGGCCACCTCGTCGAGCATGGCCGTCGTCAGCCTTCCGGTGAGCCCTTCCCACCCCTCGGGTTTGCTGCGGTCGCCCAGGGAGTAGGAGACCTTGACGCGCGAGTCCACGGAGGCGATGTAGGCCAACTCCTGGTGGAAGGCAAAGCCTCCGGCCGCCGCTCCGTGGTAGAGCACCACGACATCGGCCTGTCCGGGCAGGGAGTGGATGGTCCGCACCATCGACATGATGGGGGTGATGCCGGCGCCGGCGGCCAGCAAGAGGTACCGTGCCCGCCGGTCGGCGTCGGGCAGGTGGAAGGCCCCGACTGGTCCGAGCATCTCGAGGACGGTGCCGGGCTTGACGTTCTCGTGCACCCATGGCGAGACCTGTCCCGTGGGGTCGCATTTGACTGTGATGTTGAAGGTCCACGGTTTGGTGGGCGAACTGGACAGCGAGTAGCTGCGGTCCACCGGGTCCTGGTCCTCGCCGTTCACGGGAAAGGCGATATTCACGTACTGGCCCGGACGGAACGCCAGGGGCGCACCGTCGGAGCGGCGGAACACGAAGGTCATCATGCCGCCCACCTCGGGAACGGTCTCGACACATTCGGCCATGAACTCCTGCGGATACCAGGGCCCCAACGCGCGGGCGGCACTGGCGGGTCCGTCGGTGCTGCCCATCACCCTGTTCCACGGCATCTCGAGACCGCGAATGCGCTGTGGTTCCTGGATTGCCGTGACGGTGCCGAGTTCAATCATGCCAAGTGCTCCTGCACGCGCTGCACGTACCAGTTGATGAACGCCTCGACCTGGTATTCGCTCTTCATGTACGGGCCGGGCTCGTAGGCGGGGCTGCCGGCGCCCTTCTGGCACAGCTCCACGAACGCCTTGTCCTGCAGATTGGTCTGCTTCCAGGTGTGGGTGAGCTTCTCCAAGTCGTAATCGACGCCTTCCACGGCGTCGTCAGCCACCAGCCAGGTGGTGCGTACCAGTGTCTGGTGCTCATTGACGGGGAAGACGGCGAATGTGATGACGTGGTCCCCGAGGAAATGGAACCAGCTGTTGGGCTGCAAGTGCATCGAGCAGCGGCCAAGGCGGAAGTCCCGCAAGTCGCCGAGCAGCTTCTTGGAGAGCCTGTGCCCGTCGGGCGAGAACGATTCGCCGTCACCGTCGAGCGAGTCTCGTGAGATGCGGATTCCCGCTACGCGGGTGTCGAGCTCCTCGACGACCTCATAGGGAAGACCATAGCGGCGGCAACGGTCCTCGAGCGAGGACTGTGCTTCCTTGTTGCGGTCCCACACCTCTTCGAGATGGGCCGGGATCAGGCCCTCCGTCAGGCCCCAAGTGGGAAAGAGGGAGCAGGCGAGTTCCGGGTGGCCGTCGCAGTGGTAGCACTCACGGTTGTTCTCCATGACGAGCTTCCAGTTGCCCTCCTCGATGATGTTCTGCTGGTAGGCGATTTTCGTCTTCGACAGATCGTGGGGCGCGAGGTAGGGCTCGAAGATCTTTCCGGTTTCGTCGAAGTCCGTCGGCGGTTCGTCCGCAATGCAGACAAAGATGAGTCCGGCGAACACGCGGCTGTGGGCGCGCTTGAGGCCGAAGCAGCCCTTGTCGAATTTCGTTTCCCCCGGTGCCGAGGCATGGATCAAATTGCCGTCGGGGGAGTAAGTCCAGGAGTGATAGCCGCATACCAGGTTGCCCGTGGTCCCCGCGGGTTCGGTCAGGACGCGGGCGCCGCGGTGGCGGCACACGTTGTGCAGGACGTTCACGCCGCCGTCGTCGTTGCGCAGCACGATCAGGGAGTAGGGCCCGTAGTCGACAGTGACGTAGTCGCCCGGCTCCGGGAGCTCGGCGATGCTGGCGGCAAAGATCCAGTGCTGGCCAAAAATGGCCTTCATGTCGATGTTGAAAATCGTCGGGTCGGTGTAGAAGGGGGCATCGAGGGAATATCCCACTCGCCGGAAATCGAACAACTCGGTGATTTCCGCCAACTGCTCGGCAGGCAATGAAGAAGCGAGTTTTCCGCGTGAATTGAGGGGCACGTTCACTGGAGCAGACATGTGTTTCCTCCCGGGAGGGCTGGGTAAGTGTGCGATTCGTGAGGACCACGGAGTTGGTGGGGGCAACCGGCGGTGTCGAAAACTTCTATATTGCACTTGGCGCAACAGCAAGCGCGATATGCAACAGAGTGACCCAAAACACGCCAACTGTCAAGAGGTGGAAAAGCCGGTGACATACCTTGACATCGGGATGTGACGGGGCGCACTCTGTTGCTTAGCGCGAATTCCGTTGAGTCATGCGGAACGATCCTGTCCTAACCCGCTTGGCGCGATGCACCCCCCGGCCAAACTGCCGGTACGCACCCACGAAGTGCAAATTGTCGACAGCAACATCATGATCATCGAATCGGACGAGGCCCCCAACCTTCCGCCCGATCTGACTCCCGAGGGCGATGTTTAACCGCAAGCCCATGCCTCACCGAGCAAAGGACCCGCTGATGGCTTTAAATAGTGACCTAAAATCCCATACACCCGAGGAGTTGCCGGCTGGCAACAGGGTGGCAAAGGCTCCGCGTAACGAAGAACCTGGAAGTGAGGAGAAGAGTAAAGCAGTCTTCACTGTCTCGGAGGATGTAGACACAAACCCCGCTGTCCTCGATACGGAGGACGGAGGCACAGCCATCTTGCCGGACGTCGAAGAGTACGAACAGATCCTCGAAGAGCTGCGTCATGCCAAGACCGACCAAGCCGTTGCGGATCGCCGGAACCATAAGCTCAGTCTCGACAAGGTCACGTTCGGGATCACAGGTGTCATCGCCATTGCCTTCGTTATTTGGGGCTTCGTGGGACGCGACAGTCTGTCCGACACTTCCACGGGTGCCCTCAACTGGGTCATGGAGTACACGGGATGGCTGTTCATGCTCCTGGCCTCGCTCTTCGTGGTCTTTGTCCTGTGGCTGGCCCTGGGCAAGTTCGGCAACATCCCGCTGGGCAAGGACGGCGAAAAACCCGAATTCCGTACTGTCTCCTGGGTCGCGATGATGTTCGCCGCCGGCATGGGCATCGGGCTGATGTTCTACGGAGTCGCCGAACCGCTCTACCACTACATCTCTCCGCCGCCCGGCACCGTGGACGGACGGACCCCCGAAGCCATCCAGACTGCCATGGCCACGTCGATCTTCCACTGGACCCTGCACCCCTGGGCCATGTATGCAGTTGTAGGCATCGCAATGGCCTACGGCACCCACCGCTTGGGTCGCAGGCAACTGATCTCCGTCGCCTTCACGTCGCTCTTCGGCGTCAGGACGGTCGAAGGGCCAGTCGGGAAGTTCATCAACATCCTGGCCATTTTCGCCACCTTGTTTGGTACCGCTGCATCATTGGGCCTGGGCGCCCTGCAGATCGGCAGCGGCATGACATCCAACGGTTGGTTCGGCGAAATCGGCACCCCCGTGCTCGTGGCGATCGTCGCCGTCCTGACCTTGTGCTTCGTGGCTTCGGCCGTCTCTGGCATCAGCCGCGGCATCCAGTGGCTCTCCAACATCAACATGGTCCTGGCCGTCGTCCTTGCCCTGATTGTCTTCGTCGCCGGCCCCACCCTTTTCATCCTTAACTTGATCCCCTCCGCGGTCGGCGACTACGCCCGCGACCTGGCCGAGATGTCGTCCCGGACTGAAGCGGTTGGCGATGAGTCCCTGCGTAGCTGGATGACCAGCTGGACTATCTTCTACTGGGCCTGGTGGATCTCCTGGACGCCGTTCGTAGGACTTTTCATCGCCCGCATCAGCCGCGGCCGGACCATCCGCCAGTTCGTCACCGGTGTGCTGCTGGTGCCCAGCGTCGTCAGTGTGATCTGGTTTGCCATCTTCGGAGGCGCCGCCTTCCACGTCCAGCAGGAAGCCGACAAGGCCAATACCCCCGGCCTTGTCACCATGGTCAACGGGACACCGTCCGTCAACTTCGACGGAGCACTCTTCGACCTGATCAAGAACCTGAGCATGCCTGACTGGGCTACCAGTGCCGTTATCGTGCTGGCCATGGTTCTGGTCGCTATCTTCTTTATCACTGGCGCCGACGCTGCCTCCATCGTGATGGGATCGCTCAGCTCCAATGGCGCCGAGCACCCCCGCCGCGGAGTGGTCATCTTCTGGGGCTGCCTCACCGGCGCCGTGGCGGCGGTCATGTTGCTGGCCGGAGGCGATGAACCTTCGGAAGCCTTGGCTGGCCTGCAACGAATTACCATCGTGGCAGCGCTACCGTTCGTCATCGTCATGATGTTGCTCTGCTTTGCCCTCACCAAGGACTTGCGTCGCGATCCCCTCGCGTTGCGGCGCCGCCTGGCCACGTCCGTAGTGGAACGCGCCATTCGCACAGGCGTGGAACAACACGGCGGCGTGCAATTCGACCTTGTAACAAAGCACGACTGCGCCGAAAAGTGCCCCGACTCGGACTGTCTGGGAGGGACTCCCACGGGGAGCATTCCAACCGTCGAGACCCGGCATCCCGGACCCAGGCACTAAATAGCCGGGCACCGTAAATAGGAACCCGCCTAGGCGGCACGGGGCTTGTTCCGGCCCGTGCCGCCTAGGCACACCCACCAACATTGCCTAGCAAAGGTTGTCTATATGTCCGAGCACCACGACCAAGAACAGACCCTCCGGGTTAGCAGCGGCGGGAAGGAGTTCGTGGATATCCAGTTGGAGTCCTCAAGTCCAGTGACTGTTCGGCTGCAGCTGGATGGGGGCTGCAATTGCCAACACGACAACGGAAACCGCCCCGGCTCCTATGTTGACAGTGACCTTGGTCTCCGCTGACTGCGGCGGCGTCCCGCGCCCTGAATAGGAATCCTTGGTGCCATGGTTGCAACCGCCTCTGCGTCTTTCAGGTATTTCGGATAGTGTCCCTGGTCGCCCGACTAACCGTTTGGCCACGGTGACCGCCAATAAGCCCGGCCCTGCGGTCGGGCTTATTGGACTCTGTAGCCCATTCTGGCGCTGATGGTCAGACCCGCCTCGCGGAGGCCCTCTATGAGTCCGGGATCGGTTTCCGGGGAGAACCGGAACGTCGGACCGGAAATACTCACCGCCGCGATAACGTTCCCCACATGGTTAAAGATCGGAACCGCGACGGCCGTCAAGCCTATTTCAAACTCCCCTTGGACTACTGCGTAGCCTTGTCGCGAGATATCCAACAACTGCTTCTCGAGTTCCGCACGATTCGTAATGGTATTCGGCGTGCGGGCCGGCAAACCGGTCCTCTTGAGGATCGTGTCCCTCTCGTCTGCAGCTAGGGCAGCGAGCAGCACCTTACCGCTGGACGTGGCGTGCAGGGGTGTCAGGCTGCCGACCCAGTCGTGGGTAGCCAGTGTTGACGGGCCCATGGCCTGGTCCACGTTGACGTCGTAGTTTGATCGCAGGACGGCCAGGTTAACCGTTTCCTTGTATTGCGCAGCTAGGCTCTCTAAGATCTCTCTGGCCTCGTGCACCACGCTTAATCGGCCAGGGATAGACGATGCCAATCGCAGGATTCCAAAGCCCAGCTGGTACTTGCCGCGTTCGCTGTTCTGGCGGACCAGTTGACGACCCACCAGGGACCCCACCAGGCGGGATACTGTGGATTTGTGGACGCCCATCTCCTCAGCGATCTCACTGACGCCGGCATCACCCGCACGGGCGAGGATATCCAGGATCTGGAGGGCACGGTCCACTGATTGGACGCCTCCGCCCTGTGCCTCTACGCCCTGATCCGGGTCGTTGCGTGCGGCCATGTCGCCTCGTGTCGTTGTCCATGCGGAGTACCCAGGCGTGGAAGTCCCAGCCGAACTGCCACCTCGTCATGTTTCATCCTAGACCGGCTCAGGCGCTGGCTCGTCAACCGGCACCTCAGCCTTCACGCGGCCGAGCGAATCCAAGGTTAAAAAAGAGGGGCACCCAAATTGAACTGCACCCCGAAAGTTGGATTCGAATTTGAGAATCTGACTTCCGGAGGTGCAGTTCCTTTATGGCCCGATATTCACGACACGGAGATGAGG
>NZ_JBHUBT010000009.1:0-280181 GCF_042788715.1 Arthrobacter sp. NPDC056886
CAATTCAACCAATTCAATACAATAAATTGGTATCAACAAACTTGGCACACTATTGAGTTCTCAAACAACAGACACACCCGGCACCACCACAACCATTTCGGTCGAGGATCGCTCCGGAGCAACTTTTCAAACTTACCCGGCCGCTTCACCCTAGTCAAATCGGCGTTCCAAACTCAGCTTGCCATTGGCTTCTGGGTTTTTGTGGCCGTTCAACTCCGGGGAGCAGCGCGGAAATAAACTCTACCACCACTTCGCGTGGCTGACAAAGCCACCTCGAAGAGGGTGCAAAAAAGCCCGGAATCACGCGGATTCCGGGCCTCTCACGGGCATGCTTCGGTGCTACCCGCCCGGTTACCCGGGCGCTGCGCCTAGCCCAGCGGCTTGAAGTACGCCGCCCCGAGCGGAGGCAGGGTCACGGCGAGTGCGGCCGGCTGCCCGTCGAGTGCGTCCTTCGTCGCAATCAGGGTGCCGGCGTTCTCCACCCCGGAACCGCCGTAGCTGGCGGCGTCGGTGTTGAGCACTTCCTGCCATTCGCCGGCCGCCGGGACACCCAGGAGGTAGTCCGCGTGCGGGCCGCCGGAGAAGTTCACAGCACAGACCAGCGGGTTGCCGTCCGCGTCGCGGCGAATGAACGTCAGCACGTTGCGATCCGAGTCTCCCCCGTTGATCCACTGGAAGCCTTCGGGCCGGTTGTCCTGCTCATACAGGGCCGGCGTGGAACGGTACAGCTCGTTGAGGTCCTTGGTCAGGAGCTGCATGCCCTTGTGTGCCGGGATGTCCGCCAGCCACCAGTCCAGGCCGTACTGCTCCGACCATTCCGCTTCCTGGCCGAATTCCGTGCCCATGAAGATCAGCTGCTTGCCCGGGTGAGCCCACTGGTAGCCCAGGAACGCCCGCAGGTTGGCCAGCTGCTGCCACCGGTCGCCGGGCATCTTGCGCAGCATGGAGCCCTTACCGTGCACAACTTCGTCGTGACTGATCGGCAGGAGGAAGTTTTCCGTGAAGGCATAGACCATCGAGAACGTGATGGTGCCGTGGTGCCACCGGCGGTTGTACGGGTCCTCGGACATGTACTTGAGCGAGTCATGCATCCAGCCCATATTCCACTTGAGCCCGAAGCCCAGGCCGCCCACGCTCGTGGGTGCGGTGACGCCCGGGAACGCCGTGGATTCCTCGGCGATCATGACCGCGCCAGGGTGGGTCTTGTAGACCGTGGCGTTGACCTCCTGGAGGAAGGAGATCGCCTCAAGGTTTTCGCGGCCGCCATAGCGGTTCGGCTGCCATTGCCCCTCTTCGCGCGAGTAGTCCAGGTACAGCATGGAGGCGACGGCGTCCACGCGCAGTCCGTCAATGTGGAACTCCTCGAGCCAGTACAACGCATTGGCCACCAGGAAGTTGCGCACCTCTGTGCGGCCGAAGTCGAAGATCAGCGTGCCCCAGTCCGGGTGTTCGCCCAGGTTCGGATCGGCGTGCTCGTACAGGGCTTCGCCATCGAACCGGGCCAGAGCCCATTCGTCCTTAGGGAAGTGCGCCGGGACCCAGTCCAGGAGGACGCCAATGCCAGCCTGGTGGAGTTCGTCGACGAGGTGCCGGAACTCGTCCGGGTGCCCGAAGCGCGAGGTCGGCGCGAAGTAGGAGGTGACCTGGTAGCCCCACGAACCGCCGAAGGGGTGCTCGGCCACGGGCATGAATTCCACGTGGGTGAAGCCCAGCCACTTGACGTATTCGACCAGTTCCTTGGCCAGTTCCTTGTAGCCCAGTCCCACCCGCCACGAGCCGAGGTGGACCTCATAGACGCTCATGGGCGAGTTGTGCGGATCGCTGGCAGCGCGGGCGTCCATCCACTCGGCATCTTTGAAGACATAGGAAGGCTCAACCACGCGGGATGCCGTCAGCGGGGGGACCTCGGTCCCGAAGGCCAGCGGGTCCGCCTTTTCCACCCAATATCCGTGCCGTGTCCGCAGTTCAAACTTGTAGCACGCCCCTGCTACAACCCCTGGGATGAAGACCTCCCACACGCCGGTGGAACCCAGGGAGCGCATGGAGTGTTCACGGCCGTCCCAGCCGTTGAAGTCGCCCTTGACGCGCACTGCCTGGGCGTTCGGGGCCCAGACTGCGAAGGACACGCCGTCGACGTCTCCCAGCGAGGACTTGTAGTGCTGGACATGCGCGCCCAGTACATCCCACAGTCGTTCGTGCCGGCCCTCGCCGATCAGGTGCAGGTCCACTTCGCCAATGGTCGGCAGGTAGCGGTAGGGCTCGTCCATGACCTGCGGCTCGTGGTCCTTGTACGTCACTTCGAGCCGGTAATCCGGCACGTGGCCGTGCTCGAGCGGTTCCATCACGGCCACCCACACGCCGCCCGATTCGTGCGTCATGGGCGTGGCGCCTGCCGACGTCACGACAGAAACTTCTTCCGCAAGGTGCTTGACCGTCCGGATCGTGACGTGGCCATGGTCATCAAGGTGGGCACCCAGGACCGAGTGGGGCGCGTGGTGTTCGCCGCTGGAGACCCTCGCAAGGGTCTCACCGTCCACGGGCAGTGGTGCGCCGGGCCGATCGATACGTGCTGATCCTGTCATTTTTATACCTTCCGCTGCGGCTTCGGCGGCGACGCCGGAACCTGTACTGCCGAGGAGACGACGCGATGCATTTACCGGAATGGGGAGCCAGTCCGGCCTGTTCCTTAATTCGTAGATAACTTCGTAGAGGGCTTTGTCGAGCCACAGCGCCACAAAAAGCGGCGAGTCGCGGTCGATGCTGCCGGGGATGACTTCGGCGTAGCCGGCCAGGAAAGCCTCAGCGCACTCGTCCACCCAGGTCCCCGGCACCACCGCACCGGGATTTTCGCGGACGGCGGCGCCGGCGGCGTAGTCGAAGGACCGCAGCATGCCCACGACATCGCGGAGGGGGACGTCGGGGAAGTTGCGTTCCGAGATGGGGCGCAAAGGCTCGCCCTCGAAATCGAGGATGGCCCAGCGCGGCGCGGCCCCGACGGTACTGCCCGGAACCTGCAGGATCTGCCCGAGGTGGAGGTCGCCGTGGATCCGCTGTAGCGGTCCGGCACTCGTACCTTCGAGCCGGCCAAGGAGACCGTTCAGCGCTTCCTCGTACGGCCCGACGGCGTTGGACGCCTGGGCCCAGGACTCGCGGACACGCTGGGCTACTCCCGGAGCGATGTCCTGCCCCGGAGCAGACTCGGCGGCCGTGCCCAGTGCCTCGGCAAGCCTCCGGTGCACGGTGGCGGTCGCGGCGCCCAGCGCGTGGGCTTCGGCAGTGAACCCGATCCCCCGGCTGGCCGCGTCCACGGCGAGCCCCCAGGCATCGAGCCCGCCGGCGAGGAATTCGTGCGCGACAGCGAGCTCGCCGCGGGCAGGTCGGGCGGCGCCGGACGGTTCCGTCCCGAGGGCGGCCGCCGGAGTCTCCCACTCACCGGTTACCCAGCCAAGGGTTGCCGGGACCTCCTCGGTGCGCCCAGCGGTCAGCGCCGCACCGATTTCAACCTCGGGGTTCTGGCCTTCCGAGAGCACGCGGAAGAACTTCACGATGGCTGCCGAGCCGCCGTCGTCCACTATCACTGAACTGTTCGATTGCTCGCCGGCGAGCACCTTGACCTTGCCCGTTGCGGACGGCAGGCGGTAGCCGGACTCCACGAGGTGGCCGGTGGCATTGCCCGACGGCGTACTCCCGCCGTGGCGCATGAGCTCGAGCCAGGCGGAGACGAAGGAGGCGTCATGGACGCCGTCGTAGACCCACCGGTGCGCGGCATCAGCACGGGTGCCGGGAAGTTCGCCGATCAAGGCGCGCTCTGCCCCCGGCAGGGGTTCCGGCCGGAAACTGAGCGGCACCTGGACGATGTCGGTCCGGCTGCCACTGGGCGTGGGGTATGACACCGCAACAAGCAACACCTCAAACGCCGTCCCGCCCGTTGCGCCCTCGCCCGCGGCGGCCTCCAGACGCAGGCCGCCCGCCGGCTCGAAGGTGAACTCGGCAGTCTTGACGGGGAACCATCGCTGGCGCGGCAGCCAGGCGCCAAGCAGTCCGCTCAAGGCCGGGGCAAGTGCTGGTCGAGTCATCTCAACCCTCAATGGACAGGACGGGCATCGCCTGCGTGAACGGTGATGTCGGGTTGGAGGCGGCGGACCGGATCCGCAGCCAGAAGAAATCGTGGCTGCCCAGGGTCAGCGTCAGGGCTCCGTCCTCGCCGATGCCCGGGAACGCCTGGCCGCCGAAGACGTCCCGGAGGCCCCTGCCGGCGAAGCCTGGCACGCGCAGCGTGGTCGCCACGGGATGCTGGGAGAGGTTGAAGGCGCACAGGATGGTCTCGGCGTCCGCGCCGGCGGCGTTGCCTTCCGGGAGTTCACGCAGGTAGGCAAGAACGACGTCGTGGTCAGCCTCCACATGCTTGAATCCGCCCAGCCCGAAGGCGGGGTGGTTCTTGCGGACGCTCAGGATCTGCCGGGTCCAGCGCAAGAGTGAACCGGAATGGGCGGCCTCGGCCTCCACATTCGCCATGCTGTAGTTGTAGACCAGCGACTGGATCACCGGCAGGTACAGCTTGCCGGGGTCGGCGGCGGAGAACCCGGCGTTGCGGTCCGGGTTCCATTGCATCGGGGTGCGGACGGCGTCGCGGTCCTCGAGCCAGATGTTGTCCCCCATGCCGATCTCGTCCCCGTAGTACAGAAAAGGGCTGCCCGGCAGGGACAGCAGCAGGGCATTGATGAGCTCAATTTCGGAGCGGGAGTTATCCAGCAGCGGGGCCAGCCTGCGTCGGATGCCGATGTTGGCGCGCATGCGCGGATCCGGCGCGTACCAGCCGAGCATCGCGGCGCGCTCGTCGGAGGTGACCATCTCCAGGGTCAGTTCGTCGTGGTTGCGCAAGAACGTGCCCCATTGGGCGCCTTCGGGGATGTCCGGCGTGTCCTTCATCGTCTCGATGATGGGCGCCGCCTTCTGGTCACGCAGCGCATAGTAGAGGCGCGGCATGATCGGGAAGTGGAACGCCATGTGGCACTCCGGTTCCTCTTCGGTGCCGAAGTACTCCACCACCTCCGCGGGAGGCTGGTTGGCCTCGGCAATGATGACCCGGCCCGGGTAGCTTTCATCGACCATCCGGCGCAACTGCCGCAGGAATTCGTGGGTCTGGGGCAGGTTCTCGCAGTTGGTGCCCTCCTCCTCGAACAGGTACGGGATGGCGTCGGCCCGGAAGCCGTCGATCCCCTGGTCCAGCCAGAACCGCACGACGTCGAAGAGCGCATCAATGACCTTGGGGTTCTCGAAGTTGAGGTCGGGCTGGTGGCTGAAGAACCGGTGCCAGAAGAACTGCCGGCGGATGGGGTCGAAGGTCCAGTTAGATTCCTCCGTGTCCACGAAGATGATGCGGGCGTCTTCATACTTCTCGTCCGTGTCGCTCCAGACATAGAAGTCGCCGAACGGACCGTCGGGGTCCTTGCGCGACTCCTGGAACCACGGGTGCTGGTCAGAGGTGTGGTTCAGCGGGAGGTCGATGATCACCCGGACGCCCCGGGCGTGCGCCTCCGCCACGAGCCGTTTGAAGTCGCTGATGGTGCCAAACTCGTCCAGCACGGAGTTGTAGTCCGAGATGTCGTAGCCGCCGTCGCGCAGCGGTGACTGGAAGAACGGCGGGAGCCAGAGGCAGTCCACCCCCAGCCACTGCAGGTAGTCCAGTTTGTCGATCAGGCCGTGGAAGTCTCCCGAGCCGTCTCCGTTTCCGTCGGCGAAGCCCCGGACGAGCACCTCGTAAAAGACCGCCTTGCGGTACCAGAGGGGATCATGCTGGAGCCCTGGAGCGTTCAGTTCAAAGCTCCCCCTCGGGCTGAAGTGCTGGCTGGGGTTCTGCGGGCTGAAACTCACTGGCACTACCTCCGGATGCTAAGAACGTGAACGGGCTCGACGTGCGGGTCCAGACGGACGTAGTTGTACTCCCCCCATTCCCAACTCTCGCCGGTCAGCAGGTCATCAACCATGAAACGGCCATTGTGCGTGAAGTTCTCCGGGTCCAGTTCCAGCGCCGGCAGGTCCAGGGATACGGTGCTCTCCCGGGTGCCGTGCGGGTCCACGTTGACGACGACGATCAAGGTGTCCTTGGTCCCGTCCGGGAGGGTCTTGTGCTTGGAATACACCACGGTGGAAGTGTCCGAGCTCTCGTGAACCGTCAGGTTCTGCAGGTCCCCGAGGGCCGGGTGCTCGCGGCGGATCGCGTTGAGCCGGGTCAGGTACGGAGCCAGGGTGCGTCCGGATTCGGCCGCCGCGTCCCAGTCGCGGGACTTGTACTCAAACTTCTCGTTGTCGATGTACTCCTCGGCGCCGGGACGTGCCACGTGTTCGTAGAGCTCAAAGCCGGCGTAGACGCCCCAGATGGGGCTCGCCGTCGCGGCCAGGGCGGCACGGATCTTGAAGGCCGCCGGGCCGCCGAACTGCAGGTATTCGGTGAGGATGTCCGGGGTGTTGACGAAGAAATTCGGCCGGAAGTAGGCCGCCGATTCGTGGCTGACCTCCTGGAAGTACGTCTCCAGTTCCTCCTTGGTGTTCCGCCAGGTGAAGTACGTGTAGGACTGCTGGAAGCCGGCCCGGCCAAGAGCGTGCATCATGGCCGGGCGGGTGAAAGCCTCGGCCAGGAACACGACGTCGGGGTGCTTCTTATTGACCTTGGCGATCAGCCATTCCCAGAACCACACGGGTTTGGTGTGCGGATTATCCACCCGGAAGATCTTGACGCCGTGGCTGACCCAGAGCATCACGATCCGGAAAATTTCGTTGGACAGCCCGGCGGGGTCGTTGTCGAAATTCAGCGGGAAAATGTCCTGGTATTTCTTCGGCGGATTCTCCGCGTACGCAATAGAGCCATCGACCCGGGTGGTGAACCATTCCGGGTTACTTTGCACCCACGGGTGATCCGGCGCGGCCTGCAGCGCCAGGTCCAAGGCCACTTCCAGCCCCAGTTCGCCGGCCCGGGCCACGAAGGCGTCGAAGTCCTCGAAGGTGCCCAGATCCGGGTGGATGGCGTCATGGCCGCCCTCATGGGACCCGATGGCCCACGGCGAGCCGGGATCGTGCGGCCCGGCGATCAGGGTGTTGTTCGGTCCCTTGCGGTGCTGGACACCGATCGGGTGGATCGGCGGCATATAGATGATGTCAAAACCCATGGCGGCGACTGCGTCGAGGCGCCGCGCTGCCGTGCGGAAGTTACCTGAGGTCCATTCCCCCGTCTCGTGGTTGCGCACGGCGCCTTCGGAACGTGGAAAGAATTCGTACCAGGAGCCGGACCCGGCCAGCGCGCGCTCCACCAGCAGCGGGTAGGGCTCGGAAACCGTCACAAGTTCCCGGATGGGCTGGCGATCGACCACGGCAACGACGTCGGCGCCGAAGCCGGCGGCGAGGCGCTCCTCGGGTGACCGGGAAGTATCGGAGAGGACGACGACGGCCATCCGCAGGGTTCTGCGGTCACCGGAGGGACGCGAGGCGTCCTCGGAGGCCTCCGCCAGCAGTGCTGCGCCTTCGGCCAGCATCAGCTCGACATCGATGCCGGCTTCCACCTTGACCTCTGCGTTGTGGTGCCAGGTGCCGTAGCGGTCGTGCCAGGCCTCGATGACGAAGGACCAGTTGCCGGTGGCGGGAGGGGTCAGGAGGCCTTCCCAGCGGTCCGTGCCCATCCCGCGCGGTCCGCGCGGCGGGGCGAGGCGGACCCGCTGCCGCTCTTTGCCGCGGGGGTCGAGCAAGACGGCGCTGACGCCGAGCTGATCGTGTCCCTCCCGGAACGCGGTGGCTCCCACGACAATGGTTTGGCCCTCGACGGCTTTGGCGGGGAACTTTCCGCCCTCTACCGAAGGCTGCACGGCGGTGATCGGAAAGCGGCCAAATCGCAGGCCATCCGTGATCAGGGCCTTGGGCTTTTGCTTGGACACGGCGCTGGTTCGCGAGTTATTCGTCACAGGCTCGACGTTATCTACAAAACGGCCAGAATGCTAAGGCCTCGAACGATTTTGGGACGTTTCCGGTTCTGGCCGACCGATATCCGTCATTTACAGGAAAGAATCTTAAAGTCGTTCCGGGGCAACGACTTGTCCGTTAGTGTTTCGCTGGTGAAGGCAATCCGCAGATTTACTGTCCGAACCGTTCTCCCGGAGTCGATCCGGCCGCTGGCCCGGCTCGCCACCAATCTCCGGTGGTCCTGGCACCGGCCCACCCGGGAGCTTTTTGAGGGGCTCAACCCCGGGATCTGGGCGGAGAGCGCCCACGACCCCGTGACTTTCCTGGGCCTGGTAAGCCGGGAAGAGCTGCAGCGCCTCGCGGCGGACCAGGACGTAGTGCAGCGGGTCCATGCCGCAGCCGACGACCTCGACCGGTACCTGGAACAGCCTCGCTGGTACCAGAGCCTGGGCGACGGCGCCCCGGCGTGCATCGCGTACTTCTCGCCCGAGTTCGGCATCACCGAGGTCCTGCCCCAGTACTCCGGCGGCCTTGGCATCCTGGCTGGCGACCACCTGAAAGCGGCCTCGGACCTTGGCGTGCCGCTGATCGGCGTCGGCCTCCTCTACCAGGCCGGCTACTTTAAGCAGTCGCTCTCGCGGGACGCCTGGCAGCAGGAAACGTACCCGGTCCTTGACCCGGACGGGCTGCCCCTGACGCTCCTGCGCGAGGCCGCCCCGGACGGCAACGGCAAACCGATCCAGATCTCCCTGCCCCTCCCCCACGGCCGCCGCCTGCTGGCGCACGTGTGGCGGGCCGACGTCGGGCGCGTTCCGCTGCTGCTTCTGGACTCCAACGTTCCGGGCAATGACGAAGCCGCCCGCGGCATCACCGACCGCCTCTACGGCGGCGGCGGTGACCACCGGCTCCAGCAGGAACTCCTGCTGGGAATGGGCGGGGTCAAGGCGCTGCGCGAGTTCCAGCGGCTCACGGGCGTCCCCGCGCCGGAGGTGTTCCACACAAACGAGGGCCACGCCGGGTTCCTTGGCGTCGAGCGGATCCAGGAACTGATGTCCGGCACGGCGCCGTTGAGCTGGGACGAAGCCCTGGCCGCCGGGCGGGCGTCCACGGTCTTCACCACCCACACGCCGGTCCCCGCCGGGATCGACCGCTTCGAGATCTCCCAGATCCAGCACTTCTTCGAGGCCGGCCTCGCCCCGGACGTCCCGGTGGCAAAGATCCTGGACCTGGGCCGGGAAGACTTCGCCGATGGCAACCCGTTCGTGTTCAACATGGCCGTCATGGGACTGCGGCTGGCCCAGCGGGCCAACGGTGTGGCCAAACTGCACGGTGTAGTCTCCCGCGGAATGTTCTCCGCCCTGTGGCCGGGCTTCGACCACTCCGAAATCCCCATCACCTCCGTCACCAACGGCGTGCATGTCCCCACCTGGGTTGATCCCCGGATCGCCGCGTTGGCGCGGGACCAGTTCGGCGCCGAGTCAGAGGCACAGGGCCGCTGGGACCTGGCCTACAACGTCACCGACGAGGACCTCTGGGCATTGCGGCGCGAGATGCGGGTGTCCCTGGTGGAAGATGTCCGGCGCCGGCTCCGGGCCGCCTGGAAGAAGCGCGGCGCGGCCGACGCCGAGCTGGCCTGGACGGACTCCGTCCTGGACCCGGACATCCTGACCATTGGCTTTGCCCGCCGCGTGCCGACGTACAAGCGGCTGACCCTGATGCTACGGGACCCCGAGCGCCTCAAGGCGCTGCTGCTGCACAAGACGCACCCCATCCAGCTGGTCATCGCCGGCAAGTCCCACCCGGCCGACGACGCCGGCAAGAAAATGATCCAGGACCTGGTCCGGTTCACCGACGATCCCGCCGTGCGGCACCGGATTGCGTTCCTGCCCAACTACGACATCGCCATGGCCCGGACCCTGTTCCCCGGCTGCGATGTGTGGCTGAACAACCCGCTGCGCCCGCTGGAGGCTTGCGGAACGTCCGGCATGAAGGCTGCCCTGAACGGTTCGCTGAACCTCTCCGTCATGGACGGCTGGTGGGATGAGATGTACGACGGCGAGAACGGCTGGGCGATCCCGACCGCCAACAACGACGCCTCCCCGGAAGAACGTGACGACATCGAGGCGGCGGCACTGTACGAGCTGCTCGAAACGCAGGTGGCACCGCGGTTCTACGGGCTGACCGTGTCCGACGCGGCCGGAGCTGCCGGACCGTCCCAGCCCGGCCCGCAGAAGGTTCCCACGCACTGGGTCTCCATGATCAAGCACACCATGTCCCACCTTGGCCCGGCGGTCTCCGCGGAACGGATGCTCCGGGACTACGTCAACGTGCTGTACCGGCCAGCCGCGATCGCCGGACGTCACGCCGTGGCGGATAACTACGCGCAGGCCAAGGCATTGGCGGCGTGGACTTCCCGGATCCGGGCCGCGTGGCCGCAGATCCAGGTGGAACACGTCGACTCTGTGGGGGTTTCCGAGGACCCGCAGATCGGCGATCTGCTGCAGGTCAATGCGTACGTTGCCCTGCGTGAGCTCTCCCCGGACGACGTCTACGTTGAAGTGGCCTACGGCCGTGCCGGGGACACAGACGAGCTGACGGACATCACGGTCGCGGAGCTGAAGGCCGCCGAGGACCTCGGCAAGGGCCGGCATCTGTTCAGCGGCACGCTGGTGATCGACCGTTCGGGGTCCTTCGGCTACACCGTGCGCGTGCTCCCCAAGAACGAGGCGCTGGCGTCCAAGGCGGAGCTCGGCCTGATCGTCAACGCCTGACCGTCAGTGCCTAATTGTCAGCGCTGATCTCAGCGGCTGGCGCCGTCTGCGCCCGGCCTCCTAGAGGCAGACGGCGATGACGTCAAGGCTCTTGCCGGCGTAGCCTTCGGCGTCCTGCAGCGTTTCGCAGATGACAGCGAAGGAGAGGTCCGCGCGGAAGGCGGCTGGAACCTGCCAGATGAAGGTGACGGGGGCCTCGCCCTCGTCCGTCACGGCATCGGCGACGTCGTGCAGCGAATCGTGCAGGGCGTCCAGGTCTGTGCCGTACTCATCGGGGAAGTCCAGGAGTTGGCCGAACGTGTCAAGGACCGCCTGCTTGGTTTCAGCGGCGGGGACCACCAAGGCGCGGCGGCCGGCGTCGTCGATTTGCGCCGTGAGTTCTTCGATGGTCCAGGTCTCAGCCGAGTAAATCTTCATGGGGTCCTTAATCTCGAAATAATTAGGTGCGGTAGATATTGATCGTGTTGGCCTGGACGAGGTCCCGTTCACCGGAGGCAACGCGGGCGCCCTGACGCCGGTCGTGCAGTTCGGAGGTGGTCACGCGAAGCTCGAAGAGCCGGTGCCCGGTTCCGTCCTCGTTCCTCAGCTGTGGCAAGGTGACCTTGACGTCGTCGGCGCCGCCGTTGACCACCACGAGGCCGTCCACGTGCCCATCGTCGGAGCCGAGCAGGAGCTGGATCACCCGGTGGCCGGGGTCATGCCACGTGTCGGCTGACATGGGCTTGCCGTCCACATCGAACCAGTGGAAGTAGGACTGCTTGTCACGCGCCGGGTAATCATGCGGCTGACTGGCCAGGAACTCCTTGCGCAGCCGGATGACGCGCTTGGTGGTGCGCAACATCGCATGGGATTCCGTGGTGCTGGTCCAGTCAATCCAAGTCAGCGCATTGTCCTGGCAGTAGGCGTTGTTGTTGCCGTGCTGGGTCCGGCCGATCTCGTCCCCGGCGGTGATCATGGGTACGCCCTGGGAAATCATCAGGCAGGCCATCAGGTTACGCCGGCTTTGGGCGCGCTTGGCGAGGATGTCGCCGTCCTCGGTGGGGCCCTCGAAGCCGTGATTGTAGCTGCGGTTGTCGCCGTGGCCGTCCCGGTTCTGCTCGCCGTTGGCCTCGTTGTGCTTGCGGTCGTACGCGGTCAGGTCGGCCAGGGTGAAGCCATCGTGGGCTGTGATCAAGTTCAGCGAGGCAAGCCGGGTCCGGCCCGAGGATTCGAACAGCTGGGCAGAACCAGAGAGGGCGTCCGCGAGGCGGGCCACCGGGCCGCCGCTGCCGCCGCCGTCGATCGCGGCGCGGTCGGCGAGCCAGAAGCTGCGGACAGCGTCGCGGAAGTGGTCGTTCCAGTCCACCCACCCGGCCGGAAACCGGCCGGTCTGCCAGCCGCCGTAGCCGACGTCCCAGGGTTCGGCAATCAGCTTGACCCCGGACAGAACAGGATCGGCGCCCACCGCGACGAGGAAGGGGTGCCGCGGGTCGAATTCGTTGGCGCTGTTCCGGCACATCGTGACGGCAAGGTCGAAGCGGAAGCCGTCGATGTGGAACTCGCTCACCCAGTAGCGCAGGGAGTCCAGCACCAGCTGCACCACGCGGGGTTCGGAAAAGTTCAGGCTGTTGCCGCAGCCTGTGGTGTCCACATACTTGCCGTGGCCGTCGTTGCGGTAGTACTGCATCTCGCCCAGGCCGCGGAAGCTCAGGGTGGGACCGTCCGTGCCGCCCTCGGCGGTGTGGTTGTACACGACGTCGAGGATGACCTCGAGCCCGGCTGCGTGCAGCAGCTTGACCATGCCCTTGAACTCGTCCTGGACCGCGCGGGCGCCGGCGGCCTGGGCGGCCGCGGTGGCGTAGCCGGGGTGCGGGGCGAAGAAGGCGGCTGTGTTGTAGCCCCAGTAGTTCGTCAGCCCGAGCTGCTGCAGATGCGGCTCGTCCACATGGAAATGGACGGGCAGCAGCTGGATCGCCGTGACGCCCAGGGAGACCAGGTGCTCGATCATGGCCGGGTGCGCCATCCCGGCGTACGTCCCCTGCAGTTCCTCCGGAATGTCCGGGTGCAGCTTCGTCTGGCCCTTTACATGGGCTTCGTAGACGATCGTGTTGCGCCATGGGACGCGCGGGCTGCGGTCCAGCCCCCAGTCAAAGTCGTCGCCAACCCGGACGCTGGCGATCAGGCCCTCACGCTCGTCGACGCCCCGGCCATAGGGGTCCATCAACAACGGCTGTTCGTCGACGGCATCAAAATCCGTGGCAGGCATGGACAGCGGGAGGGCCTCGTGTTTCTGCGAAGCCCGGAAGCCGTAGCGCGAACCGGCGGGAATGCCTTCCACAATGCCGTGGTGCACGCCGTCGGTGTAATTGGGCAGGGTTTTTACCTGCCAGGTGCCCCCCGGCGCCTGGTATGCGATCTCCAGGGTGGTCACACCGGGCGCGTAGACGGCCACGTTGGCGCACTCACCTCGGGGATCGTCCACTGCCGGTGATCCGGTGTGCGGAGTGCTGATCCCCAGCGGAAACGCCCGCGAAGCGTCTACGGTAGAAGCGGTATCTATGTAAGACATAACCATTGCTTAAAGCTTAGCCGGGCCGGACAAGTGGCCCCCGTTTTCGTTTTCATGACGTTTTGCAGTGTACGGACCGCCGCACTGCATACTGTAATGAAGCGCCGAGTTGGAGGTAAATGTGCGCGTTGCACTAGCCCAAATCATCACCGGCCGCGATCTGGCCGCGAACCTGACCCTCGTGGACGCCTACGCGCGCCAGGCGAAGGCCGGCGGCGCGGACCTGGTGGTGTTCCCTGAAGCGACCATGCGGGCCTTCGGCAATTCGCTCCTGGACATCGCCGAGCCGCTGGACGGTCCGTGGGCTGCACGCGTGCGCGCTCTCGCCGCGGAGCTTGGCATCGTGATCATCGCGGGCATGTTCACCCCTGGCACTGCCGGCAACCGCGCCAAGGTGCGCAACACCCTGCTGGCCACCGGCCCCGGCCTCGAGGCCAGCTACGACAAAATCCACCTCTTCGATGCCTTCGGTTTCGCCGAGTCGGACACTGTTGACGCCGGCACGGCCCCCGTCACCTTCGAGCTCGACGGCGTGACGTTCGGCCTCGCCACCTGCTACGACGTCCGCTTCCCGGACCTGTTCACGGAAAACGCGGATCGCGGCGCCGACGTAAACATCGTGTGCGCTTCCTGGGGATCAGGGCCCGGCAAAGCCGACCAGTGGAAGCTCCTGGCCCGCGCCCGCGCCCTGGACTCCACCACCTTTGTCCTCGCCTGTGGCCAGGGCGACCCCGCCAGCCAGGGCCTCCCGGTCAAGGGTTCGGCCCCCACCGGCGTCGGGCACTCCGTGGTGGTCTCCCCCATGGGCGACATCCTGGACGAGCTCGACGGCGCCCCGGGCCTGTTGTTCGCCGACCTCGACACCGCCGCCGTCAAGGAAGCCCGCACCAAACTCCCGGTCCTAGCCAACCGGCATAGGTTCTAAGCGGCACCTGCCGTTCGCCGTGGTCAGGTCCCTCTGGTCACCAACCGCGGACACCGGCGCCCTGCCGTCGCTTAGACACCTCCCGACGCTTCCTCCGGCCGCGGGCGGCCTCCGAAAGCTATGGTCGGCGATGCGCTCCTTTGCAGGACCCCGGCGCCCGCTCGAATTCAGCCCACCCCGCGTCGAGCACTTCGTGATTCACCCGACTGCCGCGGCTCATCCAGTCTGGCGACGCGCAAATGCCCTGGCGCTAGAGGTATTCGGGTCGCGGGAAGACAACAGCGCGTCGCAGAAGGAAATGCGCGTCGCAGGGTCGCAGGAAGGAACGTGCGTCCTGCGACGAGCACGTCGGTATTCACAACGACTGCCGCGGCTTATTCAGCCTGGCGACGCGCAAATGCCCTGGCGCTAGGGGTATTCGGGTCGCGTGAAGACAACAGCGCGTCGCAGAAGGAAATGCGTGTCGCAGGGTCGCAGAAGGAACGTGCGTATTGCGTCGAGGTACTTCGGCATCACAACGACTTCCGCGGCCTATTCACCCCGGCGACGCGCAAATGCCCTGGCGCTAGGGGTATTCGGGTCGCGTGAAGACAACAGCGCGTCGCAGAAGGAAATGCGCGTCGCAGGAAGGTGACGGAGCGTCTGAGCCGGAAACGGAGTCCTGCTGAGGAGCACATCGCCGACCAGGGCAGCAAGGCAGTCGCTGCCCACTGATCGTGTTAAAAGGAAACGCTCCCCCACAAGGTGTGAAGGAGCGTTTCCGTATTGCGCGAAAGGTGACATAACCTCATCGCCGGAGCCGGAGTTTTGCTAAGGAGCGCATCGCCGACCAGAGAGGCTTGAGGCCGCCCGCGGCCGAAAGCGTCGATGGGAGGTGTCTAAGCGACGGCAAAACTGCGGTGCCGGCGGAATCCGATCACGCCTCCGGCGACGGCCGATGCGAGAACCGGCGCAGGACTACTTAGCGGCGCGCTGGCGGGAGATTTCGTAGAGGGAGATGCCGACTGCCATGGAGGCGTTCAGGGATTCCATGGCGGAGTCGATCGGGATCGAGACGATCTGGTCGCAGTTTTCGCGGACCAGGCGGCTCAGGCCCTTGCCCTCGGACCCTACGACGATGCACACCGGTTCGGTAGCCAGGGCGAGTGCGGGCAGCGAGACGTCGCCGTCGCCGTCGAGGCCCAGGACGTAGATGCCCATGTTCTTGAAGGCCTTGAGCGTGTTGTTCAGGTTGGCCGCGCGTGCGACGGGGACGCGGACGGCCGCGCCGGCGCTGGTCTTCCAGGCCGAGGCGGTGACGCCAACGGAGCGGCGCTCCGGGACGATGACGCCGTGGCCGCTGAAGGCCGAGACGGAGCGGATGATCGCGCCCAGGTTGCGGGGATCGGTGATGCCGTCGAGGGCAACGAAGAGCGGCGCGTTGGATACGTGGCCCTTCTTCCAGGACTCGAGGGTCTCTTCGGCGAGCTCGTAGGCGTCCTGGTATTCGTACGGCGGGATCTGCAGCACGAGGCCCTGGTGGATGGCGTCGTCGGTCATGCGGTCCAGCTCGGGCTTGCCGGTTTCCATCAGCGGGATGCCGCGTTCGGCGGCGAGCTTCAGGGATTCCTTGACGCGGTCGTCCATTTCGATGCGGACGGCCACGTGCAGGGCCTTGGCCGGGATGCCGGCGCGAAGGGCTTCGACCACCGAGTTGCGCCCGGTGACAACCTCTTCCGTGGCGCGGCCCTTGGGACCGGAGCGGCCGGTGCGGGCGGCGGCGCTGGTGGTGCGGCTTCCGCTGGCACGCTTGGCCTCGGAGCGTTCCGAGAGCTGTTTGTTCTTGAACGCCTTGTGGTAGGGGCGGTCCTCAGCCTTCGGAGTGGGGCCCTTGCCCTCAAGTGCCTTACGGCCGTGACCGCCGGTTCCGACGGAGGGGCCCTTCTTCAATTTGACCGAGCGGCGACCGTTGTTGGCCATGAGTTTCACCCTTTAAGTACGCGATTCGTTGATAAGTCTGACCTCCAGTCTACTGACTCGAGTTAAATCCTCGACCGGAAGGGGCGGCGGCGGCCCAATTCACCGGCCGCCAGCAACGAGGTTCAGCCGCGCTTGAGGCTCCAGCTCGCCCCGTCCGGGCCATCCTCGACCACGACGCCGGCTGCGGTCAGGGTGTCCCGGATGGCGTCGGACGCTGCCCAGTCCTTGGCGGCCCGGGCGCCGGCACGCGCCGCCAGCTGCGCCTCGACCAGGACGCCGAGGGCGGTGTTGGCCTGTTCGTCGGCCGCCGGTGTCGCGGTGGCGTTGAGGCCGAGGACGTCCACCATGGCGGTGACGCTGGCGAGGGCCTGCCCCGCGGCGTCGAGGTCCCCGTCAGTGAGGGCTGTGTTGCCGGCGCGCACGGTTTCGTGGAGCGCTGCCAGCGCCTGCGGGACGTTCAGGTCATCGTCCATGGCCGACGCAAAAGCCTCCGGAACGGAAGCGGCGGACGTATCCGTTCCCGCGTCGGGTAGGATCCGGCCGGCGCGGGTGAGGAAGCCGTCAATCCGCTCGACGGCGGCGGCGGCCTCCGGCAGGGACGTCGGCTGGTAGTCCAGGACCGAGCGGTACTGCGCCTGCCCGAGGTAGTACCGGACAACCCGCGGCGGGGCGAGTTCGAGCATCTCCGCCGGGCTGACGGTGTTGCCGATGGACTTGGACATCTTCTCGCCGGCGTAGGTGACCATGCCGTTGTGCATCCAGAAGTTTGCGAAGCCGTGGCCAGCCGCCTGGGACTGCGCCATTTCGTTCTCGTGGTGCGGGAAGCGAAGGTCCAGTCCGCCGCCGTGGATGTCGAACTCGGCGCCGAGGTACTTGGTGACCATCGCGGAGCATTCGAGGTGCCAGCCCGGGCGGCCGGGGCCCCACGGGGAGGCCCAGCTCGCCGTCGTCGGCTCCCCCTCCTTGTAGCCCTTCCACAGCGCGAAGTCGCGGGGGTCCTTCTTGCCGCGCGGGTCGGCGTCGGGGGCGCCCTGCATGTCGTCGAGTTTTTGGCGCGTCAGCGTGCCGTACTTGGACCAGGAACGCACGTCGAAGTAGACGTCGCCGGAGTCGTCGAGGGCCGGGTAGGCGTGGCCGCGGTCAATCAGCTGCTGGATGAGGGCGTGCATTTCCGGGATGTGGCCGGTGGCGCGGGGCTCATAGGTGGGGCGGGAGACGCCCAGGGTGTCGTAGGCCTTGAGGAATTCCTGCTCATAGCGGTAGGCCAGTGCCCACCATTCCTCATTGCGCAGCGCCCCGGGCTCGTCTTCAAAGTCGGGGCCGAAGGATGCGGCGGACTTGGCGAGGATCTTGTCATCGATGTCGGTGACGTTGCGGAC
Organism: Arthrobacter sp. NPDC056886; assembly: GCF_042788715.1. Lineage (NCBI taxonomy): Bacteria > Bacillati > Actinomycetota > Actinomycetes > Micrococcales > Micrococcaceae > Arthrobacter > Arthrobacter sp. NPDC056886. Next base: position 17,533 of record NZ_JBHUBT010000009.1, read on the forward strand.
CGCCGTCACGCGGAAGCCGCGGTACTGCAGCCAGCGGGTCAGCTGGTCGAAGGCGATGGCCGAGCGAATGTGGCCGACATGTGGCATGCCCTGCACGGTGGCTCCGCAGTAGTACAGGCTCACGTTGCCAGGTACCAGGGGGACGAAGTCACGGACTTCGGCGGATGCAGTGTCGTAAAAGCGCAGGGTCACCGCTCCAGATTAGCCGATGGCGCTCCGCGGCTTTACCGGCGGCTTTGCCCGCGGCTCACCGGCGGCTTTACCCGCAGCTCACCGGCGGCTTTACCCGCGGCCGGCAAGCCCGGAGTCGGGGAGACCGCAGTCGGGGAGCCTCCGATCCGGCAACCTACTTGCAGTATTGCCCAATCTTGTTGATCTGCTCGGTGAGCTGGGCTGTCTGTTCGGCGGTCTTGGTTCCCGTGGGGCTCGCCGCAACCTGTTTCATGATGTCGGCCATCTGCTGGATGGGGGCGCCCACTTCCGGCGCCACCTTGTCCGCAACTTCCTGGTAGTGCTGGCCAATCTGGCCGGCCTGCTCCTTCGCGCTCCCGGAGGGCGCGAAGGTGTCGGTGTTGAGGAACTTGCAGCTTTCCTCGACACTCATCTTCGGTGTGGCGCTGGGTGCCGTCGCCGAGCCGGCACAGCCGCTCAGCATGGTCCCTGCCACGAGTACGACGGCGGTCAGCAGCTTTTTCACGGCGGGTCTCCTGGCGATTCGGAACGGGAGGTCACAGTCGGTCTTCCCTCTCAAGCGTAGGGGACCGGGGCCAGCAGTGTTTAAAGTGTTTAGGCTGCGGGGACTTAAGCTGCGGTGACTAGCCGGCCGGGTAGACGAGCGCTGTTGCTACGGCCGAGATCCCCTCGCCCCGGCCCGTAAATCCGAGTCCGTCGCTGGTGGTGGCTGTGACGCTGACCGGCGCCGCGGCAGCTGCGCTGAGGACCCGCTGGGATTCCTCCCGCCGCGGGCCGAATTTGGGCCGGTTGGCCACGAACTGAACGGCGATATTGCCGATTTCGAACCCGTGGGCGCGAACAATCCTGGCGGCCTCGGCCAGCAGGGTCACGCCAGACGCCCCGGCATACTCGGGCCGGTCCGTACCGAAATGCGTGCCGAGGTCCCCGATCCCGCACGCCGAGAAAAGCGCGTCGGCCGCAGCGTGCGCCACGGGGTCGCCATCGGAGTGACCGGAGAGTCCCCGCTCCCCCTCCCAGAAGAGGCCGCCGAGCCACAACGGCTGCGGCTTGTCGTCGGCGGCGTAGGCGTGGACATCGATCCCGATTCCGGTCCTGGGGATCAGCGGCGCGTTGGTGGACATGCTCATCCCTCCACCCAGCGCACACCTAGGGGCCCCTCGAGGAGGCCTTCGGCCAGGATCAGGTCCAGGGGCGTGGTGATCTTCAGGGACTGGCTTGCGCCGCGCACGGCGTGGACGGGGACACCGATCAGCTCCACCAGCATCGCGTCGTCCGTGACGAGGGCGGCCTGGCCGGCGTCGAACCCGGCGGCAGCCTCGTGGGCGCGTTTGAGGGTGGTGAAGGCGAATCCCTGCGGCGTCTGCACGGCGCGGAGCGACTCCCGCGGCGCCGTCCCGGTGACCAGCTCGGGGGCCACCGCTGCGCCGTCGCCGGTGGTCGGTTCGACGGTCTTGACCGTGTCGACCACCGGAATCACCGGAATGACGGCCGAGGCACCGGCGCCAAGCGCTGCCGCCACCCGGTGAAAGACGGCCTCTGGCACCAATGCCCGGGCGGCATCGTGGACCAGAACCGATTCGGTATCAGGCAGGAGGGCTGCCATCGCGGCGCGGACTGAATCGGCGCGGTTCGCACCGCCGTCGACCACTGTGACGACCGGGACCTGCCCGCCGTAAGGGGACTCCGCGGTGCGGGCGTGCCCGGCCGCAAGCTCTTGCGCGAAGGCCTCGCACAGCGCCCGCAGCTCGGTGTCCCCCGGGGGGATCGCAACGCAGATCTGCTGCGCGATCCCGGCGGCGGCCACGCCACGCAGGGCATGGGTGAGGATACTTTCCCCGCCAAGCGGCACTTTTGCTTTCGGCATGCCGTAGCCCAGGCGCTGGCCGGAGCCGGCGGCCACCACAATGACCGCGGTGGCGTAACCGGCCGGTGACGTATTCGTCGGTGCAGTATCCATGCGCACAAGACTACGTCCCCGCGCCTTCGACTATCCCGTTGCGCTATCAGTTGTGGCTGCCACAATGTGATTTGCCGCGCTCAGAGGGACTCCAAGTGATAGAGCAACGGAAAAAACCAAAAAAGAAGCCCCGGCGGCCTGAGGCCACCGGGGTTCGATTCTTATCTGCGCCGGCCCTGCTGGGGCCGGCCCTGTGCTAGGAAGCCAGAACCTCGTCGAGAACGCTTGCAGCCTTCTCTTCATCGGTCTTTTCAGCCAGTGCCAGTTCCGAAATCAGGATCTGGCGGGCCTTGGCCAGCATGCGCTTCTCTCCAGCGGAGAGACCCCGGTCGTGATCACGGCGCCAGAGATCGCGGACGACCTCAGCTACCTTGATGACGTCACCGGAAGCAAGCTTTTCCAGGTTTGCCTTGTAACGACGCGACCAGTTGGTGGGTTCTTCAGTGAACTCGGCCCGCAGCACATCGAACACGTGCTCCAAACCTTCTTTGCCCACTACGTCCCGAACCCCAACCAGGTCAACGTTTTCTGCTGGAACTTCAATGGTCAGATCACCCTGAGCCACCTTGAGCTTGAGATACATCTTCTCTTCGCCCTTGACAGTGCGCATCTTGATTTCTTCAATTTTCGCTGCACCGTGGTGAGGGTAAACTACTGTCTCGCCGACCTCAAAAACCATGTGGACATTCCCCTTTCCCGCAGACCAGTTTATCACGATTAAGGCATACAACTGGCATCCAAAGGTGCCCGGAACCGCATGAATCCGGGGAAAATGGCCCCAATCCACCCCCTCAAACCCCTTGACGAATGCGGATAATAGTGCCTTTGGCCTTAACTGCCAAGAGGTTTCCGGCTCCGACCAAGCGGGCTCCTGCTCCCGGGAGCGGCACGCGTACGTGCGCTTATGTGTAGGCGCCGAGTCCTTGTTTGAGGACGATTGCGGATAGGCTATGGCTGAATAATGTTCCAAGACTCTCAAGGAGTGCGTGACGTGCGTTTCACTGCGATGAACCGGGGCCAGCGCGGCAAGCTGGCAATGGCTACGGCTGCACTTGGCATTGGCCTGCTGTCCGTGACCGGCTGTGGCTACATCAACCCCCAGCAGACCTCGGAGCAGTACTCGGCATCCGACGGAACCCGTACTGACCTCGGAGCGCTGGAGCTGCGCAACTTCATCATCATCGCCGACGGCGAGGACAAGCCGGGCCGCGTGATCGGCGCCGTGTACAACACCTCCTCCAAGGACGTTGTGCTGACCATCAAGGGCGCGGCGGGGTCCCAGGCCGAAGTTCCGGTCAAGCAGAAGTCCTACACCATGCTCAACGACTCCACCGCTCCGGCGATCCTGAGCGCCGTCAGCGCCAAGCCGGGATCCATGGCCGAGGTGACCATCTCCGAGGACGGCACCAGCCAGGACGCCAAGTTCAAGGTTCCGGTCATGGACGGCACGATCACCGACTACAAGGCGTACCTGCCGACGCCGGAGCCCACCTCCACAGACGCGGCAACGTCGCCTGAGACGGCACCTGCCGAGACGCCCACGCCGAGCAGTACCGCAGGCCACTAGCAACAGCAGCTGGATCTAACGCAAAAGGAGGGGCACCCGCGGGTGTCCCTCCTTTTGCGTTAGATGCAGCTGTCCTGGACATACAGCTGCCCGGCCAGGCCGGGCAGCTTGGTCCGGCTTTAGGGCTCGAACTTGTACCCCAGCCCGCGGACGGTAATCAGGTACCGCGGCGCGGAGGCATCCGGCTCGATCTTGCTGCGCAGCCGCTTGACGTGGACGTCGAGGGTCTTGGTGTCCCCCACATAGTCGGAGCCCCACACTCTGTCGATCAGCTGACCGCGGGTCAGGACCCGGCCCGAGTTCCGCAGCAGCATCTCCAGCAGCTCGAACTCTTTGAGCGGCAAGGCGACCTGCTCGCCCCCGACGCTGACCACGTGGCGTTCAATGTCCATCCGGACAGGACCGGCCTGCACCGTGCTGGAGACGAGTTCCTCCGGTTCGCTCTGGCGCCGCAGGACGGCGCGGACCCGGGCCACGAGCTCCCGCGAGGAGTACGGCTTGGTGACGTAGTCGTCGGCGCCCAGCTCCAGCCCCACTACCTTGTCGATTTCCGAGTCCTTGGCCGTCAGCATGATCACGGGCACCCCGGAGCGCTGCCGGAGTTGGCGGCAGACCTCCGTGCCTGACTGGCCCGGCAGCTGCAGGTCCAGGAGTACGAGGTCGGCACCGTTGCGGTCGAATTCGGTGATGGCGTCCAGTCCGTTGTCCACCACCTCGACCTCAAACCCTTCTTTACCCAACAGATAGGACAGGGGGTCGCTGAAGGACTCCTCGTCCTCGACAATCAGAATCCGGCTCAAGCGGTTGCTCCTTGCTCATGGACGCCGGCGGCGTCACGTCGTTGTGGTCTGGGGTCCCGACCGGAAGTGTGGGCAGCGGGCTTGCCCGCGTCGGAGGCGTCGCCGTCGTCCTGCCCTTCCATCTCGGGAAGTCGAATGGTGAACGTGGAACCCTGGCCAGGCTGGGACCACAGGGTCACCTCGCCGCCGTGGTTGGAAATGACGTGCTTGACGATGCTCAGGCCGAGTCCCGTGCCCCCGGTCTGACGGGAGCGGGCGGCATCCACCCGGTAGAAGCGCTCGAAGACACGCTCCTGGTCCTCGGCGCTGAGCCCATCGCCCTGATCCGTCACCGAGACCGCCACAAGGCCGTCCTTGACCCGGATGCCCACTCCAACCTTGGTGTTCTCCGGCGAGTACCGGATGGCGTTGTCGATCAGGTTGCGCAGGGCGGTCACGAGGAGATCCTGGTCGCCGTACACCATGGCATCAGCGTGCCGGCCAACCACAAGCCGGATGTTCTTGCTCTCGGCCGGCAACTGGGAGCGGTCCACGGCCTCGCTGACCACAGTGTTGATGTCCACCGGGCGGCCCTGCTGCGCAACGTTGGCGCCCTGGAGCCGGGAGAGTTCGATGATGTCCTGCACCAGGGCCGCCAGGCGGGTGGATTCTTTGTGCATGCGCTTGGCGAACCGCTTGACCGCCTCGGGGTCGTCAGCGGACGATTCGAGTGCCTCAGCCAGAAGGGAGATCGCCCCGACGGGTGTCTTCAGTTCGTGGGAGACGTTCGCGACAAAGTCGTTGCGGACTTCCTCGGTGCGGGTGAGTTCGGTCCGGTCATCGGCCAGCAGCAGGATGTATTCCTCCGTAATGACGGCGGCGCGGACCTGGACAATAATCGTTCCCTGGCCGAGCGGGCCGCGCGGCAGCTCCAGTTGCTTTTCAAGGATGACACCGTCCCGCCGCACCTTGGCCGTCAGTTCCAGCAGCTGCTGGTGCACCACGGTGTGCCCGCGGACCAGGCCATAGGCGTAGGCGGCAGGGCTGGCGCGGACCACGCCGTCGATCGCATCCACCACCACAAAAGCGCGGCCGAGGACGGCAAGCACCTCCGCGGCGCCCTCGGGTAGCGAGGGGTCCTCGACGTCGACGTCGACAATGTGCCGCTGCTGCTCACTCACCCGGAACGCGAGTACGCCGAACATGCCAAACGAAAGGCCGATCAGGCCGGCGATCACGCCGATGAGCATTGGATCCACGGCTCCAGCTTATGCTCTGCCATGGGGCCGAAACCGAAATCTCCTGCGATTCGGGGCCCGGTTCAGCTAACGTTCATCTATTGGGGCGTAACAGTTCACCGGACACTGAAAGAGTTGAGCGTTGGAGCGCCGGTAGGTGAACCGAAATAGGCCCGCCACTTTGATTGCAGGCAATATTTCCGAGGAAAGGACGCACACGTGCGTAAGGTTTTTCAGGAGGAGCTCGCCCAGGTACGGGAACAGCTCGTCGAGATCTCAACGCTGGTCACAGAGGCCATCGACAAGGCCACGACAGCCTTCGAGGGTGCCGATATCGACCTCGCCGAGGACGTGATTGCCGCCGATGCCCGCATCGACTTCCTGCAGAACAGCCTCGACGAGCGCGCCATCGACATCCTTGCCCTTCAGGGTCCGGTGGCGAGCGATCTGCGCATGCTGGTTGGTTCGCTCCGGATGAGCGCCTCGCTGGAGCGCATGGGCGACCTCGCCCGCCATCTGGCCCAGCTGGCGCGCCTGCGCTACCCGGCGTCAGTGGTCCCGGACCAGTTGCGCGAGACTTTCAAGAGTTTCGCGGAACAGGACCTGCTGATCGCCCAGAAGCTCACGGAACTGCTGGCAACCCGCGACCTTGCCGTGGCCCGGGACATCATGAAGGCCAACAGCGCCGTCAACGACCTGCACCTGAGCGTTTTCAAGGCGATCGCGCGCAGCGACTGGCAGGAGTCGCCGGCCACCACGGTGGACGTTGCCCTGGCGAGCCGCTACTTTGAGCGCTTCGCCGACCACGGCGTTTCGGTGGCCCAGAAGGTCACGTACCTGGTCACCGGCGCGTGGCAGCCGAACAGCATCGAACACATTTGACGCCGGCTTCGCTCTGGCGTAACTGCGCTTGGCATCTGCGCTGACACAATCGTGCTGACACAACGACGGCGTCCGGTCACCTTGGGGGTGGCCGGACGCCGTCGTTTTTACCGCACTTGCGCTTAGCGCTTGATTTTGTGCTGCGGGTGCCGCTTACTTCTTGCCCTGGTTGGCGACTGCCTGAATGGCCTCGGCCGCGGCCTCGGGGTCGAGGTAGGTGCCGCCCGGGTTCAGGGGCTTGAAGTCCTCATCCAGGTCGTAGACCAGCGGGATGCCGGTGGGGATGTTCAGGCCGGCGATGGCCTCGTCGCTGATTCCGTCGAGGTGCTTGACGAGGGCGCGGAGCGAGTTGCCGTGGGCTGTGACCAGGACGGTCTTCCCAGCCTTGAGGTCTTCCTTGATGTCCGATTCCCAGTACGGCATGAGCCGGATCAGGACATCCTTGAGGCATTCGGTCCGCGGGATGGCGTCGCCGAGGTCCGCGTAGCGCGGGTCCCCCACCTGGGAGAACTCGGAATCGTCGGCCAAGGGCGGCGGCGGGGTGTCGTAGGACCGGCGCCACAGCATGAACTGCTCCTCGCCGAATTCGGCGAGGGTCTGGGCCTTGTCCTTGCCCTGCAGCGCGCCGTAGTGGCGCTCGTTGAGCCGCCAGTCACGCTTGACGTCGATCCAGCCGCGGTCGGCCTTTTCGAGGGCCATGTTCGCCGTGTTGATGGCCCGCTTCAACCGCGAGGTGTAGAGGATGTCCGGGAGGATGTTGTTCTCCACGAGAAGCTCGCCGCCGCGCACCGCCTCGGCACGGCCCTGGTCGTTGAGGTCGACGTCCACCCAGCCGGTGAAGAGGTTCTTGGCATTCCAGTCGCTGTGGCCGTGGCGCAGCAGAATCAGCTTGTAAGTCATGGTTTTTATCCTAGCCGAGCGGTTGGCGGCGGTGCCGTGCGTTACACGGCGCGCGCTTCACCGCAGCGCGCTTCACCGCGGTAAAGCTCCCCTCCGGTCTGTCGCGCGGCTCACCTTGGGCAGGAGGTGAGCCGCGCTGGAGGATAGGCTTGGCCGGTGGTGCAGAAGGCTGAACGGGTGCTGTCCCCCCGGAACCAGGGCGGAACGAGAAGCGGCGCGCGTGGCGGCAGGCCCGTGGGCAACGTGACCCGTGGAACTACGAACCCCAACCGGATGCGCCGCGTGGACCGGTGGCTGACCGGGCCGCAGGCCTGGCGGCTGCGCGCCGCCGCCCATCCCCTCGCCGTCGACCTCGGCTACGGCGCCTCGCCGGCCACCGCCGTCGAACTCTTCGAACGCCTCGCCGCGGTCCGCGCGGACATGCAGGTAGTGGGCGTCGAAATCGAACCGGAGCGCGTCCGGCAGGCCCAGGCACTTGAACGGCCCGGCCTGATGTTCCAGCTGGGCGGCTTCGAACTGCCGGTGACCGGAAATCCCGTTCTGGTCCGCGCCTTCAACGTGCTGCGGCAGTACGAGGAAGCCGACGTGGCGGGCATCTGGCGGCTGGTGCAGGACCGTCTCGCGCCGGGCGGGCTGTTCATCGACGGCACGTGCGATGAAATCGGGCGGCGCGCCGCCTGGGTGGCGCTCGACGTCGAGCGGCCGCTGAGCCTGAGTCTGTCCATGCGGTTCGGCGCCTTCGCGCTGCCCTCCGACGTGGCTGAAAGACTGCCGAAAGCGCTGATTCACCGCAACGTGCCCGGCGAGAAAATTCATGCCTACCTGCAGGCGATGGACAAGGCCTGGCTGGATGCGGCGCCGCTGGCGTCATTCGGGAGCCGGCAGCGCTTTACCGCAATGTGCCGTGCGCTGCTCGACGCCGGCTGGCCCATCCAGGACGGCCCGTCCCGCTGGCGGCTGGGCGAAGTGACGGTCGGCTGGGAAGCCGTGGCGCCGGGAAGTTAGGTTGCGAGCGTGGCCGGCTGTGCTTAAGGGGCCCCGGTCACCAGGGGCCGTAGGGGCCCATGTTGCGGCCGCGGCCGGCGTCTTTGACCGCGGGACGGACGTCGGCGAGGTACACGGACGCGGCCGTCACGGCAGCTAGTCCGAAAATGCCGAGCGAACTGGCGCCGCCGCCGCTGCCCAGCTGCGAGAGCAGTGAGAAGAGGCCCACGGCGAACGCGCCGCCGGTCAGGGCCAGCCAGAAGGTCTTGGTCCGCTTCGATACGGCCTCGAACGCGTTGGCCTTGTGCCGGAGGCAGTCGAAAAACGCCCATGCCTCCAGGGCAAAGGCCACGACGGCCAGGACCAGGTAAACCCCGGATTCGACAAAGTAAATGAGTATGCGTCCGTCCACTCCCCCAGCCTAGCCGTCCAGAGTGCGCAATGCCTGTTCCAAATCGGCCCAAAGGTCTTCGACGTTCTCAATGCCCACGCTCATCCGGACCAGATTGTCCGGCACGCTCTCCGGCTCGGCCGTGTGCCGGCGCCGGCGTTCGATCAGGGATTCCACCCCACCCAGGGACGTGGCGGGGAGCCAGAGGCGCAGGGCGCAGATCATCCGGTCCGCGGCTTCCGCGCCGCTGCAGCCACTGTCCTGCCCAACTACCGGAGCCACTTCAATACACAGAATGGACCCGAACCCCTTCATCTGCTCCTTGGCCCGCACGTGGCCGGGATCCGAGGCCAGCCCGGGGAAGCGGATGCCGGCAACCCGCGGATGGCCGTCGAGCCTTTCGGCCAGGACCTGGGCCGACGCCTGTGAACGCTCGATCCGCAGCGCCAGAGTCCGGAGCCCGCGCAGCGCCAGCCACGCCTCGAACGGCCCGGCGATCCCGCCGTGGATGGTGCGGTGGTGCAGCAGGGCGGCGCGGAGACCGGCGTCGGAGGTCACCAGCGCACCAAGAACGACGTCGGAATGGCCGGAGAGGTATTTGGTCACCGAATGCAGCACGACGTCGGAGCCCAGGCTCAGGGGCTGCTGCACCAAGGGCGTGGAAAAGGTGTTGTCCGTGACGACGATAGCGCCGGCCTCATGCGCCGCGGCGGTCAGGGCACGCATGTCAGCGACGCCGAGCATGGGGTTGGTGGGACTTTCCAGCCACAGCATGCTGGCAGCGCGGCCGTCGGCCGGGGCCAGTGCGGCCACGACGGCGTCGGTGTCCGCGATGTCCACGGTCCGCAATTCGAGGAAGCCCTTGGCCGCCAGTTCGGTGGCCATGGTGACCGAACCCGCGTAGCTGTGCGACGGCATCACGAGCACGCCCTGGGCGGGCACCAGGGACAGGGCCGAGCTCACGGCGGCGAGTCCCGAGGCGTAAAGCAGGCCCGGCAGGTCCGCGCCTTCCAGCTGGGCCAGCGCCTCTTCGAAGGGGTCCCACGTGGGATTGGAATACCGGCCGTAGCCGCGGTCGCCGTCGCCCAGCGGTCCGGTGCCGAAGTAGGTCGAGGACAGCACAAGCGGCGGGTTGACCGGTTCGTCGCGGGTGCGGGGCGGGCGCCCTGCCGCCACAACCAGGGAATCCGGCGAAAGCGTGGCGGCCTGCTCTTCAGAAAGACTCATGGAGACAGGGTACGTGGGCGCCCCGCAGGGTACCCAAGCCGTTACGCCGCACACCTGAGGTGTCGGTGATTGTCGGTACTCTTGAACAGTGACTACCCAGAGCCCCGGAGCGTCCCGCCAACCGTTGCCCAGACTCTTGCCCGGACTGTTTATTGCCTTCGAGGGCGGAGACGGCGCCGGCAAGTCCACGCAGGCGGCTGAACTCGCCAAAGCGCTGGAATCCGGCGGCTTCACAGTGCTGCGGACCAGAGAACCGGGCGGCACGGCGATCGGCGAGAAGCTGCGTTCGCTCGTGCTGGATCACGGCCACGGCCACATTGACGCCCATACCGAGGCCCTTATTTTCGCGGCGTCCCGTGCCGCGCACGCGAGCCAGGTCATCCGGCCCGCCCTGGAACGCGGCGAGATCGTGCTCACGGACCGGTACATCGACTCTTCGGTCGCCTACCAGGGCGCCGGCCGCGGCCTCGGGACCGAGGCGGTCCGGGACATCAACGCCTGGGCCACCTCCGACTTGCAGCCGAACCTGACGGTACTTCTCGACGTCGAGCCCGCCGTTGGCCGGCAACGCCGCACAGCCGGCGAGGCCGCCGAAGACCGCCTCGAGTCCGAGGCCGACGAATTCCACTCCAAGATCCGGTCGGCCTTCCTGGACCTGGCCGCGGCCCGGCCCGAGGCCTACCTGGTTCTGCCCGCCCGCCTGCCCGTCGCCGAACTCGCCGCCCGGATCTTCGAGCGCGTCGAATCCCTGCTGGCCGTCACCCAAAGCACCACAGCATGAGCGTCTGGGACGATCTCCAGGGCCAAGACGCCGTCGTGGCCCAGCTGCGCCAGGCTGCCGAGGGTGAAGGGCTGACGCATGCATGGCTTTTCACCGGCCCGCCGGGCTCCGGCCGTTCCAACGCCGCGAAGGCCTTCGCCGCCGCCCTGAACTGTGACCAGGAGGACGTCAGCCTGCGGGGCTGCGGCGAATGCGCGGCATGCCTGACCATCCTGGGCGAAACTCATTCCGACGTCGCGTTCGTGCGGACGGAGAAGGTCACCATCACCATCGATGAGGCACGCGATCTCGTGTCCACCGCCGGGAACCGGCCGTCGTCCGCCCGGTGGCGGATCATCGTGGTGGAGGACGCGGACCGGATGGCCGAGCGGACCACCAACGTGCTGCTCAAGGCCATCGAAGAACCCACTCCCCGCACCGTCTGGATGCTCTGCGCACCCTCCCCCGCCGACGTCCTCGTGACGATCCGCTCCCGCTGCCGGGCGGTGGCACTGCGGCTTCCGCCGGCCGCCGCCGTCGCGGCCCTGCTGGTCAAGCGCGACGGCGTGGACCCGACGGTAGCCGAGCGCGCCGCCCGAGCCGCGCAAAGCCACGTCGGGATCGCCCGCCGCTTGGCCCGGGACCCGGAGGCCCGGGAGCGCCGCCTTGAGACTGTGCGGTTTCCGTTGTCCCTTCGCGGCGTCACGGCGGCGGTGATGATGGCCGAGAAGCTGGTCAAGATCGCCACCGAGGAAGCCAACAGCTCCAATGACGAGCGCGACGCGGCCGAGAAAACCGCGCTGCTGGCCACCCTCGGGGCGCCCGAAAGCGGCACATTGCCGCCGGCCATGCGGAGCCAGGTCAAGCAACTCGAGGACGACCAGAAGCGCCGGGCCAAGCGTTCCGTCACCGATTCCCTTGACCGCACTTTGACGGACCTGCTGTCCTTTTACCGGGATGTCCTGATCATCCAGATGGGGAACGCAGTGGAACTCGTCAACGTTGAACTCAGAAGCGAACTCGAAGACTTCGCCTCCCGTTCCACCGCCGAAGTGACTCTTGCCCGCATGGACGCCGTCAACAAAGCCCGCACGCGGATCACCACCACAAATGTGGCTCCGCTGCTGACGATCGAATCCATGGCTGCCAGCCTTATTTGACGGTCCCGACCGCCATTTGACGGTCACAGCCGCACCAACAACATCTTTGCTCCGTTCCAATCCTCCAAGGAGAACCGCATGAAGCCTGCTCGACCCCAGCCCGCAAGATCCCGATCCCTGGCGATCGGCGTGCGGGCCGTCGGCGCCATGGCCCTGGCCATCACACTGGCCTCATGCTCCCTCTTCGGCGGTGGCAACGGCGGGTCGAGTGCCGCGAAGGGGGCACCGGGCCAGGCGGACCCGTCAATTGTCGATGCGGCGCCGGCGGAGCTGCGCAGTTACTACTCCCAGCAGGTCGACTGGAAGCCGTGCGAAGGGGGCGACTTCCAGTGCGCCAAGATCAAGGTTCCGCTGGACTACGGCAAGCCCGACGGCGACCGTATTGAAATTGCGGCCATCAAGCTCCCCACGACAGGCGACAAGAAGGGCACCCTGCTGGTCAACCCGGGCGGCCCCGGCGGTTCGGGTTACGACTTCGTCAGGGACGCGGCCAACACCAACATTTCGGACAAGGTCCGGTCCGCCTATGACATTGTGGGCTTCGACCCCCGCGGTGTGAAGCGTTCCGCCCCGGTCACCTGCCTCACGGACAAGGAACGGGACGCGTCCCGCGCCAAGAGCTACGCCCTGGACACCGACGCCGGACTGAACGAGGCCCTCGCCGACAACAAGGCCATCGCGGCCAAGTGTGTGGAGAAGACCGGCCCGGTCCTGGCCCACATCGACACCGTCAGCGCCGCGAAGGACCTCGACATCCTGCGCGGGGTGGCCAACGACGCGAAGCTGAACTACCTCGGATACTCCTACGGAACCCGCCTGGGCTCCACTTACGCGTCGCTGTTTCCGGACAACGTAGGCCGGCTGGTCCTTGACGGCGCCATGGACCCGTCGCTGAGCCAAGAGGAACTGACCAGCGACCAGGCCGTGGCCTTCGAAAAGGCCCTCCACTCCTATGTTGCCAAGTGCCAGCAGACTTCCGGGTGCCCGCTCACGGGAAGCGTCGAGGCAGGCGTCCAGCAGATCCATAACGCCATCACAGCGGCCGAGGCGAACCCGCTGCCGGCGAAGGACGGCCGGAAGGTCTCCGGCTCGACATTTGTCAGCGGCCTCATTATCCCGCTATACAACAATGACAATTGGCCGATTCTCACCCGTGCGCTCGCGACGGCCCTCAGCGGCGACGGCACAGGCATGCTGCAGCTGGCCGACTTCGGCGCCGACCGGGACCCCAGCGGTACTTACTCGTCGAATAGCACTTTCGCCTTCAACGCCATCAACTGCCTGGACTATCCGATGGTGTCCGACACCGCTTCTATGCGCGCCGAGGACCAAGAGCTCCGCAAGGCATCGCCCACCCTGGGTTACTACTTTGCCTACGGCGCCAGCAACTGCAAGGACTGGCCGTACAAAAACCTCCGCACCCCGGCCCCCGCGGAGTACAGCGGCTCGGCACCGATTGTTGTTGTTGGAACCACCGGCGATCCGGCCACCCCGGTGGAATGGGCCAGCGCCCTGCGCAAGCAGCTCGGGAACGCCTCACTGCTGACCTGGAAGGGTGAGGGCCACACGGCCTACGGCCGTTCCAACAGCTGCATCGGCAACGCCGTCGATGACTACCTGGTGGACGGCAAAGTCCCGGCGGACAACACCGTCTGCTAGGTCCGCCGGGGAGCCTCATGGCGGACTCAGCCGCTCATTTTGACCCGGACGCAGGGACTCTATTACAGTTGTCTCTTGCATGATCCGCCCGGTTCGCCGGGCATTCATGTGGTTGCTTCCTTAGCTCAGTTGGTAGAGCGTCTCACTCGTAATGAGAAGGTCGCCAGTTCGATTCTGGCAGGAAGCTCGGACGGCAAGCCAAGGAAACCCCTGGAAATCAATGATTTCCAGGGGTTTCTTTCGTTTTCGTTGACAACAGCGTCGATCTATCTGTTCCCTACGATTTCGACGCATCCCGGGGTATTCGTCAGAACGCTGCGCCGTTGCTACTCAAGTGGTCTGAGTGCGGATCGGACCAGAATGATGTCAGCGCCGTACTTGCTGTCCAGTTCTCGCTGGATGGTGCCGTCGTCGTACGCAACCAATATGACGAGGTAACCGTTCTGGATTCCCGATATGAGGATGGGCTGGCCCCCTGCAGATTGAAGATCGTGTTGGATCTGCATGAGCCGCGCCTTGTTGCTCGCTCCCGGCTTCCCCGTGACGGGCCGCGCAGCGTCAGGAATACCTGTCTCGGTGGGCGAGACTGGAGCCGGCTCACGGGTTTGGACGAATTCACCGTTGTCCCAGGTTCCCGTCACCGTGTAGCTCCCCCAAGTGACGCCAGCTGCCCTTTCGTACCCGGTCAGGGCGGACCAGTCCCAGTTCCTGAGCACAGGGCCGCCGCATGCTTGTGGCGGATAGGAAGACGTCATGGCCCCTAGGCAGAACACCGGCGGGTTGGCGCCTTTCTGCAAGACGGTCCCGCTGCCGGTCAGTTCGGGCCCCAAAGCCGTTTGGGGAGCAGTGCTGGTCGGCCCGGCCGCAGGTGGAGCCGGTACAGCGCATCCGCTCAACAAGGCGGCCACCGTTGCAACGACACAGGACATGCGCTTATTCATAGGGACATAGTCCCCTGCTGTGCCAGCTAGGAGAACGACGCAGGCGGAACTGACGCAGGGTCGTGACCTCATGTGCGGCGGGCGGTTGCCGTTGCCCGGATCAGTCCTCGTGGGGGTCGGTACGGTCTGGCTCCGCGTTATCCTCGGCCTCCCTATACCGGATTTCGGCGACCTTTTTCCGGGCGTCTTCCCGAACGTCGGAAAATCTGATCACGGGCCAGTCGTAGTTTGCAATCAGGTCAGTGAGGCGCTGAATGATGAGGCTCCCTTCGAGCTGGTCATCGATATAGGCCAAGGTCACAGGAACGTCCCGCCCCATGTCGGCGATGACCTCACCTTGCCCGGGGGTGGCAAAGTCCGGCCGGCCGGTGGTTGTGGTCAGAAATGTCCGCTCGTCAGCGTTGAGGTAGGCGATCCTGTCGATCCGTGTGACGTTGAGGGCGTCGGTGGATGTCTGAAGAATGCGCATGGTCCATGCCTTTCTCGCTTCTGCTGTCAGGCTACTCCGGTGGCCTCCTCGTCGGGAGCCACCGGCGCGTGGACCCATGTCCGTCGCGGCGGACAAAAGGGCTGGTCGAGCGGCTGGCAGAGGAACTGGGGTCAACCTTTCACCGGGGCCGGGCACAGCTTCCAGCCCGCGGCGCCTCGCGCGCGGCCCTTGCCATCCCGGCGGCCGTTCGGGATGATGCCTAGGCGCGGTGCTTTAGTGCCTAAGCCGAAAGGGGCGCCCATGCTGCAGGCATTTGGCTGGGGTCTGCTTGCCGGGTCCTCCTACTTCCTGGGTGGATTGCTCGCCCTGCGGTGGCGCGTTGGCAACAGCGTCCTGCTCGGCATCCTGACCGGGATCGGCGCCGGCGCCCTGCTCTCGGCCGTCGCCTACAAGCTCGTCGCCGAGGCCGGGCGGCTGGCCGGCGGAAGCGGTTATGTAGGGGTGGGACTGATCGGCGGGGCCGTGGCGACGGCGTGGGTGGTGACGGGTGCCGTGCGCGGCCGGCGGCTGTCCGAACAACCCGTCCACGAGCCCAGGTTCCTTGTGATCGGGCTGTCCGTGGTCGCCGAAGCGGTTGTTATCACCGGGGCGCTACTCAGCGGCTACGGCATCAGTGCCGCGGTGCTTGCCGCTGTCTTCCTCTGCGGCGTGCCCGAGGCCATGGCCGACACCGGACCGCTGCGCAAGTCAGGCATGACCACCCGTCACGTCATGTCCGCCTGGCTGGCCATGACGTTCTTATGCGCCGCGTCGGTGGCCCTCTTCACGGTGCTGCTGCAGGCAGCCCGGCCCGAGGTGGTGGCCTTCGCGCTGGCCTTCGCTGCCGGCGGCATCCTGACGAACGTAACGACCCGCATGGTGCCGGAGGGGCTCCGGGACTCCGGCGCCGCCACCGGCATCGCGATCGCCGTCGGATTCGGCCTCTCGTTCGCCCTTGTAGAGATCCTCGGCGGGCACTGAGGCCGTGGCCGGTTTCATCCATTGGATTTCCCGTGACGCCGCGGCCCTGGCGGGTACCGGATCCTGGTCCCGTTTCCTGCGGTCAGGCGCTGGACCCAGGGGTGAAGTAGTTGTGGACGTCCAGATACTTCACGGTAGGTGGCGAGGGGATGCCGACCTCGGCGGTGTACGGGCCGATCTGGTCCTTCGCGAAGGCGTCGTAGAGCTCCCTCGACTGCCACAGGTCCGTGACGAGGATCCCGTCGTCGGTGGCGGCCACCCAGTGCCCGAGCGCCCCGGCCGGCGCGGGCCCTCCCGGCGTAAGGCCCATCTTGCCTATGACTTGGTCGTACTGCTCCAGCGTGGCACCGGCGAATTCCATGATGACTGCGACGGCCATTTTCTTCTCCTCACAGGCGGCAGGCCGCAAGGCAACGGCCTGCGATTGGTTTGATACGGCACGGTCTACGCCGGCGCCGGGCAGGCGTCAATACGTCGCGGGTTGGCGGCATCGTGAGCCCCCCGCGGACCGCCGCCTGGACCGCCGTCGATAGTTCAGGAGCAGGCCACTTCCCCCAAGCAGGCGCCGAGTCAAAGGACACGCCGCGCCCTTACCCGGCTACTTCAGCGTCAGCACCGGGTTGACGGGGGCTTTGAGCGAATCCACCTGCAGGCCCACGGACAGTCTCTGGCCGGCGGCGATCTTGGTGGCCCAGTCCGCGCCGCTGCAGGTCACCGAGACCTTGGGGACCACCGTGCAGCTGATGCCCCAGGAGTTGGCCACCCGGGTGACGTTCGGGTCGGGCCAGCTCACGCTCCAGCTGGAGGCCGCCCGGAGCCCGGTGACCTCGATATTGGCCACGTAGCCACCGGTCCACGAACTGCCGAGTTTCCAGACCGCGCTGATCGGCCCGCCTGTCGTCGGCGCGGGAGACGCTGTCGGCGCGGGAGACGCCGTCGGCGACGGCGACGCGGTGGCGGTGGGCGACGGCGATACCGTCGGCGAGGCGGTCGGCGTCGGCGATGCCGTTGGCGCCGGCGACGGCGTGCCCTTCAGGATGGGCGCGAGGGCGGTCAGTTTGGCGGTCTCCGGGGTGCGCCAGTCCGCCTGGACAAGGCCTCCGGTGATTCCGCTGTTCGGATTGAACGACCAGTACGCGAAGCTCATGGCATTGGTCCCGAGGTAGGAGACGATCTTCGCCATCCACTGCTTGTCGGATGTGGTCTGCAGCGCGGTCCCGAATTCGCCGAGCAAAACCGGGGCGATGCCCTGCTTCTGCAGGTATCCCCAGTTGGCATCCCACACGGCTGGCAGGTTGTTGGGGTAGTTGGGGTCGCTGAACCATTTCTGGGCATACAGCGACGCCGGGTAGTCGTGCGGGGAATAGACCACGCGGTTGGGCGTGGCCAGGGTGACCGGTTTGTTCTTGACGTCGGCCAGGCCGCCGCCCCACCAGGTGGAGGTGCCGTTGCCTTGGTTTTCAATGCCTTCAATGATGATCAGCAGATTGGGGTTGGAGGCAAGGACGGCGTTGCCGCCACGAGTGGACGCAGCCTGCCAGTCGGTGGCGGCGGCCCCGCCCCAGGTCGCTGCCCCGGCGGGCTCATTGTGAAGGTCAGCACCGATGACGGTGGGATCGTTCTTGTAACGGGTGGCGAGCATCTTCCAGTCGGCGATCCACTTCGACTCCGGATAGGCGGAGGTGTACCAGAGCGGGGACTGGTCGGCGGACGAGGGCCGGTGCCGGTCCAGGATGATTTTGAGGCCGTTGGCCTTGGCGCGGGCGATGACGGTGTCCATCAGGACCAAGGGCGTTTTGCCCTCAAGCGCGTAGGCGCGGTTGGCCCAGTAATTCAGGTTGCCCTTGATGGACGCCGCAGCCAGGCACTCGTTGGAGAAAGGCAGGCGGACGGTGTTGAATCCCATCGACTTGATGTTGGCCAGGGCGTCGTCGATGGTCAGGGTCCCCCAGAGGCCGTGCGGCATGCAGTCAGGGGTTTCCATGCCGAACCAGGACGCGGCTTTGATCGTGTACGGGGCATTGTTCGAGTCCAGGATCGTCCCGCCGGAGGTGTGCAGCCAGCCGGTGGGCGCCGGAGTCGTTGTCGCGGCAATGGCTTGGGGCGGTGCCACCACGGCGACGCCGGTGAGGGCCAGTCCGGCGGCCACAGCGAAGCCAAGAAGCGCGGCGGTCACGGCATGCCGTCTTACGCCGGCGTGGCGTGGCGGATTCGAAAACGGTTTCACAATTCCTCCATGAGAGTGGCGTGCGGGTGCTGCCTTCGAGCCGATACGGTCCTCGCAGTGCGGGGCTGCTGCCGGGATGCAAGAGGCCCCTCCCGGCCGGTGCCGGAGGGGGCCTCTTGCCCGGGTCTTAGCGGTTTGCCGCCGCCGAGCCCATGACAACAACGATAAGGATGACCGCAAAGGCGATCGACGCGTAGCCGATGACCAGGGCGGCGATGGCCAGGCCGCGGCCGCTCTCTCCGGTGGTCTTGATCTGGTTCAGGGCGATGTGGCCCAGGATAATGCCGAGCAGGCTGATGAAAAAGGAAGAGACCAGCGCCGCGATGGCAAGTCCGTTGGTCTTCGCGGCAACGGGCGCGGGCGCGTAGCCCTGGTACTGGGGTGAGCTCATGGTTGTGAAGCCTTTCGATGCGTCATTGTGGGTCCCCCCGGCCCGCACAATACGGATCGGCTCTCAAAAAGTACCAAGCCGCAGGCAGGAAAGAACCACTTTGGTCAATATTTCCTTCCGCGCCTCGACGTAGCCGCACGGGCCTGACCTGCGTATAGTCTCTTTCCGGGCGTCCGCCAGCTCAGGAAATGGAACGGCCCGGGCTGCGTTCCTGGCGGGGGCGGACTCCTATGATGCTTCCATGGGAACGCGCGAACTTGAGGGCATTGCAGGGCCGCTGTATGCATTGCCGTACGGCGAGTTCGTGGCGGCAAGAACGGCTGCGGCCAAAGACCTCAGCACCGTTGGCCTCACTGCGGCCGAGCAGCGTGCCCTGGCGGCCGATGTCAGAGCCCTGCCCAAGCCGTCGGTGGCTGCGTGGGCGGTGAACATACTCGCGGTGCACAACCCCGAAATCCTGCGCGAGCTGGCCGGCCTGGGAACATCGATGCAGGCCGCGCAGGACGCGCTGGATGCCGCCGACCTCCGCCGCCTCGCCCAGGAGCGGCGCCAGCGTCTGGCCGGCGCGGTAAAGACGGCACAAGCCCTCGCAGCCGAGCAGGGACGGGCCATCAGCGCGGCCGTGGCGACGGAAGTGGAGCAGACCCTGCGTGCCGCCACCGCCGACCCCGGGGCCGCTGCTGCTGTGCAGAGCGGCTGGCTGCTCCGGGCACTCTCGGCGGACGGGGTGGACGTCGTCGATCTCGCCGGCGCCGTGGCTGTCCCCGGGAGCCACGCGCCCACGGTAGCCGGTACAGCAACCGTGCGGGGAACGGCCGCCGTTCGCGGGACCGAGCCGGCGGCAGGCGCCCGCGGGACCGAACCCGCGTCACGGACTGCACGCGGCAGTACTAGCGCCGGAAAGCCACCGGAACAGCCCCGCCTCCGGGCCGTTGGGAAAGCACGAACGGCGCCCACGCCGTCCGCGGTGGAACGCGCGCGGGCCGGCCTGGAGGCGGCCGAGGAGGCCGCCGCGGAGGCCGACGAAGAAGCCCGCCGCGCGGCCGCCGAGCTGGCGGAGGCGGCGGCCGAAACCACCCGGTTGACGGATGAGGCGCGCGACCTCAGGCGGCGTCTGGATGCCGCAGAGACCGGGCTCAAGGGTGCACGGAAACGTGCCGAACTGGCGGCGGCCCTGGCGCAGCAAACGGCCCGGGCCGCGGATCGGGAACGCCGCAAGGAAGTCCTGGCGCGGGAACGGGTACTGCGGCTTGGCAACACGCCGGAGGAGTGAAGTCTTAGTGTCGGAGGTGGGTTGCACACTGGAATCATGGAGAACAACCAGAAATTCCAGCCCAGTTTCAAGCAAAGTTTCGAACCGGATCTCAACGGTGCACACGATGGCGCACTGTATTTCGCGGTCACGTACCTGGACACCGACTGCGGCCGGATCCGCACCGAGAGCTTCGATGACCTTGCCGCGGCGGACCGCTTCGCCAGCCGGTGCATCGCGGGCGAAGACGGTTGGGCCGTCGTCGATGCGATCCCGGCGAAAGAGCACCGGGCCGCCGCCTAGGCAGCAAAAAGGGCCTCCACCCGTGCGGGTGAAGGCCCTGTGCGAACGTCGGCTGGCTGCCGGCGTCGTGGGACTGTTGCTTAGGCGAAGTCGGAGACAGCCGGGTCCGGGCCGATTCGGCCGGCGTCTTCGGCGGAACGGTCCAGTCCGTTGATGGCCTGGATGTCGGTCTCGTCGAGGGTTACGCCCAGAGCCGCGTAGTTCTCGCGGATCCGGGACTCGGTGACCGACTTCGGGATGACCACGTTGCCGATGGCAAGATGCCACGCGATGACAACCTGGGCCGGGGTGGCGCCGTGCTTGGCGGCTATTTCGGAAATGACGGCGCTCTCGAGAAGCTCCCCGCCCTGGCCCAGCGGCGACCAGGCCTGAGTGAGGATGCCCTTGGACGCGTTGAATTCGCGCAGGTCGGCCTGGTTGAAGAACGGGTGCAGCTCGACCTGGTTGATGGCCGGAACCACGCCAGTCTCATCGATCAGGCGCTGCATGCCCTCCTTGGTGAAGTTGGAGACGCCAATGGTCTTGACCCGGCCCTGCTTCTGGAGCTCGATGAGGGCCTTCCAGGTGTCGACGTATTTGTCCTGCTTCGGCTGCATCCAGTGGATCAGGTACAGGTCCAGGGTTTCGAGGCCCAGCCGTTCCATGGACTCCTCGAACGCCTTCAGGGTGGACTCGTAGCCCTGATCCGCGTTCCACAGCTTGGTGGTGATGAAAATTTCCTCGGGCTTGAGGCCGGAACGCTCAATGGCGCGGCCCACCCCTGCTTCGTTGCCGTAGATCTTTGCCGTGTCGATGTGGCGGAAGCCGGCCTCGAACGCCTGCACAACCACCTTTTCGGCCACGTCATCTTCAACCTGCCACACCCCGTAGCCGAGCTGCGGGATGGTGTTGCCGTCATTGAAAGTCAGTTCCGGTGAAAAAGTCATACTAAGCATCCTGCCAACATCAGCGCCGTCCGGCCAGCGTCAGAGCCCAGCTAAGCTAGGCGCGTAACCGGGAATAGGGAGAATGTCAGGGCTACCGGCAAAGCCGGAGCCAAGCCACCGCCGGGCGCCAATGAGCGGAAGGGCTCAGGCCGGCGCCGCCCTGGTGCCGTCAGCCTCCGCAAGCCGCCGCTCGGCGTCGTGGACCTGTTCCAGAACGGAATCGGCGCGCCGCCGCACCGAGGCAGCCCCCGCCGGGACCGGCCCAACGGCGAGCCGGAGCATCGCGGCCGCCTCAGCCGTCATGGCCAACGAATTGCCTGCCGTCGACAGTGCCCGGTGAACCCCTGCCAGCGGTCCCGGGATATCCAATCCATTGCTAGGAAACCGGCGCTGGGCCTCCACGCAGACCTGCCGCACCCTGGGCGCGAGAGCGGAGAGCTGGTTGGCGATGTCGACGAGTTCGCCGTACAGCGCCTCGTCCTCGACCCCCTCGAGGACCTGGTGGTACCGGTCAAGGCCGCGGTTGAAGCGGTCATGGGCGCGCCGCCAGAGGCCCTTGCCGAGTTCGGCGTCGTCCCTGCGGCCTTGCCGTGCTGCGCTGAAGAACCCCAAGGTCGCGCTAAAGGTACTGGCCCGGGCCGTGGTCCGGGTCCACGGGTTCAGGGGCCTCCGAGGAATCGGCGCCGCGGCGCGGCGCCGCGGCCCGGACCGGTTCGCCGTCCTCCCCGATGATGACACCCGGCGCGATCACTGTTCCGGGCGGCAGCTGGCGCAGCTGCATCTGGGCGTACGCGTGTTCCCTGGCGGCGTGCTGGGCCGCGATGGCCGTCTGGATGCCGTGGAAGAGTCCCTCAAGCCAGCCGACCAGCTGGGCCTGGGCTATCCTCAGTTCCGCGTCGGAGGGGGTGGCGTTCTCCGAAAAGGGAAGGTTGATCCGTTCAAGCTCCGCAACGAGCTCCGGGGCCAGCCCGTCCTCGAGTTCCTTGATGGAACGGTCGTGGATTTCGGCGAGCCGGACGCGGGCCTTGTCGTCCAGGGGCGCGGACTTCACCTCGTCCAGCAACTGTTTGACCATGGTGCCGATCCGCATGACCTTCGCGGGCTGGTCCACGAGGTCCTGAAGTTCGCTTCCCCGGGGCGGTCTGGGGCCCGAACCGGGTCCACCGGTGTGGCCGGCCGCCGCCGCAGCCGGTGATGCCAACGGCGTGCCGGGTCCGGTGTCGTCCAGGGGCGTGCCTTCGACGGGGACGTCGTCGGCCGTTTGGGCGCCGGGCTGAGTGTCGTGCTGATCGCTCATGGCTTCATACTCTCACGCGCGAGGCGGCGCGGCCCCGGCATCCGCCCGAAGCGGAAGGGACGGCGTCGGACACCCTCGTGCCCAACACCGCCCCTCCCCCGGCCCCTGCCGGACGCCTGCTCAGCAGCGCCTACTCAGAAACACGGCTCAGCAGAGCCTACTCAGAAACACGGTTCAGCAGCACCGTCCCTGGGGACTCGTGTCCTGCCGGTCGGTTCTGTCACGCCAAAACTCCCGCTCCGTCAGGGGCGGGCCGGTGTGTCCAGAGGCCTCATGGTGCTCCAGGTACTTCTTGTAGGCATCGGCGCCCAGCACTCCGCCGAGGTACCCGGCAAACCCGCGGAACCCGGCAAGTACCGCGTTCACGGCCGGCTCCGCATCAGTGGTGCCCGGACTTTTCGAGCCGCTCTCCGGCCGGGTGCTGGTTCCACTCGGTCATGAGGTCGCGCTCCGCCGCCGTGGGAACAAACCCTGCCGGAGCGAAGACACGGGAGGCCCGCGCGGGGTCTTCGTTCTCGGCGTTGGGGAGCCCCGCCGCCGTGTTCCGCAGGGCCTTGATGGTTGCCATCACTGCCGTGATGATGACGATGATGCTCAGCACCACGAAGATGATCGACAGCCATCCCTGGACCATGGTGTTGCGGACCACGGCTTCCATGGCGGCCTGCGTCTTGGCGGTTCCAAACGAGGTCTTGCCGTCCGCGAGGGCCTTGGCGAAGGCTGCGTTGTTGGCGAAGTAGCCCACCGCCGGAACGGGCGAGAAGATCTTGTAGAAGCTCGCCGTGATGGTCACGACGGCGGCGAACGCCAGCGGCACCGCCACGATCCACAGGTACTTCAGGGCGGTGCGCTTGGCTGCAATGGCCAGGCAGACCGAGAGTGCGATCGCCGCCAGCAGCTGGTTGGCGATGCCGAACAGCGGGAACAGGGTGTTGATGCCGCCCAGCGGGTCGGTGACGCCCATGATCAGGACGGCGCCCCAGGCCGCCACCATGACGGCCGTGCAGAGCCACGCGCCCGGGCGCCAGGAGTGCTCCTTGAACTTCGGGACGAAGTTGCCGATCGAGTCCTGGAGCATGAAGCGGGCAACTCGGGTGCCGGCGTCGACCGCGGTGAGGATGAACAGCGCCTCGAACATGATGGCGAAGTGGTACCAGAACGCCATCATCGCGGTGCCGCCGATGAACTGCTGCATGATGTGGGCAAGGCCGACGGCGAGGGTGGGCGCGCCGCCGGAGCGGGACACGATGCTTTGCTCCCCCACGTCCTTGGCCGTCTGCGCGAGATCGCCGGCCGTGATGTTGACGCCGGACAGGCCCAGGCTGTTGACCCATGCGGCCGCGGTCTCGACCGTTCCGCCGGTCAGCGCCACGGGGGCGTTCATGGCGAAGTAGATGCCGCGGTCAATGGAGATCGCGGCCACGAGGGCCATGATTGCCACGAAGGATTCCATGAGCATGCCGCCGTAGCCGATCAGGCGCGTCTGGCGTTCCTTCTCGATCAGTTTCGGTGTGGTGCCGGAGGCGATCAGGGCGTGGAACCCGGAGAGAGCGCCGCAGGCGATCGTGACGAACAGGAACGGGAACAAGGCGCCGGAGAAGACCGGACCGTTGTCACGGCCGGCGTACTCGCTGAACGCCGGCACCGTGATCTCGGGGCGGACCACGATGATGGCCAGGGCCAGCATCACGATCACGCCGATCTTCATGAAGGTGGAGAGGTAGTCGCGGGGGGCCAGGAGGAGCCAGACGGGGAGGATGGCTGCGATGAAGCCGTAGATGATGAGGCCCCACGCGATGGTGACCTTGTCCAGGTGGAAGAACGCGGCACCCCACTCGGTGCCTGCCACGGCACCGCCGCCGATGATGGCGGCCATGAGCAGCACGAAGCCGATCAGGGAGACCTCCATGACCTTGCCCGGCCGGATGAAGCGCAGGTACACGCCCATGAAGAGGGCGATCGGGATGGTCATGCCAACCGAGAAGACACCCCACGGGCTTTCGCCCAGGGCGTTGACCACCACGAGGGCAAGGATGGCGACGATGATCACCATGATGAGCAGGGTCGCAACGAGGGCGGCGGTGCCGCCGATCACGCCGAGTTCCTCGCGGGCCATCTGTCCCAGCGACCGGCCGCCGCGGCGCATGGAGAAGAACAGGACGAGGTAGTCCTGGACGGCGCCGGCCAGGACGACGCCGATGATGATCCAGATCGTGCCGGGCAGGTAGCCCATCTGGGCCGCGATGACCGGGCCCACCAGGGGTCCGGCGCCGGCGATGGCGGCGAAGTGGTGGCCGAACAGGACGTTGCGGTCCGTGCGGACGTAGTCCTTGCCGTCGGCCTTGTATTCGGCCGGGGTGGCGCGGCGGTCGTTGGGCTTGGCCAGGTAGCGCTCAATGACTTTGGAGTAGAAGCGGTAGCCGATCAGGTACGTGCAGACCGACGCGAACACAAACCAGATGGCGTTGACGGTCTCGCCGCGGATGATTGCGAGCATGAACCACGCGACGCCGCCCAGCAGAGCGATGGCCGCCCACAGCGCGATCTTGGCGGGCGTCCAGGTGCGGTCCGCGGAGTCGCGGACAGACTCATCCACCGACGTCGGTGGGAGGGACGGATCCGGAACGATCCCGTCGTCGAGTTGTGCGGTGGCGTGCATGCCGCCGTGCATACTGCCGTTCGAGCTGTCGCGTTGTGTGCCATCTGGCATTGTGCCCATGTCTCCTCCTTGAGAAACCCAGCTGGGCAGTCCACCGGTACAGAACTGCCCCCCGCACCCTACCAATGCTGCCGCCCCTTGGCGGCCGTCCTGCGCCCGGCGGCATGGTTCGCGCGACGAGCGGCGTGCCAGGCTATCCCTGGAAGTTGCTGAGCTGCATGAGGCGGGCCTCGCAGAGATCCAGCCAGCGCACTTCCGCTTCGGTCTGGAAGATGAGGGAGTCCAGCACCAGGAGCCTCGCGGTGTCGGCCGGGCGCTGGAGCGCGGCCGTGTCGCGGCGGGACTTTGTGTACTCCTGCAGCGCCCGGATGGACACGGCCCGCTGGGCCTGGATGATGGCGCCGACGTCGGTCCCGGGGATCGTGAGGCCGACGGCGAGCTTGATAGCCAGTTCATTTCGGGGCGGATTCGCGCGGGATACCGGGGCCGCGAACCAGTCACGGACTTCTGCCTGGCCGGCCGGGGTGATGCTGTAGATGACGTGCCCGTCGCCGTCGCCGCCGTCGTTGCGGACCAGCCCGTCGCGTTCCAGCCGGTCAAGGGTGGTGTAGACCTGCCCGATGTTCAGCGGCCAGGAGGCACCCGTGCGGTCCTCGAATTCGGTCCTGAGCTGGTAGCCGTAGCGCGGGCGGTCCTGCAAGAGGGCGAGGAGACTGTGACGGATAGACATGGCGCTCCCGGAGGTCACGAAATCACACAGCATACACGCGCCCCAAGACGCGTGTATACCGCGTATGGACCTACGCTATCGCTTTTACTGCCCTTGCCGCAAAACAACGCATGCTCCGGACGGAATAAGTGGCTCCCGGCCAGCGGTTTAAGTCAGCCGGTGCCTTACTACATGACCAGCAGGACCTTGCCCACGTGGTCGCCGGAATCGAAGTAGGTGTGCGCGGCGGCCACCTGGGCCAGCGGGAAGGTCTTGGCCACGAGGGGCCTGATCCTGCCGTCGGTGAGCATCGGCCACACGGCGTCGCGGACGGCGTTCATGATCACGGTCTTTTCCTCAACCGGGCGGGGTCGCAGCGCGGTGGCGATGATGGCGGCCCGCTTCCGCAGCAGCTGCCCAAGGTCCAGTTCCGCCCTCGCACCGCCCTGCAGCCCGATCACCACGAGTCGTCCGTAGTCGGCGAGCGCATCGATGTTCTGCTCGAGGTACTTGGCCCCGACGACGTCGAGGATCACATCCGCGCCTTTGCCGCCGTTCTGCGCGCGCAGGCTCGCCGGGAAGTCTTCCTCCGCGTAGTTGATGGCGATGTCCGCCCCGAGGAAGGCCTTGGCGGTGCCGACCTTTTCCGCGTTGCCCGCCGTCGTCGCCACCCGGGCGCCAACCGCCTTGGCCAGCTGGATGGCCATGGTGCCAATACCGCCTGTGGCCCCATGGATGAGGACAGTTTCGCCCGGCTGCAGCTGCGCCGTCATGATCAGGTTGGAATAGACCGTGGCGGCCACCTCGGGCAACGCTGCCGCCGTGACCAGATCCACGCCGTCGGGGATCCTCAAGACCTGCCCGGCAGGAACGGCCACTTGCTGGGCATAACCGCCGCCGGCAAGCAGCGCCACCACCTTGTCCCCCACGGAAAATGCCTTGGTTACCCCCGGGCCGAACCCTGCAATCCGGCCGGAGACCTCCAGCCCGGGGACCTCGGAGGCACCCGGGGGCGGCGGGTAGAACCCTTTGCGCTGTTGGACATCGGCACGGTTAAGGCCCGCGGCCACGACGTCGATCAGCACCTCGCCGGGGCCGGCCACCGGGGCCTGAACCTCACGGACTTCCAGGACCTCGGGTCCGCCGGGCTCTGAAATATAGACAGCCTTCATGGAGCACTCCCGATTCCTAACTGGCTCCGCGCACGTTGGCCGCGATCGCCAGGTCCTATCAACATCACTCCCCAGAATATGGCGGGGAGCAGCACGCGTCCGCAAACGCACCGTGTTTATGGTTTTTGTTGCAGCCGACTGCCTATGAAAGACTACTCGTTAGGGAAGGTTGTCCGAGCGGCCGATGGAGCTGGTCTTGAAAACCAGTGTGCGGTGACCCCGTACCAAGAGTTCGAATCTCTTACCTTCCGCGAACAATGCCCCCGTTCCCGCATTTCATGCCGGAAACGGGGGCATTTTTGCGCTGTGGCCGCTGCCCCATGGTCCCGCGTGGTCGTTTCGCGGGGGTGGACGTCCTGGCGGGCAGATCAGGGCGGGTTCGAGGCCGGCATTCGCCCTGATCTGCCCCACAGCCGTCTGCCTGCCTGAGCCAGGAGCACGGAGCCTGTCAGCCGGACCACCCCTGTGCCCGCAACGCCTGGCGCACACGCACCAGCACCCAGGCCTCCCCGGCCCGAACATCTAGGTTGTTGAGCACAAGTTGCCGCCACCCCGCACCAACAGTGCGTTCGGTGCGGAGTGCGTCCGCCTGATGCTGGGCCGGCGTCAGGTGGTGTCCCCCGTCGTACTCAACCGCAAGCTTGTAGTCCGGGCACCCAAGGTCCACCCACAAAGGGAGTCCCTGCTCGTCGATCAGCACGAAATCCGGCTCGAAGCGCGGCAATCCGGAGCGGCCAAAGAGCAGGCGCAACCGTGTCTCGGGCGGTGAATCGACGCCCACCCGCACCAGCGTGAGTGCCTTCCGGAGCAATGGAAGACCGGCCGCGCGGCGCTGGCGTGCTGTGTAGTCCCGGAGCTCGGTCAGGGGAAGCTGCGCAGTTTTCGTGTGTGGCCAACGGAGATGTTCACACACCAGGCCGTCGGCAATGACCACGAGGTCCTCAAGGGTCAGGTGGCCGGTCCCGGCCAGGTCCAGCAGGGTCCGGGCCTCGCTCGTAACAGGCACCCCTGCACGGAGTACGACGTCGGAAGGGTCCAACGTCGCGCGGTGACCAACCACCCCCTTTCTGCGGGGAGCAGCGGATCCATTGCGGGTCAGGTGAAGCAGGCGGGCCGACGGCGGAAGGCGGGTCCCCCGCGCGTCTGGCATGCGGAAAGCGTGGATCTGGGCCGCGGAATAGAAACTTACGGCATCCGGCGGCCCGAGCTGCGTGTACGGCCGGGCCCGGGCGAGCAGGGACTGCCCCTGGTTTGCCGGGACCCTGATGCCGCGGCTGGGTACGTGGAGATCGCGAGCCTTGATCCGTCCCGGTGATAGGCCGTGGAGGCGGGCCTCGCCGATCGTGAAGGAACCTTCCGACAGTTCGGGAGGCAGGGGTTTAGCCGTGGCCATTGGACCATTAGGCCACATTGCGCATCCGCGCGTTCCCGGTTATCCACAGGCCGGCGCTCTGGTCCGAACGCTAGCAGGGTCATTTCCGTCGTGCGGGCAGGTCAGGGCGAATCCGTTCCCGGCATGCGCCCTGATCTGCCCTCGAGACGGCAGTGCTCCCTGCCGGGCCCATTGAAAGTGTCGGTGCCCCGTCATAGTCTCTCTGTGTCTCCACCCCACTTCTCCATGAAACACAGTCTTCATCAAACACCGTCTTCATCAAACACAGTCTTTACCAAGCACAGTCTTCATCAAACACAGAGCCCAGCGGCCGCGCAACGATGCCCGAACCGCCACAGAGAGCAGGAGCCTCATGCCTACACCCGACCACTCCAACGGCGCACCGTGCTGGATCGACCTCATGACATCCGATGCCGAGAAGGCCAAGTCGTTCTACGCGGCGCTGTTCGGTTGGACCTACCAGACCGGCGACGAAGCAAAATACGGCGGCTACATCACGGCCTGGAAGGACGGCAAGTCCGTGGCCGGCCTGATGCAGAAGCAGGCTGATCAGTCTGCCTGGCCGGACATGTGGTCCACGTACCTGCGCTCAGAGGACGCGGCCGCCACTGTCAAGGCCGCGACGGAGCACGGCGGCCAGGTCTACATGCAGCCCATGGACGTCCCCGAGCAGGGCAGCATGGCGATGATCGCCGATGCCACCGGCGCGTCGGTCGGCGTATGGCAGCCGGCTGAAATGAAGGGCTACGAGCTGGCGGCTGAGCCCGGCGCCCCGGCCTGGCACGAGCTCCACACCAAGGACTACGCCACCGCCGTCAAGTTCTATCAGGACGTGTTTGGCTGGGACACCGACGTCATGTCCGACACGCCGGAATTCCGCTACACCACACTGGGCGCAGGTCCGGCGGCCAAAGCCGGGATCATGGACGCTTCCGCCTACCTCCCGGCAGAGATCCCGTCCAACTGGCAGGTCTACTTCGCCGTTGCGGACACCGACGCCACGATCGCACAGGCCCTCTCCCTGGGCGCCAAGGTGATCGACGGTCCTGACGACACCCCGTTCGGCCGGCTCGCCACGCTGACCGACCCCACCGGCGCCATGTTCAAGATCGTAGCCGACACCGGGCAGGGCGATCAGCCCGCCACAGACGCCTAGCGGAGCGGACCCGGGAGGCTTCTCCCACCCAATTACAAAAATTGTTGTAAGAAATACCGGCCTGGCCCTTTCCCAAGGGCTACTGGCCGGTATTCTGCTGTGGAGCGTCCGGTGTAGGCACCCGGCCACCGCTCACCTGCAACACCAGTCACCGTTGCCCGGGGCTTTCGAGCCGCTCCGGGAAGGCTGCGGCGCGTCTCGCTGGGGGACGTCCCGCCGAATGCACGTCTAATCCATGCGTTGTTCATTCACCCCTGTTTGGATGGGCCCGGCTCGACTTGACCAGGAGTTCAGGCCGGCCACTGTCCGCTGCACCCTGCGGACGTACTGCACCCTGCCTTTTAACTGCACTGCCCCTTACCCGGGGCACCCTAATGAGAGTTAGAGCGGATGAAATTAACACCCTGGAAAACAGTGCTTGGCACAGGCTTGTCGGCGGCGCTCATAGCGGCTCCGCTGGCGGCAGTGCCGGCCAATGCCGTAGAGGCCACCCCGGCAGCAACCGGAACCTCACCGGTGGTCATCAACGAGGCCTACCTCAGCGGCGGCAGCGCCGGCGCTGCCTTCAAGAACAAGTTCGTCGAGCTCTACAACGGCTCCGATGAGCCGGTCTCGCTTGAGGGCTGGTCCGTCCAGTACCGCTCCGGCACCGGGCTCGGGGCGCCGAGCTCGGTGGCTGCCCTGACCGGGAGTATCCCCGCAAAGGGCTACTACCTGCTCAAGGGCGGCAGCAACGGCACTTCCGGCGCGGACCTGCCGGCCGCCGATGCCACCGCAACCGGCTTCAACCCGGCCGGGGCCGGCGGCACGATCGTGCTGGCCAGGCAGGCCGGTGCGCTCAACCCGCTGCCGACGGGCTCGGTCATTGAACCGGCCAACGTGGCCGACCTGCTCGGCTACGGCACCTCCAACACGTTCGAGTCCCGGGCGGCCGCCGCGCCGTCGGGCAATACCGACGTCAAGAGCCTGAACCGCAGCAACGGCGCGGACACCAACAACAACTTCGCTGACGCCACGCTCAACGCGGCCATCACGCCGAAGGCCGCCAATGGCACCGCCCCTGCTCCTGTCGACCCGCCCGTGGATCCGGACCCCGGGACTCCCCCGGCCGTCAAGACCATCGCCGAAATCCAGGGCAACGGCGCCGCGAGCCCGCTGGCCGGATCAGCGGTCACCACGCGCGGCAGGGTCACTGCCACGTTCCCCACCGGCGGCTTCGCCGGCTACTACGTCCAGACCCCCGGCACGGGCGGCGATCTCACCCCGGCCAACCACGCGGCGTCGGACGCTGTGTTCGTCTACTCGCCGTCCACAGTCGGCTCCGTCAGGATCGGCGACTACGTCGAACTCACCGGCGCAGTCAGCGAGTTCTTCGGCATGACCCAGCTGAACGTCGCTGCGCCGGCCGATCTGAAGAAGCTCACCGAGGCCGCCCCCGAGGTCAAGGCCACCGGCTTCGCCCTCCCCGCCGACGAGGCCTTCCGTGAGTCCCTCGAAGGCATGCTCCTCACCCCGCAGGGTCCGGTCACCGTGGCGGACAACTTCTCGCTGAACCAGTACGGCGAGATCGGCCTGGCCGGCGGCACCACCGCGCTGGAACAGCCCACCGCCGTCGCGCCCTTCGGCTCCGCGGAGTACACTGCCACGGTCGCGGCGAACGCCGCCCGCGGCATCAAGCTCGACGACGGCGCCACCACGAACTTCCTCAAGGATGCCGCCACCAAGGCCCAGGTGCTCCCGTACTTGACCACGGCCGATCACGTCCGGGTCGGTGCACCAGTGACGTTCAAAACCAACGTGGTGCTCAGCTACGCGAACAGCGCCTGGAAGTTCCAGCCCCTGACCCAACTGACGGCCGCCAATGCGGACACCGTGCAGCCGGCAAGCTTCGGCGCCACCCGCGCGGACACCCCGGCCGCCGTGGGCGGGAACCTGAAGCTCGCCTCCTTCAACGTGCTCAACTACTTCCCCACCACGGGCGACCAGGTGGCGGGCTGCACCTTCTACCCGGACCGGGACGGCAACCCCATCACCGTCAAGGGCGGCTGCGACGTCCGCGGCGCCGCGAACGCGGAGAACCTCAAGCGGCAGCAGGACAAGATCGTCGCCGCCATCTCCAAGTCCGGGGCCGACGTCGTCACCCTGATGGAGGTCGAAAACTCGGCCCAGTTCGGCAAGACCCGGGACGACGCGCTCGCCAAGCTGGTGGATGCGCTGAACATCGCCACGCCGGGGATCTGGGACTACGTCCGCACGCCCGCCAACGCTCCCCCGCTGGCCGACGAGGACATGATCCGCACCGCCTTCATCTACAAGAGGGCCGCCGCCGAACCGGTCGGCGAGTCCATCATCCACAACGACACGGTCGCTTTCGCCAGCGCCCGCAAGCCGATGGCCCAGGTCTTCAAGCCCGTGGGCGCCGCCGATGACAAGAAGTTCATTGCGATCGCCAACCACTTCAAGTCCAAGGGCTCCGCCGCCACCCCGGATGACACCGACAAGGGCCAGGGCGCCTCAAACCTCGCCCGCACCGCCCAGGCCAAGTCGCTGCTGGCGTTCTCCGACGAACTGCAGAAGTCCAAGGGAACCGACAAAGTTTTCCTGATCGGTGACTTCAACTCCTACGCCAAGGAGGACCCGATCAACGTCCTCACCGGCGCCGGGTACGTCAACCAGGACGAGAAGGCGAAGAACGCCGACGGTTCCGCCAAACATTCCTACCTGTTCGGGGGCCTCGTGGGCTCGCTGGACCACATCCTCGCCTCGCCGGCGGCCAACGCCGTCGTCACCGGCGCGGACATCTGGAACATCAACTCGGTGGAGTCCGTGGCCCTGGAGTACAGCCGCTACAACAACAACGTCACCGACTACTACGCCCCGGACCAGTTCCGCGCCAGCGACCACGATCCGGTGGTGGTGGGCCTGAACTTGCCCGTCACCCCGGCCAGCGTGGAGCTGAACTTCCTGGGCATCAACGACTTCCACGGCCGCATCGACTCCAACACTGTGTTCTTCGCGGGGACCATCGAGAAGCTGCGCGCCGCCGCCGCCCCGGGCGCCACGGCGTTCATTTCGGCCGGCGACAACATCGGCGCCTCCTTGTTCGCTTCGGCAGTGGCCAAGGACCAGCCGACCATCGACGTGCTTAACGCACTGGACCTGCGCACCTCCGCGGTGGGCAACCACGAGTTCGACGGCGGCTGGGCTGACCTGCGCGACCGCGTCACCGCCGGCGGGACCAACGCCAAGTTCCCGTACCTGGGCGCCAACGTCTATGCGAAAGGAACCACCACCCCGGTCCTGCCGGAATACGCGGTCCTGGACATGAACGGCGTCAAGGTGGCCGTGATCGGCACCGTCACGCAGGAAGTGCCCTCCCTGGTCACGCCCTCGGGCGTCGCGGACCTTGAGTTCGGCGATCCCGTCGACGCCATCAACCGGGTCGCGGCGAAGATCAAGGCGGACAAACTGGCGGACCTCATCATCGTGGAGAACCACGACGGCGCCGGGTCAGGCGCGCCCGACGGCGCCACTTTGGAGCAGGAGATCGCCGCCGGTGGCCCCTTCGCCAAGATGGTCCAGAAGGTCACCCCGGATGTTGCCGCGATCTTCAACGGCCACACCCACAAGCAGTACTCCTGGGACGCGCCCGTTCTGGATTCGGCGGGACAGCCCACCGGCAAGACCCGCCCGATCGTCCAGACCGGAAACTACGGCGAGTTCATCGGCCAGATCCAGCTGACGATCGACACCAAGACCATGTCGGTGACCGGCTACAAGGCCGGCAACGTCCAGCGCACCACCAGCGCCGCGCAACCGGCAGCCGATCTGGTGGCGCAGTACCCGCGGGTCGCGGCTGTGAAGACCATCGTGGACAAGGCCCTGGCCGACGCCGCCGTGGTCGGCAACCAGCCGGTCGGGAAGGTCACCGCGGATATCACCACGGCGTTCGCCGGTTCCCCGGCCGTGCGCGATGACCGGGCCAGCGAGTCCACCCTCGGCAACCTGGTGGCGGACTCCCTTGTGGATGCGCTGAAGGCGCCGGAACTCGGTGCCGCCGAAATCGGCGTCGTCAACCCGGGCGGTCTGCGCAATGAGCTGTACTACGCGCCCGACGGCACCATCACCTACGCCGAGGCCAACGCGGTGCTGCCGTTCGTGAACAACCTGTGGACCACGTCCCTCACCGGCGCCCAGTTCAAGACCCTGCTGGAGCAGCAGTGGCAGACCAACACGGACGGCACGGTCCCCAGCCGCGCGTACCAGCAGCTGGGCCTGTCCAAGAACGTGAACTACACCTACGACGCCGCCCGCGCCGCCGGTGACCGGATCACCTCGATCCGGGTCAACGGTGCAGTGATTGACCCGGCGAAGTCCTACCGGATCGGGACGTTCAACTTCCTGGCCACCGGTGGCGACAACTTCCGCATCTTCAAGGAAGGCGCAGGCACCAAGGACTCAGGGCTGGTGGATCGCGATGCCTGGATCAAGTACTTGCAGACCCACAACCCGGTCTCTCCCGACTTTGCCCGACGCTCCGTGGCCGTGGTGAACACGACGGCGGCCGAGGTCAAGGGCGGGGAATCCATCACCCTGGCGGTTTCGAAGCTGGATCTCACCTCGCTGGGCAGCCCGGTGAACGCCTCGCTGCGTGCCGAGTTCACCGATGCTGCGGGTACCGTGACGCCCCTTGGCACGGTACCGGTGAGCGCCGGCGCCGCCAACGTGGCTGTGAAGGTTCCGGCCGGGGCCGCCGCCGGCACGGGCACTTTGGTGCTCACCGCCGTCGAATCCGGCACCGTGGTGAAAGCGTCCGTGTTGGTCGCAGCCAGCGTCCCCGTCCCGCCGAAGTGCACGCCTCCGGTCAAGCCGACAAGGCCCGCCGACGTCGTGGGTCAGGTGAACTACGGGACGGCCATGGCTGCCTACCGGAAATGCCTCAAGGGCTGATGCCTTAGCCCGGACTGCCTAGCCGCACACCACGGCACATGCCCTCCCTTGGCCCGCAGCAGTGGACATAAGCACCATGTGTCCATTGCCCGGCCCCAAGGGAGGGCATGTCCATTTTTCAGCTGCGGGTACTCCGGAGGGCATGTCCATTCTTGGCCCGCAGCACCGGACATAAGCACCTTCTGTCCACTGTCCGGCCCCAAGGGAGGGCATGTCCATTTTTCGGAGGCGGGCGGACCACTGGGCATGCCCATTTTCCGAGGCGCGCGAACCACTGGGCATGTCCATTCTTGGCCCGCAGCACCGGACATAAGCACCTTCTGTCCACTGCCCGGCCCCAAGGGAGGGCATGTCCATTTTGCGA
The DNA here is from genome assembly GCF_042788715.1 of Arthrobacter sp. NPDC056886. Taxonomy (NCBI): domain Bacteria; kingdom Bacillati; phylum Actinomycetota; class Actinomycetes; order Micrococcales; family Micrococcaceae; genus Arthrobacter; species Arthrobacter sp. NPDC056886. The sequence goes on from NZ_JBHUBT010000009.1 coordinate 52,422, forward strand.
CGCGGGCTAACCACGGGGCATGCCCATTTTTGAGAGGCGGGTGAGGGCGGGCTAGTGGGCCAGGATGTCGCGGGCGATCTCGTCGGCGTCGCGGAGGGTGCGCTGGCCGCTGCGGTAGACGGGGCCCGATTTCGGCCGGGCCTCGGCGGCGATGGCCGTGCCCCATTGCGTGGCGGAGAGCTGGAGCCCCAGCACGTACAGTCCCGGCGTCACGGACCCGTTGGCGCCCAGCGGCCGATACGGGTGCGGGACGACGTCCAGCCCGGAAGTCTCCACCGGGGTTCCCTCCACGGTCATCATGAGGCGCGGCCGCACCATTCCCTCGGCGAGCAACTGTTCCAGCAGAGGCGAGGAATTGACGGCGACCCGGTTGGCCGGTGCCAGCGCCTCAATCATCGCCGCCGCGGACACCGCACCCGGCACGGCGCTCTCGGTCCGCGCCCTCGCCGAGCCCGGACCCCGAACAGCCGCGCTCCGCAGACCGGCGCCGCCCACGGCGCCGCCAGCGGAACCCCCGGCAACAGCACCGACAGTGCCCACGCCGACACGGTCCAGTCCGACACCGTACATCCCGGCATCCTCTGACCCCTCGCCCACGGTCTCATCCGTTTGGCCGCCCACCCAGGGCGACGCCGCGGTGAACGTCCGGGCCCGGCGGTCCACGCCGAACTTGGGGTCCGGGCCCACGAAGCGTACGACTCCGGCCCGAGCCAGCGCCGCGAGCTGCGCGGCCCGCAACGCCGGCGGCCCGCTCGCCAGGCCTTCCACGAAGGATTCGAACCAGCCGCGGAGGCCCGCGACCCAGGATTCGTCCGTGATGCCGCTGTCGGCCACTGCCGTTTTGAGTACCGCCCGGCCGTGGTGCAGCGCGCCGATCGCCATCTTCACGGGGTCGTCCTCGCCAAGTGCCGAGCGCCGGGCGTCGTCGAGCAGGTAGTCCACGACGGCGGCGTCCAGTTCAGTCCGGGAGCCAAACGTTCGCCGGGCCAGGGGCGCGGCGAGACCGAGCAGGTCCAGACGGTGGGCTGCCCGGACATGGACGGAAATCACTGATTCCGCGGCGTTCTCCCACTTCGCGGTCGAATGAGCGTGCGGCCGCAGGGCCTCCTCCAGGGCGCGCAGGAACTCGGCCGGCCCGGTCAGGATGGCATCAGGCTGCGAGCGCGCGAGGGTCGAGTAGTAGGCCCAGATCGCGTCCCGGTGCAGCAGCGGCCAGAGGTCGAAGTCGAATGAGGGCCGGATTCCGGATTCGGCGAACTTCGCGATCGCGTCCTCGGTGCAGTACCGCAGCTGGACCTCGCCCGGGTAGTAGCCGGCGAGCGTCGCCTTCGCCCGGTACGGGGTTCCGCGGCGCGAGGCGGCGATGATGAGCGGCTCGCGGCCGGATGGCAGGTACGTCAGTTCAGCGTTGCTTTCCCCGGCAACGAACCGGCCGCCGCGCCCTTCCGTCAGCTGTCCCATCACGTCGAAGAAGTTCAGGCCCATGCCGCGCACCAAGACAGGTTTTCCGCCCGGCACCACGGACCAGTCGACGTCGGCGGGTGCCGCCGGCGGGACGTACAGGAGTCCGAGTTCCTCCGCAGCGGAGAGCAGCTCCCGCTGTTCGGCGTTCAGCCGCGCGTCCAGATGGCCCATGGCCAAGACCACGGAGTCGACGGTCAGCACCGTCCCGTCGTCGAGCACGACGTTGAACCGCACCGAAGATTCGTCCGGGGCGCCGGCCACCGGATTGACCGGCTCTGAGGCGGCATGACGGACGGACGTCGCCCTCGCCTGGTGGAAGTCCACGCTGACGCCGGCCGGCAGCACGGTGAGCAGTTCCTCGAGGGTGGACCGCAGGTAACGGCCGTACAGGGCCCGGCTGGGGAAGTCCGCCTCACTGAGCCCGGACACCTCGCCGCGTTCCTCGTCAGTGAGTGCTGGCCGCGGGTGGCTTTGCTGGAGTTCGCGCCACTGGTCGAACGTGTGCCCGGCAAGTGGCGGCGCGAGTTCCGGGTCCTCGGGAACCACGGTGGGATAGAAGGATTGTGTGTTCATCAGGTACAGCCGCGACTGCCCGGGCTGCCAGACGTGCCCCGGGCCCGCCGGGTAAGGGTCGATCACGTCGATGTGCAGGGTTCCCGCGGACCCGGCCGAGGCCCAATTGGCCAGGAGCCGTTCCAGCACGCTCGTGCCCCGGGGACCGGCGCCTATCACTGCCGTCCGGATGCTTCGCGATATGCCCACGGCATCCAGCGTATCGGCAACCTGGCCGCTGGCTTGACGCCGGCGTGACTTGCTACTGCCGCACCGATGTTCTTGGATTGACAAATGACCACCACAGAAGCTGATCACCCATCCGCGTCCGGCCAAGCCAGCGGCGCCCTCCCGGCGGCAGGAACATCCCCCGAACCCGTCGACGAGAACATCTGGCTGGAGGACATCTACGGCCAGGAGCAGCTGGCGTGGGTCCGTGAGCAGAATGCCCGCACCGAAGAGCTCCTCGAGGATGCCGAATACGCCGCCCTGGAAGGCAGCATCCTGGAGGTCCTCGACTCCACCGACCGGATCCCCATGGTGGGCAAGCACGGCGAGTGGTATTACAACTTTTGGAAGGACCGGGACAACCCCAAGGGCCTGTGGCGGCGAACCAGCTGGGACAGCTACCGGGCAGGGACTCCCGCGTGGGATGTCCTGCTGGACGTCGACGCCCTCGCCGCTGCCGAGGGCCAGGACTGGGTCTTCCACGGCGCCAACTTCCTCCGTCCGGCCCCGGGTGAACCGCACCGGCGGGCCCTGCTGGCCTTCTCGCCCGACGGCGGGGACGCGAACCGCCACCGGGAGTTCGACGTCGAGGCCCGCGGCTTCGTGGACCCGGCCGACGGCGGCTTCGACCTCCCGACCGGCAAGGGCAACGCCTCCTGGCTGGACGGGGACACCCTGCTCGTCGCCACCACCGCCCAGGACCTGCCACGGACCACCTCGTCCTATGCCCGGACCGGCGTGAAGCTGCACCGGGGCGCTTCCCTGGCGCAGGCCGAGCAGATTTTCGAGATTCCCGAGGACCACATGATGGCGATCGTGGCCCATGACTCCACTCCGGGCTTCGAACGCACATTCGCCGTCGACTGGATCAGCTTCTTTGAAAAGAACACCTCCGTGCTGCGTAACGGCGGGTGGGTACAGATTGACGTGCCCGCAGACGTGAACCTGAGCTCGCACCGCGAGTGGCTCCTATTCCGCCCGCAGCGTGACTGGACGGTCAATGGCACCACGCACCCGGCGGGTTCCCTGCTCGCGGCCGGCTTCGAGGACTTCCTCGCCGGCTCCCGGGACCTCGCCGTGCTCTTCACGCCCGATCCGCACACCTCACTGCAGTCCTGGAGCTGGACGCGGGACTTCCTGCTGCTGAATCTGCTCCGGGATGTTTCCTCGGAAATCCACGTCCTGGATCCGCGGCGCCCGGGGACGGACGCCGCGTGGGAGGCCACCATGCTGGACGCCTGCCCGCCCCTGCACGACGTCAATGCCTTCGCGGTGGATGACGAAGACGACGCCGAAGGCTCGGACGACGACGGCACCGGCGTCGCCGCCTCAGTGGCCGAGGGCGAGGCCCCGGGAGCAGGGAACGACTTCTGGCTCGTGGCCACCGGCTTCACGACGCCCACCACCCTGACCCGCGGGACCCTCGCACGCGACGGCCGCTCCGTAACTAGCACGCACGAGGTGATCCGGACCTCGCCGTCGTTCTTCAACGAGGCCGACTATGAAGTCCAGCAGCACTTCGCCGTCTCCAGCGACGGGACGAAGGTGCCGTACTTCCAGGTTGCCGCCAAGGACCTGGTACTGGACGGCCAGAACCCCACCCAGCTGTCCGGCTACGGCGGCTTCGAGATTTCGCGGACTCCTGCGTACAGCGGCGCGATCGGCCGGGCCTGGCTGCAGCGGCGGACCGCGGAGTCCAGCGGCGCCGAGGGTGAGGCCCCCCACCGCCGCGGCGGCGTCTACGTGGTGGCGAACATCCGCGGCGGCGGCGAATACGGGCCGGCCTGGCACCGCGCCGCGCTGCAGGACAACCGCCACCGCGCCTACGAGGACTTCGCCGCCGTGGCGAAGGACCTGATCTCCCGCGGTGTCACGTCCCGAGAGCGGCTCGGCTGCGTGGGCGGCTCCAACGGCGGACTGTTGGTGGGCAACATGCTCACCCAGTACCCGGACCTGTTCGGCGCCGTGTCCTGCGGGGTCCCGCTCCTGGACATGCGCCGGTACACCAAACTGTCGGCCGGCTATTCCTGGATCGGCGAATACGGTGACCCCGATGTCCCGGAGCAGTGGGAATTCCTGAGGACGTTCTCCCCGTACCACCTGCTCAAAGACGGCGTGGACTACCCGGAGACCTTTATCTGGACGGCCACCTCGGATGACCGGGTAGGCCCGGTCCAGGCACGGAAGATGGCGGCCCGCATGCAGGCCATGGGCATCCCCAATGTCTGGTTCCACGAAGCCCTCGAGGGCGGCCACGCGGGTGCCTCAGACAACCGGCAGGCTGCTGCCCTGCAGAGCCGCAGCCAGCATTTCCTGTGGCGTGCCCTGGCCGGCCGGGAGGCCTGATCCAGAAGCCCCGGAAGCGGCACGCAACACGGGGTCACGGCGCGCCGATCCGGCGCCCGTCATGGGCCGGGAGTGACCCCGCGAAGTCCCGGGCGGGCCGTTTTGCACTGCGTGGCACCTTCTGCGTATCCTTGGTTGGCTAGTTAATAGCAATTGGAGACGTGCCAGAGCGGCCGAATGGGCTTCACTGCTAATGAAGTGTGGGGCACAACTCCACCGGGGGTTCAAATCCCCCCGTCTCCGCGTTTGGCCCCGGTCCTTGGACCGGGGCCTTTTGCGTTCCCGGGCACTCCGGCTCCGGAGCCTGGCCTCGCCCGCGCCGAGCCTGCTCCCGGGCAGATCAGGGCGGACCGGCGTCGTTCATCCGCCCTGATCTGCCCGGGAGACGCTTGAGAGGCGCTGCGACGCCGCTGGCACCGGCACCGGCCGGCAGCCAGCCCGGCTCCCGTCCGGTGGCCGGACGCCTCGCGCCCGCCGGCGGATCCGGATGGCAGGATAGGCCCATGTCGAGCAACAAGGAATTTGACGCCATCATCGTCGGCGGCGGCCACAACGGCCTGGCCGCGGCCGCGTATCTGGCCAAGGCCGGGCGTGAGGTCCTGGTCCTCGAAAAGCTGGAGCACCCCGGCGGCGCCGCGGTATCCGCGCACGCGTTCGACGGCGTCGACGCCCGCCTCTCGCGCTACTCGTACCTCGTCAGCCTCCTGCCCCAGCAGATCATCAAGGACCTCGGCCTGCGCATCACGCTGGCGCGGCGGCGCTATTCCTCCTACACCCCGGACCCCGCGGACGGCAGCCGGGCCCTGCTGGTGGACAACGGGGACGAGGCCGCCACCGCGGCGTCCTTCGCGGCAGTCGGGGCGCCCGACGGCGAATTCCAGGCCTTCACCGCTTTCTACGCCGCCTGCCGGCAGCTCACCGAGGCGCTCTGGCCCACCATGACCTCGCCGCTGCTTCCGCGGTCCGAAGCGCGGTCCCTCGCCGCCCGGGCCGGCGCCGCCGAGGCGTGGGAGGCCATGATCGAACATCCCATCGGGCAGGCCATCAGCACGGAACTGGGCAACGATCTGGTCCGCGGCGTGGTGCTGACGGATGCGCTGATCGGGACCTTCGCCCGGGCCGACGACGAGGACCTGCAACAAAACATCTGCTTCCTCTACCACCTGATCGGCGGCGGGACGGGCGACTGGGACGTGCCGGTCGGCGGCATGGGCGCGGTGTCCGGCGAGCTGGAGCGGGCCGCCCGCGACGCCGGCGCGACCATCCTGACCTCCGCGGACGTCACTGCGGTCCGGCCCGGCGGCGTCGTGGACTACCGCCACGATGGCCAAGACCACTCGTCTTCCGCCCGGTGGGTGCTGTCCAATGTGGCGCCGGCCGTCCTCGACCGATTGCGCAGCCGGCCTGCCGCCGACGCCACTTCCGACGCCGCCGGCAACCCGAACCATCGCCGCGAGGGCGCCCAGGTCAAGGTCAATCTGCTGCTCAAGCGGCTCCCCCGGCTGCTGGATGGGTCCGTCAGCCCGGAGGCCGCCTTCGGCGGGACATTCCACATCAACGAGACGTGGTCCCAGCTCGACACCGCCTACGGCACGGCCACCGCCGGATCAGTGCCCTCGCCGCTGCCGTGCGAAATCTACTGCCATTCGCTGACGGACCCCAGCATCCTGTCCCCGGAACTGCAGGCAGCCGGCGCCCAGACGCTGACCGTCTTTGGCCTGCACGTCCCGGACCGGCTGGTCACGGCCGAGAACAACGAGGACCGCCGCGCCGAACTGCAGGCGGCCGTCCTGGCCTCGCTGAACTCCGTGCTGGCGGAGCCGATTGAGGACCTGCTCCTGGCGGATCCGGACGGGCAGCCCTGCATCGAAACCAAGACCACCTTGGACATTGAGCGCGCCGTCGGCATGCCGCGGGGCAACATTTTCCACGGCGGCCTCGACTGGCCGTTTGTGGAGGACGGCGAACCGCTGGACACCCCGGCGCGCCGCTGGGGCGTCGCGACGGACGATCCGCAGATCCTGCTCTGTGGCTCCGGCGCCCGCCGCGGCGGCGCCGTCAGTGCCATCGGCGGTCACAACGCCGCCATGGCCGTGCTGGAATCGGAACCACCCCGCCGCAATGGGTGAACCGGAACTCGGAGAAACGCGAATGAAGGCCTCCCCGCGCAGCGCCGTCCCGGCCGGGGGCAGCTGGAGCCCGCGGCTGGCGCTCTTGGTGGCCGCAACGTTCTTCATGGAATTCCTCGACGGGACCGTCCTGACCACGGCCATACCCAGCATCGCCGCGGATTTCTCCGTGCCGGCCGCCGACGTCAACATCACCATGACGGCGTACCTGATGACGGTGGCGATGGGCATCCCGCTCAGCAGCTGGCTCGCGGAGCGGCTCGGTGCGCGCCGGGTTTTCTGCCCCGCCATCGCGATCTTCACGGCCGCGTCGCTGCTCTGCGCGCTCAGCCAGGACCTCACCATGCTAACCCTGAGCCGCGTCCTGCAGGGTGCCGGCGGCGCCATGATGGTCCCCGTGGGCACGCTGGTGGTGCTTCGCGGAACCCCGAAAAAGGACCTGCTGCGGGCCACCGCCTTCCTGGTATGGCCTGGTCTGCTTGCCCCGGTCCTTGCCCCGCTCGTGGGCGGAGCGCTCACCACGTACCTGTCCTGGCACTGGATCTTCCTGGTCAACCTCCCCCTGGGCCTGGCGGCGTTCCTGGCCGCGCTGCGCCTGGTCCCCGCAGTGGGCGGCGACAGCACGCGGCGCCTCGACTGGATCGGCCTGGCCCTGACTACGCTCGGGGTGGGCTCCCTGCTGGTCGGTCTGGAACTGATCGGCGGCCGGGACGCCGGGCTGCTGGCAGCCGCGGGGATCGTGGCGGGCCTGCTGTTCCTGACCGCCGCCGCGGCCTGGATGCGACGGACCAGCACACCGCTGTTCAATTTGTCCGTCTTCGGCGCACGGACGTTCCGCGCGACGGCGACGGGCGGATTTGTGTACCGCCTGACCATCAGCGCCGTCCCGTTCCTGCTGCCGCTGATGTTCCAGGCCGGCTTCGGCTGGGACCCGCTGCGCGCCGGGGCGATGGTGTCCGCCGTGTTCGTGGGAAACATCGGGATTAAGCCCGCCACCACGCCCCTGATCCGGCGCTTCGGTTTCAAACCCGTTCTGGTGTTCGCGTCGCTGGCCTCCGCGGCCACATTTGCGCTATGCGCACTGCTCAGCGCCGCCACGCCGGAACCGCTGATTGTCGCCGTGCTGGTGGCCAGCGGAGCGTTCCGCTCGATCGGATTCTCGGCCTACGCATCCGTCCAGTACGCCGACGTCGCCCCGGCCCAGCTGCCGTCCGCCAACGCCGTCTCCGCCACGCTCGTGCAGCTCTCCACCGCGGCAGGAATCGCTGTCGGCGCGCTCCTGCTGCGGGTCTTCGAGGCAAGCAGCCAGGCCGCAGGAGCCACCGGTGTCGCGGCCGGTCTCGCCACAGGCGATCCGGCGGCGCCGTACCGGGCAGCGTTCGTGGCCATCACGGTCCTGATGCTGCTGAGCACGCTGGACAGCCTGGCCCTCCCCCGCCACGCCGGCGCGGAGGTCAGCCGGCCTGGCCCAGCACCAACGGCAGAACGGCGCCGGCCCCCGCGAGCCTGAGGGCCCGCCCGGAGATGGTCAGGGTCCAGCGGCTGTCCACGAGGTCGTCCACAAGCATGACGCTCTGGCCACGGATTCCCGCCAGGGCCTCCTCCAGCTCCGGGCCCACCACCAGGCGGTCCCAGACTCCGGCGAGCCTATAGGCGCTGTTCCCGCCGCGGCCGCCGGTAGGTCCGCCGTGGTTGAGCTGCAGCTGGCCAAGATACGGGATGCGGCCGATCTCGGAGATCCCGCGGGCCAGGGAGTCCACCAGCAGCGGCTTCCCGCGGGAGGGCAGGCTGATGATCGCGGCCGGCCGGCCGGCCCCGCTCCAGCCCGGGGTCCGGGCATCTGCCGTGCCCCATTCCCGGAGCACCTGGACGCATGCCTGCAGCATGCCAGGGTCCACGGCCCGGTCCGGCGCACCGGCGGCGAACGCCTCGCGCAGGGCACCGCCCCAGCCAAGGTCTGTCAGGCGCGCCAGCACCCGGCCGTCGGCGAGTGCTTCATCCGGCTTGATCTTTCCCTTGACCGGCACGCCCAGGCGGTCCATGCCGCTGGGCCACTGCAGCCGCGGTTCAAGCACGACGCCGGCCCGGCGGAGGGTCTGCCCGGCAGCCTCCGTGGCGTCCTCGGCGATGTCAGCCCGGAACCAGCGGCCGGCGCAGTTGTCACAGCGGCCGCAGGCGCGGGCAGTTTCGTCGTCCAGCACCGAGGTGATGTATTCCATCCGGCAGCCGGCAGTGTCCTGGTAGATGACCATCGAGTCCTGCTCATCCACCCGGGCCTCGGCGATTCGGCTGTACCGCTCGGCGTCGTAATTCCACGGCTGTCCCGTGGAGCGCCAGCCGCCGCCGACGCGTTCGACGGCGCCGTCCACGGCCAGGACCTTCAACAGCAGCTCCAGCGGGGTGCGGCGCAGGTCCACCCGGGCCTCAAGCGCCACCGTGGACACCGCGGTTCCGGCCTCGGCCAGGGCTGTCAGGACGGCGGCGGCTTTTTCCTCGGACGGCATGGACGCGGTGGCAAAGTACTGCCAGATGTCGCGGTCCTCCGATCCGGGCAGCAGCAGGACGTCGGCGTTCGCCGCGCCACGCCCGGCGCGGCCCACCTGCTGGTAGTACGCCACCGGCGAGGACGGTGCGCCAAGGTGCACCACGAAGCCGAGGTCCGGCTTGTCGAAGCCCATGCCAAGCGCGGACGTGGCCACGAGCGCCTTGACCTGGTTGTCTTTCAGGAGCTGCTCGGCGCGTTCCCGGTCCGCGGGGTCCGTGCGGCCGGTGTAGGCGAGCACCTCGTGCCCCGCTTCGGCCAGGAGGCGGGCAGTGTCCTCAGCCGCCGAGACGGTCAGGGTGTAAATGATGCCGCTGCCCTGCAAATCCTGCAGGTGGGTCAGCAGCCAGCCCAGCCGTTCACGGGAATCGGGCAGGGTCAGGACCCCCAGGCGGAGCGAATCCCGGCCCAGGGCGCCCCGGATGGTGAGCACGTCCTTGCCGAGCTGCTCCTCGATGTCATGCACCACCCGGGAATTGGCCGTGGCGGTGGTGGCGAGCACCGGCACGGTGTCCGGCAGCTGCGTGATGAGATCCGCGATGCGCCGGTAATCGGGGCGGAAGTCGTGGCCCCAGTCCGAGATGCAGTGGGCCTCGTCAATGACCAGCAGCCCGGTCCGGCGCACGAGCTCGGGGAGCTGGTTCTCCCGGAAAGACGGGTTGGTGAGGCGTTCCGGCGAAACCAACAGGACGTCCACTTCATCGGCGGCGAGCTGCTCGCGGACGGTGTCCCACTCCAACTGGTTCGCCGAGTTGATGGCCACCGCCCGCACCCCGGCCCGCGCCGCGGCGGCGACCTGGTCGCGCATGAGCGCCAGCAGCGGGGACACAATCAGGGTGGGGCCGGCGCCGCGGCGGCGCAGCAGCAGGGAGGCGACGAAATACACGGCCGACTTCCCCCAGCCGGTGCGCTGCACCACCAGGGCCCGCCTGCCGCCGTCGACCAGGGCCTCAATGGCCTCGAACTGGCCGTCATGGAACTGCGCCTCGGGGTGGCCCACGAGCTCGCGCAGCACGGTCTGGGCCTGTTCCCGGGTGGAGGCTGTGGGGTTGGCGAGGGCGGTGCTGGAAAGGGCGTTCTGGTTACTGGCCATTGCTTCAGTATCCCAGCCCCCTCCGACAGCCATGAAGTCGGGGCCCGCTATGTGCACAATCCCAGGGTGTGGACACCGGCCGCGGCGTCAGGGCCGCAACGTAAGATAGGACGCGTGACTACGGACAAGACAAAGACTTTTGACCTCTCGACCTCGTTCAAAGCCTATGACGTGCGCGGAATCGTGGGGCAATCCATCACCGCGGAGATCGTTGAAGCCGTCGGTGCCGCCTTCGTCGACGTCCTGGAACTCGAGGGGCAGACAGTGCTGGTGGGCGGGGACATGCGGCCCTCCTCGCCCGAGTTCGCCAAAGCCTTTGCCAACGGCGCGGCCACGCGCGGAGCCAACGTCCAGCTACTTGACCTGATCTCCACCGACGAGCTCTACTACGCGTGCGGCGCCCTCAACGCCGCCGGCGCCACGTTCACCGCGAGCCACAACCCGGCCGAATACAACGGCATCAAGATGGCCAAGGCCGGTGCCGTGCCGATCTCCTCCGAAACCGGACTCATGGAAATCCAGGCCCGCGCCGAGGAATACCTCAACGCCGGCACCATCCCCGCCGCCGGCACCCGCGGCCTGGTGGGCGTGCAGGACGTCCTCAAGGGCTATGCGGAATACCTGCGCAGCCTGGTGGACCTGCGCGGTTCACGGCCGCTGAAGGTTGTGGTGGATGCCGGCAACGGCATGGCCGGCCTCACAACCCCGGCCGTGCTGGGCGATGCCCTGCTGCCCATGCTCCCTTTGGAGATCGTGCCGCTGTACTTCGAGCTCGACGGATCATTCCCGAACCACCCGGCCAACCCGCTGGAGCCGGAAAACCTGCGCGACCTGCAGGCCGCCGTCGTCGAGCATGGCGCGGACATCGGTCTGGCCTTCGACGGCGACGCGGATCGCTGCTTCGTGATTGACGAAAAGGGCGAGCCCGTCTCGCCGTCGGCCATCACCGGCATGGTGTCCCGCCGCGAGATCGCCCGTGCCCAGGGCCTCGGCGAAGACACGCCCACCGTCATCCACAACCTGCTCACCTCCCGTGCGGTCCCGGAGCTGGTGGAGCGCCTCGGCGGCCGTCCCGTCCGCACCCGCGTGGGGCACTCTTTCATCAAGGCCGTGATGGCCGCAGAGGGAGCCATCTTCGGCGGGGAGCACTCGGCCCACTTCTACTTCCGCGACTTCTGGAATGCGGACACCGGTATGCTGGCGGCCATGCACGTCCTGGCCGCCCTGGGCGAACAGGACGGTCCGCTCTCCGAGCTCGGCCTCGAATACGAGCCGTACCAGTCCTCCGGCGAGATCAACTCGGAAATTGAGGACAAGACCGCCGCAGTGGAGCGGGTCCGCAATGATTTCCACGACGACGACGTCGAGGTCGACTACCTCGACGGCAGCACGTTTATCGCCGCCGACGGCAGCTACTGGTTCAACCTGCGCCCGTCCAACACCGAGCCGTTCCTGCGCCTCAACGTCGAAGCCACGGACACTGCCACCATGGAACGCGTCCGCGACCGCGTCCTGGCGCTGGTCCGGGGCTAGCCGTGGCCGTACACCCGGAAGAATCCTCGAACGCCGGCTCCTGGCGCGAGTCCGTGCCGGACGCCAGCGCCACGGATCTGGAGAACCTGCTGGGCACCGGGGTCGGCGCCGCGCAGGAGCAGCTGGAGCGCAACGGCGGCTTCCTGCCTTTCGCCCTGGTGGTCCAGAATGACGGCGAAGTCCGGCTGGTTGCCGTAACCCCGGCGGATGCGAGCGACGGATCGGACGCAGACTTCGACGCGGACGCTATGATCAGAGACCTCCACGAGCTGCTCCGGCAGCATCGGGAGGAGTTCCGGGCCGCCGCCGTCGTCTGTGACATCACGCTGCTCGAGGAAGACTCGGACGCCATCCACGTTGCCGCAGAGCACCAGGACGGCTCCCTGTTCGCCGCGGTCCTGCCCTACGCCGCGAATGCAGGAACGCACGAACTCGAGTTCGGCCAGCTGGCCGCCGATACCAACGAGCCCGCCGTTTGGGTGGACTAGACCTCCCTTAGGCTGGGATATGAAAATCAATGCGTTCGCCGATGTGAGCCTGCGCGCTTTGCTGGTGCTCGCCGCCGTTCCGGACGGCGGGCTCCTGACCACGCAGAGCATCGCCGACGCCGTCGGCACGCCGTACAACCATGTCAGCAAGGCGATGGCGAGGCTGCGCGCCCTGGGCATGATCGACGTCGAACGCGGCCGCAACGGCGGTTCCCGGCTGAGCATCGCCGGCCGGACCGCCACAGTGGGTCAGCTGCTGCGGCAACTCGACACCCGTCTGGACCCGGCCGACTGCATCGCCGCGGGCGGAACGTGCCCACTCATCACCGAGTGCCGCCTCCGGGCCGGGCTCGCCCGGGCCCGCGAAGCCTTTTATCGCGAACTCGACGGGATCGTGATCGCCGCGCTGCCGACACCGCGGCAGATGGCACCCGTCTTTGAGGCGATCGGCTTGCGCCCAGGGCTCTAGGCCCGGGATAGTCGGCCCGGACGCTTGTTCCCCCGCCGACCCAGCCGACCCCATCGCGCTCGGCTGCTCCTCAGCGTTCCCTTCGACCTCGTCCGAAACCCGCCGGGCTCCCGCGCTCTCCACCGAACCCAACCGGCCGATTTGCTCCACTTTTCTACCACGTGTAGAACTTAGGCATAAATACTTGCATTTCTAATGACAGTATTTGTATCGCGGTCCGGTTGAAGACCCCGGGCCACTACCTCAGGAGTCAGTATGCTCTCGGACAAATCCTTCCCCGTCATCGAGGCCACCCTGCCGCTGGTCGGTTCCCGCATCGGGGACATCACCCCCAAGTTCTACGCCCGCCTCTTCGCCGCCCACCCCGAACTGCTCGATGGCCTATTCAGCCGCTCCAACCAGCGCTCTGGCAATCAGCAGCAGGCCCTGGCCGGAAGCATCGCCGCTTTCGCCAGCCACCTAGTGAACAACCCGGACACCCTGCCGGAGACCGTGCTGTCCCGGATCGCCCACCGCCACGCCTCCCTCGGCATCACCGAACCGCAGTACCAGGTGGTCTACGAACACCTCTTCGCCGCGATCGCCGAGGACCTCGCCGAGGTCATCACCCCGGAAATCGCCGAAGCCTGGACCGAGGTCTACTGGCTCATGGCCGACGCCCTGATCAAGCTCGAGAAGGGCCTCTACGCCGCCCAAGCCAACGGCAAGATGTGGACACCCTGGAAGGTGGCCGCGAAGACCCCGGCCGGCACCGGTTCCATGACCTTCACCCTCGAACCGGCCGACCACACCCCCATCACCGCCGCGCTGCCCGGCCAGTACGTCAGCGTCAAGGTCACGCTCCCGGACGGACTGCGCCAGGTCCGCCAGTACTCCCTCTCCGGCGACGGCGGCACCAGCCGCAGCTTCACCACCAAGCTCGACGACGGCGGCGAGGTCTCCCCCGTGCTGCACAACAGCGTCCAGGTGGGCGACGTCCTCGAAATCTCCAACCCCTACGGCGAGATCACGCTCAAGGACGGCGACGGCCCCGTGGTCCTGGCCTCGGCTGGCATCGGCTGCACGCCCACGGCGTCCATTCTGCGCTCCCTGGCCGAGTCCGGCTCGGACCGCCAGGTCCTGGTCCTGCACGCGGAAAGCACGCTGGACAGCTGGGCGCTGCGCTCCCAAATGACGGACGACGTCGAACGCCTCGGCGGCGCCGACCTGCAACTCTGGCTCGAAGAACCGCAGGCCGGCTCCAACGCAGGTTTCATGTCCCTGCGCGAGGTGGACCTCCCGGCCAACGCGTCGCTGTACCTGTGCGGTCCGCTGCCGTTCATGAAGAACATCCGCAGCGAGGCCATCAACGCTGGCATCCCGGCCACGAAAATCCACTATGAGGTCTTCGGCCCGGACATCTGGCTCGCCGGCTAAGAACCTCATCGATTGCTCCGCCACGGCCCTTTTGGCCCCTCAAAACGGCCGTTGCGGAGCAATCGAACGCCGCAACGCGAAACGGCGGCCCCGCACCTTTGAAAAGTGCGGGGCCGCCGTCGTTGTTGCTGACCTGTATCTACTGCTGGACGGCCATGCGGGCCTTCAGCCCTTCCAGCTCGGCCTGCAGTGCATCGGGGAGCGAACTGCCGAAGTTGGCGAACCAATCCTCGATAGAGGCCAGCTCGGTGGCCCACTCGGCCGGATCAACCCGGACGGCCTCTTCAACCTGGGCGGGGGTCATGTCCAGGCCGGTGAGGTCGATCGCGTCGGCGGTGGGGACGAACCCGATGGGGGTCTCCACGGCGTCGGCCTTGCCCTCGAGGCGTTCGATCGCCCACTTCAGGACACGGGAGTTGTCACCAAATCCGGGCCACGCGAAGCCGCCCTCGGAATTGCGGCGGAACCAGTTGACCAGGAAGATCTTGGGCAGTCGCTCCGGGTTGGCCTTGGCAGACAGGTTGACCCAGTGGTTCAGGTAATCGCCTGCGTCGTAGCCGATGAAGGGCAGCATCGCCATCGGATCCCGGCGGACAACGCCGACGGCTCCGGCAGCCGCGGCAGTGGTCTCGGAGGACAGCGTCGAGCCCATGAAGATGCCGTTGGACCAGCTGCGCGCCTCGGTGACCAGCGGGATGGTGGTCTTGCGGCGGCCGCCGAACAGGATCGCGGAAAGCTCCACGCCGTCCGGGTTGTAGTACTCCTCGGCCAGCATGTCGATCTGGTCGATCGGCGTGCAGAAGCGGGAGTTCGGGTGGGCAGCGGGCTTGTCCGAATCGGGGGTCCAGGAGTTACCCTGCCAGTCGGTCAGGTGCGCGGGCACGTCCTCGGTCATACCCTCCCACCACACGCCCCCGTCGTCCGTGAGGGCGACGTTGGTGAAGATGCTGTGGCCCTTGGCGATGGCGCGCATCGCGTTGGGGTTGGTGCCCCAGCCGGTGCCCGGAGCCACGCCGAACAGGCCGGCCTCAGGGTTGACGGCGCGGAGCTCGCCTTCCTTGCCGAACCGCATCCAGGTGATGTCGTCTCCGAGGGTTTCGACCTTCCAGCCCTCGATGGTCGGATCCAGCAGGGCGAGGTTGGTCTTGCCGCAGGCCGAGGGGAAGGCGGCGGAGATGTAGTAGTTCTTCTTCTCCGGCGAGGTCAGCTTGAGGATGAGCATGTGCTCGGCAAGCCAGCCTTCGTCGCGTGCCATTACCGAGGCGATGCGAAGGGCGTAACACTTCTTGCCCAGCAGGGCGTTGCCACCGTAGCCGGAGCCGAAGGACCAGATGGAACGCTCCTCCGGGAAGTGGACAATCCACTTATCCGGGTTGCAGGGCCACGGGACATCAGCCTGGCCGGGGGCCAGCGGGGCGCCCAGGGAGTGCAACGCGGGGACGAAGAACGCGTTGGTCGCGGTGATCTTGTCCAGGACCTTGGTGCCGATGGTGGCCATGATGCGCATGGAGGCGACCACGTAGGCACTGTCGGTGATTTCGACGCCGAACTTCGGGTCCTCGGCGTCGAGGTGGCCCATCACGAAGGGGATCACGTACATGGTGCGGCCGCGCATGGAGCCGGCGAACAGGCCGCGCAGCTTTTCCTTCATCTGCGCCGGGGCCATCCAGTTATTGGTGAAGCCGGCGTCGTGTTCCTTCTCGGAGCAGATGAAGGTCTGCTCTTCGACGCGGGCCACGTCGGCGGGATCCGAGAACGCCGCGAAGGACTTGGGGAAGAGGTCCTCGTTCAGCCGGGTCAGGGTGCCAGCGGCAACGAGCTCGTCAGTGAGCCGCGTGTTTTCCGCATCCGACCCGTCAACCCAGTAGATCCGGTCCGGCTGAGTCAGTTCAGCCACCTCTTCTACCCATGCCAGCAGCCCGGCATGTGTGGTGGGTGCTTTTTCAAGCAACGGCAATCGCGCCAGATCTCCCATTACGGTTCCCTTCCTCGGGTTCAGTGGTGTGCCTAAATGCTAGGGCTCGGCAGGGTGTCCATTCCGGTCCCGGACATGGGATGACTAGACCGGTACAAATCAAAAACCGCGGAAATTCAAGGAAATAGTCAGCCGCAATGCACTCGTTTTGTGACTAAGGTCACATAGACCGGTCTAGTCGGCCAAATTACACCCGCTTCGATTTGTAACTAGGCCCGGCCTCGCGTAAAGTAATTCGAGGTTCGGGAGCGAGAAGTTCTCCAAGAGCCGAGAATGCGCCCATAGCTCAGCTGGATAGAGCGTCTGTCTACGGAACAGAAGGTCAGGGGTTCGAATCCCTTTGGGCGCACAGAAGAAAGAAGATCCGCTCCGGTTCGCCGGAGCGGATCTTCTGCTTTAAGCGCAGCCCCCGGCACTCGCAGAGTACGCAGCCAGAGGTACACAGCCGGCGGCCCGCCGCTGCCCAGCGACTGGGGTCAGCCCGTGGTCTGGGCGATGATGTCGCGGATGGCGTCGAAATGGGTGCTGAGCCGTTCGGCTGCCAGGGCTTTGTCCGCGGAGGCGACAGCCTCATAGATCCCCCTGTGCTGCGCAGCCGTCGCCACGAGGTCGACGGCGTACGGACCTCCGAGTTCGAGATGGATCCGGCGATAAACCTTCCAGAAGACATCCATCAGGCTGATCAAGAGATCGTTGTTCAGCGGCTCGAATAGCCTGCGGTGGAACTCCGCGTCGGCCTCAATGAACGGCTCCCCGGCAGCGGCCAGCTCTTGCATCTGGTGCACGGATTCCTCCACGGCGGCCAACTGCTCTGCGCTGATCCGGTCCATGGCAGCGCCGACTAGGCCGGATTCGAGTGCTTGCCGGACCTCCACGAGCTGCAGGGCTTCCTCACCGTGGTGGCGCAGGGACAGCCTGGCCCGGAAGGTGAGCCCGTCGGTCAGGGCCTCAAAATTGTTTGGCGCCACGAACATGCCGAAACCGTGGCGGATCTCAATGACGCCCAGGGCCTGGAGCGCCTTCAGGGACTCCCGCAGGGTGTTGCGGCCGACGCCGAGTGACGCAGTGAGCTCGTTCTCGGTCGGCAACGGGTCCCCGGGAACAAGGTCACGCTCCAGGATCAGCTCCAGGATGTCCGACTGCAGCGCCCGGAGCCGGGCCTGGGCACTGAACCTCGCCAGCGGCATGGCCGTGCCTGTTGTCATGTTGCGTGCGGCCATGGCCGCCTCCTCCCCCAAGTATGGTCCCAACAGTAGCGACCGTCCCCCCTCCTGCAAAGCGTTCCGGCAGGCATGTTTCGCCGGGACCCAGCATCGCCGGAGCCCGGGGCGCCCGCCCGGATCCGGCAATGGGCCCGGCGTAGGCTGGTGCCATGACAGCACAGCTTCTGCGGGAATTCGATGTCATTGTGATCGGTGCGGGCGCCGTGGGCGAGAACGTGGCGGATCGCGTGGTCCAGGGCGGCCTGACAGCGGTGCTCATCGAGGCGGAACTGGTAGGCGGCGAGTGCTCTTACTGGGCCTGCATGCCTTCGAAAGCGCTCCTGCGTCCAGGCACCGCACTGCACGGCGCACAGACAGTCCCGGGCGCCCAGGAAGCTGTCACCCGCACCTTGGATCCGGAAGCCGTCCTGAAGCGACGGGACTACTTCACCTCGAACTGGCAGGACGACAGCCAGGTCAAGTGGGTGGAGGACACCGGGATCGAGCTGATCCGCGGCCACGGTTGGATCACCGCCCCGCGGCAAGTCGAAGTGGCAGGGCTGGACGGCAACAGCTACGCACTGACGGCCCGACAGGCCGTGGTGGTCGCCACGGGATCCACCCCCAATCAGCCGCCGGTGGAGGGGCTTCACGACGTTGAGTACTGGACCACCAGGGAGGCCACGTCCGCCCGCACGGTCCCGGCGCGGCTTGCGGTCCTGGGCGGCGGGGTGGCCGGCGTCGAACTCGCCCAGGCTTACGCCCGCCTCGGCGCGTCCGTCACCCTTGTGGCCCGCGGCAGCCTCTTGGGCGCTTTCCCGGAGCAGGCCGCCGACCTGGTCGCGGCCGGGTTGCGCGCCGACGGCGTCGACCTCCGCCTGCATACCGGAACCCGGAGCGTGCGCGGGAACGACGACGGCTCCTTCACAGTCGTGCTCGACGGCGACCCCCAAGCGGACCCCCAGGATGGTCCCGGCGCCGGCCCTGCCGCAGGCCCAGACGAGGGCCCGGCCCGCGGAGCTACGGTCACGGCGGACAAGCTGCTGGTCACCACAGGCCGGCACCCCGCCCTCGACGGGCTCGGCCTGGACAGCGTCGGGCTCGCGGCGCCCGAGGGCCAGACCCTGCGGCTGACCACCGATTCCACCGGACTAGTCCACCGCGCGAGCGACAACGAGGTTTCCGGCAATCCGTGGCTCTACGCTGTTGGCGACGCCGCCGGGCGGGCCATGCTGACCCACCAGGGCAAGTACGGTGCCCGGGCCACCGGAGATGCCATTGCCGCCCGGGCCAAGGGCGAACTCACCGGCGAGCCGGCCCCGTGGAGCCGCTTTGCCCAGACGGCGTATGAGCACGCGGTGCCGAATGTGGTGTTCACCGACCCGGAACTGGCGAATGTCGGCCGGACCATGGCGCAGGCGGAGAAAGACGGCTTCCGGGCCTCCGCCGTGGAGCTTCCCATCCAGGTAGCCGGCTCCGCCCTGCACGCCGAACACTACGAAGGATGGGCGCAGCTGGTGATCGACGAGGACCGCCAGGTGCTGCTGGGCGCCACGTTCGCCGGGCCGGATGTGGCTGAACTCCTGCACGCGGCCACCATTGCCGTGGTGGGGGAGGTTCCACTGGACCGGCTGTGGCACGCGGTGCCCTCCTATCCGACAATCAGCGAAGTCTGGCTCCGCCTGCTGGAGGAGTACGGCCTCTGAACTGCCGGAGACGCACCGGCATCGCGGCCGCGGCACCGAGCAGCCCCGGCCTCTGCTGCATCGCTGCCGGCACGTCTGGTTCATCACATCGCACGCATCCTATTTGAACTGACTGGTCAGTTTAGTTAGCCTTGAGTGGACATCGTTTCTGCGAAAGGCCCACCTTGCTCTGCGTACAACAGCTCTCCGTGACCGGCCGGCGGGATGACCTGCTGCCGCCCACCTCGCTGGAGGCCGCACGCGGGGACCTCCTGCTCGTCGAAGGTGTCCGCCAGGACCAGCGCACCGCTCTCGCCCTGGCCCTCAGCGGACGCATGAAGCCCTCCGCCGGGACGGTGAGCTGGGACGGAAACGCCCGGATCAAGGTGCTCCGGCAGGCAAGCAGCGTGGTCGATTCCCCGGGCGTCAACGAGCCCGAACAGCACCTGAGCGTCCGCGACCTCGTCACCGAGGATCTGGCCCTGGTGCCGCGCCGCCACCGCGGCGCCGCGCGCAGCACGCCCTGGCTGAGGCTCAACAATTTCGAAGACATCGCCGGACTTTGGACCGAGCAGCTGCCAGCGGGCCGGCGGACCGGGCTCCTCACGGAGCTCGCCCTCGCCAATCCGGACACCGATCTCCTCGTGGTGGACTCCCCCGACCGGCACAGCGGCGATGCTGCCGACTGGCTGCCGCGATTGCAGGATCTGGCGCGCGACGCCGGGCGGCCGCTCGCCGTCGTCGCCACCGTCACCCGCATTCCGGACGGCTGGACCGGACCCGCCGCCTCGATCGGCAACGCCGTCGCACCGGCCGAACCCGCACCGGCCGAACCCGATGCTGCCGGCGCCAATGCCGACAGAGCCCCGGCTCACTTAGCCGGGCCTCCCCAAACTTTCTTGCCCGAATCCCCCTCCCCCGAAACCGAGGACTCAAAGTGACTGTGCTGCGGCTGGCCCGCTCCGAGCTCAAACGCATGACCGGCGGGCTGCTGCCCAAGCTGACCATCCTGGCCCTGGCGCTCGTTCCGCTGCTTTACGGCGCCGTGTACCTCTACGCCAACTGGGATCCGTACGGCAAGCTGAACCAGATCGATGCGGCCCTGGTGGTCCAGGACTCGGGTGCCGCGTCCGCCGACGGCACGCGGCTGGAGGCCGGCCGGAAGGTGGCCGAGAGCCTGGTGGACGGCCACGTCTTCAACTGGAAGACGGTCGCCAGCACGGAGGAAGCGGACCAGGGCGTCAGCAACGGCACCTACGCCTTCGCCCTGAAAATCCCGCAGGACTTTTCCGCGAACCTGGTCTCCCCCGGAAGCTTCGACGCCGCCAACCAGGCCATGCTCAATGTCACCACCAACGACGCCAACAACTATCTCCTGAGCACCATCGTGGACAAACTGACCACCGCGGTGCACACGACGGTCGCCAAGGAGGTGGGCGAGGAGACCGCCAACCAGCTCCTCACCGGATTCGGCACCATCCATACGCAGATGCTCAAGGCCTCCGATGGAGCAGGCCAACTGGCCGACGGCGTGGCCCGGCTCCACGACGGCACCGTGGCCCTGCACCAGGGCACCGGCGAGCTCAAATCCGGCGCCACCGAGCTTTACAACGGCGAGGTCAAGCTCCGGGACGGCGCCACCTCGCTCAGCACCGGGGCCGGTCAGCTCAGCAGCGGCCTCACCCTGCTCAAGGACAAGACCGCAGCGCTGCCCGCCGACGCACAACAGCTGGCGGACGGCGCGGCCCAGGTGGCCGCGGGCAACGCCGCGCTCAACGCCGCATTTAACAACACAGTGCAGGCCATTCCCGGACAAGTCGCGGCTGCACAACAAGCCGCGCAGCAGGCCCAACGGGCCAGGGTCGTAGCGTCCACAACCCGCCTGGTCGCCGCCGGCGTCCTCAGCCAGGAGCAGGCCGACAAGGTGGTGGCCGACGTCGACGCCACCACTGCGCCGCCTGCGGGCTCTGCTGAGGCTTCTGCCTCCGCCGCCAAACTGCAGGCCGCCGCCGCGCAGGTCCAGAAGCTGGCCGACGGTTCCGCCGCCGTCAGCGCCGGCGCCTCCCAACTGGCCGGCGCCGCGCCCGCCCTCAGCGGCGCCGTCGCCAAGGCCTCGGCCGGGGCGGACCAGCTAGCCGCAGGCTCGGCGGCCCTCGCTGCCGGCCAGCAGAACGCCGTCGACGGCGCCGGCAAACTCGTGCAGGGTGCCCAGAAACTCGACGACGGCGCGGCACAGCTGGAGAGTGGCGCAGCGACGGCCTCCGACGGCGCCGGAACGCTCGCCACAGAACTTGCCCAGGGCGCCGGCAAGGTCCCCAACCCCGACGACGCCCAGAAGGACAGCCTCTCCAGGGTCATGGCGGACCCGGTCGCCGTTAGCAATGTCTCGCAGGCCAAGGCCGGTTCATACGGCGCCGGGCTGGCGCCGTTCTTCCTGACGCTGGCCCTGTGGATCGGCATCTTCATGTTGGTGCAGGCCATGCGCCCGGTCACCCAGCGCGCGCTGGCCTCCAACGCACCGGCCTGGAAAATTGCCGCCGGCGGCTGGCTTCCGTTCCTGGCGGTGTCCGCCGTCCAGGCGAGCCTGCTGACCCTGGTGGTGGACGTGGGGCTCGGACTGGACCCGGCCCACCCGGTGCTCATGTGGTTCCTCATGCTGGCGGCCGCGATGGCGTTCAGTGCAATCATCCAGGGTGTGGTGGCGCTGCTGGGCTCGCCTGGCAAACTCGTGGTGCTCATCCTGCTGGTGCTGCAACTGGTGTCCTCCGGCGGCACGTTCCCGTGGCAGACCACACCGGAGCCGCTGCACGTGGTGCACCAGATCCTGCCGATGGGCTACGTGGTCAGCGGCATGCGGCACCTGATCTACGGCGCCGATCTCGCTATCATCCTGCCCACCATGCTGGGACTGGTTGGCTACACTTTGCTGGGACTGGCAATGTCAACCGTTGCCGTCCGGAAGAACAAGTACTGGACCCTCAAGACACTGAAACCGGAGATCGCCGTATGACCACCAGCCAACGCGGCGGCAGCCCGGCAGAGCCCAGCCCGGCCGGTCCCGGGGACGCGGAGAAAAAGCTCCGGCCCGCCCGCACCAACGCCACGAAGCAGAAACTGTTCGATGCGTCCATGGAACTGATCGGGGAGCGCGGCGCGGCCGGCGTGACGGTAGACGAGATCGCCACGGCGGCCGGGGTGTCCAAGGGCACGGTGTATTACAACTTCGGGAGCAAGTCGGACCTGATTGCCCAGCTGCTGCGCCACGGTGTGGACATCCTTATGGCACGGCTCCTGAGCGTCCGGGACGACTCTGCCGATCCTCTGGCGGCCATGGAGGAGATGATCGGCCAGGCCATGGACTTCATGGCCGAGTACCCGTCCTTTGCCCGGCTTTGGGTCAGCGAAAACTGGCGGACGCCCAGTGAATGGCAGGACACGTTTGCCGAGCTCCGCGCGCGCCTGCTGGCCGTGATCGGCTCCGCCATCGACGGTGTCGCCACCGCCTATCCCGTGGACCCCGCCGTATCCCGGGGCAGCCTCGAAACGGCAATTTTTGGGGCTTGCTTCGTGGTGGGCCTGGACCGCCAGACGTACAACCCGGAGCGGACCAGGGAGCAAAGTGTTGCCGCAATTATGGCCTCCATGCGCGGCTACGTCGTGAAGCAGCCGCCCGCTCAGGCATGATTGTTCACATGCGTCACATGGGCACCAGCGGGAAAGTCGCCATCGGAGCGTTCCTCGCTGCCCTGGCACTTCTGGTCCTGACCGGAATCACCCTGCACGAGTGGGTGCTGGTGTGGTTTGTCGGGGCCGCCGCCACAGCCTATGTGGCCTGCGTTGCGGAGGTGGTGGTCAGGCGCCGGCACAAGACCCTGGCCGCGAGCGGTGTCGGCAGTATCCTCTTCATCGCGTTCGGGATCGCATTCCTGCGCCAGTGGGGACTGGCCTTCAACCCCGATCCCGACGCCCTGTCCACGCGCGTCGATTCCGAGCATCCGGATTTGTACTTCTATCTGGCCGCGGTAGCCGGGGCCGTCACGTTGCTGTTGCTGTTCGCCGGCACGGTCCTGCCCGGCAGGAGCAGTGGCCGTCGTGCCCCGGGCCGGACCCCGCAGCGCCGTCCGGCGCCTTCCGCACGTGGCACGGGGAACAGGTCCGCGGGTCCGCGCCCGTCCGCGCCGCGTCCGACGCCGAGGGGAACCGCGGCGCGGCCGGCGGCTCCGCGGACGGTGGCCAGGCCCGCGGCAAAGTCACCAGCCAAGGCACCGGCCAAGCCGCCGGTAAAGGCGCCCGCTGCCAAGTCTCCGGCCCGGACCACCGCACGGCGCTAAGGCCGGCGCCCCGCCCACTCGTGTCACTCAGGGGTTCGCGCTCAGAGATTCGCGCTCAGGGGTTTCGGGTCAGAGGTTTCGAGGCCTGTCTTCCCGAGGGGTCGTGTCCGGGCCCTGTGCAGTATCCGGGCCCTGTGCCGTATCCGGCCGCTGTGCTGTATCCGGGCCCTGTGCGGTGTCGGCCCGCGTCGCGCCGTCCCGGCTGCGCTGGTCGCCGGACACTTGGTCGCCGGAGGCGGGCGTGCCGGTCCCTGGCTGCCCGGCGGCCCTCTCGGAGCGCAAATCTGCGCGGGTCGGCATTTCCTTGGCTTCGCCTTCGCGTTCGGAGGTCACCACGTCAGGATCCACTTCGTCGGCTTTGCGCAGTTGCTCCTGCGCGCCGGAGCGGACGTTTTCTGCCTCTTCTTTGCGGCTGCGGGCTTCCTCCCGCAAGCGCTCGGCTTCGAGGTCGGCCTCCTGCGCGTCGGCCTCGGCACGCACCGCTTTGGCATCACGTTCCCGCGCAGCGAATTCATCGGCCTTGGCCTGTTCACGCATCTCAGTTGCGCGGTTCCGGTCCGCAGCCACCTTGCGCTTGCGGCTGACCATGACTGCGACTGCCACGATCGCGAGCACTACGACGATGCCGACGATAATTCCTATGAGCTGCCCTGAATCCACGGTGATCCGCCTTTTCTCTTAGGTGACTAAACCTGCCCCGAAAACCACTGGAAAAACCACATCAGCAAACAGCAACAGTAAACCGCAGAACTGGGCCGGTAGCTATGGTCTCAGCAACCCATGTCCGGGCGGACCTGCGGCTACTTGGCGCGGGGAACTTTGAAGTGGGTCAGTTTGGCGTCCTGCCCGTCCAGCTCGGACCAGGACTTTTCCGTCTCTAGGACGGTCAGGGCGCTGGTCGGAAAGCGCGTGGCAGCATCCATATAGGCGTCGTGGTCGGAATCGCGCGACGCGAGATGCATGGCGAGGTCCTGCACCCCGGGCATGTGCGAAATCACCATGAGCGTGGTCACGGTGTCCGGGACGTGGTTGATCACCGTCAACATGCGCAATGCGGACGAGGCGTACAGGCCATCCTCAAGCTTGGGCGTCGGCGCCTTGTCCCCCAGGGCGTGGCACACCCAGGTGCAGGTCTGGCGGGTCCGGAGCGCGCTGGAGCAGAGGATGAAATCAGGGACCACGCCGTGCTTTAGCAGCCACTTTCCAGCGACAGGCGCATCTTTGTGGCCGCGCTCTTCGAGCGGCCTTTCGTGGTCGGCAACCCCGCCGGGCCAGTCGGACTTGGCGTGCCGCATGATCACCAGCCGTTTGATGTGATGCGCGCTCATGCCCCAATCCTAGTGCGGCGGCTCTTCCCAGACGCCCACGCCACCAGCGGCCGCTCAGTCCTCAAGGACAAAGGTCACTTCCAGCACGACGTGCCAGGCAACCACGGCGCCGTCGCTGATTTCAACCTTTTGCTCCTTCACCCACGCCCCCGTGACATTTCGCAGGGACTTGTTCGCCCGGTCGACGCCCTCCTTGATGGCGGCATCAAACGAGGTCTTGGAGTTCGCGCTCAGGGTAGTAATCCGTGCAACAGACATGTCTTCCTCCCAATTGTCGGCTCAACGGTCCGAGACTACGCCGGACCCAAGAAACGCAAAAGAGTCCGACAGCGACCCCACAACGGCGGCTCGCCGGATTTGGGGCCGTGCCCGTCCCCAGCCGCTCCCAACTCTCGCAAGCTCGAGTCGGGGCTCTCGCGGCAGTGGGCCCCCCGCGGTGCCCGCCACGCCGCGGCCCCAAGATCCGGCCTCGCCGCCACAAGTTACGGAGGCACCTACAAGATAAACCAGCCGCGGAGGCACATGCCCGTCAGCAAACCCACCCAAAGCGCCCAATGCGAAAGCGGCGAGCGTGACTGCCCGGCTGGAAGCGAAAGCGGTTTTCCGCGTAGTGCCGCATCGCCCACTGAGGAACGAAGGAGGTGTCTAAGGCACGGCGGAAAGCCGCTGAAGCTTCCGGAGACAGCGAAAGCGCCCGTCCCCATGAGAGGGACGGACGCTTTGCGTGGGCTAAGAGCTAGATCGAGTATTCCGGAGCGGCCCAGACCACTACTTCGGGGTGCTCGTAGAACCGGTAGCCCTGGCCGCGCACGGTGCGCACGGTGTTGGCGAGGCGGCCGAGCTTGGAACGCAGGCGGCGGATGTGGACGTCGATGGTCCGCTCGTTCGGGACCTCCTCGGCGTTCCGCCACAGGCCTTCGAGGAGCTCGTCGCGACCCACGGTGCGGGTGCCGTTCTCCACGAGGTAGTTCAGGAGCTCAAACTCCTTGAATGTCAGGTTCAGGGATTCGCCGTCGAGGTGCACCTCACGGCGGGCGAGGTCGATCAGCACTCCGGAAGGCCGCGGATCCTGCGGCTGCTGCAGGCGTGCGGTCTCGGTGCGTTGGCGGGCCCCTGCGGTGGGGTCACCGAAAGTCGAGCGGACGACGTCGAGCGCGGAACCCGGGGCGCTGGCCGGCGCGACGGCGACGGCGGCGTAGCTTTCGGCGCCGGCAACGAGCGACTGTGCGTAGGCTCGGATTTCCTGGGCAAGCTTGGCGATGGACGTGCCGGCCGCAGCTGCGGTTTCCTCGTCGATCCCCATGTACAGCACGAAGCCGCGGGCCACGTTGTCGCTGGGGGCCGGGCGGACGGGACTGCCGGCACCGGGGGCAATCACAGGGGTGGGCGCCGTGGCGGGGGCGGGCGGAACGGCGCGGAGCTGGCCGTAGGAGTCAGGGTTGTAGCCCTGCGCTGCATATCCGGGGGCGGGGAAGCTGCCGGCGGAGCCGGCGGGTGCGAACGCGGAGCGGCCGCCAAAGCCCTGGCGGATACCGGAGGCCTGGCCGGCCTTGCTGGCGTTACGGACGGAGATGTGGACGTATCCGGATGCAACTGACATGGAATGCTTACCTCAATGTGAAATGGCCGTCATCGCGGCTCGAATGCTTCTTTCCCCGCAATGAAATTGGGGAGGGGCGCCCGACTCTGGGCTAGGGGCGAATGCCTAGAAACTCTCAGGGGTGTAAAAGTTAGGCGTGCATTCGACAACAGCGCATCTCGGTACCAGCGGGTGTGCTGATCCAGGAAGCTGCGGCTGCAGGTGCTGTTGAGTTCTTGTTCACAATTGAAGTGTGCAACGTAACAATGCGAACGTGCAAGTAACAAAGGATCTCAGGTTCCACATAGTGAGACAGATCGTGAAATTGTAGCGCAAGTCACAATTCTAAGTCTGCAAAAAAATAACAAGTGTTTTGCTGACCGGAAGGTCGGAAAATGGATTATGCCGAATATTATTCGGGCCCGCCTGCCATTCGATTGAAATCATTCACAGCACGGCAAGCAGGCGAAACCGGGCCCGTCCGCCGTTGCCTTCGGGGCCGTCCACGGAGTGGGCAGCCGCCATTGCGGCCTGGCTGGCGGCAATAGCGGCTGCGGTGGCGTCAGTTGGACTGGCCGGTGGCGGTCGCCGCCACAACCATGACCGACGACGCCGTGTAGCCGGACCCGTCCTTGGCCGCCACGATTCGCACTGTGCCGCCCGCGACGATGTCCGCGACGCTCAGCTGGGTGCCCGTACCGCCGGCCTGCTGGCGCCTCTGTTGCAGATTACTCACCACCACATCGGCGCTCAACGCATAGCTCCGCGTAAACCCGTCACTGCTCTTGACCGTGACGGAAGACGAACTGATCTCGCTCACGGTGCCCAACTGCTCGGCCATGGTGGTGTACTCGGATCCTTGCAGCACGACGTATTCGGCGTGGACTGCCGCGGAAAGCCCGCCGCCCATTCCACCGGCAGCAAAGTCGCCGGGACCCCCCTGGCCCGACATGCCGCCTCCCGCGAATCCGCCCTGTGCAGAACCGGGCACGCCCGGGGCAACACCCTGGCCGCCCACCCCGCCGCCCGCCGCCCCACCGGCGGCCGTGCCGGCGGCACCATTGGCTGCCGCTGAACTTGAGGTAAGGGCGTAGACCCCCACCCCGGCGCCGACTGCCAGGACAGCTGCGGCCCCGGCGACGGCGAGCCCCCGGGTGAGGGTCCAAGGCCTTGCAGCCGAGCCCGTCCTGGCGGCGCCTCCTGGCGCGCCCCAGCCGGAGGCGGCCGCCGTCGCTTGCGACTCCTGTCGGGGCATGCCCCAAGCGGTTGCCGGTGCCGGCACTGTCGAAACTGGGGGCGCGCCCCAGCCGGAGGCAGCCCCGGCTGCCGGCTGCCCGGCGCCGAACTGTCCGGCGTCATTGCTGCCGGCGTCAGGGTGTCCTGCTTCTGAGGTTCCGGCGTTGTACTGCCCTGCTTCAGGGTGTCCTGCGCTGTATTGCCCGGCCTCATTGTGTCCGGCGTTGTACTGCCCTGCGTTGTACTGCACAGCCGTCTGGGGGGTGGTCACGGGCGTAGGCACCGTTGCTGCCGCTGTTGCGTTGGGGGCTGATTCGGGGGTGGGCTTGGGGGCTGGTCCGGAACCGGCTCCGGGATGCTGACCGCTCATGGTGTGTCTCCTTAGGGTGCGGATCGATGTCCACCCCAGAGTGCTGAGCGATCCTGTGGCTCGGCTGTGCGGGCCGAAAGGCGGGCCTGTGACCTTCGGGCAGGACGGGAAAACCGGATTGAGGGAAGCCGTTGCACCCTCCATGGACCCGTAAGGGCATCCAGCTCGCTAGGCTGGGATTCACAGGTGCCGCACAGGGTCCCCAAAGCCCCGCCTAACCGGCAGATCGGAGAGTTGTCCCATGGCCACTTCGCACTCCATGACTAACAACCTTCCCCAGCTCACGCATCCGAACGGCTCCCCCATCCGTGCGCTGGTGGTAGACGACGAGCCCAGCCTCTCCGAACTCATGAGCATGGGCCTGCGGATGGCCGGCTGGTCCGTGGCCGTGGCGGAAGACGGGCCCGGAGCCGTCAGGCTTGCCAAGGACTTCCGCCCCGACGTGCTGGTGCTGGACGTGATGTTGCCCGGGTTCGACGGCGTCGAGCTGCTCAGCAGGATCCGCGCGTTCGCACCGGAGGTGCCGGCGCTGTTCCTCACGGCCAAGGATGCCGTCCAGGACCGCATTACCGGCCTCGCGGCCGGCGGCGATGACTACGTCACCAAGCCGTTCAGCATGGAAGAGGTGCTGCTGCGCCTGCACCGGCTGGTCCAGCGCTCAGGCGTGGCCGCGATGGACACCGCCGAACTCGTAGTGGGAGACCTTGTGCTCAATGTCGACACCCGCGAAGTCACCAGGGCCGGTGAGGAGCTGCATCTGACCGCCACACAGTTCGAGCTGCTGCGCTACCTCATGGAAAACCCCAAACGAGTCATCAGCAAGGCCCAGATCCTGGACCGTGTCTGGGACTATGACTTCGGCGGGCAGGCCAACATCGTGGAACTGTACATTTCCTACCTCCGCAAGAAGGTCGACGTCAACCACGCGCCCATGATCCACACGGTCCGCGGCGCCGGCTACGTCCTGAAGCCGGCGGACTGATCCGTGCCCACGCTTTCCGGCATGACCCGCGTCCCCGGACGCGACTGGCGCAACCCGTCCACGTGGCATTTGCGCACCCGGCTGGTCCTCGTCGCCATGGCGCTGCTGGTGGCCATCTGCGGCGCTATCGGGCTGTTCAGCTATGCCTCGATGGACCTGTTCCTCACGCGGCAGCTCGATGACCAGCTCAGCAATGCTTCCCGCCGCTCAAGCGACTTCGGCCGTCCCGCGTCCGGCAACCCGTCCGGCCGCCCCGACCCCCTCGAAGCCCGGGGGCAGGGCGTCGGAACGCTGAACGCCCGCATAGAGGACGGTGAGGTCAGCAGAGCCGGCTTCCTGGCCGGGGACGCCACTCGCAAAAGCCTCTCCCCCGACGACAACGCGGTCCTCCTGGCGCTCACCCCGAACGGTGTGCCCGTGGACCGGACCCTCTCGGCCGGCGCGTACCGGCTCACCGCCGTACGGGCACCCTATGGCGACGTGATTGTCACCGGACTTCCGCTGGCAGAAAAGGACAGCACGCTGACCTCGCTGATCTGGACCATGGTGGTGGTCTCCGCCGGCGGACTCGTGCTGATCGGGCTCGCTGGCACGGCCCTGATCCGGCGGACCATGAAGCCGCTGGAACAGCTCTCCGAGGTGGCCACCCAGGTCTCCCGCCTCCCGCTGGACGCCGGCGAGGTGGCGCTGGGGGTACGCGTCCCGGCGTCGGCGGCCCATCGCGGAACAGAAGTGGGCAGCGTGGGCTATGCGCTGAACAAGATGCTGGACAACGTCTCCAGTGCCCTCGAGGCCCGGCAGGAGAGCGAGATGAAAGTGCGGCAGTTCGTCGCCGACGCGTCCCACGAACTGCGCACCCCGCTTACAGCCATCCGCGGCTACACGGAGCTGATGCGGATGACCGAGCATTTCACCCCCGACGGCGCGAGATCCCTCGCCCGAGTGCAAAGCCAGTCCGAGCGGATGACCACGTTGGTGGAGGACCTGTTGCTGCTGGCGCGCCTGGACGAGGGGCAGCCGCTCAAGATCTCCGACGTCGATCTCACGCAGCTGGCCATCGAGACGGTGAGCGACGAGAAAGTCATGGCACCGGACCGCATCTGGCAGTTGGAACTTCCGGAGGAGCCCGTGGTGGTGCGCGGTGACGCGACCCAGCTGCACCAGGTCCTCGCCAACCTCCTGTCCAATGCACGCAAACACACGGCTCCCGGGACCAAGGTGGTCACAGGCGTCATGCGTTCGGCGGACGGCAGCGCCGTGGTCACCGTGACGGACAACGGCAACGGCATCGCTCCGGAATTCGTCGGCAAGGTCTTCGCCCGCTTCGCCCGGGCCGACGCGGCGCGCACTAATCCCGCAGCCAACGCCGCAGCTAACTCAACCGTCGTAACGGCGGGGGCCCGGTCCGGGGCCGCCGCACGCTCGGTTTCCGGCGCGGATTCCCGTGCTGCTTCCGGCAGCCCGGCCGCCAGCAGCCGGGGTTCGGGCACGGCCACTGCAGCGCCGACCTCCGAGGGCACGAGCGGGTTGGGTCTGTCCATTGTCCAGTCCATCGTGGACGCCCACGGAGGGACCGTCGAAGTCACCTCCCGGCCGGGCCGCACGGAGTTCGCCGTGCGGCTGCCCGCGGCGCCGCCGTCGGCGTAGCCAGCCACACGAACCGCACGTCGGTATCCCCCGGGTATCCGGCGCAAGCCGACACCCCGCCGCTGTGACTCCTGTTACCAAAATGTGACTTAAGCGTTTGGGTCCTGTAGCGTCTTAGGAGTGCGCTGCCATTGGTGCCGCATATCCGGATGGACGCCAAACTCTGCCGCTTCCCGGATTCCGCTAGAGCAGGCAGAGGCGGGGGACCCAGAGTTCCCGGGCATTCTGCATTTCATGCGCCCTCGGGGTGAAGCCGACACGTGATGTTCCGTGCGGCCGGATGACCTCATCCGAACCCGACAGCTAACTTCGCCGGCGTTGAGAGGCCATCATCATGACTGAATTCCAGGTACAGCCGCGCCCTGACGGCGATTCCCCTTCCAGCTCCACCAAGTCGCGCCACCGCGCCGAACCGGCCACGCAGGCATCCGCCCTGTCCAGGCTGGCCACCGGGCTCGGCATCACCGGCCGCCGCGCCGCCGTCATCACCGCCGCCTGCGCCATGCTGGTGGGGGGCGGCGCTGCCGCCCAGGCGGCAGAACCGGGCGCCCACACGACGAAGGTTGGCAGCCAAACGGCCACTAGCGCCGACCCGCTGGCCAAGCTCAACTTCGAACGGGTCGAGATCGTTGCGCCCACTATTCAAGCGGACCACAGCGTGGCAGCCAAGGCCCCGGCGGCTAAGCCCGCCAAAGCAACCGCCCCGGCTGCAGCGGCTCCCGCCAAGACCCCGGCTCATGCGGCCGCTCCCGCCAAGGCTCCCGCACCCGCCAAGGCCCCGGTTCGCGCAGCCGTACCCGCCAAGGCCCCCGCTCCCGCCAAGGCCCCGGTCGCCATCGACGATCCCGCCGGCGCCCAGGCCTACGCCGCGGCCCAGCTGGGCCGCTATGGCTGGGCACCTAACCAGATGCAGTGCCTGCATAAGCTCTGGACCAAGGAATCGGACTGGAAGACGACTGCCACCAACGCCAGCAGCGGCGCCTACGGCGTGGTCCAGTCCCTGCCCGCCTCGAAGATGGCGAGCGCAGGCGCCGATTACAGGACCAACTACCGGACCCAGATCAACTGGGGCCTGAACTACGTCAAGGAACGCTACGGCTCCCCCTGCGGCGCACTGAACTTCCACTACGCGCACAACTGGTACTAAACCGGCACTAGCCGGCCCACCAAGGGAGGCCCCGGATCCACATGGATCCGGGGCCTCCCTTTTTGCGTCTCCCCGGCCGGACCTGCCGCACTGGCCGGACTTCCACAGCACCCGCACAGCCTGACCATAAAGCCCACATATGGGCCGCCGGGAAAGTTGAGCCATGACATCCACAGACCAGGCCACAGGAACCCTGCCCCGCTCCACGGCGACGCCGGCCGGCCCGGCGGCACCGGCTGCACGGTCGGGGCTCGCCCTGACCGACGCGCCCGTCCCGGCCCCGTCGGCCGGGCCACTTGCCGGACCCGGCGGCCGGCGCTCAGCCATTGACACGCGTACCAGCACACCCGTGCTGGACATCACCATTCCGGTCTTCAACGAAGAACGGGATCTCGAAGCCTGCCTGCGCCGGCTCCATGCGTACCTTCTCGGCGCCTTCCCGCACTCCTTCCGAATCACTGTGGCGGACAACGCCAGCACCGACGGAACGCTCAAGGCGGCGGAACGCGTAGCCCGCGAGCTGCGCGAAGTGAAGGTGGTCCATATGGCCGAAAAAGGCCGCGGAAACGCGCTTCGCAAAGTGTGGCTTGCCTCGCCGTCGCCGGTCCTGGCGTACATGGACGTGGATCTGTCCACTGATCTGGCCGCCCTCGGGCCGCTCCTCGCGCCGCTCATTTCGGGGCACTCCGACCTAGCTATCGGGACGCGGCTAACCCGCAACTCGCGCGTGGTCCGCGGACCCAAGCGCGAATTCATCTCGCGCAGCTACAACTTGCTGCTGCAGTCCCTTATGGGCGCCCACTTCAGCGATGCGCAGTGCGGTTTCAAGGCGATCCGGGCGGACGTGGCACGGCAGCTGCTCCCCCACACGCTGGACAACGCCTGGTTCTTCGACACCGAGCTGCTGGTCTTGGCAGAAAAGTGCGGCCTGCGCGTCCACGAAGTCCCGGTGGACTGGACCGACGACCCCGATTCCAGCGTGGACATCGTCCAGACTGCCCTCGCCGATTTGCGCGGAATGGCCCGGTTGAGCCGGGACCTGGTTTCGGGCCGGGTCCCGGTGCCCGAACTGCGCGCCGCCCTGGCCCGCGGACCGCTGCCAGCCGCCTCAAGGACCCAGGAACAAAGCTCCGGCGGAAGCCTCTTCGGGCAGCTCGTACGCTTCGGCAGCATCGGCGTCGCCTCCACCCTGGCCTATCTGGCGATTTTCCTGCTCTGCCGCGGGATCATGGACCCGCAGCTGGCAAATTTCCTCGCGTTGCTCACCACCGCCGTGGCCAACACTGCGGCCAACCGTCGCTTCACGTTCGGAATCCAGGGCAGCAGCCAGGCGGCACGCCACCATTTCGAGGGACTGCTGGTCTTCGGGATCGGGCTGGCCCTGACTTCGGGCGCCCTGGCCCTGGTGCACGCCGCGTCGGGAGCGGCACCCGACCGCTGGCTTGAACTGCTCACAGTCACCGTCGCCAACCTGGCCGCCACAGCCGTGAAATTCCTGCTCTTCCGGCTGGTGGTCTTCCGCCACAGGCCCAGCCGCACCGTTCCCGTGCCCGGCGCCACGAATGCTGTTCCGGCGCCCGGCGCCCCCGATGCTTCCCTCCCCCGCACAGAAAAGGCCAAGTAAATGACGGCAACCATCAGCCCCACCACCGGAGCCCAGTCCGGCTCTCCGGCCGGCAGCCCGCCGGCAGCACAGGAAACGCCCGGCACGGTAGCAGGGGACGCCGGGACGGCGCCCCGCCCGCCCGCAGCCCACTTGTCCGCAACCCACCCTCCTGCAACAACCCAGAGCCGCCGGAACCGCCTGCTGTTCGGGCCGCAGGCCCGCTGGGTGCGGCCCTCGGCGGCGCTGCTGCTGATTGTCACCGCGGCGTTGTACCTGTGGAACCTGGAAGCCACCGGCTACGCCAACTCCTTCTACGCCGCGGCGATCCAGGCCGGGACCAAGGACTGGACCGCGCTGCTGTTCGGTTCCCTCGACGCCGGCAATGCCATCACGGTGGACAAGCCGCCGGCCGCCCTCTGGATTCCTGCCCTCGCCGGACGGATCTTCGGCTTCTCGGCACTGAGCATGCTCATTCCCCAGGCACTCATGGGAGTGGCCGCCGTCGGGCTTCTCTACTTGACCGTCAAGCGGGTGACAGGACCGGCTGCGGGCCTGCTTGCCGGCGGCGCCTTGGCGCTAACACCGGTGGCCGCCCTGATGTTCCGGTTCAACAACCCGGACGCGATGCTTACCCTGTGCCTGGTGCTGGCCGCCTACCTCACCACGCGCGCCATCGAGAAGGCCGGGTGGAAGTGGCTCGCCGCGGCGGGCGCCGTGATCGGCCTGGCCTTCCTGTCCAAGATGCTGCAGGGCTTCCTGATCGTTCCCGGGTTGGCGCTGGCCTACCTGTGGGCGGCGCCCACCACGCTGGGCCGCCGGCTCCTGCACCTGCTGGCCGCGGCCGCCGGGATTGCCGTGGTGGCTGGAAGCTACCTTGTGCTCTTCCAACTGACCCCCACCTCGGTCCGCCCTTACATGGCGGGCTCGGAGACCAACAGCTTCCTGGAACTCACGTTCGGCTACAACGGCCTGGGCCGGATCACCGGGTCCGGCGGGGGCATGCCCGCCGGAGGCAACCTGGGCGGGAACTTTGGCGGGAACGCCGGCGGCCCGGGCGGCAACGGAAACGTAGGTTTCGGCGGCACGGCCGGGATCACCCGGATGTTCGGGACCAGTTTCGGCGGCGAGGTGTCCTGGCTGCTGCCGGCGGCCCTGATCCTGCTGGCGGCCGGGCTGTGGTTCACCCAGCGCGAGGTCCGGACTTCAAAAACCCGTGCGGCGCTCCTGCTGTGGGGCGGTTGGCTGGTGATCACGGCCGGGATTTTCAGCTTCATGAGCGGCACCGTGCATCCGTACTATGCCGTGGCGCTGGCCCCCGCGATCGCTGCCTTGGCGGGCATCGGCTCCCTGGAACTGTGGCGGGGCCGGGCCTACTGGCCGGCGCGGGTTGTCCTGGCCGTGACAGTACTGGCCACCTCGGTGTGGTCCGCCGTGCTTCTGGGCCGCGATCCGGCCTGGCTTCCCGGGCTCCGGGTGATCGTAGTGGTCCTGGGCGTGCTCGCGGCCACGGCCTTGCTCCTGCGGGCAGACAGCCTGGCTGCCCTGCCGGCGCGGTTCCGCAAGGCCGCCACGGCGGGGGTTGTGATCCTCGCGCTGCTCGCAGGCGGGCTCGGGAGCACCGCCTGGACGCTGGCGACTGTGGCCCAGCCGCATTCCGGTTCGATCCCCACGTCCGGTCCCACCGCGTCGGCGATGGGCGGCGGCTTCGGGGCAGCAGGCCGGGCCGGCAGTGACGGTGCTGATGGCGGCGCGGCCGGTGGCGGCCCCGGCGGGGAAACGACCTCGGCGGAGCTGACAGCGCTGCTGAAGTCCTCCGACGCCAAGTGGTCCGCGATTGTCTCCGGCGCCACCCAGGCCGCGAGTCTGGAACTCGCCACCGGCACCAGCGTGATCGCACTCGGCGGCTGGAACGGCGGCGACCCCTACCCGACGCTCGCGCAGTTCCAGGCGATGGTGGACCGCGGCGAGATCGGCTACTTCATCTCCGGCGGCATGGGCGGCATGGGCGGGGGCCGCGGCGGCAACTCCGAGGTCGCCACCTGGGTCGCGGCCAACTACCAGGCCCAGACCGTGGGCAACACCACCGTCTACAAGCTGGGAGCATAGGCCGCCATGACTGACACCCTGAGCCCAACTTCGGCGCCGGCCAGCACGCCATGCCCGCCGCAGCCGCACGTCCCGGAACGTCGCCGGCCTCGGGAGTCCCCTGCTGCCGGCGGCACCCGCGCCGTCCCGGCCGCCCGGCTGCTACGGCCGAAGCTGGAACTCGCGGCCCTGCTGCTGGCCACGGCCGTGCTGTACCTGTGGAACCTCGGCGCCTCCGGCTGGGCGAACGCCTTCTACTCGGCGGCGGCCCAGGCCGGATCGCAGGACTGGGCGGCCTGGTTCTTTGGCTCGTCCGACGCCGCCAACGCCATCACCGTGGACAAGCCGCCGGCGTCACTGTGGGTGATGGGGCTGTCAGTGCGGATCTTCGGGCTGAGCTCCTGGAGCGTCCTCGTGCCGCAGGCGCTCATGGGGGTCGGCACGGTCTGGCTCCTCTATTTTGCCGTCCGCCGGGCCGCGGCCCCCGCTACGGCCGACGCCCGCCTGGCCCACCGCGCGGGGCTCCTGGCCGGTGCGGTCATGGCGCTGACCCCGGTGGCCGTGCTGATGTTCCGGTTCAACAACCCCGACGCCCTGCTGGTGTTGTTGATGACCGCGGCCGCCTACGCCGTGTTGCGTTCCATCGAGGATGCGCGCCTGCGCTGGCTGCTGTTCGCCGGGGTGCTCCTGGGCTTCGGGTTCCTCACCAAACAGCTGCAGGTCCTGCTGGTGGTCCCCGGTTTCGCCGTGGCCTACCTGCTCGCGGCGCCGCCCACGGCAGGCCGGCGGATCCTTCACCTGCTCGGCGCAGGCGCGGCGATGGCCGTCGCGGCCGGGTGGTGGCTGGCCGCCGTCGAACTGATTCCCGCGGCCAACCGCCCATACATCGGCGGCTCGCAAAACAACTCCATCCTGGAGCTAACCCTCGGCTACAACGGCCTGGGCCGGCTGAACGGCGATGAAACCGGGAGCGTGGGCGGCAGCAACGGCTGGGGCACGCCCGGACTGTTCCGGCTCTTCAACAGCGAGTTCGGCGGCCAGATCGCCTGGCTGCTGCCCTCGGTGCTGCTGCTCGGAGCAGGGCTGCTCTGGCTGGGTCGCCGCGCGCCGCGCACCGACGCAGTGCGGGCCTCGGTGGTCATCTGGGGCTCCTGGGTAGCTGTCACCGGCCTGACGTTCAGTTTCATGGCCGGGATCATCCACCCGTATTACATGGTGGCGCTGGCTCCCGGGATCGCCGGGCTCGCCGGACTCGGCGGCGTCCTGCTCTGGCAGCGGCGGTACCAGCCCGTGGCGGCCGCCGTCCTCGCCGTCGCGATCGTGGCGGCAGGCGCCATGGCCGCCGTACTCCTCGGCCGCACCGCGGGGTACTTGCCGTGGTTGCGCTGGGTGGCGCTCCTCGGTTCCCTCGCCGCCGCGGCCCTGGTGCTGGCCGCCGCTGCCCCGGGGATCAAATGGGTCAAGGGACCTGGGACGAAGGTGCCCGGGATCATGGCGCGGACGACGGCGACGCTCGCCGTCGTCGCGGCCCTCGCCGGACCGCTGGCGTACTCACTCTCCACTGCGTCCACGGCGCACAGCGGCTCGATTGTCAGTGCCGGGCCGGCCGTGTCCGGCCGGGGCGGGGCCGGGCTGCCGCCGTCCCTCGGCGGCGCAACCGGCGGTGGCCTCGGCGGTGCAACGGCGGTCAACGGCACCGGCACTGGCCGCGGCCCGGGAGCGGGCGGGGCCGGCGGAATGGGCGGGCTGCTGGGGGCGAGCACGCCGTCGGCGGCCCTGGTGACCGCGCTGCGGACGGACGCGGGCGCCTACACCTGGGCCGCCGCCGTCGTCGGGTCCAACAATGCCGCCGGCTACCAGCTGGCAACGCAGCTGCCCGTGATGGCCGTGGGCGGGTTCAACGGCACCGACCCTGCGCCCACCCTGGCACAGTTCCAGCAGTACGTGGCCGACGGCAAGATCCACTACTTCATCGCCGGGCGCATGATGCAGGGCGAGAGCGGATCCGACGACGCCGCGCAGATCGCCGCGTGGGTGCAGGGCCATTTCACCGCGCAGACCGTGGGCGGGACCAGCGTGTATCTACTGGCCGGTTAGGCGGGCGGCGGGTTAGGGGGCCGGGACCTCGGAAGGGGCCAGGCCCTGGCCGGGCCTAGAAGGTGAACAACAGGGTGCGCACTCCGGCGCCGGTGACGTGCGTGGTCACGGTGACCTCGGCGTAGTCGGAAATGTGAAGGACATCGTCCGGCAGTTCGCCGGCGTTGGGCCCTACCGCCACGGTCCGGATGCCGGCGGCAATGCCCGCAGCGATGCCCGCCGGGGCGTCCTCGAAGATCACCGCATCGGCCGGGGCCACACCCAGCAGGGACGCCGCCCGGAGGTATCCCTCGGGATGGGGTTTGCCTTGGCTGACGTCCTCGGACATGACCGAGACGGCCGGGACGCGGATCCCCGCAGCTGCCATCCGGACCTCGGCCAGGTCCCTTGAAGCGCTCGTCACCAGCGCCACGGCATCCGGCGGCAGGCTGGCCAGCAGCTCCAGTGCGCCCGGCACCGGGACAATGCCGCGGGTCTCGGCCAGCTCCATCCGGCCCAGCTCGGCCGCGAGGGCGTGGACGTCGGAACCGGCCGGGGCAAACCTGCGGACCGTGTCCATGGCCTGGACCCCATGGGAGGAGCGCAGGATCTCGCCGATATCGAGGCCGTAGCGCCCGGCAAACGTGGTCCAGACCTGCTCCACGATGCTGGTGGAATCCACCAGCGTGCCGTCCATGTCGAACAGGACGGCGCGGGCGGTCAGGGTGGCAGTACTGGAACGGGCTGGAAGGCTCATGTCTCCATCCTGCCGCATGGCCCGGTCCAACCGCTGGCCGGACCTCCCGTCGGTCCGGGGCGAAGCCGCCTCGGACCGTCGGATGGGATCAGCCGTTGGGCCGGTGGGGGATGTACTGCACGGCCCATTTGTTGCCGTCGGGGTCCGCGAAATAGACGAAGTGCCCCCAGTCCTGGACGTCAACGTCGCTGACGTCCACGCCGTTGTCCTTGAGCTGCTTGTGCGCGGCCTGGATGTCGCTGACCACCAGCTGCAGGGATGGAGCCGTACCGGGCGGGGCGTCGTTGAGGCCTTCGCCGATGGCAATCGAGCAGCCGGAGCCGGGCGGAGTCAGCTGGACGAACCGGATGCCGTCCATGGGCCGCTCGTCGTAGTCGGCGTTGAAGCCCACTTTGTTGACATAGAAATCCTTGGCCCGGTCCACATCGGACACCGGCACAAACACGAGTTCAAGTTTCCAATCCATTCCGCACACGCTAGCGCGGACCGCGGCAATGCGGAAGGGACTCCCGGGCGGAACTGGTCCTAGCCGGCGATGCCGTACAGGCGGTCTCCGGCGTCGCCCAGGCCGGGCACGATGTACGACTTCTCGTTGAGCTTCTCGTCGATCGAGGCCAGGACGATTGTCACGTTGGAGTCGGAGAGCTCTTCCTCCAGCTTGGCCAGGCCCTCCGGGGCAGCGAGGAGGCAGATGCACGTGATGTCGGAGGCGCCGCGCTTAAAGAGGAACTTGATGGCCTCACGCAGGGTTCCGCCGGTGGCCAGCATGGGATCGAGGACGAAGATCTGCCGGTCCGTGAGGTCCTCCGGGAGGCGCTCGGCGTACGTGATGATGTCCAGGGTCTCTTCGTCGCGGGCCATGCCCAAGAAGCCGACCTCGGCGGTGGGTACCAGCTTGGTCATGCCCTCGAGCATGCCCAGGCCGGCCCGCAGAATCGGGACCACCAGAGGGGTCGGCTTGGTGAAGTAAGTGCCGATGGTGGTGCTGACGGGCGTCTCGATGGTCTTCGGTTCGGTGCGGACGTCCCGCGTGGCTTCGTAGGCCAGGAGGGTGACAAGCTCCTCGGTGAGCTGGCGGAAGACCGGGGACGGGGTGTTCTTGTCCCGCAGAACGGTGAGCTTATGGGCGACCAGCGGGTGGTCCACAACGAGAGTGCGCATTGGTCAAAACTATCACCCGGAGGCGGAGGGCCGTCCCGCAGGGCCGGGGGTATCGGCGTCGTCCGCGTTGGTCTGCGCGGGGCCGCCGGCAACGGCGCCGGCGGCACCGTTATGGAGATGGGCGGGATGCTCGAAGGTCGGCGCCTCCCCGGCGTGTTCCCGGCGCCGCAGCGCATGGAAGAACCGGTGCGCCATGATCACAATCCCCACCCAGGCGAGCCCGATGACCCACCCGACGATCACGTCGGTCAGCCAGTGATGGCCCAGATAGACCCTGCTGAGGCCCATCGCGACGATGAAGATCACACCCGCGGCGATCAGGCCGATCCGGGCACTGGTCCGTTTGATCTGCAGGCAGGCCAGGTACACCACGAGCGCGATCACCACCGTGGTGTTCAGCGTGTGACCGCTCGGGAACGACGGCGAGGTCTCGTACGGCGGCACGGCGTCGGCATGGTCGGGGCGGACGCGGCCGATCATTTTCTTGCCCAGGGTCGTGGCAGTCACCGACGCGGCGGCCGCGCCGCCGATCAGGATCAGCGGCCGCCAGCTCCGGGAGGTGTAGATCAGCAGCGCCGTCAGGATGCTGCCCAGGATGGGCATCCCGATGCCGCCGCCGATGTTGGTGAACCCGGTGATAAAGGCGTCCAGGCCGGGGCTGCGCAACTGTTCCATGAACGCCAGTGCCGGCTTGTCCAGGTTCGCGAGGCCGGCGTCGTCCACCACGTTGTCGTAAACCTCGGCACTCACCAGCGCCAGGATCACCACCACCACGCCGCCGATCAGCATGGTGATCCACAGGGCCGCGTAGGGCACCACCCATTTGCCCCAGCGCCGCGCCAGCCAGGTCTCTGTTCCGGTGGTCACGGCCGTCTCCCGACTACTTGACTTCATTAACTACAACTTCATTGACTGCATGGCTGCACAGCGGAGCTGCACAGCATGCTTAGGATCGAAACTATCATTGAGCCATGACTGCCCCTGAGCCGCGCCATGCCGAATGGATGAGCCTTGCCCTGGCCGAGGCCCGGAATGCACTGGCCACCGCGGATGTGCCGATCGGCGCCGTCGTGATCGGACCGGACGGTTCCGTGCTGGGCGCCGGGCGAAACGAGCGTGAGGCCCTTGGGGACCCGACGGCCCACGCCGAGATGGTTGCCATCCGGCAGGCCGCCGCGCGCTTGCGGACGCACCGTGCCCAGGAAGGCAAACTCGACGACGGCTGGCGGCTGGAGGACTGCACCTTGGTGGTGACGCTGGAACCGTGCTCGATGTGCGCGGGAGCGATCGTCCTCGCCAGGATTCCGCGGGTGGTGTTCGGTGCCTGGGATGAGAAGGCCGGCGCCGCGGGTTCCGTGTTCGACATCCTCCGTGAGCGACGGCTCAACCATTGGGTGGAAGTCATTGCGGGCGTCCGGGAGCGGGAGTGCGCCGCACTCCTGCGGGATTTCTTCGCCGGGCACCGCGCCTGATCCGTTCCTGCTAGCCGGCCGTACCGGCGGCCGATGACCCTGCCGCGGAGGCTGCTGCAGATGCCGCGAGCGCATCGATCCGCTTCTGCCGGGAGGCCGGAGAGTCCAGGCTGAAGGCGCGGAAATCACCGAGGTCCTCGCGGATCCAGGCTTCCACCTCGGCGATCCGCTGCGTTACGGCGGGCGTGGGGCCGTGGAACAGCCAGGGCACGATCCTCTCCTGGGCCGGTTCGTACTGCCACAGCCCGATGATCCGGCCGCGGTCAAGGATGGGGTGGTCCGGGAGATCCGCCTGCAGCGCGAGCGATCCCAGCGCCTGTTTGTGCTGGTCTTCCTCCGCCAGCAGGTCCGCCGCGTTGCGGCGCAGCAGGAACAGGGAGTCCGTTCCCGCGAGCAGCTGGATCTGTTCACCCGCCGGCTCCTCGAATGCGGCGAGGCGGCCGACGTCCGGGGGCAGCATCCACAGCGGGTCGGTCTCGGCCTGTGACGGGGCCAGCGCCGTGGGCACCTCGACGGCGCCGGCGGCGGCGAGGGCCGCCTTGCTTTGCGCCACCGTGAACCCGGTGAACCACTGTGATTGCTTGAAGGTGGCTCCCCCGGTCCAGCCCAGGTAGCGGCGGATCAGCTCGGTGCGCGCGGCGTCGTCGTCTAGGCCGCTGGGCGCCAGGCCCCAGGGCTCGTAGGCGTAGCGCTGCTGGTCCAGGCGGCCGTTGGCCGGGACGCGGCGGATCTTGCCCTGCGACTGCAGGATCCCCAGGGCGGTGGGCAGCGTGGTGGTGGCGCCCTTTTTCTTGCCTTCCTCGCCTAGGTTCCGGACCGAATCGCCCAGTTCCTCCTTGAGTTGCCGCGGATCCATCGGCCCCTCCGCCTCGGCCAGCACGTGCAGCACCTGCTCCTCCAGGAGCGTGATTTCGCCCCGTTCCACGCCCAGCCGGCCGAGCACCCGGATGGCCTCGGCGGCGTCCTTGCCCAGCTTGAGCGCCCAAGCGAAGTCCTCCCTGCCCAGGACGTAGGTGCAGCCGCGGGCGACGGGCAGTTCGAGGATCCGGTGGGCGAGGACGTCGGTGTCCACCTGTTCGCGGCGGATGCCGGCCCGGGCGAAGAGCGTGAGGTACGGGTTGGCGCCGCCCACGGACCGGGCCCAGCCTGCCCGGGCCAGAACCTGCTCCGCCGTGCAGCCGGCCAGCGAGCCGTCCAGGCCCTGCCGGTGCCAGGCCCACGCCCGGAGCCGCTCCGAGGTCAGGCTCTGCGGCTCAGGCAGGTTGACGGGCTCTTCTACCGACGGCGATTGCGTGGCGACAGGGTGGGTGCTCATGGGCTCATTCTCCAACAGCTTCTCTGTCAGCGGTATCAAGAAGCCGTATCAACCTGCGCCGCCGGTTTCCCGGATTCGCCGGTTTCGGGGGTAGCGGGGGTTTCCGGGGTTGCGGTGGTTGCTGGGGCCGCCGTCGATAGGAACTCCAGAACGGTCCGGGCGGTAGCGTCCCAGCCGGGCAACCGGCCCCGGGCGTGCGCTGCCGTGCCCCGCCAGCGTTTCCTGAGTCCGGCGTCGCCCAGCCAGCGGCGGAGCAGTTCCGCCAGCGGGGCGGGGTCTTTTCCGAGCCCGACGGCGGCGCCCGGCAGCAGCAGGTCCGGCACCGGCAGGTCCGGCACCGGCGTGCGGGGCAGGTTGCCCGGCACCGGCGTGGCGGGCAGGCTGCCGGCGGCGAGCGCCTCGACGGCTCCGGTGCCCTCGCGCACCACCACGGGAATGCCGCGGGCCAGCGATTCGATGACCACCAGGCCGTAGGTTTCCGCCCGGGAAATCAGCAGGCTGAGATCGGCCGCATCCCATTCGGCCTCCAGCGCCGCCCCACGGAGTTCACCCGGGATGCTGACCCT
Source organism: Arthrobacter sp. NPDC056886 (assembly GCF_042788715.1). NCBI lineage: Bacteria > Bacillati > Actinomycetota > Actinomycetes > Micrococcales > Micrococcaceae > Arthrobacter > Arthrobacter sp. NPDC056886. The sequence continues at coordinate 95,202 of NZ_JBHUBT010000009.1, forward strand.
CCCGGCCAGGCCCAGCTGTTCCACGGAGTCCCGGAGCTGCGCGGCATAAACAGGGTCCGCGGTGTCCGAGCCGATCAGGGACACCGTCCAGGGCAAATCCGTGAGCCGGGCGAGCGCGTCCAGCAGGAGCGACTGGTCCTTGTTCGGCAGCAGCGCCGCCACGGCGACCAAGTGCGGAACGCCGGTAGACAGGCTTCCGGCTGCCAGCGGGGCGGGTGCGGTGCCGGGAAGGGCCACCCTGATGCCGTCCAGGCCGTGCCGGGCGCGGATGCCCGCCGCGGCGGAGCCGCTAGTGCAGATGACACCGGCCGCGGCCTGCAGGGCCCTGCGTTCGTGCTCCGCACGATCCCGGAGGGGCATGTGCAGCAGGATCCAGACCTGACGCCCTGCCGCGGCGGCAGCCTCCAGTTCATCGGGCGCACCGCAGGCGAGGAGGCTGTCGACCAAGGTTACGGACCCCGCGATGGCGGCGCCGGCTGCCGAGCCGTCTGCGGAGGGAGCCTGCTGCAGCAGCCTGGCCAGGCGCCGCCGGTCCCCCGCGCTGCCGCCTGGCCAGTCGCCGTCGAGCGGGCAGATCTCCACAGCGGCGCCGAGGGCCGCCAGTTCCCGTGCGAGCGCCGCGTTGTAGACGTTGCCGCCGGAGTTGTGCCGGACGTTGCCCGGCACCACGAACCGGAGGCGAAGGCTGGCCGGAGGCATCTGCGGTGCTTAGCAGGCGTCGAAGTCCAGCGAGAAGCTTGCCCAGGCATCGGGGGTCTCGCGCAAGGTGACGTCCAGCCCGGCGAGCTCGCGCCCGTCGTTGCCGACGCGGATCTGCGCGGCGACGGCGTCGGCGATGTACTGGGCCAGGGCTTCGGTGGTGCTCAGCTTGCCGGCGAAGTCGGGGTGCTCGTCGAGGTTCTTGTAGTTCAGCCCCTCGAGGACCTCGTCCAGCACGTCCCCCGCCGCGCCGATGTCCAGCACGATCGCGTCGTCATTGAGCTCACGACGGCGGAAGGTCACCTCCGTGACGAACGTGGCCCCGTGCAGGCCCTGGGCGGGGCCGAAGGCTTCGCGCGGCAGGCTGTGGGCGATCATGAAGTTACGGCGGACGGTAAGACTGAACACGGGCTACCTCGTGGCTTCGGTGGGCTGGGCTTGGGTGGATGAGGCTTGGGCGGGCCGGGCTTCGGAGGGCGGGTCTCCGGCGGACGGATACTCAATGACGTGGCACAGGGCGTCCAGGGTCCCGTCGGCGAGCTGCTGGACGGCGCCGGGGAGCTCCTCGAAAGTTGAGGATCCGGTGAGGAAGACGTCGAAGACCGGGTCCTGCAGCAGGGACACGGCCAGCGCGAGGCGGTCGGCGTTTGTGCGGCGGTGCCGGCGGGCGCGGGCCACCATCCCCACCTGGCTGGCCCGGATGGACAGGCGGCGGGCATGGAAGTCCTCCCCCAGCGGCAGCGAGATCGTCCGGTCGGCGTACCAGGACATTTCGATGATGTCGCCGTCGTCGCCCACCAACTGCAGGCTCCGCTGCAGGCCTTCCTGCGAGGCCGAGCAGTGGATCACGATGTCGCAGTCCGGGAGGGCGTCGTCGGGGTGGCTGAAGTCGACGCCTAGGGCGTCCGCGAACGCGCGCTTGGCGGGGTCGACGTCGATCAGCTGCAGCCGAGCGAGCGGAAAACCGGCCAGGAGCTTGGCCACCATGCCGCCCACCAGTCCGGCCCCGATCACGGCAACCCTGTCGCCCAGCCGGGGCCCGGCCTCCCAGATGCCGTTGACGGCGGTTTCCACCGTGCCGGTGAGCACCGCGCGGCGGGCTGGGACGCCGTCGGGAACCACGGTGAGTGATTCGACCGGGACGATGAAGCGGTCTTGGTGCGGGTAGAGGCAGAAGACGGTCTGGCCCGCCCAGCCCTCCGGGCCGGCCTCGACCACCCCTACGGTGAGGTAGCCGAATTTCACCGGGTAGGGGAAGTCCCCTTCCTGGTTTGGGGCGGCCATGGCATCGGCGACGCACGCCGGGACGCTGGCGTGGTGGACCACCAGTTCGGTGCCCTTGCTGATGCCTGAATACAGGGTCCGGACGAGCGCCTCGCCGGGGCCGGGGGCGGGCAGGTCCTCGCTGCGGAGCTCGCCCTGTTGCGGGCCGACGGTCCAATAGGCGGTGGCGTGCCGTTCAAAATTAGTCATTGTGCTTACGAATCTAGTGCCCACCCTGTTCGTGGGGAAGCGTGCCACGCGCGGGCGCGGCGTTGTGCGGAAGCCGTGGTGGCTCGTTTTGTAGATGGGCGCCTTGCTCCGGTACCCTAGTCAGGTTGGTGACGTGTCCGAGCGGCCGAAGGTGCAACACTCGAAATGTTGTTTGGTGTAAAAGCCAACGTGGGTTCAAATCCCACCGTCACCGCGAACTGAGAAGGCGTCTACATCGTTGATAACACAGCGAAGTAGGCGCCTTCGCTTTTTGTAATTCAGTCCCGTGAGCGCACTTTGAGCGCAACCTGTTGTGATGCAGCCGCATCGAGTGCGACGGCCACAGCGTCCAGGTCATCCGGGAACAGGTCGGCGTACGTGTCCAGCGTCATTGTTGCGGAGGCATGACCAAGCATTGCCTGGACACTTTTCACGTTCGCGCCCGCTGAGATCGCTAGGGATGCGGCGGTGTGGCGGAGGTCGTGAACCGTCATCCGTTCAAGCCCAGCGCGGCGTAAGGCGTAGACGAACCAGCCCCTGCTTGTCTGGCTTGTACCGCCGCGTTTCATGTACTTGCCATCCTCCCCCGGGAACAACAGGTCATCAGGATGTTTCCCGGCCATCTGCGCGGCGAGCGCATCAGCCAGAAACGCCGGGAACGGCACGGTGCGCCTCTTGTGCGTCTTAGGAGTTCCAACTTCAATCTTGCTGCCGACTTCGACGGCGTTCAGAACTACGTTGAGACGGCGGCGCATGGGATTCACGTCTTTGACCCGGAGTGCCGTAACTTCGCCCCAGCGCAGGCCGGTGTAGGCAAGAACGAGAACGAGAGTGCCGTGCTTCGCCTCGGCGGCGAGATCGTGCACCTGCTGATGACTCAGGTAAACGTGCTCCCTCTTGACCTTGCGGGGCATTTTCACTCCGCGTGCGACATTCGAGGACAGGCGTCGGTCCTTCACGGCAATGTCCAGAATCTTGGCGAGAATGCCGTAACAGCGGATGACGAGCGTGGCCGATTTTTCAGCGCTCAGCTTGGCCACCCAGGCCTGCACATCGGAGTGCCGGATGTCGGCGATGGGGGTCTTGCCCCACCTCGGTTCAACGTGGACCCTCCATGCGCTTTCAGTGGGCCGGAGCGTTGACGGCTTGATGTGGGTGAGGTTCTGCAGCCATTCCTCGCCGAGAATGGCGATTGTCACCTTGCCCGCAGAGACGTTGATGAACTCGCCCCGCGCCTGCTCTACGACGTTCTGCGACTTCCACAGCTCGGCGTCCCGCTTTGTTTTGAACCCGCGCTTCATCGATGTCGTGCGGTCAGGCTTCCGGTAGCGGACCGTGTAAGTACCGCGTGCCTCATCTTTGGAGATGGTAGCCATGTCACGTCACCGGCTCTGCTGCACTCGACGTTCGCCCGCGTGGGTGATCATGCCCACCCACCAATGCAATCGTCCTTCGGATGCCCTGACGCAATCTGTACGGGTCTCTGCTACTCATCGCGCAACGCCTCGCGAATCGCAAGCTTGAAATCCTCTTTCGACAGGACGAGACGAACCTCGGTAGACGCTAGTGGGTCATCCGTTCTTCCCGACCGGAAACCGGCCCAAGGCTCCTCCGAATCAAGTTGAGCGCGACCTCCGGCCCATGCCCAAATTAGGTCAGCGTCGCGGCTCACCATCCCCGTCACGTCCCCTGCTCCCGATCCCGCGGGGGGCAGCAGCAGGTCATTGGGCGTCACGTCGAGAACGATGGCGATGGCCATCAGATCATCTACGTCTGCACGGCGGCTTCCGTCTTCGATTCGTCGCAGCCCGAGTGCAGCTATCGGGCGACCGGCTCGCTCCAGAAAGCGAGACATCTGGGCCCAGGACATATCCCTTGCCTCACGAATTCGCTTGATGTTTTCACGAACCTGCCGCCCGGTTGCGCCTTCAGTTATCTCTTTGCCAGCCATTGGATCTCCATGTTTGCCAGAATTTATTTTCAATGTTTGAATGTACCCGTACTACTAAACATACAGCAAAAACTTACCAAAGATGGAACATCCGTGTCAGACAAGACTTTCTTGACGGCCCTCGAGGTCGCGGAACGATGGGGTGTGGCGAAGCAGAATCTGGCCACCATGCGCTATCAGGGCACCGGTCCGATCTTCACCAAGATCGGAGGTCGGATCAGGTATGAGCTGCAGGACATCGAAACGTACGAGGCGTCCCGGCGCTTCCAGCGAACCGACACTCAGGCGAACGTCCACTAACTGCCGAAATGCCGGGCACCTCTGACAAGATACCCGGCCTGTATCGAGCTCAGCCGTGAAAGGAAAGCGTGACCGTGAAGGCGTCACCCAACAAACATAAGACGAGTGCGTCAGGTCGCTCGAAGCTAGACCCTCTCGGGTTCATCACCCGGAACAAGATTCCGACTGTGCCCTCTTGGCGTACTACTGACCTCACGCCAGCGAGCCAGATCAAACTCCGCCCAGGCGAAGGATTCGGAATCGACTGCGAGCGCAACGGGATAGTTGTCATCGACCCTGACACGCCAGCAGCGCTGAAGGCATTCGCCGACCTGTTGGAAAAGCACGAAGGAACCCGACGTCTCTGCACGTACGCGGTCAAGACGCCTCGTGGTCACCACTTCTATTTCCGTGCAATCGAGGGTGTGGTCATCAGGAACAGCGTTAGCAAGCTTGCCCCGAATCTTGACGTCCGGGGCGTGGGAGGTTTCGTAAATGCTCCCCCCACACCGGGCTATGAGGTGTTGGTCAATGTCCCACCGCGTGACCTTCCCGATTGGCTCGTCGCCATGCTCGCGACGACAGAGCCGCAAAGGGCACGTACAGACGGCGTGACCGGCACCGAGAATCATTCCCTCGGCGGCATCGTGTTCAAGCTCGCAAACGCCCAAGAGGGAACCCGCAACGACGTTCTGCACTGGTGCGTGTGCCGTGCCGCTGAAATGACCACCCGCAAGCAGAAGAGCGCACTCCGCGCGATTCGTCATGAAGCCCGCATGATCGGCCTGGACGACCAAGAGATCGAAAAGACCGTCTCCTCCGTGTTCGGTGGCCGACGTGGCTGAAACCGCCATAGTCGATACCGACTTCGAAGACCGGGTAGAGGAAGCCGTCAGGCGAACCCTTGTAAACGAGGAAGCGCGACGCAGGATCAGGGATGAATCCGCCGAAGAGTTTGTTCTCCCTGAAGTTCAAACTCTCAAGGCTTTCCTGGCCGTCTCGCCTGAGGACGTCAAGTATCGCGTTGCTGAGCTTATGGCTGAAGGATCGCGCATCGTTCTCGCAGCGCAGTACAAGTCCGGGAAAACCACTCTTGTAGGGAACGTCGTTAGGTGCCTTGCTGATGGCGGCCTGTTCCTGGGGCAGTTCAAGACTGAACGCGTCAAGCGTGTGGCCATTCTCGACAACGAGCTAGACCCGCGCACCCTCAGTTCGTGGCTGAGGGATCAAGGCATCAGAAACACCAGTCGCGTCAGCGTCGTATCCATGCGTGGTCGCGTTGCTTCGTTCAATATTTTGGATGATGCGATCCGGGCGAAGTGGGCTGAGGCTCTGAAGGGCATCGATGTACTGGTATTTGACTGCCTGCGTCCGGTCCTCGACGCCCTCGGCCTCGACGAGAACACCCAGGCCGGCCGATTCCTGACAGCCTTCGATGCGCTGCTGTACGAGGCTGGAATCTCGGAAGCCGTGATCGTCCACCACATGGGCCACAGCGGCGAACGATCTCGAGGCGATTCCCGAATCCTCGACTGGCCCGACGCAACATGGAAACTGATCCGCCAGTCCTCGGATGACCCAACCTCACCCAGGTTCTTTTCTGCGTTCGGGCGAGACGTCGACGTGCCAGAATCTCAGCTCTCTTACGACCCTGCGAGTCGCCACCTTACCCTCGGAGAAGGGAATCGGAAGGATGCCCGCGCAGTGGATCTGATTGAGGACATCCTCGACTACGTATCGGTTAATCCCGGCAGTTCCCTCACGCAAATTCGTGACTCCCTCGCTGGGGACAACAAGGACATCGCCTCTGCCATCAAACTTGCCGTCGAATCGAGCGCCCTCAAAGAAGACCGGCGTAAGGGACGCGGCGGCGGCATGAGCTACTCAATTCCCAACTAAACCACCTATGCAATCCATCCCGAAAGGCACCACGATGAATGACCAACTAACCCCCTACGCGCCTCCCAGGCCACGATCACGCGTCAGTGTCGTGAAGGGTGCGTCAGTCCCACCTGTGACTCTGTCGCCGCTTATCAAAGGCATGGTGACAGGCATGTTGGGCAGCATCCCGCTGACGTCTGACGTGTACGCCCAGCTCGATACAGCAGCGCGAATCGATACGCCTCTCGCCTGGGTGCGCTTGGACGGTGTCGTTGAAATCCTCGGGCTTTTGAACGGGCGCCCCGTCCGCAGTACCGATGCTTCTGAATCCCTGCCACAGCTGATCCTGACGGGAGCCGCATCGTGAGCCAGATCATCGAGGTCGACTTCTCTGCCGGGGCATTCAAACGCCCGTCCATCGTCTTTGCATACGGCTACGTCAACGGTCCAACCGTTTACGTCCGCGACGACCGCACTCTCACGCTTTCCCTGAACGGCGAGATTCTGACTGCCGACATCTTCCATCGGCTCCCGGAAGCCAGCTGGTCCTTGGTGCAGCAACCCGGTTTCGAGGTTATCGGCCGTCTGCAACTGAATCCTCGACACCTGGACCTTCTGGTGATCGATAAGGGCACAGGTCAGCTCTACGCCGCATCAGCGCTTTACTCCGCCATCCCACGTTTGACGGACACCTCACGCCAGTTCGTCAGCAGGCACCGCCATATTGCCCCCGTCATCCACACCCAATAGTCCCAAAACAAAGGAGCACCAAATGAATGTCCGAGAAGCAATGGCCGCCTACCGCGACGGCACGTTTGAGAAGAAGGCTAAGGATGGCGCCGAGCGCCGCCAGACGGCCAAGGAACGCAAGTCTGAAGGTGGCATCCAAAAGGGTCGCGATCTCTATGAATCCATGTACCCCGCGAAGAAGGAGCAGTAATCATGACCATCACCGCAAAGGCCTATGCCCACGTCCCCGGCTTCGACGACCACACCACGGCCGAGCAACGCATCAACGAAGAGATCAAAAGAAACCGAACCATCAAGCCCGAAGCCCCGATCTCCGCCACGGACTACGTCGAAGCGGCGCTGGCCGGTGAGGACTTCCCCAAGGAGCCTCATTTCCACAACGAAGAAATTAGGGCCGAAAGGCTGAATGCCGGAGTTCGCGCACAGATGCTCAAGGATGCCTTGAAAGCCGTTCAGGAGCTGAAGCGCGATTTGATCAGGGACAACTCCGACGCCGCGCTCGGATACTTGCGGGCAGAACTCACCACCCTGATGGACAACGTACGGGCAAACCATGAAACCCTCGGCAACATTCGAACGGCAGAACAGGTTCTTGCAGCCGACGACCCTCAGGTGCTCTCGGCTTGGCGGGCAACCGGGGAACTCGTCGCCCGCTATGTCGAAATCCGCGGTCTTCAGCACGCCTTCACTGCCCCGAGTCTGGGCGACGGACAGAATTTCAAGATCACTGCTGTCGGACACATCCGCAATTCATTGGAACTCTCCGACTACTGGCTCAACAAGCGGGAGAAGGCATCCAGTCCACGGGCAGCCAAGGATTCACTGTCCGGCGTCAGGAACTTTGAAGCTTGGCTTGTAGCGGGAGGAACTGCGCCTTTCAAACACAGCACATCGGCCGTCCCGAGCAGCCACAGCAGCGGGAACCTTGCCAACGCCTGGGACTATCTGGTGTGGCTGGCGACCAAGGCCGAACCGTGGGTGCCTTCCGCCTCCGAGGTCAGAGCCGCGTTCGACGCCGCTAATCTCGCGGTCGCTGTCACCGATCACGCCAAGTTTCGTGCACAGGAAGCGGGCCGGGACAGGTACTTCGAAGTCATCGGTGTGCGGCCTCAGGTTGAGTACACAAATGCCCCCTCGGGTGAGAAGACTGAGCGCAAGGTCCGACGCGCCTCCTGGGGTGAGGCAGGAGCCCGAGCAATGTCCTCATAGCCGTCTATAAACCGCGATACCCCGTGCCACTTGCAGGTACGGGGTTTCGTGGTGGATAGCCGGACGCGATACGTCACTCAGCCGTGGTTGAATCAGGGGCGTGATGCTCACTTCCGTGGCCCCTTCTGATGCGCTCGCAACGGGGACAGAATTTCCCATGCCAGCCGCCATTGCTGCCGTCGTTTCTGTTCTTGTCTTTTGCCTGGGTCAACTGTTGACCAGAAACGCCGCTCGCAAGGAAAGACACCGGCAGGCTATGGAGGATTGGCTACGGACTCTCTCCAAGTGGGTTGACGATTTTGGCACGCCGCCTCTACTGCCCCGATACGCCTACTACGAACTCACTAGCAGACAGGTGCTGGAACTCAGTTTGGCTAGGAAGAACCGGTATCTGGCCTGGTGGATGCACGAGATGGCGGTGGCCATAATGTTGCGCCGCAAAGCTGCTTCCCATAGCTGGGAATCATCGGCGACCTGCCGCACGGATGTAGACCGTATCCTTACGGACACAGGTGAATATCTTCTCGCGTGGCACCACGGAAAACTGAAGAGTTCGGATTTTCATATCTCCTACCAGCTTCACTCTCAGGCACGAAGGGCCAAGGTCGATACCCACGCATTCGCTGAGTCCAGGAAGCTTGGCGACTTCGTTAACCCTGTCAGGATGAACGCCCGCCGTTCCTGGGCTCTCCAAAAGCTCGTACTCGACCCCGAAACTGGCGGTCAAATCTTCGATACACTCCGGCAATTCATCGGGAAGCGGTACGCCGTAGCAGCCCTGATGCACGCCGTCGCCACAGTGGCTCCTCTAAAAGTGCAGCTTCAGCTTCTGCGCCGAAAACTGAACCGACTGCAAAAGCGAAGTGATCGTTTACAAGGGAAACGAGATCGTCTGCAAGAGCAACGAGATCGAGTGACTCCCTAGTGCTCCGCCCTCGGATCACCTCTGCAATCGATCATTACAGGCGGAAACGCTGCGACAGCGCCTGTAGCAGATCCAGCAGACGCCAGCGTGTGCGCTCGTGGGTGATTGATCATCGAACGATTTTGGGACGCTCACAGACGCGCCTGTGCGATGCGCTCTCCCGAACGCTCCGTCTCAGGTTTTGTTCCTAATGTCGCCGCATGGGAACGATTGCATTTGATGGACGTAGCGATGGCAGGTGTCAGTTCTGTGGGGAACCTCTCCCCGAAACTCGGGCTGTAACTTGCACCCTGCGAGAATGTCGCAACGCCGCCAAACGAGCTCGAGCACATTCACGACTAGCGGGACAGCTTCCAAAGCCCCGGCCCATTCGTCCAAGTGACGGCCGCCCCTGGAACTTCCCTCCGGAACTCGAGTATCTCGACCAAGACCCAGGGATCACTATCGAACAGATGATGCGGGTGCCACAGGACCCCGCACTCCACCGTTTGATACTCGGGAAACGTGCGGCCAGGCGGGAGCGCCTTCGTCTCCGCCAGCAGCAGATCCTCTAAACGAGCTTCTTTTCCCAAAGCCGGACCTTCCATCGCAGCATAGACATCGTGATTGCGCGGAATGGCCCAAGTCCCTTGAAAATTCCACTGTTCAGATCCTTGCTTGATTCGAGGACGAACTGAATCTTTGATCGATAAGCCTTCGCAAAGGCCCCGTTCACCTGCTCGTCCCATGCCTCGTCGGGGCCGATCCTGGATCTCTCCGCCAGTAACGTGGCAACATCCACAACGGATTCCCGCAATTTAAGAGCGGACGAGGCGACATCCATCGGGCATACGAGAGTGAGCCGAGCATGACTGAGATTGCGAGCTTCCTGAACTGCGTTCGCAAGCACTCTTGGACTACGGCTCTGCAGTTCTGAATTCACAAGGCGTTCTGTCGCTGCCAAAAATTCAGAACTGGCAGCCATCTTCTCGTTGCGAAGCCACTGGTTGTGCTCGTTCACGTGAGAGAACCTGCTGCCAGCCCACGTTCCGATGAACGCAAATAGGCCCGTCAGAAGAACGGGAGTTAAGTTGAGATAGTCATCCGGGATCATGCTCATAACTTAATGCAAGTCCGTGACATTTCTTCAGTGAAGACACGCAGCGTGGGCTCTCCAAGCCCAAACACGATGGCGCCGGGAAGCTATACTCCGGGTCTATCCAAGTTAAATTTGCACCAAAGGTGCCGCGTAAAGAGGGATGACGACCAATGCCGCACATTTCGAATGGCCCACGTCCTGTCGAGTTCAAGGCACTCAAGAAACTAATGAACAGGATGCACCCGGAACCCGAGGACAGGGTCACACCGATTTCTGCAGCAGATACTGAGGTTCCCCCTTGGCAACGCAACGTCGTTTGGACGACTGATGAAATGGGCCTTCTTGCTCTCAGCATTCTTCAGAATTATCCCATCGGCCTCATAATCCTCTGGACTAATGCAAATGGCATCCGGGTACCTATCGATGGACGGCAACGCCTCACGGCTATCGACCATTTTTATAGGGGGCTTGCCGCAATACCTGATCTTCCAGGAGTCCCCGAGGAGTACCGCAAGCGCAAGTTCAAACTCCTCCCCGAGGATGTAGGAACTTATCAGCAACTAGACGTCCGTGACCGTGAGAATTTCGAGGACTACGAACCTCAAATAGTTGAGATAGAGGGGATAGACGAGAAGACAGCCATGGACGTCTTCATCAAGCTGCAGGGCGGCAAGAGTCTGACGAAGACGGAAGTCCGCGCGGCTCTCGGTGGCAACGTTTGCGACTTCGTCACCGAACTCACAAGCTCGCCGTCGGCGACGACTGACGACGACGAAGACGAAGACGAACCTAGCTCGCACCACGACTTCTTCAAGAGGGTCAATATCCGCAACGTACGGAAGGCACACAGGAACCTTTGCGATGTGCTGCTGCACGAGCACCTTTACCCGGGCACAAATAAGCATTGGTCTTCGCTGGAAAACCTCTACCGCGAGAAGATGGCATCGCTTCTGGCTACGGAGAAGGAAACCTTCAAGACTAGACTTCATCAGTTCCAGAATGCCTGTACAGTGTCCGTCGAAGGCCAGCCAGTGTTACTTCCACAGCTCAAGAGCGCCTTTCTCATTTTGACATTCTTCCGCGCGTGGCAGGAGGTCGAGAAGGTCTACAGCAAACCCTCGAACTTCCGCTTCGTTGAAGTTGTCAGTGACTTTGAGTCGCAGCGTGAGCGTCTCAAGAACGAAACCCCCTGGGTCAATTTCTCTGCCGCGTTGAGCAACGCTGGTTACGCAGAGGGCCGGATCAGAGAGCGGCACGACATCCTCATGAGCTTCATTGTGCAGAAGTACCCGACCATGACGACCAAGGACAACAACCGGACCTTCAATGAGGCTCAGAAGATCGGCCTATGGGAACGGGCCGGGCGGCGGTGTGAGCATGAGCAGGACGGCGTCCGTTGCGAGGTGGTTTTCGCCAACTTCCGGGAGGCAGATGCTGATCACATCGTCCGATGGGCTGACGGGGGTCAGACAACCCTGGCAAACGGCCGATTGCTGTGCCAGGCGCACAACCGCGGCAGAGGTGCGTAGACGACTTCCTGTCCGATAGCATCCGTCGATTGCACTAACAAGGGGAAACCATGGCGCCACTCACTCGCTGGCGGCGGATGCTCGATGCGTCCAAAGAAGAAGCTGTTTTGGCAGTCAAGTTGTTCAACGACCCAACCGGGGAGCGCAGCCTTGAAGCTTTCGTTGTCCATATGCACCTTGCTTGGCTCTACCTTTTGCAAGCCGAGTGGACAAAGGCGCGGAAGGACTATCGTGTGCCCGACCCCACGCACAAAGGCTGGTTCAAGAAGATCGATGGAGAGCACCAAACGCCTTCGCTTGACTGGTTCGTAAAAGAAAAATGGAATGACGGATCCGCCGTTCGCGCAAATCTCGAGTTCTTCATCCGGTTGAGGAACAAAATCGAGCACAGGCACAGCGGCAGCAACGACGCCCTGTCCACCGTAATCAGCGGTCAATGCCACGCGCTACTCCTTAACTATGAGGAGGGCATCGTAGGCGTAGGGGGTCAGGGTGATTCGCTCGCAACTGTCCTGCGTTTCCCGGTATTCGTCGGAGGTTTCACCGACCACGGCAAAGACTCGATCGTGAAGCTGACCAACTCCCTTCCCGCTGACCTCCGAACCTTTCTGGCTGAATACGACAAGACACTCAACAACGCAGTATCCAGAGATCCTGGGTACTGCCTGCGTTTGAGCGTCGTCCTCGAAAAGGGGAACAGAAAGGGAGATCTCTCCCTCCAGTTCATCAACATGGACGACCTGGACGAGAGCGCGCAGCAGTCCATCGAAGATGCAGCCGCTAAGGGAGTACTGATCACACAGTCAAAGCAGATTCCCGTGTCCAACTTGGGACACATGAAAGCAGGAGTCATTCGGAAGAACGTCCATGCCGCGATCCCGTATGTCTTCAATATGAACCACTTCACGGCTGCTCATCAGGTCGGTAAGTTTCGCCCCCCGAACGGCGACCCCGCACCGGAGAAGACTCGACATGACTTCGTAGTTTATGACGCCGCCCATAAGGACTACACCTACACGCCGGCCTACCAAAAGTACTTGATCAAGAAGTGCTCCACCCCAGAGGGTTTCAAGGCCGTGACGGGCCGGGACGCCAAGGCCAAGACCAACGCAGACACGGCTAAGTGAGGGAGAAGTCTTTGGAGAACCAAGAACAGGCCCTGCCCGACGAGATTATCAGTGGGGCTAGTAACCTATTCGGTGCTTTCACAAGCGCATCGATAGCAGCCGTGGATCCTGCAATGGCAGCAACAGCGGGCATGGCTGGAGTGCTAGCCGAGGAGACCTTACGATCGCTTCTGACCCGTGCGCTAGGTTACAGGGACCGGCGCAGGGTGAGCGCCGTGGTTGGGCATGCTCAGGAAAGAGTCCGGGTGCTTCAAGCTAACGGTGCGACTATACGTGAGGACGACTTCTGGCGAGCGCGGGGCAATATTCCTCCGGTTGGCCAGGAAGTTTTTGAAGCAGTACTCCTGGCTGCTCAAAAGGAACCTCAGGAACAGAAGATTCCGTACATGGGCAACCTGTTTGCCTACATCGCTTGCCGCCCTGAAATTAGCGATGTTAGCGCCCATTGGCTCGTCAAGACTGCGGAGTCCTTGAGCTGGACACAGTTCGAATTGCTGGCTCTGGTAAACCGTATCGACGAAGTCGATGTGGAAGGGATGACTGTCGGCGAACCTGCTTTGACATGGGACAGTATGGCCCTTCACCGGGAGCTTATCGACCTTGGCGATGGAGAAAAGAGGCTCACAATGGGAAAGACGTTGGCCACTGAAAGCATGGGGCTCGAATTCCCTTCGACCAAGCTCGCCGACCAGACCTTCACCGAAAGTGGAAGGCTGCTTGTGTTTGCCCTCGGAATCGGAGAAATGAAGGGCCCGCGTCTTGACGACCTCGTCGGACGCCTCCGGCGACCATTGGACGTGGAAGGGAAGGCATAGACATCGCTCCTTGGGACAGCAGGCGAAAGTCTCTTAGCGTCATCTCGTCGATCCGCCAGGAACGACGAAACGACAAACTAAGGACTGATCAAGATGACCGCACGCCGAACGCCCGCCAACCGCAAGCCGGCCACTCCCGCCATGAAGCTGTCCGGGGAAATGGTCGAGGTGCCGTCCGAGGCACTCGCCAACGAGGCTGCCGCCGCCGAATCGATCGCCCAGGACGTTGAGGCACCCGCCGACGAAGTGGCCGACGCCATCGCCGAACTCGAAGCCGAAGCGAACGGCTCGCGGAGGGCACCGAAGAAGGCGCCGAAGGCAGCGCCAGCCAAGAAGGCTCCCGCACCAACCGCACACACGAACTGCACCCACGCCAAGTCAGGCGCTGAAGGCAAGAAGGCCCGCGCCGCATGCCGCCGTGAAAAGGCCGCCGAAGCCGCCAAGGCTGCAAAGGCATGACCCGCGACCAGATGATCGCCGCTGCCGACTTCGTGCACGCGTCCTTCGGCCCTGATGCCGATCTCGACATCGACGACGATGGCTCCGCGTTCATCACCACGCCACACGCAACGCTCGAAGGCTTCTTCGCCTTTGACCACGAAAGCGTCTCGCGTCTGACGCTCGTCCCGTAACTTCAACCCACACACCCGGCAACGGGGGTTAGTGGTGGACGCGCTTAGATCAGCCGCCCACCAATGCGATCGTGCATCATGCCGACGCGCTGCATCTGTCGCTGACGCGTCCGCAATGCGCTCCCTGACGATCCAACGATCGCGCTGTGCGTGAATGTGTCAATTCGCCTGTCCACTCGCTTACACGCTCACTGATGACCGATTGCATTGATGTGTTGCCCGACGTCTGCGTCCGCGTGCTTGCGCTCTGCCGATATCGCCGTGATCTATCCGCCGCGCCACCGATGACGTGCCCGCTGCTGCGCTCTGACGCCGCGTGCCTTCATATCGATGCGTGATGATGCATGCGACGCCTGCTGCCGTCTGACGATGCACACTGCGAGTCTGCCGAACGTCTTGCCGCTCGCAACGACATGGGGTCGACACCCCCTCCCCTGGGCAGCTAAATCCTCCCGGAGCGTTCGGGTGCTCACATTGTGTACGGGTCTGGGGAAATCAAAAATAGTACGTAAAGAGCCCTCCGTAGAAGCTTTTGAAGCGGCGAGCGACCTCCCGTACATAGGGGTTGGGATCTAGCCCGCTGGAGCGACTTCCCCTGGGGATTCCTCTGCCTCTTCGGCAATCTGGAGGCCGAGCTTGTGCAGATTGGCCATATGCGCCTGTTGGAGGTCGTCCTGTATGGACGTCAGGAATGCCTTCAGCTTCTTGTCCAACCGGCGAAGCGGCAACCACACGAGTTGAGTCGGTTGAAAAACCTTGGATGCGAAATCCAGCAGCTCAGCCATGCTCGCTAGGTATCGGTCCTCTACGGGACGCGAAAAATACGCCTGGCCACTTCGGATTGCCGGGAACTGACCTTCACTGAAGGCAAGCACTGCCCCAACAACCAAGCTGGCGTACTTGCGTTGGTCGTCGGAGAACCTCACTCGTTCGCCTGCCCTTGCAATTTTGGCAGCCTCGTGTGCCCGCCGAGATATGCCCTCCAGCATGCCCAACACCTTGTCAGTGTTTTCCTCTGGGTTGGTTTCTCTACGGGCCATCGCTTCGTAAGTGTCGGCCAGACGGAAGTCGACAGCCAGCAGATGGAGATGTTGAGCGAAGACTGCCGCCTCTTCGCTCTCTGCCACTGCGGCAACCTTCCGAGACTCAAGCCTAGGGGTGAAGAACCTCCCAATAAATACTGCGCCCACCACAGCACCCATCAAAGACAGCAGCGCCGGCACCAAAACCTGAAAGTCCATACGTCTAAGATAATCGTCATCCCGCTACAAACCCGTACCCGTATATGTATAACGGGTACACGGGCTAGCAACCCGTTTCCATACGGGTTTAGCGGGTTACACGGGTTCGCTCTGCCGCCTTGCCTTTCCGTGGCCGAAACCCGCTGAATCAGTGGCAGCGGAAAATGTCCACGGGACGGCTTGAAAATGAACCCGCTGCGCCCTGCCCATACGGGTTTACCCATGCGGCCCTTCCCGGGGTTACCCTACGAGCATGAAGACAGAGATTAGCCGTAACCAGCACTGCCAGGAGTGTGGGCAGGTGCGCACCGTCCTCTGGACCCGCATCTTCCAAAAGAATGCAAACGGAGAGATCATGATTGATGTCTGGTCGGGGCGCTGCCCGGACAATCATGAGCTGCCGGAGAGCCAGCACCCCTAGCAAGTTGCCGGTACCGGCAGGCTTCCCTCCAATGTGAGCACGATTTGAGCGCAATGCTGCGTGATCAGCAGACATTTTTAGCGCTTAGGGAGTATCGAAATTCGTGAGTTTTCAACGATTTTGCTCTGCCGCCTATGCTTCTGCGAAAGTTCAAATCCCACCGTCACCGCCAGATAACGAGGCCCCTGCTTCCCTTGCAAACAAAGGGAAGCAGGGCCTTTTGCTTTGCCTGAACTTTGCTCCGCAGTAGCGCCGCAGTAACAAAGTTGTTGCGGCGCCCAGCACCGACGGCCGAGAAAGCCGACCAGCGTTGCCGCGCCCGCCGCCGGATTACGGCCGCTAGTACGCCGGCCGGAACCGGGCTTCGTACTCCAACAGACGCGCAGTCTCTGGGAGAAGGGCTGCTGCTGCGCTTATACAGTTGGGTGAGTGGGGCGGCTTCGGTGACCGGCCAGCGTCCCTTCTCCCACATCGTTTTTGGTGCCGGTTCTTCCGGTTTTGCTGCGTCGGCCATGAGCTGGCCAATGCGTGCCGAGTCCGTCTGGGCGGCTTTGAGCGCGTCGGCGTGCTTGAAGGGTTCCGCCAGTGCTTTATCTGCCTGTTCGACGCGCGACCCGGTACGGTTCACACCGCCATCGAGCGGGTGGTTAGGCTGGGTGGATGGCGACAGTTATTCTCGTGCGGCACGGCCGCACCACAGCCAATGCCACTGGACTGCTGGCCGGTCGGGCCGTCGGCGTCAGCCTGGACCAGATCGGGCGGGACCAGGCAGCTCTGACCGGAGACCGGCTCGCGGCCGTGCCCGTAGTCGGGGTGGTGTCGAGCCCTCTTGAGCGTTGCCAGCAGACCGCCCAGCTCATCCTCGATCGCCAGGCTGGCACGCCGTACGCGCCGGTCGATCTCGATCTCACCGAGTGCGATTACGGCCAGTGGCAGGGCCGCACGCTCAGTGATCTCGCGACCGAGGATTTGTGGCCGGTTGTGCAGTCGCAACCGTCCGCCGTCGTCTTTCCCGGCGGTGAATCCATGGCCGCGATGCAGGCTCGGTCGGTGGCAGCGATTCGGCGCCACGATGCAGCCTTCGAAGCCGAGTACGGGCCAGGGGCCGTGTGGGTGGCGGTGAGTCACGGCGACATCATCAAGTCAATCCTCGCCGACGCGTTCGGCATGCACCTTGACCTGTTCCAGCGTATTACCGTGGGCCCCGCCTCCGTATCGATCGTGAGCTACGGGGCTAGTCGGCCGAGCGTCCACGCGACCAACACCGACGCGGGTGATCTGTCGTGGCTGTCGAACGGCATCCACTCTGGCGATGCGCCGGTGGGCGGCGGTGCAGGGCAAAAGGCGCCATGAACCTCATGTGCCTAGAATACTGACATGCCTACACGTGTTCACGAGTTTGCCTGGCCTGATCGGGTCGTCGTTGGCACCATTGGCCTTCCAGGGGCGCGCACGTTCTACCTGCAGGTGCGCGCAGGGACGCAGATCGTGAGTATTGCCCTGGAGAAGCAGCAGTCGGCCCTGCTCGCGGAGAAGATCGACGAAATTCTCGACCAGCTCAGCACCGTCGAGGGCAACCCCTTCAGCGTTCCCACGAGTACTCCCATTGAACTGGTCGACAATGACCAGCTCGAGGCCGTCCAGGAGCAGTTTCGCACCGGCGCCATGAGCTTAGGATGGGACCCAACCACGGCCCAGGTCGTAATAGAGGCCCACCCCATCACCGATGTCGATGCTGATGACAACGACGAATCGCTTGATGAGGACGGCGCTAACGAGCCCGAAATGCTGCTGGTGCGAATGCCCGTCGGCACCGCCCGCGCATTCGCCAAGCGCACCCGTGAGATCGTAGGCGCCGGGCGGCCGACGTGCCCGCTCTGCGGTTACCCCATAGACGCCGACGGGCACATCTGCACCCTTCCCGAGGTCTGATGCCAGCGCCGGACCTAGTGACGGCCGAGCTGACGCTCACCGGCCGCATCACGACGGCTTCAAACGCTACATTTCTGGGCAGCATCGGCGACGTGGTGGTCGTCTATAAGCCGATAGCAGGCGAAAGTCCGCTATGGGATTTTCCCCACGGCACCCTGGCTCACCGGGAGGTGGCCGCCTACCTGGTCTCGCAGGTCTTCGGCTGGGACGTCGTGCCGCACACCTGGCTGCGCGATGGTCCGATGGGCGAAGGAATGGTGCAGCTCTGGCAGGAGCAAGACCCCGCCCAAAGCGCGGTGGACCTGGTCGCGAGGGATGACGTGCCGGAGACGGGCTGGAAACACGTTCTCGAGGGACGAGATGAGAACGGACGGATGGTGGCCCTCGTTCACGAAGACTCGCCAGCGCTCAGACGCATGGCGGTGTTCGACATGGTGGTCAACAACGCCGACCGCAAAGGCGACCACATCCTTGCCATGACGGACGGACACAGGCACGGCGTGGACCATGGGCTCACCTTTCACCGTGACAACAAGCTGCGCACAGTGCTGTGGGGATGGTTGGGAGACGCTCTGACCGCCGAGGAACGCGACGGCATAGTTCGTGTCAGCGAAGGACTGCACGGTGGGCTGGGCCGAAACCTGGCGGACTTGCTCAGCGCCGAAGAAATCGCATCGCTCGCCGCGCGCTGCGCTCGGCTGCGCTTGGCAGGGCGGTTTCCGGCTCCGAGCGGTGAGATGCCGGCGTTGCCCTGGCCGCTGTTCTAAGGGGGAATTACGGCTACGGGCCGCGCAGGCTGTGTCAGGTTGATGGCATGAATCTTAAGGTGGCGACGGAGCTCATCATTCCTGCGCGCGAGCTCGGCTGGCGATTTTCCTAGGAGCCGGGCCCCGCTTCCCTTGCAAACAAAGGGAAGCGGGTCTTTTGTTTTGTCTGGAACGCACTCGTTGGCAATGAAATACTTTAAGGCACCTTTGTGGAAGGCCCTTTGCGGGCATGTACTCAGCGACGTAGTCTCAGCCAGATGAACGGTGAAGGAAAGCCCACGTCAGAAGCGAACGGCCGAGCCAAGAGATCCAGCAGCACAGTATTTCTGCCGATCGGGATCGTCTTCCTTGCCGTTGCGATCGCCATGATCTTCGTGGGCACCACGGCCTGGATCGCGTTCTTCACGATGGGCATCACGTTCCTCATCCTCGGGCTGACGAGTCGCACTAGCAAAGATGAGCGTCCTCAGCCAACCCGCAGCTGATCAGCCCGAAACCACTTCAAATTCCACTTCGCTGTGTCCGCGGAGATCCGCCAGGTCATCGGGCATGAAGGCTGTGTCATCCGGGTGGTGAAAGATCCAACGGCGGGGGTTAGCGATCGTGTGGTTGTTGGAGAAATGAGCCATTGTGGTCGAAGAATTCTGCTGTTGGTCAGTTAGCTGAGGCGGCGATAGCGGATGTGGGTGGCCAGCGGTGAATGAAGTACCTCGGCGGGTTCGAAGCCGAAGGATTCAACCCCGTCGAAGATGCGCTCTCCCGACCCGAGGAGGACCGGTGCGACGTCGAGGGTGAGCTCGTCGATCACACCGGCGATCAGTGCCTGCCGGACGGTCGAAGCCCCGCCGGCGATGTCCACGCCTTTGTCCCCGGCGGCCTGGCAGGCTGCGGAGTAGGCCGCGTCGAAGCCATCGGTGACGAAGTGGAAGACCGTTCCGCCGTCCATCTGGATCGGGTCATGTGCGTGATGGGTCAGCACGAACACCGGCGCGTGGTAGGGCGGTTCGGCTCCCCACCACCCGGTCCATTCCTCATCCCAGTCCCCGCGGATCGGGCCGAACATGTTCCGACCCATCACATACGCACCCCGCGGGCGCATGAGCCACCCGTTCGCGACCTTGTCGGCATCGTTGGCTCGCGGATCGCCGATGTGCCAGCCGTGTAGCTCCCGCCCCCGTTTGCCCAGGGGGTTCTCGCGGCTCTGGTCCGGCCCGGCGACGAAGCCGTCCAACGAGATCGACATGTGGCAAGTGGTGTCCGACACCGCGAACCTCCTGAGTGATTGCGACTTGCATATGGTCGCGTGATTCTGGGGAGCCTAGCACGGGATGGCATCCTTGCCGATAGCCTCACCCGGGTACACCTTTGGGTACAATTGGCTGTGAGACGGCATCATTTAGCATCGCCGCTCCGGCCATGGCGGGTTCAAGAGGATATTGGCCCTCGCGTGCAAGAATCACTGCGTGGATGCCCCGGACCCCCTGACAGTGAAGTGGCCCTCATGCCTGTTCGCGCTTCTTGTCGATTCGCTCCTCGTATGGGTCCCGGCCGTCTTTGTTTTCTTTCTCGCTCCCGCACACGCACTTCCGCTCGCGGCGGGATCCGCGTTGGCCGCCGTAGCAGCCAACTGGACGCTCTACTCCCGCGGGGCCACGCTCGGGACATATCTGGGCGGCTTTCGGATTCGGACCCGGAACGGACAGGCACCTGGTCGCAGGTATGGACTGATCCTCGCCCTGCTGACATTCGCCTCAGTACCCGCGATAGCGGTTCTGCTAGCCATAGCCTTCGCGCCAGGCAATAACGCTTCCGGCCCTTTGGGAAGTCCAGCCAGCTACCCTCTTTTCGGGGAACGGACCCACAGGCGGAAGTTTCTGCAAGCCGCAGACGACTACTGGGAGCTGTGGACCTGACCGCCGCGGCGTCTGGCGGCCGCACCGGATCGGGCGCCGTTCCGCGGCTATAGGGCAGTTCAGGGCGAATGGAGGGCCTGAATTCGCCCTGAACTGCCCGCAGCCTGCATCAGGAGCGCGGGCCGATCACGGCTCCCTATCGAAATGCTCCATCTCCAGGTACGCGTCTTCGTAGGACACGTCACCTATGAGCGCTGCCGCCCCTTGAAGCCATCGCCAATTCGGTCAATGATGGGCTACTGACTTGTCGGCGACACTTCCTCCACCCACGTAGCTATGGCTTGGGTCGGCTCGGGTTCTTGGCTCGCATGTCTGAAGATCAAATCGTACCTGCCCCCAGGAAGTTCTATCGGGAACTCCGATAATTCGCGAAGCTCAGACTTACTATCGTTATCTCCACCTTGGTAGGTCACGTGCAGCCTCATAGCCGCAACGGTAGAACACCCGCTGACTCTAAGAAAGCCCCACCGCGCTCGAACCTGACAGACGTTTGCGAAAGTCGGCAACGTTAGGCTCGAAGGTCAAACCACTGACCGTGGCGCCGTCGCCGCCCCACTTGCCCGCGCTTTAGTGACGCATGCTGCCGCCGCGTCTGTCCTCGCTTTGTACGCTATGCGCCGGTCCGTGGCTATGGGGCAGATCAGGGCGAATGGAGGGTCCGCAACCGCCCTGATCTGCCCGGCAGCCGGCATCAGCGCGGGCACCGATCAGGACTCCCCGCCGAGTTGCTCCATCTCCAGGCACGCGGCCTCGTAGGACACGTCACCCTTACGGAAGGCCTGCTCGAGTTCCCTAGCCCTGCGCCGTGAAGAGGCCGTGCTCAGTGTTCCAGTGAGGCCGGCTTCGAGATAGTCGAGTCGGGAGTGTGTGGGCTGCTGGCCTTGGGCGACCAGGTGCCGGCAGATCGCAGTGCGAAACCAAGCGCCAGGATGCATCAGGCGATATGCGTAGGCTCTGGGATCGACTAAGTACATGCGTCCATGGTTCAACTCCCCGCTGAGAAGACCATGTGTATCCACTGAGTGATCGGGGGCTAGCAGCCCTTTCCCCGAATCGGTCACCGCAAACAGGAAAGCCGTGCTTCCCTTGATTTACAAGGGAAGCACGGCCGATCTCCCACCTAGCCGCGGACGATCACCACGTCCAGCGTCCGGGGGCCGTGGACGCCTTCGACGCGTTCGAGTTCGATGTCGCTGGTGGCGCTGGGTCCGCTGATCCAGGTCTGCGGCCGGGTGGCGTCGAGCCGGCGGAGCGCCTCCGGCAGGATGGCCGTGATGTCCCCTGCCCGGACGATGCAGATGTGCCGGTCCGGGACGAGGCTGATGACCCGGCGGCCCCGGTCCGGGCCGGCGTCGAGGATGATGGTGCCCGTTTCGGCAACCGCGACGGCGCTGCCGGTCACGACGGCGTCCACTCCGTCCAGTTCCTCGACACTGAGCCGGTGCCCGGGCGCGTCGATGACCCGGCGGCTAGAACCGCCGTCCTGAGCGTCCGCCTCCGCGAACAGGGACTGGTCGAGGCCGTGGGGGATGGCGTAGCGGCCGGCGTCTTCGAGCAGCGCGGCGAGCCGCTGCGGAACCGCGGCCGTTTCCTCGACGAAGACGTTCGCCTTGTAATCCAGGAGCCGGTCCGTCAGCAGTTCGATGAGTTCTTCTTCGCCCAGAGTGGAGGTGCGCCGATAGTCGCGGGGCACCTCCGGTACCGCCGGCGCATCACGGAGGGCGGAGCGGATCCGGTCGAGTATTTCTGCGCGGGCGTTCACGGGTTTTCCTCTGTGCCGGCGGACTTTTTGCCGGCGGATCCAGTACCGGCGTCCCCGGTACCGCTTGCGGCCGCCCGTGCAGCGGGGGCCTCGTGCTCTTGGTCCCACCATTGCCGGAAGGACTGCGACGGCGGTGCCGGGATGTCCCGGCTTTGGGTCCAGCCGGCGGCGATGCCGGGCAGTTTGGTGATTTTCCGGTCCGGTCCGGCGGCGAGCCGGCCCAGGGGCAGCGCCTTCTCGACAAGTCCGAGGTTCTTGCCGGAGGACAGCGCCCAGGAGGCCGCCTTCATGCCGAGGTCCATCTGGCTCGGCAGCTTCTTCTTGCCCCGTTTGCTGTCCACGTCCTCGCCGCGCAAGTGCACCAGGATGTCCGGGATATTAATCTTTACCGGGCAGGCGTCGTAGCAGGCCCCGCACAGCGACGACGCGTACGGCAGGGAGTTGTTCTCCTCGGCTGTGATCCCTGTGAGCAGCGGGGACAGGATGGCGCCGATCGGTCCCGGGTAGGTGGATCCGTAGGCGTGCCCGCCGGTGCGTTCGTAGACGGGGCAGACGTTCATGCAGGCGCTGCAGCGGATGCAGTGCAGGGCGGAGCGGCCCATCTCCTCGGCCAGGGCGGCGCTGCGGCCGTTGTCCAGCAGGACCAGGTGGACGTTCTGCGGCCCGTCGTCGGGCGTGACCCCGGTCCACAGCGAGGTGTACGGGTTCATCCGCTCCCCGGTGGAGGAGCGCGGGAGCAGCTGCATGAACACTTCGAGGTCCTCCCACGCCGGCAGCAGCTTCTCCACGCCCATCACAGTGATAAGGGTTTCCGGGAGGGTCAGGCACATGCGCCCGTTGCCTTCGGATTCGACGACGGCGAGCGTGCCGGAGTCGGCGAGTGCGAAGTTCGCGCCGGACACGGCCACCTTGGCGCTGAGGAACTTGCGGCGCAGGTGGGCCCGGGCGGCCGCGGCGAGCCGGGCCGGCTCGTCGGTCAGCTCCGGATCCACGCCCTCCATCTCGCGCAGGAAGATATCCCGGACCTGGCTGCGGTTTTTGTGGATCGCAGGGACCAGGATGTGGCTGGGCTTGTCGTGGTCCAGCTGGACGATGAGTTCGGCGAGGTCGGTCTCGAACGCCGCGATCCCCTGGTCCTCGAGGTACTCGTTGAGTCCGATTTCCTGGGTGGCCATGGACTTGACCTTGACCACCTCGTCGGCGCCCTGGTCCCGGATGAGGTCAGCGACGATCCGGTTGGCTTCGCCGGCGTCGCGGGCCCAGTGGATGGTTCCGCCGCGGGCGGTGAAGTTCGCTTCAAACTGCTCCAGCAGCTCCGGCAGCCGGGCCATGACGGATTCCTTGATCGCCCGGCCGGCCTCGCGCAGCTCCTCCCAGTCGGGGAGCTCGGACACGACGGCCAGCCGCTTGTCCCGGATGGTCCGGGTGGCATGGCCGAGGTTTGCCCGCAACTGGGTGTTGCCGAGTTCGCGGTGCGCGGCTTTCGGGAAGGGCTCGTGCTCGTGCAGGTTGCCGATGCCGAAAACGGGCAGGGACGGCATCCCCAGGAATGTCCCGCTCATCGTGCGGTCCTTCCGGTGGTGAGGCGGACGTCGCCGGTGACGGCGGCGGGGTGCTCGATGGTGCTGGCCAGGATCTCGGCGAAGTGCATCGTGGTGACGCCACTGCCCTGCCGCGACAGGCCGCCGCCGATATGCAGGAGGCAGGACGCGTCGCCGCCGGCGCAAAGCTCCGCGCCGGTGCCGCCGATATTGGCGGTCTTGTCCGCGAGCATCGCCGAGGACACGTCCGCGTTCTTCATCGAGAACGTGCCGCCGAAGCCGCAGCACTGCTCGGCCTCGGGCAGCTCGGCCACCTCGATGCCTGCCACCGAGCGCAGCAGATCCAGCTGCCGGTCGCCGAGCCGGAGCAGCCGCATCCCGTGGCAGCTGGGGTGGTAGGTGATCCGGTGCGGGAAGTAGGAGCCCAGCTGCGCCGCGGCGTCCGTGACGCCCAGGACATCGACCAGCAGCTGGGAAAGCTCATAGGTTTTGTGCCCGACGGCGGCCGCCCGGGCTTCCAGGCCGGCGTCCCCGCAGCGGCGGGCGATCATGGGGTGCTGGTGCTTCACGGAGGCCACGCAGGAACCGGACGGTGCGACGGCGACGTCGTACTCATCCGCCTCGAATGCTTTCACATGGTTGGCGACGACGGGCAGCGCCTCCTTGAAGTAGCCGCTGTTGACGTGCATCTGCCCGCAGCAGGCCTGCCCCGCGGGGAAGACGACCTCGTGGCCGAGCCGTTCGAGGATGGACACGGTGGCGCGCGCCGTGGCCGGGTACATGGCGTCCACGATGCAGGTGGCAAACAACGCGATTCTCACAGGGCACCTCTGCTGGAAACGGACCGGGCGGCGCTCTGGTGTGCGGCCACGGGTGAGGGCATGTACTCGGCCGGCTGCTGCGAGGCACGGACCACGGCGCGCAGCTCACCCAGGCCGCCGCGGAGCACGCCGGCGGCGCGGGCCTGGACCAGGACGTTGCCGAGGGCGGTGGCTTCCACGGGTCCGGCGAGGACGGGCTTGCCGGTGGCGTCGGCGGTGAGCTGGCACAGGAGCCGGTTCTGGGATCCGCCGCCCACAATTTGCACGACGCCGGCGTGCACATCAGCGAGCCGTTCGGCGTCGGCAATGGTCCGGGCGTAGCCGGCGGCGAGGCTGTCCAGGATGCACCGCACGATGTGCGCGGGGTGCTCCGGCAGGACCGCCCCGGTGTTGCCGACGGCGGCCCGGATGCGTTCGGGCATGTTGTCCGGGGCGATGAAGTAGGGGTCGTCGGCGTTGATGACCGGGCCGCCGAGTGGAAGAGTGGCGGCCGCGTCGAGGAGTTCCTCGAGCCCGGGCCGGTAGCCCTCGGCGGCCCAGGTGCGCTGGCATTCGCTGAGCAGCCAGAGTCCGCCAACGTTGCGCAGGTAGCGGATGGTGCCGTCCACGCCGCGTTCGTTGGTGAAGTTGGCGGCCCGGCTGGCCTCGGTCAGGACCGGGTGGGAGAGTTCGACGCCGACCAAGGACCAGGTGCCCGAGGAGACGTAGGCGAAGTCGGGCCGCTCCGCGGGCACGGCGGCGACGGCCGAGGCAGTGTCGTGCGAGCCCACGGCCACCACCTTCGTGGCAGCGGGCAGGCCGGTCCGTTCCGCGATCCCCGGCAGCAGGGTGCCGAGGGTCTCGCCGGGCTGGATCAGCGGCGGAAACAGGTCCCCGGGCAGGCCCAGGGCGGCCAGGAACTCCGTGGCCCACTCCCCCGCGACGGCGTCGAACAGTCCCGTGGTGGAGGCGTTGGTGGCCTCGGTGCGGCGCCGGCCGGTCAGCAGGAATCCGATGAGGTCCGGGATGAGCAGGGCCTGCAGCCCGTCCAGGCCGGCCTCGGTGGCGAGCTGGTAGATCGAGTTGAACGGCAGGAACTGCAGCCCCGTGGTGGCGTAGAGCCGGGCCGGGTCGAGTTCCTGGTGGACCCGGGCGACGACGGCGCGGGACCGGTCATCGCGGTAGCTGAACGGCGCCGCTACGAGCTCGCCGGCGTTGTTGACCAGCCCGTAGTCCACGGCCCAGGTGTCAATCCCGATGCTGGCGATGCCCTCGCCGCGGGCCGCCGCCGCCGTGGCGGCAGCCGCGAGCCCGGTGAGGACCTCAGCGAACAGCGCGTCGAAGTCCCAGCGGAGGCCGCCGTCGAACTCTTTGACGCCGTTGGGGAAGCGGTGCACCGTCTCCAGTTCGGCCCTCGTCCCACCGGGACTGCCCGCGACCCGGCCCAGGATGACGCGGCCGGAGGAGGCGCCGATGTCGACGGCGGCGAACAGGCCGCCGTCGACGTCGGTGGTTGACACCATGCTCATCGCAGGAAGGCGGCGGCGACGCCGGCGTCCACGGGGATGTGCAGCCCGGTGGTGTGGGAGAGCTCGCTGCCGGTGAGCACGGCGGCGGCGTTGGCCACGTTTTCGGGCAGGACTTCGCGCTTGAGCAGGGTGCGCTGGGCGTAGTACTTGCCGAGCTCCTCTTCCTGCACGCCGTAGACCGCGGCGCGCTTGGCGCCCCAGCCGCCGGCGAAGATCCCGGAGCCGCGGACCACGCCGTCGGGGTTGATGCCGTTGACCCGGATCCCGTACTCGCCCAGTTCCGCGGCGAGGAGCCGGACCTGGTGCGCCTGGTCTGCCTTGGTGGCGGAGTAGGCGATGTTGTTCGGGCCGGCGAACACGGAGTTCTTGGAGGAGATGTAGATGATGTCCCCGCCCATTTCCTGGCTGATCATCACCTGCGCCGCGGCTTTGGCCACCAGGAAGGAGCCCTTGGCCATGACGTTGTGCTGCAGGTCCCAGTCCTTTTCCGTGGTTTCCAGGAGCGGCTTGGAGATAGAGAGCCCGGCGTTGTTGACCACCAGGTCCAGGCCGCCGAAGGCCAGGACTGCTTCCTGGATGGCGGCGGCGATCTGGGCTTCGTCGGTGACGTCGGCCTGCACACCGATCGCGACGTCGCGGCCGCCGAGTTCCGCGGCCACGGCCTGGGCGTTGTCCAGGTTCAGGTCGGCGATGACCACGCACGCGCCGTCGGCAGCGAAGCGGGTGGCGATCGCCTTGCCGATGCCCGACGCCGCCCCGGTCACCAGGGCGATCCGGCCGACGTGAGATTTAGGCTGGGGCATCCGGGCCAGCTTGGCCTCTTCGAGGGCCCAGTATTCGATCCGGAACTTTTCGGATTCCTCGATCGGGGCGTAGGTGGAGACTGCCTCGGCGCCGCGCATGACGTTGATGGCGTTGAGGTAGAACTCCCCCGCCACCCGGGCGGTCTGCTTGTTCGCCCCGAAGGAGAACATGCCCACCCCGGGAACCAGCACGATCGCGGGATCTGCGCCGCGCAGAGCGGGACTGTCCGGGGTCGCGTGCCGGCTGTAATACCCCTGGTAGTCCTCGCGGTAGGCGGCGTGGAGTTCCTTGAGCCGGGCCACAGAGTCCTCGATCGAGGCGTCGGAGGGCAGGTCCAGGACCAGCGGCTTGACCTTGGTGCGCAGGAAGTGGTCCGGGCAGGACGTTCCCAGGGCCCCGAGCCGCGGGTGCTCGGCGGCTTCGAGGAACTCCAGGACGGCGGGGTCATCGCTGAAGTGGCCCAGCTGAGGCTTGTCCGTCGAGGCGAGTCCGCGGATCACGGGCGCCAGGGCGGCGGCCTTCGTGCGGCGCTCGGTCTCGGGGAGGGCGGCGTAGCCGGGCAGCTTCGGCCCGAACGGTTCGGTGCGGCCGTGGTCCTTGATGTACTGTTCGGCCTGCTCGATGATCCACAGCGAGTTGGCCTGGGCTTCCTCGCTGGTGGCGCCCCAGGCGGTGATGCCGTGGCCGCCGAGGATGGTGCCGACGGCGTGCGGGTTTGCGTCCTTAATCGCGGCGATGTCCAGGCCCAGCTGGAAACCGGGGCGACGCCACGGCACCCACGCCACCTTCTCGCCGAAGATCTCCTTGGTGAGGGCCTCGCCGTCGGCGGCCGTGGCAATGGCGATGCCGGAGTCCGGGTGCAGGTGGTCCACGTGCGCGGCGTCGACCAGCCCGTGCATCGCGGTGTCGATCGAGGGGGCGGCGCCGCCTTTGCCGTGCAGGCAGTAGTCGAATGCGGCCACCATTTCGTCTTCACGCTCGACGCCGGGGTACACGTTTTTCAGGGCCTGCAGCCGGTCCAGCCGCAGCACGGCAAGACCCTCGGCCTTCAGCGTGCCCAGGTCCCCGCCGGAGCCCTTGACCCACAGGAGTTCGACGTCCTCGCCGGTCACGGGGTCCTTTTCCGTGCCCTTGGCGGAGGTGTTTCCGCCAGCGAAGTTGGTGTTCCGCTTGTCCGCGCCGAGGCGGTTGGAACGGGCAATCAGTTCTTCAACAGTCTTGTTGGCTGTGTTCTGCATGTTCATGCCTTCTTATGCTCCCCATCCGGCTTGCTGGCCGCCGATGCGGTCCTCGTTGATCTTCTTCTGGTAGCCGCTGTCCTTGAAGGCGGCCAGCGGGTCCGCGGGCAGGCCGCGGGATTCACGCCACTGCGCCAGCGCCGGGCGGACATCGGTATAGAAGGCATCGTTGAAGATGCCGTTGGCGGCCAGGACGTCGCCACTGCGCTGGGCCTCGGCCAGCGCGTCGGTGTCGATAAGCAGGGCGCGGGCCGTCATTTCCTGGACGTTGAGCACGGAGCGGATCTGGCCCGGGATCTTTTCCTCCAGGTTGTGGCACTGGTCCAGCATCAGGGCGACGCCGGACTCTTTACCGAAGCCGCCGCCGCGGATGACCTCATGCATGATGCGGAAGAGCTGGAACGGATCGGCGGCGCCGACGATCAGGTCATCGTCCGCGTAGAAGCGGGAATTGAAGTCAAAGGAGCCCAGCTTGCCTAGGCGCAGCAGCTGCATGACGATGAATTCGATGTTGGTGCCCGGGGCGTGGTGGCCGGTGTCGAGGCAGACGAAGGCCTTCTCGCCCAGGGCCAGGGTCTGGGCGTAGGAGGTGCCCCAGTCCGGGACGTCGGTGTGGTAAAAAGCCGGCTCGAAGAACTTGTATTCGAGCACCAGGCGCTGCTCGTCGCCCAGGGCGGCGTAGATTTCCTGCAGGGATTCGGCCAGCCGGTCCTGCCGGCCGCGCATGTCGTCCTGGCCCGGGTAGTTGGTGCCGTCCGCGAGCCAGATCTTCAGGTCCTGCGAGCCCGTGGCGTGCATGATCTCCAGGCACTCCAGGTGGTGATCGATGGCGCGGCGGCGGACCGCGGGGTCCAGGGCGGTCAGCGAACCAAACTTGTACTCGTCATCCTGGAAGGTATTGGAATTCACCGTGCCCAGGCCCACGCCCAGTCCCGCCGCGTACTCCTTCAGGGCCGCGTAGTCATCCACCTTGTCCCAGGGAATGTGAAGCGCAACCGTGGGCGCCAGGCCGGTGAGTTCGTGGACCTTGGCGGCGTCGGCCAGCTTCTCCTGGATGGTGCGCGGGGTGCCGGGGGTGCCGAACACCTTGAAGCGGGTGCCGGAGTTGCCGTAGGCCCAGGACGGGACCTCGATGGCGAGTTCCGCGAGGCGGCCCAGGGCCGTTTCTGTGGTGTTCATGATTGTTCCTTCTGCGGTTGGTGGTTGTCCCCGGCGGCGTTGGCCGCGGACAACTGGTCCTCGAGATTGAAAATTTCGGTGAGCTGGAGGAAGCCCTGGTCCGGTGCTCCCGCGAGATCGTCGAAGAAGCCGGCCATCTCTGCCTGCCAGCGGGCGTTGACGTCCGTGGCTGCCATCCGGGCCTGGGCTCCGGTCAGGCTCTCCGTTTCGAAGTAGCCGATCAAGAGCCCGTCGGGCCGGAGGAAGAGTGAGTAGTTGTTCCAGCCGGAGGCCTTGAGGGCCCGGAGCATCTCCGGCCACACGGCGGCGTGCCGGCGGGTGTATTCCTCGATCAGCCCGGGCTTGACCTGGAGTTGGAAGCAGACGCGTTGCGTGCTCATGAGAGCACCACGTGGCGGTGTTCGATGCCCAGCAGGGACGCGGCGGCCTTGATGTCGGCGGCCCGGTGGCCGACGCAGAGCGCCCAATGGTGGCCGATTCCGGTCTGGCTCCACTGGTCCACCCAGAGCCCGGGGTCCCCGCCGAAGTCCACCCGGGAGGTCGTGTTGCCGATCTGCAGGAGCGGGCCGGGGACCACTTCGCCTTCTGAGGTGACGAAGACGTAGCTTCCGTCCGGGTCCTGGCCGAGGCCGAAGGTGGTGACGGGGCCGTGGCGCACATCGAATTCGACCGAGACGCCCCAGCCGCGCTTGCCGTGGTAGATGCCGAGTCCGCGCAGGAGCGGGTCCTGGGCGGACACGGCAAGGTGGGCCGGACCGTCGTGTCCCATTTCGACCACGTTGTCGAGGAAGTTCAGGGCCTGGATCTCGGTGAAGGATCCTCCGGCGCCGATCGCCTGGGCGGCCAGCATCGCAATGGAGGTCCGCAGCTCGAATTCGCCGGCCATCGGGATGCCCCTGGCGGTCAGGATGGAGGAGCCCAGGATCATCCCGGCGCCCAGCCGTTCGTGCTGTTCCCCGGCCAGTCCGCGGTGGTAGTAGGCCACAGAGTCGAGGTCGAAGTCCTCCACGAGGCGGTCCAGGCCCACCGACACCTGCGCGCCCCAGGCAAAGTCGTCGTCGTTCACGGAATCATCGACAACGAAAAGTTCGCGGGCGAGCTCGAGCCGTTCGGAGACCTCCGCGTCCGTCACTTCGTTGACCCGTTCGCGGAGGTCATCGAATTCGAGGACCTCGACATGGGAGCCGAACGTGGTCGAGACGGTGGTGAGGTCCGTGGCGACATCGAGCATGCCCGGATAGAGGTGGCCCATGAGCCCGTGCCGGGCATTGCGGAGCCGGGCGCGGACGCCGGCGGCGTGGACCCACTGCGTGATCCGCTCCCAGGCGGACTCCTGCTTGAGGTGCCCGGAGACTGAGCGGAAGTCGATGCCGGCCCGGCGGAAGACGTTGGCGACCTCCGGCACGGGGCACTGGCCGCAGTAGGCCAGCCACTTGCCGGTGTCGAAGTTGGCGTGATCCATCGCTTCGGTGGGCTGCAGGTCGATCACCAGGACGGGGGTCTTCGCCCGTTGGGCGATGGGCAGAACCATGGAAGAGGTCAGGTACGTGGTGAGGAAGATGACGATGAGGTCGCAGTCGGCGACTCGCAGCTTTTCGCCGGCCGTCGCGGCTTCCTGGGCGTCGGAGATGAAGCCGGTGTCGACGACGTCGGCGTCGAGCCCCTGGAAGCGGCCAGTGACGTAGCGGACGGACTCCCGCAGCTGCGGCAGCAGTTCCGGGAACTGGGGCCAGTAGGCGCCCAGCCCGCCGGAGACCAGCCCGATGCGGGTGGGGCGGCGCCGGTGCGGGTGCAGCAGCCGGTCGGCCGGTTGTTTCTGGTTCATTTAGGGGGCCTTCCGGCGTGGAAAAGAGAACCTGGGGCTCTGGTGCCTGGTTTCCGGGCACGGCTGTGGGGAAGGCGCCGTGGACCCGGTGCTGTGGCACCGGTGAAGTGGAAATGGTGAGAGGAGGGGATGAGGTGCCGGGCGGGCTGTCGGCGGCCCGCCCGGCCGCTCGGGATGGTTCAGCTACGGATCAGAAGTTGTACTTGTCGATGTTCTCGGCGTTGAAGACGGTCGGCGGGCCGACAATCACCAGGCCACCCTTTTCGACCTTGCGTTCGCCAAGCTCGCCGGCGGTGAAGGTGTCGCCTTCGGCGCCGGTGATCTTGCCGTCCGTAAGGGCCTTGCCGGCGAACGCGGCAACATAGCCAAGCTGCGCCGGGTCCCAGAGGGCGAACTCCTTGACGGTTCCGTCCTTCACGAAGGGCCGCATTTCATTCGGCAGCCCCAGCCCGGTGAGGGCAACCTTGCCCTTGTAGGCAGACGTTGAGAGGTACCGGGCGGTGGCGGCGATGCCCACCGTGGTGGGCGAGATGATGCCCTTCAGGTTCGGGTGGGCCTGCATGAGGCCTTGGGCCTCCTGAAAGGACTTGGTGTCGTTGTCATCGCCGTAGACCTTGGCAACCAGCTTGATGTCCTTGTACGCGGGGTTGGAGGCAAGCTCCTCCTCCATGTACTTGATCCACTCGTTCTGGTTCGTGGCGTTGGCCGTGGCGGACAGGATGGCGATCTCGCCACTGCCGCCGATCTGCTCGGAGATCAGCTTGGTCTGGATCAGGGCAACGTCCTTGGCTACCACCTGGCTGATGAAGACGTCGCGGCAGTCGGGGTTGGTGTCAGAGTCGAACGCGACAATCTTGGCGCCGGCGGAGCGGGCTTCGCCGAGGGCCGTGCAGACGGCGTCGGGGTCGTTGGCGGCAATCGTGATGACGTTCGTGCCGGCCTGGGTCTCGGCGTTGATGAAGGAAACCTGGCTGGAGGCGGAGGCTTCCAGCGGTCCGACGACCTGGGAGGAGGCGAAGCCTGCCTCGGTGGCGCCCTTCTTGCCGCCGCCCAGGACGACGTCCGTGTACGGGTTGTTCAGCTGCTTGGGGATGAAGGTGATCTTTTGGTCCCCTCCCGCTGCTGAGGGGCTGTTGGTATCACTGGAGGATGCAGAGCCGCTGTTGCAGGCTGTCAGTGCCAGTGCGGCCACGGCGGTGATGGCCACCATGCTTCCCAGTCGGCCGGTCCGGCCCGTGTTCTTGCGGTTCAACATCATCGTTCTTCCCTTTTCCTTCGTGCGGTAGGTGCGGCCGGCCCCAGGCGGGCACGGTTTCTGTGGTGCTGGTGTGCAGATTTCAGGTGGCCTTGCTGGTGAAACTTCGGCGTACGCGCCGGGTGTGGCGCCATTGCCTGATCGCGGAGCCGATACTCGGTGCCACCACCGAGACGATCAGCAGCAGCCCGGTCACCGTGATGAGGACGACGTCGGACACCCGGGCCAGGCGGAGGGCGTAGTTGAGCGTCCCGATCAGCAGGACGCCGGCGATGACGCCGGGAATGGAGCCCTTGCCGCCGAAGATCGACACGCCGCCCAGCAGGACAGCGGCGATGACGGCCAGTTCCAAGCCGGAGGCGTTGTCGCTGCGGGCGCTCGTGTAGCGCAGGGTCCAGTAGATGCCTGCGAGCGCAGAGACGGCGCCGGATCCGACGTACAGCCAGAACTTGCTGCGCGCCACGTTGATGCCGACGAAGCTGGCGGCTTCCTTGCTGTAGCCCATCGCATAGAGCCCCCGTCCGAACGGCGTGAAGTGCAGCAGCACGCCGAAGAAGACCATCACCAGCACGACGCCGATCATCACCGTGGGGATGCCGGTCCCGCCGATTTTGGAGGTGAAGAAGGCGGTCAGCGCCTTCGGGAAGTTGGCCACCGCGTTGTCGCCGATGATGACCAGGGCCAGGCCGCGGAACAACGCCAGGGTGCCGATGGTGACCGCCAGGGAGGGCAGCCCGAGGACCGCGATCAGGAAGCCGTTGAACATGCCGGCGGCAACGCCTGCCAGCAGGCTGATGGCCAGGACCAGCCAGATGTCCATCCCGCCGGCCCAGAGGACGCCCATCAAGGCGCTGGTCAGCCCGGCCGTGCTGGCCACGGACAGGTCGATCTCGCCCGTGATGATGATCAGCGTCATCGGCATGGCGATCAGCAGGACCGGGATCACGTCCAGGAGCAGGAAGCCGGTGGTGACCGGGGAGGCGAAGCGCGGGATCGCGATGGCGGCGTAGATCAGGAAAGCAACCAGGGCGTAGATGGTGATGGCGTCACGGCCGGTCAGGATCCGTGCGGCGCCGGTCCGGCCCTTCGGTTCGCTGGCCAGCGGCTTGGTGTTGTCAGCCACGGGCGCCGGTGCCGTGCTGGTGGTGGACGTGGTTTCAGACATTGCGAGCCTCGCTAATCCGCAGTTTCTTGGCTGTGCGCAGGCTGGCCACGCGGTCGATGATGATGGCGGTGAGGATCAGCACGCCGACGATCGCCTGCTGCCAGAATTTGTCCACCCGCAGGGCGGTCAGGGAACTGGTGATGGTGGTCAGGAGCACCGCGCCGAGGGCGGCGCCGGTCACCGATCCGCTGCCGCCGAAAATGGCCACGCCGCCGACGACGGCGGCCGCCACCACGGTCAGTTCCATGCCGGTGCCGGTGGTGGCGCCGACCGAGTTGAAGCGGCTGGCGTAGAGCACGCCCGCCAGGCCGGCGAGCGCCCCGTTGGCCAGGAAGGCCAGGAACACGCGCTTGGAGACCTTGATGCCGAAGGCAGTGGCCGCGTCCGGGTCCGAGCCGATGGCGTACAGGTCACGTCCCGGGCGGGTGCCGGACATGTAGACGGCCACGGCGATCACGACGACGATGGCCAGCAGTGTGATGACGGGGAACCCCAGGAAGGTGTTCACCGAGAGGGCGCCGAACTCCTCCGGACGGTCGCCGGCGAAGAACTGTTTGCCGCCGGCCCAGGCGTTGTTCAGGCCGCGGTACACGTAGAGCGTCCCGAGCGTGATGACCAGGGCAGGAACCTTGGCCAGGGTGACCAGGGCGCCGTTGATGGCGCCGAGCACTGCCCCGAAGGCCATGCCGATCGCAAAGACGGCGATGATCGGCACGTCCGGCACGGCCGCGAAGATGGAGCCGGTGCCGAAGGCGACCAGTCCCAGCATGGAACCGACGGAGAGGTCGATGTTCCGGGTGATAATCAGCAGGGTCTGCCCTACGGCCAGAATCATGATGATGGTGGCGTTGAGCAGCAGGTCCTTCACGCCCTGGGCGGTGAGGAACAGCGGGTTGATCAGGTAAGTGACGAATACCAGCAGCGCCAGCGCGATCAGCACGGGGAGTTCGCGCATCCGCAGCACCGCAGCGGCTGCGCCGCGGGCGCCGGCGGCGGGCGCCGTCGTCGTTGCGTTCTTGTGGTCCAGAGCTGAGCTCACAGGGTTCCTCCTGCGGAAGACGTGGCGGCGTGCATGACCGATTCGGGATTCGCATCGGCACGGTCGAGTTCGGCGGTGATCCGGCCTTCGCGCATGACCAGGACGCGGTCTGCCATGCCGAGGACCTCGGGCAGTTCGGAGGAGATCATCAGAATCGCTATTCCGCGCCCGGCGAGGACCGAAATGAGCCGGTGGACCTCGCTCTTGGTGCCGACGTCGATGCCGCGGGTGGGTTCGTCGATGATCAGCAGCCGCGGGTCCGTGGCCAGCCACTTGGCGAGCACCACCTTTTGCTGGTTGCCGCCGGAGAGCGTGGAGACGGCGTGCTCCTGCGACCCGGTCTTCACCTGGAGCCGCTGGCTCCACTCCTGGGCGGCGCGCCGCTCGGCGGCACCGTTGATCAGGCCCGCCGTCGTGAACTTGTTGCGCAGCGTGAGCGTGACATTCCGGGCCACGGACAGGTCCATCACCAGGCCCTGCTTGCGGCGGTCCTCCGGGACGAAGCCCATCCCGGCGGTGATGGCCACCTGGGGATCCCGGGGCTTGAGCGTGCGCCCGTCGAAGGTGATGGCGCCGGCGTCGTAGGGATCAATACCGAACACGGCACGGGCCACCTCGGTGCGGCCGGCGCCCACGAGGCCGGCCAGGGCAACGATTTCCCCGGCGCGGACCTCGAAGCTGATATCGCGGAACACCCCGGCGCGGCTGAGGCCGTCCACTTTCAGGACCACGTCGCCGATCTCGGCAGGCGTCTTGGGGAACAGTGCGCCAATGTCGCGGCCCACCATCTCGCGAACGATCTGTTCGACCGTGACGTCGGCGGTCCGGTGGGTGGAGATGTAGCGGCCATCCCGCATGACGGTGATGCGGTCGCACAGGTCAAAGACCTCATCGAAACGGTGCGAAATGAAGAGGATCCCGGTCCCGCGGTCCCGGAGGCTCCGGGCGACGGCGAACAGCCGTTCCACCTCGACGCCACTGAGGGCGGCGGTGGGCTCGTCCATCACCAGGACTTTGGCGTCCAGCGAAATGGCCTTGGCGATTTCAATGATCTGCTGGTCCGCGATGGACAGGCCCTCGGCGATGCGGGTCGGCTCAATCGGAACGCCAAGCCGTTCGAACAGCTTGTGCGCCTCCCTGACCATCGTCGCCTTGCTGATGAGCCCGAGGCGGCCTTTGGGCTGGCGGCCAATGAAGATGTTCTCTGCAACACTCAGGTCCGGAAAGAGTGTGGGTTCCTGGTAGATGACCGATATGCCAGCATCCTTGCTCTCGGCAACGTTGCGGAACTGCACGCTCTGGCCCGCCACCCGGAAGTCGCCGGAATCGGGGTGGTGCAAACCTGCCAGGATTTTCACCAGCGTGGACTTGCCGGCGCCGTTCTCCCCGACCAGCGCGTGGATTTCGCCAGCCTCGATGTTGATGGTTCCATCGGCCAGGGCGACGACCGGGCCGAAGGTCTTGGCTGCGTGAGAGAGCGAGAGGACCGGAACCGGCTCCCCCTCAGAGGGGCCAGACCGGGAACTGTATGTCTGCTGCATAAAATTAACCGCACCTTTGGGGCTTAGTGAACGCTGCCTTAGTGGACACTTCCTCAGTGAACACCTTGTGAACGCTGTAATGAATCGTTTCATAGCCAGCTGTGATTTGAATCATAGGGTCTTCAAATGGACACGTCAACCGTGGTCGATCATTCGTGACGCGCCTTTTGATTCGTTTCAATGAAAGGGTTCAAAGTGGGTCCCGGCGGGTATCCTGAAGTGAGTAGTTGGCCGACGGTGCGCCTGCCCAAAGGCTGCGCCGTCCACCTTTCAGGAGCACAGGAAATGGTTTCAGCCAGCGTCAAGGACGTCGCGGCCTTGGCCGGCGTCTCGGTGGGGACGGTCTCCAATGTGCTGAACCGGCCGGAGAAGGTCTCTGCCGAAGTCACCCTCAGGGTCCACTCCGCCATCGACAAGCTGGGATTCGTCCGGAACGACGCCGCGCGGCAGTTGCGCGCGGGCATGAGCCACAGCATCGGCCTGGTGGTGCTGGACGCCGCGAACCCCTTCTTCTCGGATCTGGCCAGGGGCGCGGAGGACCGCGCCAGCGCGGAGAACTTGACGGTCCTCGTCGGAAATAGCAACGAGGACGACGGCCGGGAATCGGCCTACCTGGATCTCTTCGAGCAGCAGCGCGTGCGGGGCGTGCTGCTGTCCCCTGTGGGGAATGTGATCCCCCGCCTGGAGCAACTGCGGCGCCGTGGCATCCCGACGGTGCTTGTGGACCGACAGACCGAGAACTTGAGTTTCTCCTCGGTGGCCGTGGATGACCTGGCGGGCGGTGAGATGGCTGCGGCCCACCTGTTGTCGCTGGGCCGGCGGCGGATCGCGTTTGTTGGCGGCCCGGCAAGCATCCGGCAGGTGGCGGACCGATTGGCAGGGGCGCGGAAGGCCATCGACGCCGTTGCGGGTGCCACCCTCGAGGTCATTGCGACGGAATCCCTGACCGTGCTTTCGGGAAGGGCGGCGGGCGAGTCCATCCGGTCCCGGCCCGAAGCCGAACGCCCGGAGGCGATCTTTGCAGCCAACGACCTTTTGGCCATCGGTGTCCTCCAGGGCCTGATGCTCATGGGCGGCGTCAAGGTGCCGCAAGAGATCGCCCTGATCGGCTATGACGACATCGAGTTCGCCGCCGCCGCCGTCGTGCCGCTGTCCTCCATCCGGCAGCCCAGCGCCCTCATCGGCTCCACTGCCCTGGAATTGTTGCTCCGGGAAGCGGCCTCCGAGGACGGTTTTGAACCCACCCAGGTGGTATTCCCGCCCGAACTGATAGTGAGGGCATCAACGCAGGGCCAATCAACGCAGGGCTAAAGGAGGCCCCGATGGGCAGCACAGACTATGAGTTCCGGACCGCCTGGCGCGTGGCGGGAACGCCGGAAGAGGTCGCGGCCGTCCTGGGCGAGGCGACTTCCATGCCCCGCTGGTGGCCGTCCGTCTACCTCAGCGCCGAGCCGGTGGCCGGCGGCCCCGAGCCCGGGCCCGGGATTCCCCGTCCCGCACGCCTGCACACCAAAGGCTGGCTGCCCTACACGCTCCGCTGGACCCTCACGGTCACGGAGCCAGTCACGCCCCGCGGCTTCGCCCTCACCGCGGCAGGCGACCTCAACGGCACCGGCCGCTGGACCTTCGAGCCGGACGGGCCCGAAACGGTCATCACCTACGACTGGCGCGTCAACGCCGCCAAGCCCCTGCTGCGCCGGCTGAGCTGGCTGCTCAAGCCCGGCTTCGCCGCCAATCACCGCTGGGCGATGGCCCGCGGCCAAGAGAGCCTCGCCCTGGAGCTCCGCCGGCGCAGGGCCACAGCGCGGACCCCTCCTCATGGGGCATCCAGTGTTCCACCGCCACCACCGCCCACCTTTACTCGACTGACCCGGCTCGCCGCCCGCGCGCGGGCAGCCCGCAAGGACTCACGCCCGGGCCCGTAGCGTCTGGACGCCTGCACAACATGACTGGAGTGTGTCATTCACTTGACCATTGAGGTGGCAGGCCATTCCACGGTTAGCTGGATCACATCCTCGTTTGTCCGTAACCGTTCAGGAATCCTCATGACATTGCAGAATAACCGGCCCTCGGGCCGCGCCACCGACTGGGACGTCGTCGAGATCGGCGACGCCGTCCACCTCCGCCGGGGCGGCCGCCTCGAGCACGCGGGCCGCGTGGACAACCGCACCGCCGACGGCGCCGTCGTGTGGGTGGTTTCCGAGGGTGGGTTCCGAAAGCTGTTCCATGTTACCGACGGCTTCGAACTGATCGTGGCAGACCCCGAAGGAGCCGGCCATGCTGACAACTGACCGCCAGTCCGTCGTGATGCAACCGCCGAACTCCGCGACCGGCATCGCAACCGGGACGGGCACCTGGGCAGCCGGCCCCGCTTCCTCCTGCCCTGATGATTGCCACTACTGCTCCGGCCCCGAGACCGATTAGCGGCAACGGCCCCCTGCGCCGCGGTCCCACGGGCACGTAGGAGCTTGACCTCGGTCGATGCCCGGAAATCACAATCCGGGCATCAATCGGGCTCCGCCGCCGTGGCATCGTTGACTAAGGCAACGGCGGGCATAATGGTTGAGCCATGACGTCTCAACGATTGACGCACGCACTGGTTGTGACAACGGCTGCCGCGGCGGCCCTCCTGCTCAGCGGCTGCGGGGGCAGCTCGACGCAGACTCAGTCGGCCACTTCCCCACCCACAACGTCGGCCAGCGAAACCAGCCAGCCGGCGACTTCCGACGCCCCAACTGAATCCTCGGCGGCACCTGCATCCTCGCAGGCAGCCCAAGCAGGCCCGGCACTGTGCAAAGCCGCAAGCCTGACTGGCACCACCGACTCCTCCGGCGGCGGCGCGGCGGGCAGCGTTTACATGCAGCTGATCCTGACCAACTCCGGCAAAGAACCCTGCCTGCTGAAGGGCTATGCGGGCGTCTCCCTCACAGCCGGTGCCGACGGCAAGCCGATCGGAGCCCCCGCCACCCGCGACGAGTCGGCCCCAGTCACCGATGTCCTGCTCGCCCCGGGCCAGGCCGGCACCGCCACACTGCGGTATACCCAGGCCGCCAACTACCCGAACTGCACCAAGACGCCGGCGGCAGGATTCCGGGTCTACCCGCCGAACGACACAGACTCGCTGTTCCTCGCGCAGCCGCTGGACGCCTGCGCCAACACGGACATCAATCTGTTGACCATCGCAGCTTTCCAGGCCAAGTAACGCCAGGGCACCGCAACTCTGCAACGGCCCGCCACGGTCCTTTCGCCTGCCTGGAGCCGCCAAGGCCCGCAGGGGCAGGCGTGATCGGGGCCGGCTAATACTGTCGGCGGGGTAGGGCATGATGGAGGAATGAAGGGGCAGGAGCTCTCCGGAGGCACACTCGAGGCCGACGCCATGGACCGGTTCAGCCGGCCGACCCGGGACTGGTTCCTGGGCGCTTTTTCCGCGCCCACGCCGGCCCAGAACGGCGCCTGGAATGCGATCTCTTCCGGTGCGCACGCCCTGGTCGTCGCCCCCACCGGTTCCGGCAAGACGCTCGCCGCGTTCCTCTGGGCGCTGGACCGGCTGCTCGTTTCCGCCCCCGCCGAGCCCGAGGCCCTGCCCGGTCTGGAGGCGGCGGCCAAGGGCGGGCGCCGGACGGCCGCGCGGAAGGCAGCCCAGCGGAAGACCCGCGTGCTGTACATTTCCCCGCTCAAGGCGCTCGGCGTCGACGTCGAACGCAACCTCCGCGCGCCGCTGATCGGCATCACGCAGACCGCCAAACGCCTGGACCTGCCCGCCCCGCTCATCACCGTGGGCGTCCGCTCCGGGGACACGACGGCGTCCGACCGCCGCTCGCTGCTCAGCCACCCGCCCGACATCCTCATCACCACCCCGGAATCCCTTTTCCTGATGCTGACGTCCAAGGCGCGCGAGACCCTCACCGAGGTCGACACGATCATTGTCGACGAGGTCCACGCCGTCGCCGGCACCAAGCGCGGCGCGCATGTGGCAGTATCGCTGGAACGGCTTGACGCGCTGCTGCCCAAGCCCGCCCAGCGCATCGGGCTGTCGGCCACCGTGGAACCCAAGGAGCTGGTGGCGCAGTTCCTCGCCGGCTCGGCACCGGTGGAAATTGTGGCCCCTCCGTCGCGGAAGAACTGGGACCTGACCGTCTCTGTCCCGGTGGAGGACATGTCCGATCTCCAGGGCGCCGCCGGAGCGTTCGACTCCGGTCCGGCCTCCGGGCTCCAGCCGCAGGCGTCCATCTGGCCCCATGTGGAGGAGAAGATCGTGGACCTGGTGCTGGCCAACCAGTCCACCATCGTGTTCGCGAACTCCCGCCGCCTCGCCGAACGGCTGACCGCCCGGCTCAACGAGATCTACGCCGAACGCCAGCTCATGGCGGCCGGCGGCGACTGGACCGACTTCGGCGCCCGTTCGCCGGACTTTGACGCCGTACCGGCCGCAGTGCCAAATGCGGTGCCAAATACGGTGCCGCCCGGGGGTGCCGCCGCACGGCCCACGTCCACCGCCACCCCGGCACACATGATGGCCCAGGCCGGCAGCACCGCCGGCGCCGATCCCGTGCTGGCCCGCGCGCACCACGGGTCGGTGTCCAAGGACCAGCGAGCCCTGATCGAAGATGACCTGAAATCCGGGCGGCTGCGCTGCGTGGTGGCCACGTCTTCACTCGAGCTTGGCATCGACATGGGTGCCGTGGACCTAGTGGTGCAGGTCGAATCGCCGCCCTCGGTGGCCAGCGGCCTGCAGCGGGTGGGCCGCGCCGGCCACCAGGTCGGCGAAATCTCCCAGGGCGTCCTGTTCCCGAAGCACCGGGCAGACCTCGTCCACACGGCCATCACCGTGGAGCGGATGCTCGAAGGCAAGATCGAGCGGCTCAGCGTGCCTGCCAACCCGCTGGACATCCTGGCCCAGCAGACGGTCGCCGCCACCGCCCTGGGCGCCATCGACGTGGAGGAGTGGTTCACCACGGTCCGGCGGTCCGCGCCCTTCGCCTCGCTCCCCCGCTCCGCATTCGAGGCCACCCTGGACCTTCTGGCCGGGCGGTACCCGTCGGACGAATTCGCGGAACTCCGTCCCCGGGTCATCTGGGACCGGAACGCCGGGACCATCGAGGGCCGTCCCGGCGCGCAGCGACTCGCCGTCACCTCCGGCGGGACCATCCCGGACCGCGGGCTGTTCGGCGTCTACATCATCGGCACCGAGGTCGAGGGCACCGGCGGCTCAGGATCTGGCGGCAGGGCTTCCGGCGGTGCCAGTGCGGACGGCAGGGCGGCCAGCCCGGCCGCCGCCGCGGCCAAGGGCGGCCGCCGGGTGGGCGAACTCGACGAGGAAATGGTCTACGAATCCCGGGTGGGCGACATCTTCGCCCTCGGCGCCACCAGCTGGAAGATCGAGGACATCACCCACGACCGTGTCCTCGTCTCGCCGGCGTTCGGCCAGCCCGGCAAGCTCCCCTTCTGGAAGGGCGACTCCCTCGGCCGGCCTGTGGATCTGGGCCGCGCCCTCGGCGCGTTCATGCGCGAACTGGCGGCGTCCGACGTCGGGCCGGCAACAGAGCGGTGCAAAGCCAGCGGACTGGACGACTATGCCGCGAACAACCTGATCCAGTACCTCGCCGAACAGCGGCTCGCCACCGAGGTGGTCCCCAGCGACACGACCCTCGTGGTGGAACGCTTCCACGACGAGCTCGGCGACTGGCGCGTGGTGCTGCACAGCCCCTTCGGCATGCCTGTGCACGCACCGTGGGCTCTGGCCGTGGGCCAGCGCCTGCAGCAGCGCTATGGGATGGACGGCTCGGCCATGGCCGCCGACGACGGCATCGTGCTGCGCGTGCCCATGATGGAGGACGAGCCGCCGGGCGCCGAGCTGTTCCTGTTCGACCCGGAGGAAATCGAGCAGATTGTGACGGCGGAGGTCGGTGGCAGCGCCCTGTTCGCCTCCCGGTTCCGCGAGTGCGCCGCCCGTGCTTTGCTCCTGCCCCGGCAGAATCCCGGCAAGCGGCAGCCCTTGTGGCAGCAGCGGCAGCGTTCGGCGCAGCTGCTGGATGTTGCCCGGAAGTACCCGACGTTCCCGATTGTCCTCGAGACGGTCCGGGAGTGCCTGCAGGATGTCTACGACCTTCCGGCGCTGAAGGACATCGCCGCCTCGGTGGAGCGCCGTGAGCTC
Organism: Arthrobacter sp. NPDC056886; assembly: GCF_042788715.1. Taxonomy (NCBI): domain Bacteria; kingdom Bacillati; phylum Actinomycetota; class Actinomycetes; order Micrococcales; family Micrococcaceae; genus Arthrobacter; species Arthrobacter sp. NPDC056886. The sequence goes on from NZ_JBHUBT010000009.1 coordinate 137,656, forward strand.
AGGATCGTCCAGACCACCACTCAGCAGCCCTCCCCGTTCGCGAAGTCTTTGCTCTTCGGCTACGTGGCACAGTTCCTTTACGAGGGCGACTCCCCGCTCGCGGAGCGCCGTGCCGCCGCCCTGGCCCTTGATTCCACCCTGCTCAATGAGCTCATGGGCCGGGTGGAGCTGCGCGAACTGCTGGATGCGAAGGTCATCGAGGCCACCGAGCGCGAACTCCAGCGCCTGGCCCGGGACCGCCAGGTGCGCGGGCTGGAGGGCGTGGCGGACCTCCTGCGCCTCCTGGGTCCGCTCGCGCCGGAAGAAGTCGCCGCCCGCCTGGAGCCCGTGGCGGGCCCAGTCCAAGCGGGTGAGACCGCCGGGTCCGCCCCGGCGGCCGAGCCTGTCGCAAGCCCAACGGCTGAGCCGGCCGAAACGCCGGCAGTGCTGCCCGTCGAAACCCCGGCGACGGAGGCCGACGCCGCCGCCCACCTCGCGGCCCTGCAGCGCGCCAACCGTGCCATCAAGGTCAACATCGGCGGAGTCGAACGCTTTGCGGCGGTGGAGGATGCCGCCCGGCTCCGGGATGCCCTCGGCGTACCGCTGCCCATGGGCGTGCCCCTGGCATTCATCGAACCGGTGGCTGACCCCCTCGGCGACCTCGTCTCGCGCTACGCCCGCACACACGGGCCCTTCACCGCCGCGGAGGCGGCGGCGCGGCTGGGACTCGGCGTCGCCGTCGTCGGCACGGCCTTGAAGCGGCTCGCCGCGGACGGCCGTGTGGTGGAAGGCGAGTTCCGCCCGCACGCAACGCCGCCGGCAGTTGCCTCGGACGCCACGGCCGCCGGCGTTGAGGGATCCGGCGGCGAGGCATCCGGTGATGCGGGACCCGCCGACGAGGAGGCCCCCGCCGCCGTTCTGCCTGTTGTTCTGCCTGTTCTTCTGCCTGCGGCCAGCGTGAGCGAATGGTGCGACGCCGAGGTCCTCCGCAAGCTGCGCCGCCGCTCGCTCGCGGCGCTCCGGGCCGAAGTCGAGCCCGTGGACGCCGCGGCGTATGGCCGGTTCCTGCCCGCGTGGCAGAACGTGCGGACCCCCGGCGGGCGCGGGCAGTCCGCGCTCCGCGGCCTGGACGGCATCATCACGGCCATCGACCAGCTCTCCGGCGTGCCCATTCCGGCCTCCGCGTGGGAACCGCTGGTCCTGGCCAGCCGCGTCTCCAATTACCAGCCGGCCATGCTGGACGAGCTCATGGCCGCGGGCGAAGTCCTTTGGTCCGGTGCCGGCTCGTTGCCCGGCAACGACGGCTGGGTCAGCCTGCACCTCGCCGATTCTGCCGAGCTGACCCTGAATCCTGCCATCGACTTCGAACCCGGCGATGCGCAGCGGCGGCTCCTCGAACACCTGCAGAACAACGGCGGCGGCTATTTCTTCCGGCAGCTCACCGAAGTGGCCGGCGGCATGGATTCCGTGCTGAGCGACCAGGACGTGGTAACCGCCCTCTGGGATCTCGCCTGGGCCGGCCGGATTACCGGCGACACGTTCGCCCCCGTCAGGGCCCTGATCGCCGGCGGCCACACCGCGCACCGGCAGGTGGGGCGCGCCCCGCGGGCCCGCGCGCCGCGGCTCAGCCGGCTCGGACGGGCGCATGGCACCGGCCTGCTGGGATCGCCGGGACTCACCGGCGGCCGGTACGGCTCGGTGACCGGCACCGCACCCGCACCCCCGCTCGCCGCGGGACGCTGGTCCGCGCTGCCCTCCCCCGAACTTGATCCCACCATCCACGCCCGTGCCACCGCCGAACTGCTCTTGGACCGCTACGGCGTTCTCACCCGCGGCTCGGTCATGGCGGAAAACATCCTCGGCGGCTTCGGCCTCATGTACAAGATCCTGGCCCGGCTCGAGGAAGCCGGACGCTGCCGCCGCGGCTACTTCATCGAACACCTCGGCGCGGCGCAGTTCGCCGTTCCGGCCACGGTGGACCGGCTGCGGTCCTACGTCGAGGACGCCCAGCTGCACAAGGCCGAGCCGGTGGCCCTGGCCCTCGCCGCGACAGACCCCGCCAACCCCTACGGCGCCGCGCTCCCGTGGCCCGCCCTGAACGTCGACGCCGGCACGGGCCACCGCCCCGGCCGGAAGGCTGGCGCCCTCGTGGTCCTGGTCGACGGCGCCCTGGTGCTGTATGTGGAGCGCGGCGGCAAGACCCTGCTCGCCTTCAGCGACGACACCGAGGTCCTGGCCGCGGCCGGTTCGGCCCTGGTGGGCGTGGTGACCCGCGGCGCGGTGGACAAGCTGATCATGGAAAAGGTCAACGGCCACGGCATCCTGGACACCCCGGTGGCGGCCGCGCTCGCCCAGGCCGGGGCCTACTCCACCCCGAAGGGACTGAGGATCCGTGCCTGAGGGTGATTCCGTATTCCGCGCCGCGGCACAGCTGCACGCCGTGCTGGCCGGGAAGGAACTGGTCTCCTCCGATTTCCGGGTCCCGCGTTTCGCCACCCTCAAGCTCGGCGGCTGGACCGTGACCGAGGTGGTGCCCCGCGGCAAGCACCTGCTGATGCGCGTACAGGGCCCGACGCCGAAGGACCGGCTCACCATCCACTCGCACCTGAAAATGGAGGGCAGCTGGCAGGTATACCCGTCCGGGGGCCGCTGGCGGAAGCCTGGCTTCACCGCCCGCTGCGTGCTGCGCACCGCCACGGCCGACGCCGTCGGTTTCTCCCTGGGCATTCTTGAGGTGGTCCGCACCGACCAGGAGGACTCCATCGTGGGGCACCTCGGCCCGGATCTGCTGGGCCCGGACTGGGACGCCGCCGAGGCCGAACGCCGGCTGCTCGCGGCACCGGACATGCCCATCGGCGTCGCCCTCCTGGACCAGAGCAAGCTGGCGGGGATCGGGAACATCTACCGGTGCGAGGCCTGCTTCCTCGCAGGAGTCCATCCGGCGTCGCCCGTCTCCGCGGTGCAGGATCTTGCCGCCATCATCACCGATGCCCAGGTCCTGCTCTCCGCCAACCTCGGGCCGGGCCGGCGGACCACCGTGCTGAACGCGCGCGGCGTGCCCGTGGGCCGCACCGCAGGGCGCCCCGGCTACTGGGTCTACCGGCGCGAGCACCAGCCGTGCCTCAAATGCGGCACGCCGATCCGCCGCGGAATCCTTGGCCGGGACAACGGCACGGGCACCTTCACGGAGGAACGGGACATCTACTACTGCCCCACGTGCCAGCCCCTGCCGGCCGCCGGGACAGCCGCCGGGACAGGGAGCGTCAGCTGACGGGATCCAGGCGGATCAGTCAGTCCGGGCGCTGGATGCGGTTGCCGGGACGGCAGTCCCGGCTATGTCAGCTTCGTCAGCGGCCACGGAGACGGGACGCACTTCCGGAACGGTGAACCGCGGCAGCAACAGCTGCACCAGCGGGCCAATCGCCAGTGCGTAGAGCACCGTGCCCACACCCACCGAACCGCCCAGCAGCCAGCCGGCGCCGAGAACCACCACTTCAATGCCGCTCCGGGAGGCCCGTACGGACCAGCCCGTGCGCCGGGCGAGTCCCGTCATGAGTCCGTCCCGGGCTCCGGGGCCGAGTCGGGCGCCGATGTAGCAGGCCGAGGCGATGCCGTTGAGCAGGATGGCCGCCGCGAGCATTCCGATCTGGCCGCCGAGGTGCGAGAACTCCGGAATGAGGGCCAGTCCGACGTCGGCGAACACACCCACCAGCACGGCGTTGCACAGCGTGCCGACGCCGGGCCACTGCCGGAGCGGAATCCAGAGGAGCAGGACGAGGAAGCTGACGATCACCACCACCGTGCCGATGCTCAGCCCGGTCTTGACCGCGAGTCCCTGGTGGAAGACATCCCAGGGATCCAGTCCCAGTCCGGCCCGGATGAACATCGCGAGCGAAACGCCGTACATGGCGAGGCCAATATGGAGCTGGAAGAGTCTGCGGGTCAACATGGTGTCCATCCTCTTCGAAAACTGGCCTTGCAATCCATAGCCAGTTTGAAATACTGGCTCTATGCCTGTCTCTTTGACTCCGGGGTCGCTGGCCCGCCTGCTGGGCGAGTGGAATGTCGGTGCCGCCCCCGCCTACCGCGAGCTGGCCGACGTCGTCCGCCTGCTTATCCTTGACGGCCGCGTCGGGCTCGACGTCGCCCTGCCGAGCGAGCGCTCACTGGCGGCGACCCTCGGCATCAGCCGCACCACGGTGACCGCGGCGTACGCCCTGCTGCGCGAGCAGGGCTTCCTCAGCGGCGGCCAGGGCAGCCGGAGCCGGAGCTGCATCCCCGGCCAGGGGCCCGCGCACGCCGGTGGTCATGAGGCCGCCCTGCGGCTGAGCGGCGCGCCCGGCCTGGCCGTGCCGGACGGGATCCTGGACCTGGCCTATGCCTCGCTGCCCGCCAGCGGCGAAGTGGTGCACCGGGCCTTTGCCACCGCGTTGACCGAGCTGCCGGCGCTGCTGCCGGGGTTCGGCTACGACGCTCTGGGAGTAGGCCCGCTCCGCGAAGCCATTGCGGCCCGGTACACCGCGGCCGGGGTGCCGACAACTGCCGCACAGATCCTGGTCACCTCGGGCGCCCAGCATGCGCTGAACATTGTGCTCCGCACGTTGGCCGCCCGTTCCGGCACCAAGGTGCTTGTGGAACATCCCAGCTACCCGAATGCCCTCGATGCGATCCGGGCTGCGGGCTGCCGTCCGATCCCGGTGGCCATGCCCGCCGCGGGTCCCCATGGCACGGGCCCTAACGGCGCAGGTCGAAACGGCCTTGGCCACACCGGAGCAAGTCCTGTCGGCACTGTTTCCCGCGGCACTATTCCGGCCGACTGGGACCTCGAGGCCATGGAATCGGCGCTGCTGCAGCAGCGCCCCGCGATGGCCTACGTGGTGCCGGACTTCCACAACCCCACCGGCCGGCTGATGCCCGATTCCCAGCGGCGCCGCCTCGTGAAGGCGGCCGCGGCGTCGGGCACGGTGCTCGTGGCGGACGAGACGCTGCGGGAGTTGAACCTCGACGGCGCCGTATCAACCCCCATGGCCGCATTTAGCCCGGCCGTGGTCTCCCTCGGCTCCCTCAGCAAGTCGCACTGGGCGGGGCTGCGTACCGGCTGGATCCGCGCCAGCGAGCCGCTCATCCAGCGCTTCGCCGCCGCCCGCACCACCCTGGACCTGGGCGGGCCCGTGGTGGAACAGCTCGCGGCGGCACATCTGGTCAACGCCATGACGGAGCCGCTCCCTGCCCGGCTCGCCGAGCTGCGCGAGAACCGGAACACGCTGCTGGAATTGATCCGAGCGCATCTTTCGGGCTGGGATCCGGAATGGCCCGACGGCGGACTGTCCATCTGGTGCCGCCTTCCGATGCCGATCAGCACGGCTCTGGCAGTGGTGGCCCCCGACTTCGGAATCCGGCTCGCCGCGGGGCCCCGGTTCGGCGTCGGCGGCGCATTCGAGCAGTACCTGCGGGTGCCGTTCACCCTGCCGCCGGAGCAACTGGAGACGGCCGTGTTGGCATTGCGTTCGGCCCAGGACCGGCTGGAGGCCGCGCCGCAGCTTCGACGCAACCTGTCAGCCCCGCCGGCCGCGGCCATCGCGTGAGCCGAAGCCCGCAGGCCCGTCCTGCCGACGTCCGTTCCTTGCTGCGCTGCGTTTCCTGCGCTGCCCGCGTGCCGCTGCGATGCCCATTCTTCCTTGCGCTGCGCAAATGCCCTGTCGACGCCCGAATCCGGGTATCGGGAGGGCATACGTGCGTCACCGGGCAGGATGCGCGTCGCGGGCCTAGGCGGCGACCGTCGCCAGGGACCCGGCCCCAGACCTTCTTTGCGCGTGTGCCCTGGTGACGCAGGTTCATTCCTACGCTGCGCATATGCCCTTTCGACGCCCGAATCCCGGTATCGACAGGGCATCTGCGGGTCGTCAGGCTGGATGCGCGTCGCAGGCCTAGGCATCGACCTTCGCTAGGAACAGGCCCGGGCCTGCGCTGCGCGTGTGCCCTAGCGACACTGGTTCATTCCTGCGCTGCGCAAATGCCCTGTCGACGCCCGAATCCGGGTATCGGCAGGGCATATGCGCGTCACCAGGCAGGATGCGCGTCGCGGACCTAGGCGTAGACCTTCGCTAGGGACCCAGCCCAGACCTTCGCTGCGCGTGTGCCTTGGTGACGCAGGTTCATTCCTACGCTGCGCATATGCCCTACCGATGCCCGAATCCGGGTATCGGTAGGGCATACGTGCGTCACCAGGCAGGATGCGCGTCGCGGGCCTGGGCGTAGACCTTCGCCAAGAACTCGCCCGGGCCTGCGCTGCGCATATGCCTTACCGACGCCCATTCTTCCCTACGCTGCGCGTGTGCCCGTGCGACGCCCATTCTTCTGTACGCTGCGCAAATGCCCTGTCGACGCCCGAATCCGGGTATCGACAGGGCACTTGCGAGTCACCAGGTAGGATGCGCGTCGCGGGCTGAGGCATCGACCTTCGCTAGGAACCGATCCGGGCCTGCGCTGCGCGTGTGCCCTGGCGAGGCAGGTACATTCCTGCGCTGGGCGTGTGCCCCTGCGACGCCCGAATCCGGGTATCGGCAGGGCATCTGCGAGTCGCCAGACAGGATGCGTGTCGCTGGCCTAGGCGTAGATCTTCGCTAGGAACCCGGCCCAGGCCTGCGCCGTCGCCGTCGCATCCCCACTGCCGCTGAAGTCGTGCACGGTCATGCCCACCGGTGCGCCGAAGGCGTTGCGCCCGAAGAAGCGGTACATCGTGTCCGCGGTCCGCAGGCCGAGGAAGAACTCGTTCGAGAAGTCGACTTCGCCGGTGAGCGGGCCGACGCCGTCGAGCTCCAGCTCCACCGTCTCCCCCTGAGCCGAGCTTGCGACGCCAAGGGCCCTCTTGAGCCGGTCGAAGCCGTCCAGGGTCTGCGACGCTGCGGGTGCCTGGATGTCCGTGAAGATCACGGGCTTGCCGTCAAAGTACTTCAGGTACTGGCCCAGGGTGTGCAGATAGAACGCCGTGTGCTTGCTCGCGCCGTCGTACTGCTCATCCCAGTTGTCCGCGAAGATGCCGCTGTGCACATAGTGGAGCCGGGCGCGGCCGCCGTCGAGCGGTTCCAGGACGTGCTCCAGCTGGTTGAACCAGCCGTCTGGGCCGTCCATTCGGGACACCAGATGGGACGGGTACTCGTCCACGGTCCGGACCGCCGGCCATTGGTCCGTGGGGAACATCCACGCCGGGGTGTTCTTGGTGACGGCCTCCCACACCCGCTCGGGCGTGCCGGGCAGTTCGGTGTCGTAGACGATTTCGAATTTCCGCTTGTCAGTCATTGTCCTGCTCCTTAGCTTGTGGATTCTCAGCCGCTAGGGCCGTAGTTTGCGGGGTGCGTGCGGTTCTGCGTGCGCCCGCTTTGGGCGACGAGGCCTTCAGCGCCGGGTGGAGCGCGATGAGCAGCCGGTGTTTGCGCCCCATCGGCGGGGCAGCTGCCGACGCACCTGGCGGGACGTCGCGTCCGCCGTCGTGGTACTTGTCCACGAGTCGGGTCACGGCGACGCCGAGTTCCTCGGCGAAGGCCGCCCGGTCCGCCGCCGACCGGAAGGTGATCTCGCCGTCGATGGCAAAGGTGGCGAGTTTCTGCCTTGCCGCCGCCGCCCCGGCGATCAGCTGGCCCATCTCCTGGACCATGCGGGCGGCGAGCGCCAGCAGCCAGAACGCGGAAAAGCGGTCCGAGAACCGGTGCGGGTCCGGCGCCACGGAGGCCAGGGCCGCCGGCGAAATCAGGTACGACGCCGCCGTCGCCTGCAGGATGCGTTCGGTAACGTTGCCGCGCCGCCGCTCCTCGACGAGCCCGACCAGCCCATGCCTCTCAAGGGCCTTGAGGTGGTAGTTCACCTTCTGCCGGGGCAGGCCCACCTTCGCGGCGAGCTGCGTCGCAGATCCGGGCTCGACTAGCTCGCGCAGGATCCGCGTCCGGATTGGGTCCAGCGAAGCCTCCGCCGCGGCCGGATCCTCGATCACTTCGATGTCCAACATGCTTCCAGTCTGCCCGCCGACAATTTTATTTGTCAAGAACTTTTTTCTCGTCGGCTTGGATCGACCCGTGCGGCCTCGCGAGTTCGCCGCAAGCTTCCGAGGTCGCCGGAACTTTCCGGCGAACTGGCACGTGTCCGGCGAACTGGAGCTCAGGGGCGGGCGTGCGGGAGGTTTGGCCGGGCTGCGCAGTGGCGGCCGAGGCAGGGTGGCTCGGCCCTGAGCGCAGGGGCCGGGCGGGGGCGGAGGCCGGGCACGTAGAATGGTCCGGTGATGCCATCCCCCCTCCCCGTGCGCGACGGCGTCAACGCAACGCGCCTGCGCCTGCCGGACGAGGGGCCCTGGGAGACCGCACTGGACTACATGATGCACCGCTGGGGGCACATCGATCCCCAGGGAATCGAGGACCGGTTCGACGCCGGCGAGATCGTCGGCGAGGCCGGGATTGCCCTGGACCGGAGCACGCCGATGCAGGACCACACATTCATCTGGTACTACCGAAGCCTGCCGCCGGAGACCCGGATCCCGGTGGAGCTGAACATCTTGCACCAGGACGATCACCTGCTGGTGGTGGACAAGCCGCACTTTCTTCCCACCACCCCCGGCGGGACGTACATCCAGGAATCGGCCCTGGTCCGGCTCCGGAACCAGCTCGGCCTCCCGGACCTGATCCCGATGCACCGCCTCGACCGCATGACGGCCGGCATCCTGTTGCTCTCCACGAACCCCGAGACCCGCGGCAAGTACCAGGTGCTCTTTGAAAAGCGCCAGGTCCAGAAGGAATACGAGTGCGTATCGGCCGCGGAGCCGGCGCCGGGACATCCCGCGGTGGACTTCCCGGTGGTGGTGCGGAACCGGATGACCAAGTCCCGCAGCTACCTGCTGGCCGAGGTGGTGGACGGCGAACCCAACGCGGAAACCCGGATCGAGCGGCTGCACACGTTTGACGCGGCCAGCGCACCCGCCAGCGCACCCGACGGCGGACCGCACAGCGCACTCCACTGCGGGCTCGACGGCGGCCCGCAACGCCGCGCACTGTACCGGCTGGAGCCGCATTCGGGGAAGACGCACCAGCTCCGCGTGCACATGGCCTCACTGGGTCTGGGGATCGTCAACGATGCGTTCTACCCGGAGCTACTGGACAAGGCCCCGGACGACTACACCCAGCCGCTGCAGCTCCTGGCCCGCGGGATCCGCTTCGTCGACCCCATCTCGGGGACCCCGGTAGAGTACCGCAGCAGCTTGGAACTCAGCGAGGCACGCTAGCGGCTGGAAGTGCGGTACCTTGTGCCCATGGACTTCGGAAATGCGGACAGCTGGGGCGCCGCGATCTATTTCTGGATCTTCCCCCTCGTGATCGGCGATGCGATTTTCCCGCCTCTGCCCTCTGAAATGGTCGTCATCACCGGCGGCGCGCTCTCCGCAGAGGGCCACATCAATGCGTTCCTCGTGATCCTTTTGGCCACGCTATCCTCATGGCTCGGTGACCTTCTCGTCTTCCAGCTCTTCAAGCGCCGGCTGAGCCACGTGCTCGACCGCTGGAAATGGGGCCTGCGGTTCCACGCGGCCGTGCACGCGGCGATAGCGAAGGCAGGCCGCTCCTCCACGTACGGAGCGATCATCGGCATCCGCTTCATCCCCGGCGGGCGGCTGGCGACGACGGCCGCGGCGGGCATTGCCAACGTCTCGACCCGCGGGTTCAGCCTCTGCGCGGCCATCGGCGGCCTGCTCTGGGCAAGCTGGTCCGTGGCGCTGGGCTATTTCACGGGCTCCGCCACCGGGCTCCCGTTCTGGGCGAGCTCCCTGATCGGTGTCGGCGTCGGGCTGGCGATCGGCGCCGTCGTGGGCGTGATCGTGACGCGGCGCCGGGGCAGCCCCTCCCCCGTCGAATCCGCCGCGGCCGACCCGGACGAGGAACTGGACTTTTAGACGCCCGACTTTTCAGACAGGTGCCCAGCGGCCGCGGTTGCGGCGCAGCACGGTCAGCGTTCCGGTGAGCGCAACGCGTTCGACGGCGTCGCGCATCATGGCTGCCGAATCCAGCGCCTGGCGGTTTTCGGCGCTGTACGCGGTGGCATCGACCAGGAAGCGCAGGTTCAGCTGAGGCACACCGCCGGCGAGCTCAAGCTGGTGCGATTCGACGTGGTGCCGCGTCCCGAGCGCCTCGATGGCCGCGGCCATGACCGCTTCCGGAGCGGTGCCCGGCTTGAGCCCGGTGATCTTCAGTCTGGTCTGGAACGACGGCATGGAACAACCCTAGCCGCCCCCTCAGCCGCTGAGGGAACGGCCGGATTGTCGGGGACGCTCCCTCACGCCCTGAGCGCCGGACCTGAGGGACCGGACCTGAGGGAGCGCCGGAAGGGTGCGGGCTACCCGGTGTTGCGTAGCCCGGCGGCGACTCCGTTGACCGTGATCAGCATGGCCCGCTGGAGGCGCTCGTCGATCTCGGCACCGGACATGCCCGCGGCGGCCTCCGCCCTAACGCGGCGCAGCAGTTCCACCTGCAGGTAGCTGATGGGGTCGAGGTACTGGTCCCGGATCTCCAGGGAGCGCTTCAGGGTGGGCTGGGCATCCAGGATCACGTGCTCGCCCGTGAGGTTCTGGATTTCCGCGACCGTGAGCTCATATTCGTCCCGAATGGCACGGAACAGGTGGTGCAGCTCCTCCGGTACCAGGGTGGAGACGTAGTAGCCGGCAATGTCCATGTCCGTCTTCGCCAGGGTCATCTCCACGTTGGAGAGCACCGAACGGAAGAAGTGCCAGCCCTCGATCATCTCCTTGAGCTGGGCCGAGTTTCCGGCCTCGCGCGCGGCCTTGAGGCCGGAGCCCACGCCGAACCAGCCCGGGACGATCTGACGTGACTGCGTCCAGCCGAACACCCACGGGATGGCCCGCAGCCCCTCCAGCCCGGCGCCGGAATCGGGCCGCTTGGACGGACGGGATCCGATGTTCAGGGATCCCAGCTGCTCCACCGGGGTGGAGGCCATGAAGTAGGCCGGCAGGTCGGGGTCCTCAATCAGGGTGCGGTAGCGCGCAAACGCGGCGTCGGAGACGGTTTCCATGACGTCGCCGTAGCGCACGCGCTGGTCCTCCGAGGTGCGAGGCGCCCGGTGCAGGGCCGAGCCCTGCATCACCGCGGCGAGGGAGAGCTCGAGGTTTTCGCGCGCCAGCTCCGGCAGGGAGTACTTGTCCGAGATGACCTCGCCCTGCTCGGTGAACTTGATCTCGCCCTCGAGCACGCCGTTGGGCTGGGCCATGATCGCATCGTAAGTCGGCCCGCCGCCGCGGCCCACCGAGCCGCCGCGGCCATGGAAGAGGCGCACGCGGACGCCGTGCTTCGCGGCCACGTCCCGGAGCTTGCGCTGGGTCTTGTAGATCTCCCACTGGCTGGTCATGACACCGGATTCCTTGTTGGAGTCCGAGTAGCCGAGCATGATCTCCTGCACGTCGCCGCGGAGGCGGACCAGTTCGCGGTAGGACGCATCGGAGAGCAGCTGGTCCACGATCTCGGCCGAGGCGCGAAGCTCGTCGACGGTCTCCAGCAGCGGTGCGAAGCCGATCTTGGCATAGGGCGCCTCGCCGAAGATGCTGACCAGGCCGGCCTCGCGGGCCAGCACTGCCGCGGCCAAGACGTCGTCCGCGCCGCGGGTCATCGAGATGATGTAGGTCTCGATCACGTCGGGACCGTAGGTGCGCAGGGCACGCCGGATCTCCCGGAAGACGTCGTAGGTGCCGTCAGCGACCCCGTCGAGCTTGATCGGGTGGCCGGAGAGCGGGCGCCGGGACGCGAGCTCGGAGCCCAGCACCTCGAGCCGCTCGGCGCGGCTGAGTTCGGCGTACCGGACACCGGGGCCGCCAAGGCGGTCCATGAGCTGCCCGACGGCGTCATGGTGGTGGTCGGCGTGCTCACGGATGTCCAAGGTGGCCAAGTGCAGACCGAACGAGGCGATGGCGCGGCGGACCCGGGACAGGGCGCCGTCAGCCGCGAGGCCGGCGTGGTGGTTCCGCAGCGAGCGTTCCAGCAGGCCAAGCTCGGCGAGAAGCTCCGCGGTGGCGGTGTAGTCACGGCCGGGCTCGTGCGCGGACCCGGCCGCTACCCGCCGGCCGGTGTTGATCAGCTTGGCCTTGATGCAGGTGAGTTTGAGCCGGTACGGCTCCTGCGCATTCAGCTCAAGGACGCGGCGGTCCAGGCCCGGCAGGTTCCCCAGGTCGACGTCGATCGAGTCCAGGAGCTCCTGGTCCGCCCCGGCCAATGCGGTCGAGTTGGACAGGATGGAGATGAGTCCGTCGATCAGGCCGATGCTGATCCGCACGGCGTGCTGGTTCTGGATCTGGAGGATTTCGCGGGTGACGGCGGCGGTGACGTTGGGGTTTCCGTCCCGGTCCCCGCCGATCCAGGAGCCGAAGCGGATCGGGGCCTTCTGCGGCGGCAGCGTGACGCCGTGCTCGGCCAGCAACTCGGAGAGGTCCGAGAGCATCTCCGGCATGGCGTCGCTGAGGATACCGGTGAGGTAGTAAATGGCATTCCGGGCCTCGTCCACGGGGGTGGGCCGGACCTGGCGGAGCTCGTCCGTCTGCCACATCTGGTCGATCACCTCGGACAGGTGGCGGTCCTGGCGGCGGCGGGCGGACGTGCCCTCCGCCGTGGATTCGGACAGGATGTCCGAGAGCCGGCGGATCTTGTCCAGCACGGAGCGGCGGGAGGCCTCGGTGGGGTGTGCGGTGAAGATGGGCCGGACGTCGAGTTCGCTGACGACTTCCTGCAGCACGGAGTTGCCGGCCTGGTCCGCGATCTCCTCGACGGCCTTGGCGAGCCAGCCGTCCTTTTCCTGCCGGGTGCGCAGCCCGCGGACCCGGTGGACCTGCTCGGCGGCGTTCGCTAGGTGGAAGTAGAACGCGAAGGCGCGGACCAGGTCGGTGGCCTGGTCCAGCGGCAGGGAGCCAAGCAGTTCGCGGACCTGGGCGACGACGTCGTACGAGCTCCACGGCCCGGTGGCGTCGGCCCCGCCGCGGGCCGCCTCCTTGGATTCCTTGGTCAGCAGGCGCACCTGCTCGACGAGGTCCAGGAGCTCGGGCCCGTGCTGGCGGACCAGGGATTCGCCGAGGAGGGTGGAGACCCGGCGGACATCAGCCCGGAGCTCGGCGGCAAGATCGGTGTCGGAATGCATTGCAGTGTCAGCCATGGAAACTATCTTTCGAGGGTTCGACTTGGCTCGTACACTGCGCTGGATACTGTGAGCCCGATTACTTCTTCCCATGGGATGTTACCCGCAGGCACTCCCGGCTGGAATTCCGTCTCAGATAGTGTCGCGCAGCACTTCACGCCCCCGCCACGGCCTCGTGGTCCCAACTGACTCGCAGTTGTGGGCCGTTTTGGGCGCTCACAACGGCACCCGCTGCTAGCTAGTTGGGGTCAACGCGCGATCTTGAAATTAAACTCGCCGGTGCCCAGCGCGCCCCAGAGCCGCAGCCAGATCGGCAGGAGCATTTCCGCGCCGCGGGCACTCGTGATGTCCCCGAGGTCGATCACGTCGCGGTGGCCGAAGCCCTTGAGGAGTTCCGTGACGGCAGCCTTGGCGTCGGCGTCGTCCCCGGAGACGAACACCGAGTGGTCGCCGCTGGCCACGCGGGCCGGATCCACCATCACCGACGCCGTCATGGTGTTGAGGGTTTTGACCACCCGGGCATGGGGGAAGGCCCGCTGGATCTGCTCTGCGAGACTGTCCGTGTTCACCGGGTTCAGCGACGGCGGCATGCCCTGCGAGAAGTCCAGCGGGTTGGAGATGTCCATGATGACTTTGCCGGCGAGGTTCCCGGTGCCTGCGGCGGCGAGAGCCGCCAGGGACCCGCCGCCCTGCGTGGCGTTGACGATCAGTTCGGCGCCGGCCGCGGCGTCGGCAAAGGCGGCAAGGTTGATGCCGGTATGCGCGGCTTGCCACTGGGCGAACGGCGCGGTGCCCATCCTGTCCGGCTCGGTCCGGTCGAGCGTCGCCTGCGGGTCGCGGGTACCGATCACGACGTCGTGCCCCAGGCCCGCGAGTGCGCCGGCAACCGTGCGCCCCACCGTGCCGGTTCCCAGTACTGCAATCTTCATGGCGTCCTCGATTCCGCTCACCAGGAGCTCACCCCAATCCGTAGGTAGACAGGTCCGTCTACCCCTGAACACGACGCTAGCAGACCTGCCTGTCCGCAACAAGGCTCCGGGCATCCGGCCGGCGCAGGCCGCAGCCCAGCGGGGCGGCGCAACTGGCGCAGCAGGCGGCAGCCTGCCGGGGACCGCCCTGAAGCCGTCCCCGGGCATAGACAGACTTGTCTGTGTACGATGGTGTCATGACGCTGCCAGCAGCCACTGCCCCGCCGGCTGCCCGCACTCCAGCAGGGCATGCCAGGGAGAAAATCCTGGCCACGGCCTTCCGGCTGTTCTACGCCCACGGCCTCCGGGCCGCCGGCATCGACACCATCATCGCCGAGTCCGGCGTCGCGAAAGCCACGTTCTACAAGTACTTTCCGGCCAAGGACGACCTCATCTTGGCCTATCTGGAAAAGGTCGACGGCATCTGGACCGGGCAGCTCCACGCCGCCGCCGAGGCCGCCGGCCAAGACCCGGCCGCGCAGCTCGTGGGCCTGTTCGATGCCCTGACAACCGCCTGCCGGCGCGACGGCTACCGCGGCTGCGCCTTCATCAACGCCGCCGCCGAGTCGGCCGCCGGCACCCGGGTCCACGACCGGACCGTGGCCCACAAACAGCAGATCCGCGCCTGGATCCGGGACCTGGCCGCCCGCGCCGGCGCCCGGGACCCGGACCAGCTCGCCCGCAGCCTGACGCTGCTGCTCGACGGCGGCCTGGCCAGCGGGGTGCTCGACGGCGCCCCGGACGCGGCCACCGCCGCCCGGACCACCGCGGCCCAGCTGGTGGCCGCCAGCCTCAGAATTCCACCCACCCCCTGCTGCTAGCTAGTTGGTTGACACCCCTTGGAGGTACCCATGACCGCTCCTGAACCCGGGACAGGTCCGAAGCCCACCACTGAGCTCGCGGCCGACCCGCAGCTGGCCCGCTGGCAGCGCTTCCGGAACAGCCGAAACGCGGCCCTCGCCAGCGACCACGGCTGGCTGACACTGACCTCGTTCCAGTGGCTCGAGGACCGGCCGGCCGCCGTCGAGCTCGCCCCCGGACTCTGGTCCACCGACGGCACAACGGCGTTCCTGACCGCCGCCGCGTCCGACGGCCTGACCCTTGTGGAAACCGGCGAACCCGTGGACGGTACCATCAGCGCCGTGCTCTCGGACGAGGAATCCCTCATGTGGGTCCAGTACGGCGGCGACGACGGCCGCCAGGTGGTGGTGGAGCTCGCGATGCGGGCGGACAAGTACGCCATCCGCACGCGCGACTCCCAGTCCCCAGCCTTCACGGAGTTCGACGGCGTGCCCACCTTTGACTTCCGCCCCGACCTGGTGGTCGAGGCCCGGTTCGCGCCCTATCCCGAGCCCGTGGACGTGCCGATCGCCACCGCCAACCCGCTGGTGGACGGGGTCCACCGCTCGGTGGGCGAACTCGTCTTCCGGTTACCCAGGACGGAGCACGAATTCCACCTGCAGGCCGAGGAGGAGAAACTCGGCGCCTTGACGGTGACGTTCCACGACGAGACCAATGGGGAATCGACCGACGAATGGCGGAAGGTCTCCACCGCAAAACCCCGGCCGGACGGAACGGTGGTCCTGGACTTCAACCGGGCCATTAACTACCCCAGCGCCTTCACCCCGTACGGCACCTGCCCCATGCCGGTGAAGAACAACAGCCTGGACTACCAGATCGCGGCCGGCGAGAAGGAGCCCGGGGTTTTCTAGACGGCCGCTTCTAGACAGCCTCTTCTAGACGATCGCGGACACCCCGGTGACGGCCCGCCCCGTGATCAGCGTGTTGATCTCGAACGAGCCCTCGTAGGTGTAGATCGCCTCGGCGTCAGAGAAGATCTTGGCCATCCGGTAGTCGGTGACGATCCCGTTGCCGCCCAGCAGGGACCGGCCCATCGCCACGGTTTCGCGCATCCGGGCGCTGACATACGACTTTGCCAGCGCCACCTGCGGCATGTCCGCCGCGCCCTGGTCCTGCAGCTGCGCGATCCGGACCATCATGCCCATGCTGGCCACGGCGTTGCCGAGCATGGTCACCAGCTGCTGCTGGACCAGCTGGAACTTCGCCAGCGGGCGGCCGAACTGCTGGCGTTCGACGGCGTACTGGCGCGCGACGTCGAACGCGGCGAGCTGTTGCCCCACGCCCTGCCAGGCCACCATGATCCGGGAACCGCGCAGGAGCTCGTTGGTGTCCTCGAAACTGCTGATGCCGGCGAAACGGTCCGTTTCGGCCACGCGGACGTCGGTGAAGACGATGTCCGCGTTCTGCACCGTGCGCAGGGCAATCTTGTTCTCGATCCGGCTCCGGCTCACCCCCGGCAAGGTGGCGTCGACGATAAAGCCGCGGATGCCGCCGTCGGCCTCGTCCCGGGCCCAGACCAGCATGTAGTCGCAAAACGTCCCGTTGCCGATCCAGCGCTTGGCACCGTTGAGCACCCAGGCGTCGCCGCCGTCGGCAGCGCCGCCAAAGACCCGCCGGGCCCGGGTTTCCATGCCGCCGGCAACGTCCGAGCCGTGGTCCGGTTCGGTGAGGGCAAAGGCGCCGGTGGTGCGCAGGTTCGCCGCGTCCTCGAGCAAGCGCGCCTTCTGCTCCTCGGAGCCGAAGCCGTAGAGCGACTCCACGAAGAGATCGTGGTGCACCAGGAAGAAGGTGGCGAGCGAGGTGTCCACCCGGGTCATCTCGGCGATGATGATTCCGGCGAACAGGTTGCTGTAGCCGCGCTGGGCGGGGGCGCTCAGCTCCAAGGCGGCCAGCTTGGGCAGGATGTGGGCCGGGAATTCGGCCTTGTTCCACCAGTCCGTGGCGAAGGGTGCGACCTCGGCGGCCAGGAACTCCCGCAGCTGCGCCAGCTTGGCCCGCTCCGCCGCATTGAGCAGAGATTCGTAGTCGAAGAAGTCCGCCGTGGGAAGCCCTGCCACAGAGGGTGCGGCCGAGGATGGCGCAGCCATAGCCGGCGCGGCCATGGCTGCCAGCCCTGCCCCGGTCATTTCGGAACCTGTCATTTCGGAGCCTGTCATTCCAGACCCAGTCATTTCGGGCCCATCCGGATGGCGCCGTCGAGGCGGATCGTCTCGCCGTTGAGCATGGCGTTCTCCACAATGTGCGCGGCGAGGTTCGCGTATTCGGCGGGTCGGCCCAGCCGCGAGGGGTGCGGCACCTGTTGACCCAGGGAGTCCTGCGCCTCCTGCGGCAGCCCGGCCATCATAGGGGTCTCGAAGATGCCCGGCGCAATGGTGACCACCCGGATCAGCGAGCGCGCGAGTTCGCGGGCGATCGGCAACGTCATGGCGGCGACAGCACCCTTGGAGGCGGCGTAAGCGGGCTGGCCGATCTGGCCGTCGAACGCGGCAACGGAGGCGGTGTTGATGATGACGCCGCGTTCCGGGCCACCGAGTTCGGTGGCGGCGGGCTCGGTGGCTGCCATGGCGGCCGCGGCGAGGCGGACCACGTTGAAGGTGCCCACGAGGTTGATCTGGATGACGCGGTTGAAGGCCTCCAGCGGCAGCACGCCGTCGCGGCCCAGGACCTTGCCGGGGGTCGCGATCCCGGCGCAGTTGACCACGATGCGCAGCGGGCCCAGGGCAGCGGCGGCATCCACAGCGGCCTGCACCTGCGCCTCGTCCGTGACGTCTGCGGGGACAAAGACGGCCGTGCGGCCGCCAGCGGCGGCAGCGGAACCAGCGGCGCCGGCGGCACCTGGATCACCGGAGGCGGAGGCGGAGGCGGTCAGCTCGGCGGCAAAGGCGTCCCCTGCGGAACCCGGCAGGTCCACGAGCACCACCGACGCGCCGGCGTCGAACAGGCGCCTGGCCGTGGCCGCTCCAAGACCCGAGGCCCCGCCCGTGATCAGCGCGACAGTACCCTTGATGTCCATGCATCCTCCTTGATGTGGAACCGAACCCCGGCCGCGAAGCCGCAACGCGGGCGGCGCCTGAAGCACCGGTCCGCGGGGAACATTAGTTAGTGAATGTTAACTGGAATGCGGCCGCTGCGCACCTTTGGGCGCGCCTGCCGACGGCGCGGTGACGATCGCGGTCCGGATGGGCTCCCGCGATTAGGCTTGGCTCATGACCCGACCCGACACCTCCGCCCCCAACTGGTCCTTCCGCGCGGACGAGGCCGCCCGCTCGGTGACCAGGCTTTTCGGGCAGCGGCTCTTCTTCCTGCCGGGCACCCACATCGCCGCGATCTTGCGGCCGTCCGGCCGGCTGAAGAATTTGTCCCGGCCCTGGCACTACTGGTGGCAGGCGCACTACCTGGACTGCCTCGTCGATGCCGGACGCCGGGAACTGGGCTCGCCCGGGCGTCCGGGGGCCAAATTCGACGGCGAGAACCGGCCCAGCGCCGGCCGCCTCGCCTCCCGGCTCGTCACGGGCATCCGGCTGCGGAATTTCCTCACGGTGGTCAACAACTACTATGACGACATGGCCTGGCTGGCGCTGGCCACGCTCCGGCTGGACAAGCTCGCCGAGGACACCCGCAAACGCACCGGCCGGGGACGCAACGCCAAGGTCCTGCAAAGCCTGACCCTGCAGTTCGACTCCGCGTCCACGGACGACCTGGGCGGCGGCACTTTCTGGAGCACGAAGCGCGATTTCAAGAACACGCCCGCCACCGCACCGGTGGCCCTGTACTACGCGCGGACGGGCAACCGGGACAAGGCGCAGGCTCTGCTCGACTGGCTCGACGCCAAGCTCTACGAGCCCGGACAGGGGCTCTACCGGGACGGCCTGCGGATTTCCGGGACGGGGGACGTGGTGCTGGAAGAGACCATCTACACCTATAACCAGGGGCCCGTCCTCGGCGCCCTGCTGGAACTGGGGGGCGAAGCGAACCTCGAGCGAGCGGCCGCCCTGGTGGACGCCGTGGCACGCAACCTCACCCACCCGGCCCCGCTGCTGGGGCGCAACGCCGCGGTGCTGCGCTGCGAGGGAACCGGCGACGGCGGACTCTTCACCGGGATCCTGGTCCGCTACCTGGCCCTTGCCGCCGTCGACGAACGGCTGCCCGCCGAAACCCGGGCCACGGCGGTGGCACTCGTGAACGAAACAGCCGAGGCCCTCTGGGAAGGCCGACGGATCCTCCCGGCGCAGGACCGGCTCGCCCGCCCCGGCAGCCACCTGGTCTTTTCCGACCGCACCGAACTGCCGGCACGCCGCAGCTATCCAGAGGGTGCCGCCGTCGAGCTGTCCACACAGCTCCAGGCCTGGATGGTGCTGGAGGCGGCCGCGTCGATTGCTGCGGCGCCCGCACCGCGAGCCTGACCAATTACGTCACGCAACAGTTTCGTAATTCATGTGATCCTCATCACTTAATGCGACTTCAGGTTGGTCGCTTAGGTTTGGCTAACCTACAGTCTTTCGTAGTGAGCATGCCCTAACTTCCCCGCTCACGGGGGTCCGGGCACCGACGACGAATTCCTTGCAGAAAGTAGCCCCATGAAGATCCGCAACAACGCACTGGCGGGCATCGCCCTGGCAGCCACTGCCGCCCTGGGCCTGGCCGCCTGCGGCTCCGGTTCCGCTGCCCCGGCTGGCAGCAGTGCAGCGGCTGGCGGCTCGGCCGCCGGCGAGATCACGGTCTATAACGCCCAGCACGAGTCCCTGACCAAAGAGTGGGTGGACGCCTTCACGGCCGAAACCGGCATCAAGGTCACCCTGCGCCAGGGCGACGACACCGAAATGTCCAACCAGATCATCCAGGAAGGCCAGGCCTCACCGGCGGACGTCTTCCTGACCGAGAACTCGCCCGCCATGGCCCAGGTGGAAAACGCCGGGCTCTTCGCGGACGTGGACAAGGCCACCGTGGACCAGGTCCCCGCTGAGTTCCGTCCCTCCACCAACAAGTGGACCGGCATCGCAGCCCGCTCCACCGTCCTGGTCTATGACAAGAACAAGATCAGCGCCGACAAGCTGCCCAAGTCCATGCTGGACCTGGCCAACCCCGAGTGGAAGGGCAAGTGGGCAGCCTCGCCGTCCGGCGCCGACTTCCAGGCGATCGTCTCGGCCCTGCTGGAACTCAAGGGCGAAGCCGCCACGCAGGCATGGCTCAAGGGCATGAAAGAGAACTCCAAGGCGTACAAGGGCAACAGCACGGCCATGAAGGCCGTCAACGCCGGCGAAGTGGACGCCGCCTTGATCTACCACTACTACTACTACGGCGACCAGGCCAAGACCGGCGAGAACTCCAAGAACGTCACGCCGTACTACTTCAAGAACCAAGACCCGGGCGCCTTCGTCTCCATCTCCGGCGGCGGCGTGCTGAAGTCCTCGAAGAACGCAGCGGCGGCGCAGTCCTTCCTGAAGTTCATCACCGGCAAGAAGGGCCAGGAAGTACTGCAGAAGGGCACCTCCTTCGAGTACGCCGTCGCCTCGGACGTCCCGTCCAACGACAAGCTGGTTCCGCTCAAGGAGTTGCAGGCACCCACAGTGGATCCCGCCAAGCTCAATTCCGCCAAGGTCACCGAGCTGATGACCCAGGCAGGGCTGCTGTAGCAGCAGTGACTTCCAAGCTGGCTGTCCCCAAATTATCCGGGGACACGACGACGGCGGGCAGGGGCAAGCGCCCCCGCCCGCCTTTCGGCGTTTCTGTTGTTTCCATCATTGCGGTCCTGATCGCCCTGTTTTCCCTAATTCCCCTGGCCTACGTGGTCTTCATGACGGCCTCCACCGGCTGGGACACCGCCGCCGCACTGATCATCCGGCCGCGCGTGGGCGAACTCCTGCTGAACACCGTGCTGCTGACCGTGGTCACGGTGCCGCTGTGCCTGGTCCTGGGCGTCGGCGGCGCGTGGCTGGTTGAACGCACGTCCCTCGTGGGCCGGAAGTGGTGGGCCGTGCTGCTCGCCGCCCCGCTGGCCATCCCCGCCTTCGTCAACAGCTACGCCTGGGTATCCGCAGTGCCCTCCCTCGGCGGGCTCTGGTCCGGGGTCCTGATCGCCACCCTGTCCTATTTCCCGCTCGTGTACATCCCGGCCGCGGCGACGCTCAGCCGCCTGGACCCGGCGATCGAACAGTCCGCCGCCTCCCTGGGCCTCGGCGCCTGGCGCGCGTTCTTCCGCGTGGTGCTGCCGCAGCTGCGCATCGCCATGACCGGCGGCGGGCTGCTGGTCGCGCTGCACCTGCTGGCCGAATACGGGGCGTTCGCGATGATCCGCTTCGACACCTTCACCACCGCGATCATGGTGCAGTACCAGTCCACGTTCAACGGGACCGCGGGGAACATGCTGGCCAGCGTCCTGGTGTTCCTGTGCCTGATCCTGCTGCTCGTCGAGGTCCGCAGCCGCGGCAGCGCCCGGTACGCCAGGATCGGCTCGGGCGCCCAGGCGCGCGCCTTGCGCCTGCCCCTGCGCGGCTACCAGGTCCCGGCCCAGCTTTCCCTGATCGCCCTCACGGCGCTGGCGTTCGGCCTGCCGCTGACGTTTGTGCTGCGCTGGATCGTCACCGGCGGCCCGGACATCTGGGCGGCCGAGGAATTCATGCCGGCCCTCCTGCAGACCCTGGCCTATGGCCTTGCGGGCGCCGTCGTCACCACCGTGGTCGCGTTCCCCATGGCCTACCTGGCCGTGCGGCGCCCCGGCTGGTTCAGCAAGTCCCTGGAGCTGTCCAACTACATCACCAGCTCCATGCCCGGGATTGTGGTGGGCCTGGCCTTCGTGACCGTGAGCATCCGGATGGTGCCCAGCATGTACCAGACCTCGGCGCTCCTCATCGCGGCCTATGTGCTGCTGTTCCTCCCCCGGGCCCTCGTGAACATCCGCTCGGGGCTGGCCCAGGCGCCGAAGGAACTCGACGAGGCCGCCCAGGTGCTCGGCAAGCCGCCGCTGCTGGCCTTCCTGCGCGTGACGCTGCGCCTCACGGCCCCCGCCGCGGCCGGCGGCGCGGCCCTGGTATTCCTGGGGATTGTCAACGAACTCACGGCCACCCTCCTGCTCTCGCCCAACGGGACGCGCACCCTCGCCACCGAGTTTTGGAGCAAGAGCAGCGAGATCGACTACGCTGGCGCCGCCCCGTATGCGCTGCTGATGATCCTGATCTCGGCGCCCATGACCTATCTGCTCTTCCAGCAGTCCAAGAAAGTAGCCGGACAGTGACCGATGTTTACCCGTCGCGTGAGGCGCCCTCACGTCTCCCCGAGCCGCGGGTCGCGGCTTCCGTGGCCACCAGCACCAACAGCCACCTGGAAATCGACGCGGTCACCAAGAACTTTGGCCCCCAGGCCGTCCTCAAGGGCGTCAACCTCTCCGTCGCCAGGGGCGGAACGACGGCGATCGTGGGACCGTCCGGTTCCGGCAAAACCACGCTGCTGCGCCTGATCGCCGGCTTCGAACACCCCGACACCGGCAGCATCTCGCTCAATGGAAGCAAGGTGGCGGGCGAGAACGCCTGGGTGCCCGCCCACAAGCGCCACGTCGGCTACGTGGCCCAGGACGGCGCCTTGTTCCCGCACCTCACGGTCGGGCAGAACATCTCCTTTGGCCTGGACAGCGCGCAGCTCCCCGGCGGGCACCGCGGCGTCAAGGCGCGGGTGGGCGAGCTGCTGGAAATGGTCTCTCTGGACCCGGCCATGGCCAAGCGCCGCCCGCACCAGCTCTCCGGCGGCCAGCAGCAGCGGGTCGCCCTGGCCCGGGCGCTTGCCCGCAAGCCCGCGCTCATGCTGCTGGACGAGCCGTTCTCGGCCCTGGACGCGGGCCTGCGGGTGGCGACCCGCCGTGCCGTGGCCCAGGTCCTGAAGGACGCCGGCGTGACCACCATCCTGGTCACGCATGACCAGGCCGAGGCGTTGTCCTTCGCCGACCAGGTGGCTGTGATGCGCGGCGGCAGGCTGGCCCAGATCGGCAACCCGTTCGTCGTCTACACGCGCCCGGCGGACCGTGCCACCGCCGAATTCCTGGGCGACGCCGTGATCCTGGATGCCTGGATGGAAGGTTCCCTGGCCACGTGCTCGCTCGGCGGGATCCCCGTGCGTCGCCCGCCCGCCCAGGGCCGGGTCCAGCTGATGCTGCGGCCCGAGCAGATCCGCATTTCCGAGGACGGTCCCATCCGCGGCACAGTGGTGGACACCGACTACTTCGGCCCGGAAACCACGGTCCGGCTCCAGCTTCCGGTCCCGCCGGTCCTTGCCGCAGGCGCCGTCCCGGACCACCGCTACCCAGGCGGCGGGGAAATCATCACCATCCGGCACTGGAACGCCTCGATCGCCCGCCCCGGCACGGAGCTGCGGCTCCGCGTGGTGGGCGAGGCCGTGGCATTCCCGGTGGATGAGCAACAGTCTCCCTAAGACTGCTCTGGAGATAGGGTGGGCGGATGACTGTTCAGCCAGGCCTGCACCGCCAATACTGCTCCGTTGCCGCCCCCACACAGCTGTGGCTCGACCCGGACGGCCGCCTGGCCGGCGAGATCAAACCGCCCGGAGCCGGCGGCTCCGCTGATCCGGCCGGGTTCACCGGGCTGCTCCACGGCGACACCCGGATGCTCTGCCGGGCGTTGGTGCGCGTCAACGGCCTGGAACCCGAACCGGCCGCCGTCGAGGCCGAGCCCGGCGGCGTCCTGCGCGTCCGGGGCCTGGTCCGCGGCATCCCGGGACTCACGGAGGATCCCGCCGTCGAACTCCTCCAGACCTGGACCGTGACGCCGGGCGTGGTGCGGCACACCCTGCAGCTGCGCACGTCACTGGATTCCCTCGACGTCGAACTCGGCATTGAACTCGCCGCCGACTTCACCGACATGGCCCAGATCCGCCTCAGCCGCTTCCGCGACCCGTCCGGGCCGATCTCGGCCGACCAGTCCGCGCTGCGCTGGAAGGAGGGCGGCAAGGCCCTGACAGTTGCGGCCGCCGGCGCCGTCACCCCGGACGGGCACCTCACCTGGCACGGAACCCTGGGCCGGGGCCGGCCGTTCGAGGCCGAATGGCAGGCCGTCCTGACCGACGATGACGACGCCGTGGTTGCGGCCCGGCCTCCCGCGGCCCGCCGCCCGCGGACCGGACCGGCCGGGGCCCTGGGCCTGCTCCTGGACAACTCCCTCGATGAGGTGGCCGGGCTCCGGCTGGCCACCCGCCAGCTGCCGGACGCGCCGTTCATCGCCGCCGGGGCGCCCTGGTACTTCACGCTGTTCGGGCGGGATTCGCTGTGGGCCGCGCGCCTGCTGCTGCCGCTGGACAACGGGCTCGACACCGGACTGGCGGCAGGCACGCTGCGCGCGCTGGCCGCCTTCCAGGGTACCCGGACCGACGCCGCGGCCGCCGAGGAACCCGGCAAGATCCTGCACGAGCTGCGGTCCAAGGAGCTGGTGCTGGAGAGCCAGGGCCTGCGCCTGCCGCCGGTGTACTTCGGGGCCGTGGATTCCACCCCGCTGTGGCTTTGCCTGCTTGGTGAACTCTGGCGCACCGGCCGGGACGACGACGCAGTCCGGTCACTGCTGCCGAACGCGGCACGCGCCGCGGAGTGGCTGCTCGCCGCCGGCGCAACCGGGCCGGACGGCGCAACGGCTAACGACGAAGCGGGCAACGCCGCGGCGGGCAACGCCGGGTTCCTCAGCTACCGGGACGCGTCTGGGCACGGACTGAGCAACCAGGGCTGGAAAGATTCCCGGGACGCCATGCAGTTCCGCGACGGCCGCCAGGCCGAGGGGCCGATCGCCCTGTCCGAGGTGCAGGGCTACGCGTACCAGGCGGCGATGGAAACGGCGGAGCTGTTCGATGCCTACGGCGAACCCGGCGGGCAGGCGCTGCGGGACTTCGCCGCTGCCCTCCGGCTCAGGTTCCGGGAGCGCTTCTGGGTGGAGGACGACGGCGGGCCGTTCCCGGCCATGGCCCTGGACGGGCACGGGGTTCCCCTGGACATCCCGGGTTCAAACATGGGACATCTGCTGGGCACGGGCATCCTGGACGCGGCCGAAGCTCGGATCGTGGCGGACCGGCTGGTGAGCCCCGAGCTGTTCTCCGGCTACGGCGTGCACACGATCTCGCGGCGGGCCGCAGGGTTTTGGCCCTTCAGTTACCACTGCGGCTCGGTCTGGAGCCACGACACCGGCATCGCGATCCGCGGCCTCCTCGCCGAGGGATTCATCGCCGAGGCCCGGATCCTCGCCGATGGTCTGCTCGCGGCGGCAGCCTCCTTCGGGCACCGGCTGCCGGAGGTGTTCGCAGGGGTGCGGGCCGAGGACTCGGGCGTCGCGGTGCCCTACCCGGCCTCCTGCCACCCGCAGGCGTGGTCCTCAGCCTCGGCGGTCGTGGTCGCGCAGGCGATGGGCGTCGGGCTCTGACAGGAATGGCTCTGGCCCTGCCGGGTTAACCTCGGCCGGGCGGACGTCCGCCGGCTCGGGCGGCGGCCGGAGCGCGGCCGGCGTCAGCGGCCCGCGCGCGGCGGGCGCCAGCGGCGCGGGCCGCGGAGCCAGGGTGGCGCGCAGCCCGTCGGCCAGGATGACGATCCCGGTAATGGCGAGCGCCAGGCCCATGGCGGCCAGCACGTCCGTCAGCCAGTGATAGCCCAGGTACAGGCGGCTGAAGGCGACCACCAGAGTCCCCGCGCCTGCGGCCGCGAAGGCGAGCACCGACGTCGTCCGTCTGCTCGTCCGGGTCCCGCGGCCCGACACCAGCAGGTAGCTGAGGACGCAGAGGAAGACGCCGGCACCGAAGGTGTGGCCGGAGGGAAACGACAGGGCGTCGTCCGGTCCCAGCATGAAGTCGCTGGCGGCGGGCCGGCCGCGGCCGACGTCGTGTTTGATCAGCGTGGACACCGCGAAGGTGGCCGCCATGGCGCCCATTAGCAGGGCCGGACGCCAGACTTCCCGTCTCCAGACTGCCCAGGCCAGGGCCACCGCGCAGCCGATCACAGTCATCCACAGCGGCGACGTCACCGTGGTCACGGCCGTCAGGATGGCGGTGGCGAGCGGGTCCCGGGACGCGACGAGTCCGTCGTGCACGGGCGCGTCCAGGGCGGCCACGCCGCTGTTCGACTGCACGGCGGCGAGCACGGTCCAAAAGACCGTCTCCCCCGCGATCAGCAGGCCCACTGCCGCGAAGAAGAGCCGCAGCTGGGACGGCAGCGGCAGGCGGGCAGGGGGTCTCGGGGCACGCTGGGCAAGGAGCATCCGCCCAATTCTGCCAGCGGCAACTATCCGCAGCCCGGACAGCCGCTGGGAGTTCTCTGGGATGCAGCCCGGCCGTTACGCGTTCGGGGGCCGTTTCGTCTGCGGGTATGGCGTTTCGAACCGGGCCAGCATCTCCACGAACCCGGCAATCTTCTTCTCCCGGGTGGAGGCCTGCTTGACCGAGTTGGTGCGGTAAATCAGGGCAAACCGGTTCACGGACGTCAGGACCTCGAACATCGCCTGCGCCCGGGGCTCGGCCGCGATGGCCGCGGCCAGATCCTCCGGGACTTCCGCCGTCGCCGCGCCCGAATAGGCCGCCTCCCAGCGTCCGTCCGCTTTGGCTGCGGCGACGGCGGCCCGTCCGGCCGGGGCCATCCGCCCCGCCGATTCCAGCCGCTCAATCCGCTCCACGTTCCGCGCGGACCACACGCTCTTGGGTCCCCGCCGGGTCATCCGCTGGAAGGAGCTCTCCTCGTCCCGCCGCCGGCCCTGCCCGTCGATCCAGCCGAAACACAGCGCCTCCTGCAGCGCGGCCTCGTAGTCCAGCCCGGTCACCGATCCGCCCTTCTTGTGCAGCACCAGCCACACGCCGGGACTCTGCGCGTGGTGCTGCTCCAGCCAGGCGCGCCACTCGGCGGCGTCATTCACCAGCAGTTCCTCAAGTTCAGCAGCCATGGCACCATTGTGCTCGCGGGGCTGACCGGATGGGTGCTTTGGTGGCACCATGTCATGTGGAACCACTCCCCGTTTCTCGCAAGGAGATCCCATGCTGCGCGTCCGCCCGATCCACTACACCTCCCGCATGGACCAGTGGGGGCAGTTGCTGTCCGCCCTCGGCATGGTGCGGACGGTCGACGACGGCGACTGGCAGGAGTTCGACGCCGGCTCTGGCCGCCTCGCGCTGCACCGTGTAGCGGGGGCTGCCGGGACAGACGGCGTTGGCGAACAAGGAAACGCGCAGGACGGCAGGACGGACTTCGGCGTCGAGGTCGGAGACTTGGCAGAGTTCGCGCGCCGCACCAACCTGGCCGGCGCGGGGGACGGGACCACCCCGGCCGAGCTGGTCAGCGCCCGCCACGGCGACACCTGCCGCATCACGGGCGAGGACGGGTTCGGCTTTTTCGCGGACAAGGCTGCCCACGGCGCGCAGTGCGCGGACGCCGATCCGGCCCTCGCCGTCGTCGAAGTCTGGTTCACTCCGGACGCTGCCGCGGCCGCGCAAACCCTGCGGAACATGGGCGCCCGGCTGCGCCCGGCCCCGGACGCTGACGAAACCGCGGATTTCACGGCGAAGAACGGCGGCGTGCTGATGGTGCGCCCGGCCAGCGGCGCGGCCCGGTCCGGTCTGGGCTTTGAATACACCGGCGACCTCGCCGCCCTGCGGGACCGCCTGGCGGGCGCTGGTCACCAGGTCAGCCTGACGGAAGAGGCCTTCGGGCGGACCCTGCACGTGGCCAACCCAGACGCAGCCGATCTGCCGGAGAACCCCAACGGGGCTATGCTCTGGATCTCGCATAAACCGGAAGGCGTCTGAGGCTCCGGTTCCGGCCAGAGCTGCCCTGAGCCTATCGAATAGTCAGCTCTCTATGGCTCCCCGCCAGACGACAGCCTCGATCTGACTTCTTCCGCTTGAGCAGCAGTAGTCCGGCGCTTTTCTCGAGTGAACCTGCTGACTTGCATGTCCAGGATTGCCCGGCAGGAAAATTCGTCCAGCTCCAACAGTTCCACGAGACGACGGATCGCTTCGTCTTGGTCCTCTGAATCCTCGACCACTTGGAAGACTTCTTCCCGCCGATCCAGCGCCTTCACGAGGCCGTCCAACAATCTCAGGAGGTACTCTTCCTGCCTCCGCTGCTCCGCATCCATTCTGCGATTCTTCCATGCACGACTATTGCCGGAGACGGACCGCCGCGGCGACACCGCGAACATGAAATCACCGCAGCCCGACCGCGCGGAGCAATCGCCCTCAGCGCCTCGTCTCGTACCGGGTCAGGACCACTCCGTCAGGAAACGTCCGCGTCTCCACCAGGTTCAGGTTCATCCAACTGTCCAGCGAGATGAAGAACGGAGTGCCGCCGCTCACGAGGACCGGATGGGTGGCCAGCACGTATTCGTCGATCAGCCCGGCTCGCATGGCAGCCCCGGCGAGCGTTGCGCCGCCGATACTCATCGGGCCACCGTCCTCAGCCTTGAGCCGGGTGATCTCGGCGATCGCGTCGCCGGTGACCAGCCGGGTGTTCCAGTCGACCTTGTTGATCGTCGAGGAGAACACCACCTTCGGCGTGTCCCGCCAGTTCCGCGCGAACTCGACCTCTGCCGGGGTGGCGTTGGGTTGCTGGTCGCCGGTCGGCCAGTAGGAGCTCATGGTCTCCCAGAGCTTGCGGCCGTAGAGGGTCAGGCTGCTAGCCAGCTCCTGGTCCAGCCACCAGTGGAACAGTTCGTCGCTCGGCGTGCTCCAGCCGATGTCGTCGCCGGCCGCGGCGATGTAGCCGTCCAGGGTCAGATTCATGCCGTAGATCAGTTTCCGCACGGCGCCAGCCTTCCGTCTCGTAGTGGTCGAGGGCGTCAATGAACTCTGCCGTCCCGCATATGATCGGCAGCATCCTGCCCCTCATGGAGCCACCGTAACTGCCCATGATCGGGGGATGCCATAGCCTTCGGTCCCCGTTTCGATTGAGCTGCCCGGTGAAGGAATCCCAAACTGGACGGAAATGCCCCAAAGACAGCCGGTCGTGCAAGAATCGCGGCATGGATGAGGTTGAGCGGCAGACGAGGCAACAATTGATGGTCCACGAGGCTCTGGTGCAGGCGATGGATCGACGGGACGAGGTCTTCCAGGTGATTGAGGATTCAGAGGACATGGCCGAAGCAATCCGTCGCGTGGGTCAACTGTTGGGCGTCGGAGAGCTGGGCAGCCGGGCAGTCCTCGACCTGCAGGCCAGAAGATTCACCCGAGACCAGCGTCAGGCCTTCGCTTCCTATGCAAAAGAACTGAGATCAAAGTTGCCCGATGGGCGCTGAACTGGTCGCGTGCGATCCGCTTACAGTTGATCGTCCTGGCCTCGTCTCGAAACCTCTGTGTCTCAAAACCCATGGGTCGCAAGGCGTCACTGCTAATGCGGCACCGGGGTCCATCGGTCGCCGTGGGAGGCGCGGTGCCACGTCTGCCGGGGGCCTTCCCATTCACGTGCGACGTCCGTGAGCCAGATCGTACTGTCTGGGTCCCATCCTGCGATGACTGTTGCCGTTTGGGGATCGACCTGGAGTGCTCGCGTTGCGCCGTTGAGGTAACCAAGGACCGTCAGGTGTACGGCGTCCCACTCGCTTGCCACCTTTTCCCAATCCGGGATGACCCATCTGCCATGGCGCCCGGTCACGCGGAACCAGTCGTGTCGCCGGGATGCGGTGACGTCCAGCGGATAATTGCGGCACAGCGATATCCAGTCATCAGCTGCGCCAATCTCAAGAGTCCGGCCCGCTCCCCGAACCGGAACCGTCGTCGCGTGCTCCCACCCCAGGGAGTCTTCCACCAGGCTCAGGGCGACCGGAATTTGCCCAACGGTGTGGACCAGCCCGTGCGGGATCGACCACCATGTTCCGGAGACGTTGCCGCGCGGGCCGTGTGGGAGTTCGCGGGCAGCCCGTTCTTCCCCGGCACGTTCCTCGCGGCCCCACTCGGTCAGTGTTTGGCGCGGATTCTTCGGTAGCGGTGCCCGGTCATCTGCCGATCGCCAGTCAATGGCCCACTGCTCAACCCGGCGGGGCTGCCAGTACCACTGGATGCCCGGTGCTGCCAGGAGCTGTCCGGCGACCGTGGACAAAGCAGCGGTGATAACCGGGAACGCTGCGAGCATGTCCCCTCCATCGGGCTCCTGCCAGTATCTTGCAGTGTCGACCGATCGCGCGAGGGCCGGCTGCATCAGTTCACTGTCGAGGCCGGCGAAGTTCAGAGAAGCGAGCCTGGCCGCGAACTCCTCTGGTGACGGCGGGGAGGGCGGAGCCGCAATGTCACTAGGAGAGGAAGCAGTCAGCAGGACGGACGAAGTTCCCCTCCCACTTTCAAGTTCGTATGCCAACCAGAAGGCCGCAGTTTTGACCTCCGGATCCAGCTGCATCGCCAGCTCAAGACACAGGCGGCGCCCTCGAGGTCCCTGCAGAAGTAGATCCACACTTGGCGTCATCAGGTCATCCTTGCACCATCGAACGCAGACCGGCCCCCGGTCAGTCCTCCAGCGCCCCGTTGCAGAGCCGATTCACAACTTCGGTGAGCATGGTCAGCCCGGCCACGATGTCCTCGTCCGTGGTGTATTCGTGCTCGTTGTGGGAGATCCCATCCACGCTGGGCACGAACAGCATCACCGTCGGGACAAGGTCCTTCATGTTGGTCGAATCGTGCCCGGCCAGGGTCATGACCGGCTTGTTCGCCAGGCCCAGGTCCGCCGCCACCTTGGCCGCGAGTTCAACGCCCTCTGGCTGGTAGGGGGTCACGGGCCAGGTGTGGGAGTGGTTGCGCTCAATTGTGACGTTCGCCAGCTTCTCGATCCCGGCGATCCGCTGGTCCAGCAGGGCGTCCGCCTCGGCAAGGACAGCTTCGTCGGCGCTGCGCAGGTCCAGCAGCAGGCTCACCCGGGACGGCACCACGACGGGCGAGTTGGGGTAGACATTCAGTTGCCCCACGGAGGTGTGCAGCACGCCGGGGAAGGTGTCGGCGAGTTCCCGGGCGGCGACCACCATCATGGACGCGCCCAGCAGCGCGTCCTTCCGGTCGGTGATCACGGTGGACCCGGTGTGGGCCTGCTCGCCGTGGACCACGAACTCGTATTTGTTGGCCGCCCAGTTGGAGTTCACCAGGCCGATGGTGATGCCTTCGCGTTCCATGCTCCGGCCCTGCTCAATGTGGATCTCGGCGCAGTACGCGGCTTCGGGGCCCTCGTAGCTGCCGCGGCAGCCGATCTCGTCCAGGGCCTCGCGGACCGAGATTCCGGCCGCGTCCGTGGTGGCCAGCGCGCTCTCGAGCTCGAGCTTTCCCGTGTAGACGGAGGAGCCCATCATGGACGGCTTGAACCGCGAGCCCTCCTCGTTGAACCAGTTGACCACCGCGATGTTGAACCGGGGCTGTCCTGCGGCTCCGGCCGCGGCCCACTGCTCCACGAGCCGGAAGGCCGCGTGGGCTGCGGCCAGCACGCCGTACGCGCCGTCGTAACGTCCCGCCGTCGGCTGGGAATCCATGTGCGATCCCACCACCACGAAGGGGGCACCCGGCACGGCCTCGTACAGGCCCCACTGGTTGCCGACCCGGTCGAACCGTACGGTGAAGCCCTTGGCCTCCAGCAGGCCCGTGAGCCATTGCCGCTGCTGGCCGTCCGGCACGCTGGCGGCCTGCCGTTCCACGCCGCCGTTCTCGGTCGCGCCGAATTCGCTCATGAAGTGGAAGTCCCGCACGAACGCGGCGTCGCGGGTGCTGAAAGTGGTCTGAGTAGTCACGGTGTTCCCCTATGAACGGTTGGTAGCTGTGCTGAAGAATGGACCGGCTGCGGCCGAATCGGCCGTTACCGGGGACGTGAGGCCGGGGGTCCGGAACGTGAAGTTCCCTCCGACGGCGGTGGCCAGCACCTCGAGTTCGGCGATGCTGGCCGCGGTGAGCGGGGACCCGGACAGAACGGTGAAGTCGGCCAGCTTCCCGGTGGTCAGAGAGCCTTTGATGCCGGACGTTCCGGTGGCTGCGGCGGCTCCGGTGGTGTACGCCGCCAGGGCCTGGAGCGGGCTCAGCCGCTCGTCCGGGTTCCCGAAAACGGCACCGGAGACGGTGCGCCGGTCCACGAAGGCCTGCATCCCGCGGAGCACGTTTCCGTCCGCCACGGGGCGGTCGGAACTGCCGGCGAGCGTCACCCCCGCGGCCAGGAACGACGCCGCCCGGTAGGCCCAGCCGAGCCGTTCCGGGCCGAGGGACAGCGTCATGCCGTCCCCGCCGTCGGAGAAGAAGCTGGCCTGCGGGGTGACGGCGATGCCGGCGGCGGCCAGCCGCGGGAGCTGCTCGGGCCGGGTCATCGATGCATGTTCGATCCTGTTAGGCAGGGCGCGGGGGCCGTATTTCGCGGCACAGCCGGTGATGATGTCGATCGCGAGGTCCACGGCGCGGTCCCCGATGGCGTGCGCCGCGATCGACCAGCCGGCCGCGTAGGCGGCCTCGATCTTGGCCCGGAGCGCCTCCGGCTCGGCCTGGAAGTAACCGGCGTTGCCGGTGTTGTCCGTCCCGCCGTGGCTGCAGAAGTCCTGGCTGACCGCGGCCGTTTCACCGAGCAGTGACCCGTCCAGAAACACCTTCGCCGGGCCTAGCGACAGCAAGTCGTCGCCGAATCCGCTGGCGATGCCCAGGTCCAGTCCGGCAGGTGCCGCGCCCGGCGGGTGCTGTCCGCCGAGCGGGTGGAGCACATCCAGGACCGGCATCAGCTGCGCCCGGGCGTGGAGACTGCCCGCGGACGCCGCACGCTGGTAGGCGGCCAGTTCCACGGGGCTGTGGCCGATCCAGCCGCCGCCGATCCCGGCCTCGGTGAAGCTGGTGATGCCCTCCGCGGCGTAGTGGCGGGTGGCCCGGTCCAGTGCGGCTTCGATCGCCTCGGACGAGTACGGCAGGATCAGCTGCTGGATCAGCTGCTGCGCGGTTTCCTGGACCAGCCCGGTGGGGCGGCCGGCGGCGTCGCGGACAATCACGCCGCCGTCGGGGTCCGGGAACGACGCCGGTTCGGCACCGGCCAGCCGGAGCGCGGCGGTGTTGACCACGGCCATGTGGCCGGAGTTGTGCCGCATGAACAGCGGCCGGTTCCCCGTGATCCGGTCCAGGACGGTGATGTCCGGAAACTCGCCGCCGTGCTGCTGCTGGCTGAAACCGGTGGCCAGCAGCCAGGCCAGGCGGTCCCCGGACACCGGACCGGACCCGGCGGCGGCGCTGCCTGCCGCCATGCCGGCCTCCAGCAGGGCGTAGAGCTGGTTCAGGCCGCGGGCGGCGGAGACGTCCAGTTCGCCGAGGCCCAGCCCGAACCAGGTGGTGTGGCAGTGGGCGTCGATGAAGCCGGGCGTCACGGTGGCGCCGCCGAGGTCCAGGACCTCAGTGGCCTCCAGTCCGTCCAGGTCCTCGTCGAGGCCCACAATCCGGCCCTGCCAGACCCCCATTGAGGTGGCATGCGGGCGGCGCTCATCCATGGTGATGATGTCCGCGTTGCGCAGCAGCAGATCGAGTTTCATGGGTTACCTAGCGTGGTTCTCAGCGGTGGGAGGTGGTGACGGACTTGATGCGGGTGTAATCCTCCAGGCCAAAGACGGACAGGTCCTTGCCGGTGCCGGAGTGCTTGAAACCGCCGTGCGGGGCCTCGGCCGGGATCACCTGGTGGCAGTTGATCCAGACGGCGCCGAAGTCCAGTTCGTTGGATACCCGGGTGACGACGCCGTGGTTGTTGGACCAGACGCTGGACGCCAGCGCGTACTTCGTCCCGTTGGCGAGCTCGATGGCTTCCTCCTCCGTGGCGAACGGCTGGACGGTGACCACCGGTCCGAAGATCTCCTCGCACACGACCTCGTCGGCCTGGAAGACGCCGTCGATCACGGTGGGCTCGAAGTGGTAGCCGGTGCCGGTGCGCTTGCCGCCGGAGAGGACCTTCGCGTTGGCGGGCAGCCGGGACATGAAGCCCTCCACCCGGTCCAGCTGGGCAGCGCTGTTCAGCGGCCCGAGGTCCGCGGCGTCGCCGCCGACCTGCAGCGCCGCGGCGGCCGCGGCGAGCGCGGCACCGAACTCCTGGTGGATGGATTTCTCCACGAGCACGCGGGTCACGGCGGTGCAGTCCTGGCCGGCGTTGAAGAATGCGCCGAGCGCGATCTCCTTGGCCGCCAGGTCAATGTCGGTGTCCGCGAAGACGATCGCGGGTGCCTTGCCGCCGAGTTCCAGGTGGACGTCCTTGAGGGTCTTCGACGCCGCGGACATCACCTGCGCCCCGGCCCGGGTGGAGCCGGTGATGGAGACCATTTCCGGGATCTCGTGATCCACCATGGCGGCACCGGTCCCCCGGCCGCCGCAGATGACGTTGACGACGCCGGCCGGGTAGGCCTCCTGCGCCAGCTCGCCCAGGACCAGGGTGGACCAGGGGGTGGTGTCCGCCGGCTTCAGGACCAGCGTGTTCCCGGCGGCCAGGGCCGGTCCGATCTTCCAGATGGCCATCATGAACGGGTAGTTCCACGGGGTGATCTGGGCGACCACGCCGAGTGGTTCGCGCCGGACAGTGGAGGAAAAGCCGCGGACGTATTCGGTCTGGGCGGTTCCGGACACCACGCGGCAGGCGCCGGCAAAGAAGCGCAGCTGGTCGGCGCCGCGGAGGATCTCGATCTCGCGGGTCACCTGGCGGGGCTTGCCGGTGCAGGCCACCTCGGCGTCCAGGAGCCTGTCGACGTTGGCTTCGATGAGGTCGGCGAGTTTGAGCATCATGGCCTGGCGTTCGGCCGGGGTGGTCCGCTTGTAGCTCTGGAAGGCGGAGTGGGCGGCCTGGAACGCGCGGTCCACGGTGGCGGCGTCGCTGTCCGGGGCGGTGCCGAGCTGGACTCCGGTGGCGGGGTCGAAGAACGGCAGGGTGGCCACTGCTGTTCCGTCTGCGGCGGCGCTGCCTTGGACGACCTCACCGTTGATGATGTTGTGCAGGGTGATCATGGCGGGCTCCGGTCAGTTGCTGGCGGTCTTGGGTGAGCGGGTGGTGGGGTCCTGCGGGAGGTGCAGGACCGCCGGCAGCCCGGATTCGACGGCGCGGCGGAACGCGGCGCCGAAGTCCTCGGCCTTCTCCACGCGTTCGCCGTAGCCACCGTAAGACCGGGCCAGCGCGGCGAAGTCCGGGTTGGTCATGTGCGTGCCCGAGGGGCGGCCCGGGTAGTGGCCTTCCTGGTGCTCACGGATCGTGGCAAAGATGCCGTTGTCCACCACGAGGGCGATGAACTTCCCGCCGTGGCCCATGGCGGTGGCCATTTCCTGGCCGTTCATCATGAAGCAGCCGTCGCCGGCAACGGAGATCACCTGGCGGCCGGGGTAGGCCAGGGAGGCGGCCACCGCGGCGGGGATCCCCATACCCATGGCACCGTTGCGGGGCGCGGCGAGGGAGTTCGCCGTGTTGTGCTTGAGGTAGCGGGCCGGCCACAGCGAGTGGTTCCCGGCCCCGTAGGTGATGACGGCGTCGTCATCCATTTCCTGCTTGAGGATTTCCATCACGACGGCGAGATCCACTCCCGTTCCACCATCAGGCTGTGCGGTGGAGAACTTTTCGTAGTCCGCGCGGGCCCCGGCCAGCCAGCCGGCCGCGGGTTCCACCGCGGAATCCGTGGCGGCGAGCGCGGTGGCGAAGGACGCGACGTGGGCCGGGATGTGCTGGTCCAGCCGGCCGAAGTGGCCCAGCAGATCGGCGCCGGGGTGGACGACGACGGTGACGGCATCCAGCCCGCGCTTGTAGCCGTCGGAGAGCACGTCGGCGCGGACGCAGCCGACGAACACCAGCAGATCGGCCTCATCGAGGCGGCGTGCGTTGGCATCGCTGCGGGCGTAGCCGAGGTAGCCGGCGTAGGAGTCGCCGCTGTGCGGGACGGCGTCATAGGCGCGGAAATCCGCGAGCACGGGGATGCCGTGGCGGGAGGACCAGCCGGCCAGCGCGTCGGAGGATTCCTGGTTCCAGCCTTCGCCGCCCACCACGATCAGGGGCTTCTTGGCCGCGGTCAGTTTCGCTTCCAGGCCGGCGAGGTCCGCCGCTGACGGTTCGGGCCGGGCAATGGTGCGGGGTTCCACTGTGCCCGATTCAATGGCGTGGACCAGCACGTCTTCGGGGAGGCCGATGACGACGGGACCCGGCCGGCCGCTGAGGGCCGTGAAGATGGCGTCGTCCACAACGCGGGCGGCGGAGGCGGCGTCGTCAAGCGTCACGACCTTCTTGGCGGTGCTGCCGAACCAGGCGTTGATGTCGAATTCCTGGAACGACTCCCGGCCGCGGTCCGCGACCGGGATGAGGCCCACGAACAGGATCATCGGGGTGGCGTCCTGGTGCGCGGTGTGGATGGCGATGAAGACGTTGGCGGCGCCGGGGCCGCGGGTCACCATGGCCACGCCCGGAAGCTCCGTGAGCCGGCCTTCGGCGAGGGCCATGAACCCGGCCCCGCCTTCGTGGCGGGTCACCACGGTTTCAATGGAGGATCCGTGCAGGCCGTCCAGGACATCCAGGAAGCTTTCCCCGGGGACGCCGTAGACGCGCTGGATACCGGCTCGTTCCAGCTGGGCAACAATCAGGTGCCCGGCGGTGGTTGTAGTGCTCAATGCTTCATACCTTCTTCTTCGATGCTGAGGGCCGGCAGGAGAATCCCGGACAGTGCGGTCAGCACGGACACGACCAGCAGGATGATGGCACCCGGCCAGAACGAGTTGCCGTTGGCGGCCACGAGGGCCGTCGCGATCAGCGGCACAAAACCGGAGATGACGCCGGCGCTGTTGGACGTGATGGCGACGCCGGTGTAGCGGACCTTCGTGGCGAAGAGCGCGGTGAGGGCCGTACCGGACACGGCATATGGGATGGACAGGGTGCACACGCCGATGATCATGGCCAGGATGACCAGGGCCGGGATGGCGGTGTCGATGGCCAGGAAGACCGGGACGGCGACGAGCGCGGAGGCCACGCCACCCCAGAGGATGACCTTGCTGGCGCCGAACTTCTCGCCCATGCGTCCGGCCCAGATCAGGAAGAAGATCTCGAAGACCGCGGCGAGAAGCGAGCCCATCAGCAGGGTTTCGTAGGGCATCTTGAGCACTTTGGTGCCGTAGAAGACCACGAAGCTGGTGATGAGGTAGAAGCCGCCGATGCCCAGCAGCGCAGAGCACATGCCGACCAGGATCTGGCGCCAGCTCTTTGTCAGCACTCCGCGGATGGGGGCGTGCTCGGTCTCGCCGGACTCCATGAGCGCTTCGAATTCCGGGGACTCGCTGAGCTTGCTGCGGATCCACATGGAGATCGCCAGCAGCGGGAGCGCCGCGATGAACGGGATGCGCCAGCCCCACGCGTCAAAGTTGGTCTGGCCCACCAAGTACAGCATTCCGAAGAACCCGCCGGAGGACAGGATGGTGCCGATGGGGGACCCGATCTGCGGCAGGGCCGCATAGCGGGCACGCTTAGCAACGGGGGCGTTTTCGACGGCAATGATCACCGCGCCGCTCCATTCACCGCCGACGGCGAGTCCCTGCAGGATCCGCAGCGCGACCAGCAGGACGGGTGCCGCGACGCCGATAGTCGCGTAGTTGGGCAGGAGGCCGATCAGGCCGGTCACGACGCCGATGCCCACGATGGTGACCATCAGGATCTTCTTGCGGCCGATCTTGTCGCCCAGGGATCCGAAGATGAAGCCGCCGATCGGGCGGGCTACGAACCCGACCGCCAGCGTGGCGAAGGAGCTCATGGCCGAGACGAAGGGGTCCTGGGACACGAAGTACTGGGCGTTGAACACCAGGGCCGCGGCGGTGGTGAAGAGGAAGAAGTCGTACCACTCCAGCGCCGTTCCGACGAGGGCCGCGAGGGCGACTTTCTTGGCCACGCTCTCATCGACAACCCCAAGCGGGCTGGGGATGGTGGTGGCGTTGCTTGCGCTGCTTGCCATGTTTACTCCAAAGAAATATGACTGGTCTTTGCCGGTGCCCGTGCGACCACCCCATTCGGGAAAAAGCCGTCGGTGGCGCTCCAGGCGGATGGTTCCGCGGGGTGTGATTAGGCTCACCCCTAAGTGCTTCCATCCATTCTGCCAGTAGCTTTTTCCAAAATAACTAGCAGTGCGCCACGCATCCGTGACCCTAGAATGTGAGAATGCACAATTTTCAATCGCCGGGGGCCGAGTTCCGTTGGAGTGAGCTGGTGGACCAGCTGGAAGGGCGGCTGGACATCCTGGCTCAGGCCTTCACCGCCCGGGTACGGCAAATCCCGGAATACGGCGAAAGCCAGGTGACTGTCCTGGAAATCCGGGACACGGCGCGGGAAACGTTTCGCCGGCTCATCCACGGGCTGCGGGGCGGCCCGGAAGACACGGCACGGGACGGGCTGCTCGCCTTCGCTTCGGATCTCGGCTCCAAGCGGGCACGGGCCGGAATCCCGCCGGAGTCTCTAACGTCAGCCGTGCGGTTGGATTTCAGCATCCTGTGGGCCGACCTCCTGGAGATCGCCGCACCGGAGGACGCCGGCCTGCTCGCCTCGCGCGTGGATCTGGTCTGGCGGGTCGTCGACGAGTTCGCCACCCGGACCCACATGAGCTACCTGACCGAGCGCGTGCGGATGGCTCAGGAAGAATCCAGCATCCAGCGCGAATTCATCGCGCGGCTCTTCAACCAAAGCACACCCTCGGCCGAAACGTCCTCGCAGGTGGGCTCCGCCCTGGGCATCGGGCCGGATTCGCGATGCGGTCTTGTAGCTGCCAGCGGGGAAGCCGGCGCACGGCTGCGTACGTCCGCCACCCAATTCGGCTCGGGCCAGCGACGCTACAAGCTGTTCCTGCACGAATCAGGCGGGAATACCTACCTGTTCTGGCCTCTGCTCCCTGCCCGGCCCAGGGAAACCCGGAGTGTGCCTCCGCTGCCGCCGCTCTTGGCCGACATCCCCTGCGGCTATGTCCCGGAAGTGCACGGGCTGCGCGGCCTGCCCGCGGCTGCCCGCACGGCGGAGAGCCTCGCCGCCCTGCTGCGCCCGGGAGATGACGGCCCTCTGTCCGCCGATGCGGCATGGACCCGGCTGGCCCAGCAGAACCTTCAGGACGCCGGCCTCGACCTCGCCGCCCAGCTGGAGGAGGACATGGCGGAATGCCGTGGCGGGGAACGCGAGCGCCTTACTGAAACCGTGCAGCACTACCTGTCCACCGGGAACATCACGGCCACGGCGGAGCAGCTCTTCTGCCACCGGAACACCATCCTGAACCGGCTCAACCGCTTTGAGGAATTGACCGGAATCGATTTGACCGTTCCGACCCAGGCGGCCCGGCTGGTGGTCGCCTGGGCCTAACAGTTGTGTGAACACACACTTCGGGCCCATTTTTGGTGGGGTTTTCGCCATTGAGGTGTGATCACCAACACAGAATAGTTGGCTACTACCTTGCACCGGACATTCGTCCCCGCACCCCCATCTGGAGAAATTGATGGCTCAATCGGTAGAAACCACCTCCCACGCGGCTGCCCGCCTGGACCTGGCCAAGATGCGTAAAATCGCCCTCGCCAGCGTCATCGGCACCACCGTCGAGTGGTACGACCTCTTTGTATTCGGCACAGCATCCGCGCTCGTGTTCAACAAGATCTTCTTCCCCAGCTTCGACCCCATCGTGGGCACCATGCTCGCCTTCGGCACCTTCGCCTCCGCCTACATTGCACGCATGGTGGGCGCCATCATCTTCGGCCACTTCGGGGACCGCCTGGGCCGGAAGTCCATGCTCCTGATTTCACTGCTGACCATGGGCGCCGCCACCTTCGCCATCGGCCTGCTGCCGGACTACAACAGCATCGGCATCATGGCGCCTCTGCTGCTGCTCTTCCTACGCGTCATCCAGGGCCTGGCCCTGGGCGGCGAATGGGGCGGCGCCGTCCTGATGACGGTGGAACACGCTCCAGCCTCCAGGCGCGGGTTCTACGGTTCACTGGTCCAGGTGGGTGTACCCGCCGGGACCCTGATCGCCAACGTCGCGTTCCTCATTGTCGCCTCGACCGTCAGCACCGAAGCCCTCCTCGCCTGGGGCTGGCGTATCCCGTTCCTGGCCTCCGCGCTGCTCGTGGCCGTGGGTATCTACATCCGGCTGCACATCGAGGAAACCCCGTCGTTCCAGGCCGTCAAGGAAGCCGGCGCCAAGGCCAAGCTCCCCTTCGCGGCCCTCATGGCCAAGTACTGGAAGCAGGTTATCCTCGGCGGTGTCGCCACCCTGTCCACCGGCAGCACGTTCACGCTGTTGGTCGCGTCCGGCGTGTCCTACGGCAAGAAGGAACTGGGCCACTCGGAGGCCCTCATGCTGTGGGTCGTTCTGGCCGCCTGCGCCCTGTGCTTTGTCCTGATCCCGTTCTTCGGTCAGCTTTCTGACAAGTTCGGCCGCAAGCCGATCATCTACGCCGGTGTGGCCGCCGAGGCCCTCTTCGCCTTCCCGATGTTCTGGCTGATGGACACCAAGTCCGTGCCGCTGCTCTTCGTCGCCTACCTGGCCATGATGACGGCCTTCGCCGCCAACTACGGACCGATCGCCACCTTCCTCGCCGAACTGTTTGGCTCCAAGGTCCGCTACTCGGGGCTGTCCGTCGCGTACATGCTCTCCGGGCTCCTCGGCAGCGCCGCGACGCCGTTCATCACCACGTGGCTGCTGGGCATGACCCACCAGAGCTCCTCCATCGCGTGGTACATCATGGCCGCCGCCCTCGTCTCGCTCTGTGCCTTGTTCGTCCTGACCGAAACCCGGCATGGCAACATCGACGCCGTCGACTCCGCCCCCTTGGACGCAGTCACCGACACGACCGCCGGCGCAAACACGGACCCGTCCGCCGAAGCGGTGGCTGCCAAATGACAGTTCAGGACGTTGTCCCCAATGCCCTTCCCGCTGTTCCTCCCGTAAACGGGGCGGTCCGCCGGATCGCGCAGATCCCGGGCGGCGCGGCCGCCGTCGGGCCCTTCTCCCAGGCGGTCGTCGCCAACGGGTTTGTCTTCACCGCCGGCCAAATCCCCGCTATCAGCGGGCTGGACCACCAGCCGGACACGTTCGAGGACCAGGTGCGCCAGACCATCATCAACCTCCGGTCCGTGCTGGAGGCGGCAGGGTCCGGCCTGGAGCACGTGGTCAAGGTCAACGCGTACCTCACTGATCCGGACCGGCTCGAAGCCTACAACCGGGTCTACGCGGAGTTCTTTGCGGCGGCCCGGCCTGCGCGGACCACGGTCTGCGTGAGCCTGTGGGGCGTCGCGCTGGAAATCGACTGCGTGGCCGTGGTTGCCGGCACGACGGCGCCGGAGGCTCAGTGAGCACCGGAAGCGCCGTGCTTAGCGGCGAGCTCGCCGGCGGACTTGCCGAGGGGCTCGCCGCCGTCAGCTACCCCACGATTGGGCACTTCCTGGAGGACGGATTCGTGGATCCGGCCATCCGGTCGCTGCTCGACGGCGTCAAGGTGGCGGGCCCGGCGGTCACGGTGCGCATTGCGGACCATGACGCCTACGCCATGAATCGGGCACTGCTGGCGCTGTACCCCGGCGCGGTGCTCGTGGTGGACATGTCCGGAGACCACCGGCACGCGCCGGTGGGCGCCGTCACCGCGGCAGCGGCCACCGCGCAAGGCGCCGCCGGCGTCGTCGTCGACGGCGTGGCCACCGACATCCTGGAGCTCCGCGCCACCGGTCTGCCGGTCTTCGCCCGCGGGACTTCGTGCCTGACCACCAAGCGGGTCCGCAGCGGCGGCTCCGCGGTGAATGTCCCGGTGCAGTGCGGTGGCGTCCAGGTCAGTCCGGGCGACTGGGTGCTCGGGGACGACAACGGCGTGATCGTTCTGTCCCCGGAGGTGGCAGCCGAGGTCCTGGGCCAGGCGCTCGCCTCCGACGCCGCCGAGCCGGCGTTGCTGGCACGGATCGCATCCGGCGAGCCGTTGGAATCGGTGCTGGCGTTCTGAGGACGGCGCGGGGTTCGGGGCAGGGATGGGGTAGAACTTAACCATGAATGTGCGCACCCCTGACCCGAATCCCGGCTGGCTCTCCGACGACGACCTGTTCGAAGCGCGGGGCAAGCTGCCGATGGTCTATGTCGAGGCCGTTCCGGTCCGACTGGACCCCCTCGGGTTCGTGAACGAGGTCGGCACCCTGCTGCAGGCCGACGAGGACGGCGCCATGGTCCGTTCGCTGGTGTCCGGCCGCGTTCTCTACCGCGAGACCATCCGCGCCGCCCTGCTCCGCCACATGGAGAAGGACCTGGGCCCGCTTGCCTTCCCGCAACTGCCGGTCAGCCCGGTGCCGTTCACGGTGGCCGAGTACTTCCCGTCGCCTTCCCACACCGGCTTCACGGACGACCGCCAGCACGCCGTTGCCCTGGCGTACATCATTCCCGTCACCGGCGAATGCTCCCCGCGCCAGGACGCCCTCGAGCTGACCTGGATGACCCCGCAAGAGG
Organism: Arthrobacter sp. NPDC056886; assembly: GCF_042788715.1. NCBI lineage: Bacteria > Bacillati > Actinomycetota > Actinomycetes > Micrococcales > Micrococcaceae > Arthrobacter > Arthrobacter sp. NPDC056886. The sequence goes on from NZ_JBHUBT010000009.1 coordinate 180,020, forward strand.
TCATGAGCACGGACGTACAACTGGAATTCAGCGGCGGCCGGGGGGCACTGATCCGGCAGGCGCTGGCCTTCGCGGGAGTCGGCAACTAGCCGACACCCTCGGGTCCAGCGCGGTCCGGGGACGCTCGGGGCGTCCCGGGCGTCCCCGACTTCACGCACCTGATTTTGTAGACTGGTGGGCGGACCGCAAGAGAACTTTAAGGACTCCCGATGACCCACCCCCCAGCCTCCCGGAATTACAGCGAACAGCAGGCTGGATCCCTTCGGGCCGGCGACCACCTGATCCTGCCCGACGGAAACCGCTCCGCCGAGATCCATAGAGTCGACGTCGAAGCCGACGATTTTGGGACTCCCGCCATGGTTTTGGCCACCCTCAGCGGCGGCGGTGTGCTGCGGATCGCGGCGGGATCAACGATCCGGGTCACCGACGACGCCGAGTCCGGCACCGCAGCTGCGTCCGACGACGCACCAGGTGCGGGCGCCGCCGGCGCCCCATCCCCTTCCGACGACGCGCCCGACGACGGCGCCCCCGAACTTCCGGCTCCATCCGGCGACGCCGCACCCGAACTTCCGGCGTCCGGCCCCTCCCCCGAACCGGAAGGGGAGGTGACCGACGCAGCTGAGTCCGACAATACGGCGGCCGCCGTCGTCGTCCCTCCCCAGCCCGTTGCGCCGCCTGCGGTGGGCGGGCCCAGCGACGCGGACCTGGCGCTCATCCCGGTCCCCGACGGCACGCCGGAGTCTGTCGTGGCGGCCGCGGCCGAGGCCCATCAGGGCGCCGTCGGTGTGCTCCTGCTCAGTGAGCGGCTCGCCAAGGGCATCAACACCAAGTCCGGCAGCTGCCTGAAGGACCTCAGCGACCTTGCGCACGAGCTCTTCATCACCCTCAAGGATGCCGACAACGCCCTGGCGGTCGCGGACCTGCTCAACGTCCTGCCGTTCGACGGCAACCCCGACCGCTGGGCTTCCGTGGAGTCAACCCTGGCGCTCTCGAGCTACATTTGCCGCCAGCTGGGGCAGGACCAGCGCGCCGGAATCTACGAGAAATTCCTCCGCGCGCCGGAGGCCATGGAAACGGACCCGTTCAAGGCCAGGATCAACGCCAAGGTGCGCCAGCGCTCGCTCAACGAGCCCAATCTGTACGACAAGGAAATCTTCCGCTCGATCGACAACGCGAACCCGGACGCGGAACGCGAATGGCGCCTGCTGCGGCTCGAGGCGCTCCTGTTCCTGCGCGCCCACGGCGGCTCCGAAACGGTTGGCACCGCCGAGCTGGAACGCCGGATCGGCAACGAGCTCGAATCAGTCCGCGCCTGAAGCATTTGCCCCTACCCCGCCGCGGCCGGGCGTTGTAGATTCGGCCCATGACGAACAATCTGAGCGTTGTGATTAATTCTGACGCGCAGCAAGTTTGGACCATGCTGCGCGAACCCGGCAAGATCGCCCAATGGCACGGCTGGGTGGCCGATGACCAAGAGGCCGAAATCACCGAAATCTACTTCGGCCCCAACGTGGTGGAAGGCGCAGACCACACCTCCCTGGTGGTGGACGGCGGCGACGTCTTCACCTTGAAACCTGTCCCCACGGGCACGGAAGTCAGCGTCACCCGGGCAGCGATCGACCACAATTCCGAGTGGGCGGCCTGGGACGAGGACATCACCCAGGGCTGGCTGACCTTCCTCCACCAGTTGCGCTTTGCCCTGGAACGGCACCCGCACGGGAAGCGCCGGACCTTTTTCTTCTCCGTGCCCGGCACAGGCGGGTCCGCGATAGAAAAACTCGGGCTCAGCGACGTCCCGGCACCCGGGGACCCGTATTCGCTTACCCTGCCCACAGGCGAGGAAATCTCCGGCAAGGTGTGGTTCCGCAGCAACCATCAAGTTGGCCTGACGGTCCACCACTACGCCGAGCACGGGGACGGCCTGCTGATCGTGGCGGACCAGCCCGCCATCTCTGAGGTCCGGCCCGACGGCGGATCCCTCGCGATCGTCTCCACTTACGACCTCGGGGCCCACCAGCTGGACGCGATCCGCAATTACTGGGACAAGTGGCGGGCTGAGAACTACCCCACATCGGATCCCGTCCACTAAGGCAAGGGCCGCGTTAGCTGGCACACTTGAACCGTGCCAGCCAATCCTGACTTCGCCTCTTTGCCCCCTGCGCCTGCCCGGCAGTCCGAGTTTTCCTTCCGCGTCGGCAAGCGCCTGAGCGAGGCGTGCCCGCCGTCGGCCGAGCAGGTCGCCGCCAACGGCGGTGAGTTCCTGGGCCGGACCGGCACCATCGCCACCCCGCACGGGGAGATCCAGACCCCGGCGTTCATCGCCGTCGGCACCAAGGCCACGGTCAAATCCGTGCTGCCGGAATCCATTGCCGATCTCGGCGCGCAGGCCGTGCTGGCCAACGCGTACCACCTGTACCTGCAGCCGGGCGCGGACATCCTGGACGAGGCCGGGGGCCTCGGGGCGTTCATGAACTGGCGCGGGCCCACGTTCACCGATTCCGGCGGGTTCCAGGTGATGAGCCTGGGCTCGGGGTTCAAAAAGGTCATCGACATGAAGTCGGTGGACAATTCCGGTCCCGACGACGCCGTGGCTCCCGGCAAGGAACGCCTGGCCCACGTGGATGAGGAAGGCGTGTGGTTCAAGAGCCACCTCAACGGCGACCGGCACCGCTTCAGCCCCGAGATCTCGATGAATGTCCAGCACCAGATTGGCGCGGACATCATGTTCGCGTTCGACGAGCTCACCACGCTGCAGAACTCCCGCGGCTACCAGGAGGAGTCCCTTGAACGGACCCGGCGCTGGGCCGAACGGTGCATCACCGAGCACTTCCGGCTCACGAACGAGCGCGCCGGCAAGCCGTACCAGGCCCTGTTCGGGGTGATCCAGGGTGCCCAGTACGAGGACCTGCGCCGCAAGGCCTGCCGCGACCTCGGCGCGATGAACTTCGACGGCTTCGGCATCGGCGGGGCCCTGGAAAAGGAGAACCTCGGCACGATCGTGCGCTGGTGCAACGAGGAACTGCCCGAGAACAAGCCGCGGCACCTGCTGGGCATCTCCGAACCGGACGACATCTTCACCGCCATTGAAAACGGCGCGGACACCTTCGACTGTGTCTCCCCCACCCGGGTGGCCCGCAACTCTGCGTTCTATCACCCCACCGGCCGGTACAACCTCTCCGGCGCCAAGTACAAGCGCGACTTCGGCCCGCTGCAGGAAGGCTGCGACTGCTACGCCTGCCTGAACTATTCGCGGGCCTACATCCACCACCTGTTCAAGGCCAAGGAGATGGTCTCGGCCACTCTGATCTCAATCCACAACGAACGCTTCGTGGTGAAGATGGTCGACGACGCCCGTCTCGCCATCGAGGCCGGCAACTTCTTCGAGTTCAAGGCCGAGACCCTGCGGAACTACTACTCCTAGGGCGCCCCGCCGTCCCCGGCCCGGCGTCGAAGCGTCGAGGTCGCCGGAACCGTCCCAGATCGCCGGAAGTTTCCGGCGACCCCGCAGCATTCCGGCGGCCTCGGCGTGGAAGTCGCTTGCTGGGCCGTTGGGCCATCAGGCCGTCAGGTGCAGCGACGCCGAGAGTGCCGCGTCAGCGTCCCGCAGCACCTTGGCCGCCACCTGGAGGCCCTCGATCCGGCCCAGGGAGACGTCCTCGTGTTCGATGTTGACCAGCATGTTGGGGTCCACCTCGTACAGCGCGCGCAGGAACTCGGTCCAGTAGGCGGTGTCGTGCCCGCGGCCCAGAGCCACGAAGTCCCAGGCGGAGTCCTTGGGCCACTCGTTGGCCCACTCGTCGCCGCCGAGGTTGGTCCGGTTCTCCTCCGGGGAGAGCCGGCGGAAGCTGTTGTCGAGGACGCCATAGAGCGCGGCGTTGCCGGTGTTCACGCGGACGTCCTTCGCCGCGGCCTGGAAGACCAGCGGACCGAGTTCGCGGACCACCGCCACCGGATCCATCTGCTGCCAGAACAGGTGCGAGGCGTCCAGTTCGACGCCCACGTGGGTCGCGCCGGTGAGCTCGATGAGCTTGCGGACATCGGCTGTATTGAACACGATGTTCTGCGGGTGCAGCTCGAGGGCAACCTTCACGCCGTGATCGGCCGCGAGGCGGTCGGTTTCCTTCCAGAAGTCGGCCGCGATGCCCCACTGGTAGTCCAGTACGTCCAGTGCGGCCGAGTTCCAGGCGTTGACCACCCAGTTGACCGTGGTGGCCCCGGGCTCGCCGCCGGGCAGGCCGGACATGGTGACCACGCGGTCCTGTCCCAGCCGTTGCGCCAGCCGGATGGACCGGCGGATGTCCTCGGCGTGCTTCTCGCCGATTTCACGCTTGGGGTGCAGCGGGTTGCCGTTGCAGTTCAGGCCGGCGATTGAGACGCCGGTCCCCTCGAAGATCGCCAGGTAGTCGTCGCGGGCAGCGTCGCTTTCCAGGATCTGGTCCATGGTGGGGACGTGGACGGCCGGCAGGAATCCACCAGTGTTGATTTCGATGCCAGTCAGTCCCAGATCGGCGATGACCTTGAGCGCCTCAGGAAGGGGCCGGTCGTGCAGGATGGCGTTGTAGACACCGAGTTTCATAGCGTGATTTTCTTTCCGTTGTTGAGGGCGGATTCGGTGACCGCGCCGAGCAGTTCCATGTTGCGCACGCCCTCGTCGAACGTGGCGCAGCGGGGCAGGGACTCCGCCTCACTGAGGCCGGCGACTTCCTCGAGGAATGCCCGGGACTGGTAGGCGAAGGCGTCGTTCTGGCCGAATCCGACGCTGGGCGCGTCCATGGCCAGGCCGCCGGCGATATAGGGGTGTCCGGGTCCGAGGATGACCTGGCGGTAGCCGTTCTCGTTGGCCGGGCCGTCGTTGAGGAACAGCTCGATCTCCGCGGGGCGCCGCTGGTCGAACCGGGCGGCGCCGTTCTCGCAGAAGACCTCGAAGATGAGGCTGTTGGCGTGCCCGGCGGCGACTCGGGAGACCTCGAAGCCGCCGGCGCCGTTCTCGAATTCGGCGGAGAACACCGCGTAGTCGTCGTTTTCGACCGGCTCGAACGTGTCGCTGACCGCGGCGTGGTCGTGGCCCATGACGGCGCCGAGCGGCAAGGGGCGCTTGTCGATCACGGTGCTGAGGCGCCCGCCACTGATGGACTTGATGTCGCCGCAGAGGAACTCGGCGACGTACGTCAGGTGGCTGCCGACGTCGGCCAGTGCGCCGGAACCCGGGCCGCCCTTGTAACGCCAGCTCATGGGCGCCGACGGGCTGAACCCGTAGTCGGTCCAGTAGCGGCCGCTGAAGTGCAGGACGTTGCCCAGGACGCCGGTACGGATGAGGTCGCGGATGTAGGCGATACCCGGCGTGCGGCGGAAGGTGAACCCGATCCGGGCGATCGAACTGGCGTTGCGGGCGGCCTCGGCCATGGCGCGGGCGTCCTCGATCGAGTCACTCAGCGGCTTCTCGCACAGCACGTGCTTGCCGGCGGCCAGCAGGCCCTCCACGACTTCGCGGTGGAGGGAGTTCGCGATCACGACGCTCACGACGTCGATGTCATCGGCCTTGGCGATTGCCTGCCACGAGGTGTCATTGCGTTCGTAGCCAAAACGCTTTGCGGCCAGGGAACCGAACTCGGCGTTGACGTCGCCGATCGAGACCAGCCGGATAGGAGGGAGAACCGGGCTGTAGAGCGCGGACGCCGTACGGTACGCGGCCGCATGCGCTTTTCCTGCCATTCCGGCGCCGATTACGGCGACTCCCAAACTGTCAGCCATCGATTTCTCCTTTGAAATTCGGCCAGGCCGACGGCCCGACGCTAGAAAATTGGAGCGCTACAAAAATCAGCGCCGAACAAAAGCATAGCTATGTCCATATGTCCTGTCAATGGTCGACTGGTTATCCTCGGATGAGACGTGAAAGGCTCTGCAGATGTCGTTGAACACCCCTCGAACCCGCCGCCCGACGATCTACGACGTCGCCAAGAGCGCCGGCGTCTCCCCGTCGCTGGTGTCCCTAGTGCTTCAAAACCCGTCGAAGGTCAGTGAGAAGCGCCGGGAGGCAGTCCGGACGGCCATGGCGGAGCTCGGTTACCGGCCCAGCCGGGCCGCGACCACGCTCGCCAGCAGTCAGACGAAAAGCATCGGGCTGGTCATTGAGGACTTCCGGAATCTCTGGTTCGTAGACCTCCTTCGCGGCATCGAATCCGCGCTGTCCCCGCACGGTTACCAGGTCACCCTCGCGGACTCCCGGCCGGGCGAGAACCGCATCACCGAAGCCACCGACGGGCTGCTGTCCATGCACGTGGAGGGCCTCGTCATCGCCGCCGAGCCAAGCGAGTCCATGATGGCCGGGACCTGGGTTCCCGCCGTCGTCGCCGGCTGGCGAAACGGCGTACCCTCAGGCGCCGACCTCATTACGAACGACGACGACGGCGGCGGCCGCATCGCGGCGGAGCACCTGCTGGGGCTCGGCCACACGCGGATCGGACACCTTTCGGGCTCCGGCGGCGCCGCTGCCCACCGGCGGGACGGTTTCCGCGGCGGCATCGTGGAGGCCGGCGTCGAGGTCCTGATTGCCGGTGAATCCCAGGGGACCTCGGAGGAGGATGGCTACGCCGCCGCCTGCTGGCTGCTCGACCACCACCCCGACACAACCGCCCTGTTCGCAGCCAACGACACCATGGCCCTGGGCTCGCTCGCCGCAGCCAAGGCCCGCGGCTTGTCCGTACCGGCAGACCTCTCCGTGATGGGCTACGACAACTCCCAGCTGGCCAAGTCGCGGTACCTGGACCTGACCTCGGTGGACAACCGCAGCGACGTTGTAGGGTCCGATGTCGCCAACACCCTGCTGGCACGGATCCAGGACCCCACGCTCGAACCCCGGCGCAAGCTGATCGAGCCAGCCCTCATCGTCCGCGGCACCACGGCCCGCGTTTCCGGCTGACACGGCCTCGCCGGGCACGTCCCGCCAACCGGCCCGCCCACCCGCCCCCCGGCCCGCCCGCCGTCGAAATCGCGGGAAGCCACCGAACTCGCCGTAAATTTCCGGCGCTTCCGCCGCGTTCCGGCGAACTGGGCGGCACACCTTCCCAAAAAGAGCGGTCGCAACAAGTCCCGGTGCGGCCCCGCGTTTTCCACATAACGACGGCGGGGACTGCCGCCCGTTCCCCCGGCAGCTCAGGCTGGTGGCATGACGCAGAACCCTTTGGAGCTGCCGCCGACGGGCAACCTCTGGCGGACCGAGCAACTGCTGGAGCTCGGCTACGGCTCGCGCGCGATCCACTCGCTTCTGGACTCAGGCGTCATCGTCCGGCTCAGGTACGGCTGCTACATCCGAGCCAGCCTGTGGCGCGCCCAGTCCCCCATCGTCCGCGGCCGGCAGCTCATCTACGCCCACGCCCACGGAACGTGCACGACGTCGACAGGCACCTTCCTCTACAGCCACATTTCCGCAGCGCGCCTCCGCCGCCTCCACTTGTGGGACGTGGATGATGCGATCCACATCCTCCAGAAAGTGCGCCCTTCGAATGAGCGCCACGGCAGGGACGTCCGCTGCCACACGCGTCCCTTCGCCGATCACGACGTCGCAGTTGTGGACGGTCTCCGGACGACTTCTTTGGAGCGCACAACGGCCGATTGCGCCATGCTGCTGCCCTATAGGCAGGCATTGATCCTCACTGACCACGCGCTTCGCCTCGGCGCGGACCTGACCGTCCTGCAGTCCATGGCAGATGATTTGGACGGACGGCGAGGGATCCGGACGTTCCGCCGCGTCCTCGCCTCGGCCGATCCGCGGTCCGAATCTCCGGGCGAGACCTTGACCCGCGACCTGATCCTGCGGTGCCGGATCAAGCCCCCTGAGCCGCAGCTTGAAGTATGGAGCCGCGCTGGGCGCCACCGTCTGGACTTTGCGTGGAAGGAAGAGAAGGTCGCCCTCGAGTTCGACGGCAAGATCAAGTACTTCGATTACAGCCCCACAGCCGACGTGGTCTTCGAGGAACGGCGCCGCGAGAAGGCCCTGACCGAAGAGGGCTGGCGGTTCGTCCGCGTTGAGTGGAAGGACCTGTTCCTGGAACAGGAATTCAAGAGCCGTCTGCTTCGTGCGCTGGCCGGCCGCCCGCATCCGTGAGCGTCGAATTCGCCGGAAGCCCGCGACGTCGCCCGAAACTTACGGCGATCCCGCAGGTTTCCGGCGAATTGGGGGCGGCGACCACCGGCGGAGTGGGCGGCGGCCGAAGGCGGAGTCTAGCGGCGGCCGTGGACGGAGCCCTAGGCCCCGTAGCTCGGTTCGCGCTTCTTGACCCAGCCGATGGCGAGCGCTGTCAGGGGCACGAAGGCGAACTCCACGAGGGTCTTGTAGAGGAAGCCCACGAGGACGTAGTTCACGAACATCCCGGCGTCGGTAATGCCAATCACAGACGCGGCGATGCTGCAGAAGATCAGCGTGTCCACGAATTCTCCGGCCACGGAGGAGCCCATGATGCGCGCCCAAAGGGACTTTTCTCCGGTCCGCGCCTTCATCTTGACGAGAATCCAAGAGTTGATGGTCTGGCCAGCGAGGAAGGCCAGCAGCGATGCCAGCACGATCTGCGGGACCGGCCCCAGGGCGCCTACCAGGGCCGTCTGCTTGGAGGCACCGTACTCGTCGTCGAACCCCGGAAGGGCGATGATGACCCAGTAGCAGAGGGACGCGAAGACGGACAGCGCAAAGCTAGTGATGATGGCCTTGCGCGCCACTTTGAAGCCATAGACCTCGCTGATGACGTCGCCCAGAATGTAGGCCAGCGGGAAGAGGAAGAAACCGCCGTCCGTGATGACGGGGCCGATCGCCACGCCCTTGGACGCCCCGATGTTGGACAGGATCAGCACCACGGCCATGACGGCGAGCATGATGCCGAAATACGGGGAACCGATCGAGGCGAATCTCGGCGGAGCTGACGCCGGGAAAGTCTTGGCGGAAGTCATGGGCATTCCATTCGTAGTGGTTCGCTCGGCGGCCCGCGCTCCCAAGGGAAGACGCTGGACGGCCGGCTGTATTAGCACTGGACGGCCCGGTGACACACGACGCCGGAACCGCCTCCATTCTCGCACCCGGCGGCGCAGGCACGGCGGCTCCGGCGCATTGGTGTGGGGGCGCCGGTTCCGGGGCACGACTGTGTGGACACGGCCAGTAGCCGCGAGTTCGCCGGAATCGCTCGTAGTCGCCGGAAATATGCGGCGATCCGGGGCGCTTCCGGCGAATTCGGCGAATTCGCCGGCGGATGGCAGGCGAACCTACGACGGCGGCGGGCCGCCGACCCCCGCGACCGAAGTCCAGTAGCCGGCGACCCGCCGTCGTACATTCCGCCGAGGCGGAATGTGGATCTAGCGGCGCGAGGCGTCGATGAGGTCCTTGTCGTCGTCCTTGGGGCCGCTAGTGCCCGCCCCCGCGTCGACAGCAGCCGGCGCCCAGGCGTGACCCTGCTCGTGGTCCAGGTGCGTGGACTTCTTGTTCTTCAGGGCGAAAATGTAGACCAGGAGGGAGATGCCGATGGCCACGGTGACGTAGGTGAAGAACAGTTCCTCCTGGCCCGCCTTCTGCAGTGCCGCGCCGATGAGCGGGACGGTGCCGCCGAAGAGCGAGTTGGCGATCGCGTAGCCCAGGCCGACGCCGAGGGCGCGGATGGACGCGGGGAACAGCTCGGCCTTCACCAGGGCGTTGATGGAGGTGTAGCCGCCCACGATCAGGAGGCCGCCCATCATCAGCAGGAACGCGGTCATCGGATCCTTGGTTCCGGCCAGGGCGGACAGGAGCGGCCAGGTGAACAGGACGCCGGTGATGCCGAACCACAGCAGGAGGGGCTTGCGGCCCACCTTGTCCGAGATGATGCCGTACACCGGCTGGAGCAGCATGAAGATGAACAGTGCCCAGAAGTTGATGACCGAGGTGTCGGTCTTGGCGATGCCGGAGGTATCGTTCATGAACTTCAGGATGAAGTTGGTGTACGTGTAGAACGCCACCGTGCCGCCAAGGGTGATCCCGATGCAGATCATAAGCGGCTTCCAGTAGCTGGTGAACAGCAGCTTCATGGTTCCCGGCTGTGCCTGGCCCGCCGCAGCAGGGGCCTTTGCGGCCTCGATCTGTTCGGCCGAGACGGTTTCCTCCATGGAGCGTCGCAGCCACAGGACTACCAGGGCGGCCACGCCGCCGATCGCGAACGGGATGCGCCAGCCCCACTCGGTCAGCTCGGCCTTGGGCATGGCGTTCTGCAGGACCACGAGGACCAGCAGGGCCAGCATCTGGCCGCCGATCAGCGTGACGTACTGGAAGCTGGAGAAGAAGCCACGGCGCTTGGAGGTCGCGGCCTCGGACATGTACGTGGCGCTGGTGCCGTACTCACCGCCCACGGAGAAGCCCTGGATCACGCGGATAAGGACCAGCAGGATCAGGGCCCACAGGCCGATCACGTCCTGGGTGGGCAGCACGGCGATGGCGAAGGAGCCCGCGGACATCATGGTCACGCTCAGCGTCAGCGCCGCCTTGCGGCCCTTGCGGTCGGCGTACCGGCCGAAGAACCAGGCACCGATCGGGCGCATCAGGAACGACGTCGAGAAGACGGCCATCGCCTCGAGTCCGGCCTGGAGCTCGTCGGTGGAGTTGAAGAAGTGCGCCTGGAAGTAGGCCGCGAATACGGTGTAGACGTAGAGGTCGTACCACTCGACAAGGTTGCCGGCCGAGCCTTTGAGGATGTTGCCGACGGCTTTCCGGGTCTGGGCCGCTTCGGACAGTTGGGTGCTCATCAATGAACCTTCCTGGATCCGGCGCCGCCTGTAAGCAACACCGTCCGCCACCTTAGTCCGAGTGATCCGGAACACTAAGGTTTTGTTCATACTGTTCATGGAGTTCCTGTTCATGAGCACAATGCGGGTGCTTTTGGCGGGATGGCAGGATGGGACCATGACTTCTACCGCATTCGATTCCGCCGCCCTGGCAGTTGGCGATACCGCCTCCGACGCCGTCTCCTCCCCCGCCGTCGCGCTCACCATCGCAGGCTCCGAGGCGACCGGCGGCGCCGGCGCGCAGGCTGACCTGAAGACGTTCCAGGAACTCGGCGTCTTCGGGATCGCGAACCTGACCTGCATCGTGTCCTTCGACCCGAAGGACAACTGGAACCACCGCTTCGTCCCGGTGGACCAGCAAGTCATCGCGGACCAGCTGGAGGCGACGACGGCGGCGTACGGCGCCACGTCCGGCGCACCGGCCGTGCTGGACACCGTCAAGATCGGCATGCTGGGCAGCCCCGCGACAATTTCGACCGTGGCCGCGGCGCTCGCAGCCGGGCAGTTCGCCAACGTGGTGCTGGATCCGGTGCTGATCTGCAAGGGCCAGGAGCCGGGCCACGCCTTGGACACCGACCAGGCGCTCAAGTCCCACATCCTGCCCCTGGCCACTTTCGTCACGCCGAACCACTTCGAGGCCGAGTCGCTGTCCGGGCTGGAAATCACCGACGTCGAGTCCCTCAAGGCCGCCGCGGTCCGCATCCACGAGCTCAGCGGCGCCGCGGTGCTCGCCAAGGGCGGCGTGCGGCTGGAGGGCCCCGACGCCGTCGACGTCTATTACGACGGCGAAACGCTGGAAGTCCTGTCCGCCCCGAAGGTGGGCGAAGTGGCCGTGTCCGGTGCCGGGTGCTCGCTGGCCGCTGCGGTGACGGCCGAGCTCGCCAAAGGTGCGACGCCGCTGGCGGCCGCCCGGACGGCCAAGGCGTTTGTGACTGCAGGAATCCGTAACCGGGTGGCCTCGGGTGCCCCGTTCGATGCCTTGTGGCAGGGCGGCCCGCGCTAACCCAAGCCGCCGAATTCGCCGGAGCCTCTCCAGTTCGCCGGAAGTTTCCGGCGAACTGGGGAGCTACCGGCGACCTGGAGAGCTACCGGCGACCTGAACCCCGGCTGGCCACGCGTCAGCGCGGATCCGACACCTTGCCCATGAACAAGGGCAGCCCGGTCTCGACGTGGACGATTTCGTAGAGGAACGGCCGGTCGAAACGAATCTCGTCCCTGGGTGCTGCGCCGCTCACAGCCCGCGCGTTGATCTGGGTCACGGCCGCGGCAACTGTCCCCTTCTCCGCCACGGTGATGTTGGCGGCCTGCCCGGCTTGCGTGATTTTGAGGCCGTGCTGGATCGAATTGAAGTCGGTTTCGGTTTCGAGCATTTCCTGCAGGCCCAGGCCGGCGAAGACCCTGCGCAGGTCGAAACTGCTCTTCTGGTCCCACTGCGGCAAATAGAGCTGCGTGGGTGACGGGGCGGCGGCGTCAAGGGCCCGGGCAGCGTCGGCAAAGTCCTGCGCGCCGGTCCCGGCATCCCCGGAATCCGGCAGCACAAGCCGCATCACGAACCCCTCGGCATAGGGAAGATCCACGGCCTGCGAGCCCGTGCCTCGGGCGGACGCGAGTTCCTGAATGCCGGACATGGTGGGGACGGAAACCTGTGTGCCGTCCGCCGTCGTGAAGGGCATCTCGGAGGTGTCGGCCGGGTCGAAGGGGACGTTCCAGGCTGAGGCGAAGTACACGGCGTTGAGCACGCTGAAAGTGTCTCTACGGTCATAACGGGCGGGTGCCTTTTTGATCCGCCCGCCGGTGTTCTTGTTCGCCCAGGCATCCATCGCGGGCTTGGTGGCAGCCTCATCCTGGAAGTTCACCGGGTACACGCCGGTCCCGTAATGCCGGGCCAGGGAGCGCAGATAGCCTTCCCCGGTGGGCACGCCCTGGTCCACGAACAGGCCGTTTGCGGAGTGCAGGACCGCCGGCGTGGAGGGTCCTTTTCGTCAACCAAGCCGGGGTCGCCGTCGAAGGCCTCCAGGGACGCGAGCAACACATTCATGGCCTCGTCGCGATGTTGCGCGGGGAGGCCCAGAGCACCGTCCATCTCGGCGGCGGACTTCCCCGAGGCCCCCGCCCGCAGCATGGCCAGGGCAATCAGCAGGCTGCCGGGGGACGCAACCACGTTTCCGTTTCCGGCCTCCCCGCCGTCTGTGAGGAGCGCGGCGCCCAATTTCCGCGCAGATGTCCGGAGCTGAGCCAGCTCGGCCGGGTAGGCGGACCGGTCCACCGAAACTCGGCCGACGCCGTCGGCCTTCAACAGCGCCGGCGGCGAGGCCGAACAGGCTGACAAAAGCAGCGCAACGCTGGCGGCGGCCGCCAGAAGCCGTGCCGGAAACTTGTGTTTCATCGCGCCCCCAAGGCCCGCACAACCGCGTTAGTGGAACGGCGGAGATCCGCCTAGGGCCAGTCAACCAGCGGGCCGCGGAAAGGAATACCGCATCGAGGTCACGATTTGACGCCGTTTGTCCGTGCCGTGCGCGGCCTGAGTCCGTCCACCCCCGTCCCCGGGGGCCAGTTCGCCGGAACCCGGCGAACTGAGAGGCCGCCTCAGCGCCGCGGGATGTTCCGCAGGTTGCTCCGTGCCATGCTGACGGCCTCGCCGGCGCCCCGGTTGAGGACCACCTTGGACATGGCCGTGGCGAAGCCCAGGATCTGCGAGCCCTTGATCTTCGGCGGGAGGGACAGTGCCTTGGGGTCCGTGATGAGCTCCACGAGTGACGGGCCGGGGTGGGCGAAGGCTTCCCGGTAGGCGGCCTCGATCCGGGATGGGTCCGTGACGCGGACGGCGTGGAAGCCCAGGGCCCGGGCAACCTCGGCGTAGTTGGCGTCCGGGACGTCGACGCCGAAGTCGGGGAGCCCGTCCACCAGCATTTCGAGTTTCACCATGCCCAGGGTGGAGTTGTTGAAGACCACCACGTTCACGGGCAGCCGGTGCGCGGCGACCGTGATGAGCTCGCCCAGCAGCATGGACAGGCCGCCGTCGCCGGATACCGAGACCACCTGCCGGCCGGGGTAGGCCAACTGGGCGCCGATCGCGTGCGGCAGCGCGTTGGCCATGGACCCGTGCAGGTAGGACCCTATGAGACGGCGGGTGCCCAGCGGGTTGATGTACCGGGCGGTCCAGACGTTGCACATCCCGGTGTCAGCCGTGAAGATCGCGTCCTCGGCCGCCACCTGGTCCAGCAACGAGGCCGCGTATTCCGGGTGGATCGGCTGTTTCTTCCCGACGTTCCGGGTGTACGCCCCCACGGCCTTGTTCATGAGCCGGTCGTGCTTCTTGAGCATCTGGTTAAGGAAGCGGCGGCTCTTCTTCGGCTGCAGCCGTGGCATCAGCGCGGCCAGGGTGGGCAGCACGTCCCCGTGCACGGCGACGTCGACGTCGGTCCGCCTCCCCAGTTTGTGCGCGGCCCGGTCCACCTGCGCCGTCCGGGTTCCGGGGAGGAACTGGTCGTACGGGAAGTCGGTGCCCAGCAGGATCAGCAGGTCGGCATCCTCGATGCCCTCGGCCGCGGCGCCGTAGCCCAGCAGGCCGGTCATGCCGATGTCGTAGGGATTGTCGTACTGCATGAAGTCCTTGCCACGGAGGCTGTGGCCGATCGGCGCCGCGAGCAGCTCGGCGAGGGCAATCACCTCGTCGTGCGCGCCCTGCACGCCCGCCCCGGCAAAGATCGCGACCTTCTCGGCGGCGTTAATGGCGTCCGCCAGTTCCCGCACGCTGGCGGGGTCCGGCGTCAGCGTCGCCGGTCGGAACGCCGCAGGGGCCGGCGTCGGAGCTGTCGCCTCCAGACCGGCGATGTCACCGGGCAGGGTCACGACGGCGACGCCCCGGAGCCCGACGGCGTGCTGGATGGCGCTGTGCATGACCCGGGGCGCCTGCTCGGCGGTGCTGACCAGCTCGGAGTAGACCGAGCATTCGTTGAAGAGCCGGTCCGGATGGGTCTCCTGGAAGAAGCTGCTGCCGATCTGCTTGCTCGGGATGTGCGAGGCGATGGCCAACACCGGAGCCCCGGAGCGGTTGGCATCGTACAGTCCGTTGATCAGGTGCAGATTTCCTGGCCCGCAGGAGCCGGCGCACACCGCCAGACGGCCGGTCAGCTGGGCTTCCGCCGCCGCGGCGAACGCGGCCGCCTCCTCATGCCGGACATGGATCCAGTCAATGCCGCCCTGCTGCGAGCCGCCGGTCTGGCGGACGGCGTCGACGATCGGGTTGAGGCTGTCCCCCACGATCCCGTAGATCCGCTGCACGCCGGCAGCCTGGAGTTGTTCGATGAGCTGGGTGGCAAGTTCCTTGGCCATGGGTGCACGCTCCCGGGAGGTGGATCGATGAGCTGACACTGGCCAATATAGTCCGCCCGCCTTGACGCGGGTTCCAGGTTAACTGGTGGCGGCGTTCTGCGCGTGGTCCGGTGGGGCCAGTTTTCAACATACGGCCAGCCACCGTTGATGCCCTGGGCTCCCCACTCATAGCGTTTTGGCAGGCAGTCCGCCTCTTGCCGCTTCTACAGCAAGGATCGATCTTGGCCAAGAAATCCCGCCGCCAGCCGGCAACACGTAACTCCAGCAGTGGGCACCGTTCCGGAAACGCGGCCCACAGTGCAAAGGACTCCCTCGCGTCGCATCAAAGCGCCCAGGAACTGGATTCGCTGGTCCCCGCATTCGTGCGTTGGCATCGTGAGCACGGGATCTTGCCGGAACTTCCCGTCCTGGAGCAACTGACCGCGTTCTTCCCGATCTACACCGAAATCTCTGGCGGCGCCCCAGTGACCGCAATGGACCCCGGACTTATAGCTGATTTGGTCGAGGTGCTCAATGAGCGCGATGCCGACTTTGCATCCTTTTTCTGTGCCTCCCTTTTTGAATACCTGCATTTTCTGAGGCACACGGGCCGCTGGTCCGGCGATGACGAGAACCACCTGATTTTGCACCGGGTCCTGTACCGCGGAGTACTCAATGAAAACGTTTTGCCGTAGAGCAGCCGCGCAAGCGAGCCAGCAACAGCCGTCAGGCCTCACGCAACAATGCATGAGCGCAACGGGACCCCGACGAAAACTGCCGGCGCGTCGTGGGAGTACGCGCAGGACATCGAGGGAGCCTGCAGGGTTCCGGAGGTCAGTTCCCCGAGTGCGCCTGCAGGAAGGTGTAGACCTCGGTCTCGTCCACGCCCGGGAAAGCGCCCGGCGGCATGGCGGCGAGCAGGTGGGAGTGGGCCCGGGCCGAGGGCCAGGCGTTGCCGGCCCATTCGGCGGTCAGCGACGCCGGCGGGCGGCGGCAGCAGCTTTCGTCCGGGCAGGTGGACTTGGACCGTTCCGTGGTGTCGCGGCCGCGGAACCACTTCACCTGCGCATACGGGACACCCACGGAGAGCGAGAACTCCCCGTTGGCGGAGCGTTCCGTCCGGGCCGTGCACCAGTAGGTCCCGGCCGGGGTGTCGGTGTACTGGTTGTAGGCGCTGAACTTGTCCGGAACGTCAAAGACCACGCGGGAGGTCCAGTTCTTGCATGACGGCTGGCCCTCGATGGCGCCGGTGTGGTCCTGCGGGAACGTCACGCCGTCGTTTTCGTAGGCCTTGTAGATGATGCCGCTCTTGTGCGTCTTCTGGAAGTGGGTGCGGATATCCAGGTGCTGGGTGGCGAGGTTGGTGAACCGGTGGGCGGCCGTCTCGTAGGACACGGCGAAGGCATCGCGGATGTCCTCCACGGCGATTTCCTTCGCCTGCTTGGCCCGCTGCAGGAATTCCACGGTCGCCTGCTCGGGCAACAGGAGCGCGGCGGCGAAGTAGTTCGTGGCCACGCGCTGCATGAGGAAGTCGCCGTAGTTCGACGGCGTCTGGTGGCCCAGGACGTAGTGGCCCAGCGCCTGCAAGAGCACCGAACGGGGGTCGTGATCGGTGCGGGCGTTCTGCGTCAGGTAAATTCTGCGGTTCTTAAGATCCGTCACGGACCGGGTGGAGTGCGGCAGATCACCCACGTGGTGGAGGCTGAAACCGAGGTGCCCGGCGATGTCCGCAATGACGTGGTGGGACAGCGGGCCGCTGGTGTGGCCCACTGAAGCCAGGACCTTCTGCGCCTCCGCCTCATACTCCGGGAAGTAGTTGTTCCGCTCCCGCATCATGGCCCGCAGCTCGCCGTTGGCGCGGCGGGCCTCTTCCGGCGTCGCCACCTGCTCGTTGAGCCGGCGTTCGAGCTCGTGCTGCAGGCCCACCATGGACTCCAGCACATCCATGGGAAGCCGCGAGCTGATGCGGATTTTTGGCAGGTTGAGGGACTCGTAGATGGGGCTGCGCTGGTAGCGCTCCAGTTCGATTTCCAGCGCCGCGCGGCGGTTGGGCGGCTCGGCGCCGAGGAGCTCATCAATGCTGACCCCGAGGGCCGCGGCGAGCTGCTGGAGCAGGCCCAGCTTGGGTTCGCGCTTGCCGTTTTCGATCAGGCTCAGCTGGCTGGGCGCGGTCCCGACGGCGGCGCTCAGGTCATCGAGGGTGAGCCGGGCGGCCTTGCGCAAATGGCGGACGCGGCGGCCCATGCTGATGACGTCCACCTCCGGCGCGGCGGGGGACGGCAGGGACGAAGCTTGGCGGTTCCAGCTGGCGGGATGCATTTCTTGAGAATATGCGAAGAAGTGCATTTCTTTCCAGAGCTTTGACCTAGAAAGCCCTTGGAAAGTGCAGAAAAGTAGGTCTCACGGAAAGATCACCACCCCGGGAACCACCGGCCAGGATCTGCAGCGACGCAGACACCGCTCGCGGAACCACCAGTCCCGGGCCCCACCAAGGAGACAAAGATGACTGCAGCATTTGAGCCCACCCAGCAGCCGTCCGGCCAGGACAAAACACAGCAGGCCGCCGCACTGGAGCTCGAGTGGGCCGCCAACCCGCGCTGGGAAGGTGTCACTCGGGATTACTCAGCGTCCGACGTCGTCCGCCTCCGGGGCCGCGTCTCCGAAGAACACACGCTGGCCCGCCGCGGCTCCGAAAAGCTGTGGAAGCAGCTCACCGAGGAGCACAAGGAAGGCAAGTACACCAACGCCCTTGGCGCGCTGACCGGCAACCAGGCCGTACAGCAGGTCAAGGCCGGGCTCCGCGCCATCTACCTCTCCGGCTGGCAGGTCGCCGCTGACGCCAACAACTCCGGCCACACCTACCCGGACCAGTCGCTCTACCCCGCCAACTCGGTTCCTACGGTGGTCCGGCGCATCAACAACGCCCTGCTCCGCGCAGACCAGATCGAGTTCTCCGAGGGCATCCAGACGGTCGAGGACTGGCTGGTCCCGATCGTGGCCGACGCCGAGGCCGGCTTCGGCGGCCCGCTGAACGCCTACGAGCTCATGAAGTCGATGATCCAGGCCGGCGCCGCGGGCGTGCACTGGGAAGACCAGCTCGCCTCGGAAAAGAAGTGCGGACACCTCGGCGGCAAGGTCCTGATCCCCACCCAGCAGCACGTCCGGACGCTGAACGCGGCCCGCCTGGCCGCCGACGTCGCCGGCACGCCGTCGGTCATCATTGCCCGCACGGACGCCGAGGCGGCAACACTGATCACCTCCGACGTCGACGAGCGTGACCAGGAATTCATCCTCCGCGAAGGCGGACAGCCGGTCCGCACCCCGGAAGGGTTCTACAAGGTCCGTAACGGGATCGAACCCTGCATCGCCCGCGCCAAGGCCTACGCCCCGTACTCCGACCTCATCTGGATGGAGACGGGCACCCCGGACCTGGAGCTTGCCCGCAAGTTCGCCGAGTCCGTCAAGGCCGACTTCCCGGACCAGATGCTCTCCTACAACTGCTCGCCGTCGTTCAACTGGCGCAAGCACCTCGACGACGCCACGATCGCGAAGTTCCAGCGCGAACTCGGCGCCATGGGCTTCACCTTCCAGTTCATCACCCTGGCCGGCTTCCACGCCCTGAACTACTCGATGTTCGACCTCGCCCACGGCTACGCCCGGGAAGGCATGAGCGCCTACGTCGAGCTGCAGGAGAAGGAATTCGCCTCCGAGTCCCGCGGCTACACCGCAACCAAGCACCAGCGCGAAGTCGGCACCGGCTACTTCGACGACATCGCCACCGCGCTCAACCCGAACGCATCCACCCTGGCCCTGGTGGGATCCACCGAAGAAGGCCAGTTCCACTAATCCCCAGCCTTCCCGCCGGTTGCTCTATCACTTTTGGTCTTCATTGACCGCTTTTAGGAACCAAAAGTGATAGGGCAACTGCGGACTTTCAAGGAGCAACTCCCATGAACAGCTTCACTGACAACTTCACCATCAACGGGATCACGCTGACCGCGCAGCCGATTTGCCGGCAGAGCGAGCTTCTTACCCCGGACGCCCTGGCCTTTGTGGCCAAGCTGCACCGGGCCACGGCCGGGCGCCGGCGGGAGCTGCTGCAGGCCCGGCAGGAACGCCGCCACCAGATCGCCAAGGGCCAGGACCCGCGGTTCCTGCGCGAAACCGAAGACGTCCGCAACGACCCGAACTGGCGCGTGGCTCCCCCGGCTCCGGGCCTGGAGGACCGCCGCGTGGAGATCACCGGGCCGGTGGATAAGAAGATGACCATCAACGCGCTGAACTCCGGCGCCAAGGTATGGCTCGCGGACATGGAGGACTCCTCCACCCCGTCCTGGCGCAACGTGATCCAGGGCCAACTGAACCTCACGGACGCGCTGGAACGCCGTATCGATTTCACGTCGCCCGAGGGCAAGGAGTACAGGCTGCGCCCGGCCGGGGAGCTGCCCACAGTCGTGGTCCGCCCCCGCGGCTGGCACCTGCCGGAAAAGCACATGCTCATCGACGGCGAACCGGTCGCCGGCGGGATCGTGGACTTCGGGCTGTACTTCTTCCAGAACGCCCGCCGCCTGATCGCGCAGGGCAAGGGGCCCTACTTCTACCTGCCCAAGATCGAGAGCCACCTCGAGGCCCGGCTCTGGAACGACATCTTCATCCTGGCGCAGGACCTCCTGGGCATTCCGCAGGGCACCATCCGCGCCACCGTGCTGATCGAGACCATCACCGCGGCGTTCGAGATGGAGGAGATCCTCTACGAACTGCGGGACCACGCCGCGGGCCTGAACGCCGGCCGCTGGGACTACATCTTCTCCCTGATCAAGAACTTCCGCACCCGCGGCCCCCGCTTCGTGCTGCCGGACCGCGGCCAGGTCACCATGACCCAGCCCTTCATGCGGGCCTACACCGAACAGCTGGTCCGAGCCTGCCACAAACGCGGTGCCATGGCGATCGGCGGCATGGCCGCGGCCGTCCCCAACCGCAAGGACCAGGCTGCCAACGCGATCGCCTTTGAGAAGGTCCGCGCGGACAAGACCCGTGAGGCCGGCGACGGCTTCGACGGCTCGTGGGTGGCGCACCCGGACCTCGTGCCGGTGTGCCGCGAGGTGTTCGACGGCGTCCTGGGCGAGAATCCGAACCAGCTCGAGCGCCTCCGCGAAGACGTCGCCGCGGACGACCGGGCCCTCCTGGACATCTCCGCGACCACCGGAACCATCACCGAACAGGGCATCCGGAACAACATCGAAGTGGGCATCCGCTACATCGAGTCCTGGCTGCGCGGCAACGGCGCTGTGGCCATCCACAACCTGATGGAGGACGCCGCCACCGCGGAGATCTCCCGCTCGCAGCTGTGGCAGTGGATCTTCTCCCGGGCCATCACGGACCACGGCGACGTGATCACCCGGGAGTGGGTGGAGGACATGCTGGACGAAGAATTCGCCAAGCTGGAGCGCTTCGAGGGGGACCGATTCGCCGACGCGCGGGACATCTTCGAGGAAGTCACCCTGTCCAGCGAGTTCCCGGCGTTCCTGACGCTGCCGGCCTACGACCGCTTCCTGCATGAAGCGCGCGACGGCGCCGACCCCAGCCGCGGGAAGGCCGCGCTGATTTCGGCGTAGGAGCTCCACGGCCCGGGCGGACCGGGTCCGCAAAGAATTCCGTTTGCTGGGGTGCCCGCCCCTCGCAACAGGCAGCCCGAAATCCGGGTGGCAGCCCAGCAACGGAACACATCTGCAGCTCGACAACGGCGTCGAGTTGACAGCTAGGGCCCATGTTCCTCGCGGACATGGGCCCTAGCTGACACAGCTTCAGCCCTCCTGATCGACGGCAGACATATCGCCGACGCCAGGCGTGCCATCGGCGAGCGCGTAGCGCTGCATCACCGCACCCTTCGGTGAGGCGACCACCGGCTCGATGAGTCTGAGGTTCGTCGGAACCACCCCGTCGGCGAAGACCTTCTTTCCACCGCCGAGAAGGATCGGATACACCCAGAGCGTGAGCCGGTCGAAGAGCCGCTCGGCGAACAGAGTCTGCACGAAGTCGAGACTGCCGATGACGTGGATGTTCGCGTGCCGGTCGCGCAGTTCACGCACGGCGGCGACGACATCAGGACCGAGCAGGGTGGAGTCGGCCCACTCGAGAGTCGGCGTCTGGCGCGAGGCCACGTACTTCGGGAGGCGGTTGAACAGCCGCGCGATCTCCCCTTCCGCGTTCGGCCAGTACGCGGCGAAAATGTCGTAGGTCCGGCGCCCAAGCAGCAGCGCGTCCATCCCCGCCATCCCGGAGTCGATCTGCTCGCCGACGACCTCGTCGAAGAGAGGCGCCTGCCAGCCGCCAAACGCGAAACCGCTGTCGGCATCCTCGTCCGGCCCGCCGGGCGCCTGCGCGACGCCGTCGAGCGTGGTGAACAGGTCGATATGGATCAGTCCCATGCCGTGCTCCTTCTCTGTCGCCCGTCGTCGCCCCGGCGACGGGATCACTTCGACGCTGACACAGGAGCCCTCTGCGACGCAACCGTTTTCAGCGGCCGACACGGGCTTACCGCGCAACCGACGGCCCCTCGGCCGAGCCACAACATCGGCCCGCCCCGGACACTGGGCGAAGGTTGGGAGACGAGCCCTAGTGCGGCTTCGGCACCTTGCGCAGGGACAGCGCAGTACCCAGGATGAACGCGGTCACGGAGCACAAGATCATCAGCAGCGGTCCCGTCCAGGCACCGGTAACCCCGTGGACGTAGCCCAGGAGGGTTGGCGCCACGGCACCGAAGGAGTACCCCGTACCCTGGACGACGGCGGACATCCGGGCTGCCGAGGCCTGGTCCCGTGCCAGCCGGATAATGGCCAGGAAGATCAGCGTGATTCCGCCGCCCTGGGCAATACCGCCGAAGGAAGACCACAGCCACCACAGTTCCGGCGCGAGCAGCAGACCCAAGGGCACCGTGAGCCACAGCAGTCCCAGGGTGAGGCCCACCGCTGTCGTGCTGGCGAAACGGGCCGCCAGCGGCACGCCCAGTCCGCCCACAATGGCCAGGATCTGGAAGAGCGAGGACCCTGCCCCGGCGGCCGCGGGTGCCATGCCGAGCTCGTCCGCCAGCAGGCTCGGCAGCCAGGCGGTCACCCCGTAGTAGGAGAACGCCTGCCCGGCGAACCCGAAGGTCAGGGCTGCCGTGATCCACCGGGACGAGAGCTTTCCGGCCGGCCGCCCCGGGTCCGAGGCAGGGACGGCGGCAGGAATGAAGGCCCGCCGGCCGACGGCGATCACCCAGACGGCGGCGGCCGCCACCGCGAAGAGGCCGCTCGCGGCAATCGCGGGCCGCCAGCCCAGCAGCTCAGCCAGCGGGGCCGACACCATGGAGGTCAGGAACGAGCCGATATTCAGGGCCGCGGTATACGTGCCCATCGCCGCGCCCTGCCGGGCGGGGGTGAAGTCACGCCGGATGATCAGCGGGACCACGATGTTGCCGATGGTGATGGCGACTCCGAGGATCACGGTCCCCAGCATGACCAGGGCGCCGCCGCCGGCCGAGCGAACCACGACGCCGAAGAGCACCCCGAGCAGGGTCAGGGTGATGGCGAACTCAGGACCCAACTTGCGCCCGGCCAGCGAGGCCAGCGGCGCGGCCAGGGCAAAGCACAGCACCGGGATTCCGGTCAGGAATCCCAATTCCACCGGGGTGAAGCCGAGATCGTCCTCCAGCTGCGCGATCACCGGGGCCACGGCCACCAACGGGCCGCGCATATTCAGCGCGATGAGCCCGATCGCGAGCATGAGGAGCCAGCCGCGCGGCGCCCGGGCCAGGTCGCTCATGGGGTGGGCCGTTGCCCGGCGGACGGGCAGAAATGTGATTTCATCAGTCCCATTGCTATCACGTGCCCCTGCCGCACCCGCGGTCTGTGACGTTTCCGGAGGTGCCGCTTCCCCGGACACCCCTAGCCCGTGGCCTGCAGGGTCGCCTCAATGACGGCGGGTGAGAGCACGTGTTGCGTGACCATCTGGCTGGCGCCGAGGATCGCGGCCTGGTCCCCGGCCCGGGACAGTCCGATCCGCAGATGCGTCGTGGCCAGGGGCAGCGAGCGCCGATAGACCACCTCGCGGACCCCGGCCATGAGGTGTTCCCCGGCCTGGCCGAGGCTTCCGCCGATCACAATCACCGAGGGGTTCAGCAGGTTCACGACCGTGGACAGGACGTCGCCGAGGTCCCTGCCGGCCTGGCGCAGGGCCTGGATGGCCTGCAGGTTTCCCACCGCGACGAGGCGCAGCACATCGCCGCCGTCGTGCGCCGGCAGCCCCTGCTGCGTCAGCGCCTTGGCGACGGCGGGCCCGGAGGCCAGGGCCTCGAGGCACCCGTAGTTGCCGCACCGGCACAGCACGTCGTCGCCGCGCGGAACCCTTACGTGTCCAAGGTCGCCGGCGGTTCCGTTCGCCCCGCGCTGGAGCTGGCCGCTGCTGATGATGCCCGCCCCGATGCCGGTGGCCACCTTGATGAACAGGAAGTTTTCGTCCTCGGGCCAGTGCGCCGTCCGCTCGCCGAGAGCCATGATGTTCACATCGTTATCCACCAGGACCGGAACCGGGAGGGACCTCTGGACGTGGCGGACGACGTCGAACCCGTCCCAGCCGGGCATGATCGGCGGCTTCACCGGCATGCCGGTGGCGTGTTCCACCGGCCCCGGGAGCCCGATCCCGGCGCCGGCCAGATCCGCGGCGCCCCGGCCGGCCTCGCCGAGCAGCCGCAGCCCTTCCTCGATCACACGGTCCAAGACAGGCACCGGGCCGTCGGCGACGTCCTGCGCCAGCCGGCGCTCGGCAAGCACCGTCCCGCTGAGGTCCGTGACGGCGATGATCACGTGCGTGGCCCCGACATCCACCGCCAGCACTACGCGGGCGGCCGGGTTGAAGGCAAAGCGCGACGGCGGTCTGCCGCCGCTGGAAGTCGCCTCCCCGGCGGGGCCGACAAGCCCCGAGACCATCAGCGCGTCGATGCGGGAAGCGACAGTGGAACGGGCCAGCCCGGTGGTCAGGGCCAGTTCCGCGCGGGTACGGGCCTTGCCGTCGCGCAGGAGCTGGAAGAGGTCGCCGGCGCGGGACAGGCTGCCGCCGGCCTCGGAGGCTGCGGGCTCGGTACCGGAGGGCGTGCTCATGAGTAAGTGATAGCACGAAGATCTTCTGCATGTCACGCCGAGAAAAGACTGTCACGTAGTTTTCAACTTTTGCTTGACGTTCGACAAAAGTATCTCTAGCTTTGGCTGTGAGCCAGATCACCAGCCCAAGCAGCCTCGCTGCCGACGGCCAGTGCAGGTACTACGAAGGGGTATGGAACTTGTCGAGCCAAGAACATGCGGCACCGGCGCCGCTAGGGGTGGGAATCCTGGGGGCGGGCCCCGTCACGCAGGCGATCCACCTGCCGTCGCTCGCAAGGCTGCGGGACATCCTGGAAGTCCGCCACATCATGGACGTCGACCCGGCGGTAGCGGAATCCGTGGCCGCACGGGTCGGGGCACGCTTCAGTACCAGCATGGAAGAGCTGCTGGCCGATCCGGCGGTCGAGATCGTCGCCATCTGCAGCCCGCATCAGTTCCACGCCGTCCAGGTGATCGCCGCCTGCCGCGCCGGCAAGAAGGCCATCCTGTGCGAAAAGCCCTTCGCGATGAACGGCGAGGAGGCCGCGGCCATCGCCGCCGTGTCCGCCGAAACCGGCGTGCCGATCGTGGTCGGCGCCATGCACACGTTCGACCCCGGCTGGCTGGCCGCGGAATCGGCCTGGGGCGGCCTGCCGGCCCAGGTCCACACCATCCGGTCCTCGATCGTGCTGCCGCCCAACCCCCGGTTCGAGGACTTTGCGACCGAGATCGTGGGCCGCACTCCCCCGCCGGCCGCCGCGAACGGCGCGAGCGCCGATACCAACGGCGCGAGCGCCGTGAAAGCCAAACTGACCGGCGGCATCATGGGCCTGGCCATCCACGACCTTCCCCTGGTCCGCAGATTTGCCCCGGACTTCCGGTCTGTCGAGGTCCTGCACGCCCAGACCGTCCTGCCGTTCGGCTATGTCATCTCCCTGCGGGCGGGAAACGTGGCAATCGAACTCCGCGCCGCCATGAACGGAACCTGGGAGCCGTCTTGGACCTTCGAGGCCATCGGCCACGACGCCTCGCTGTTCATCGACTTCACCCCGTCTTACGTCCACGCGGGATCGGCGACGGCCCGGATCCGGACCGCTGCGGGCACCACGGTGCTCGGGCCCTTCGGCCACAACGGTTACGAGGGGGAATGGCGCAAACTCGCCGAGCTCGCCCGCGGCATCGGAGAAGCCCCGCACCCCGAGACACTCATCCACGATCTGGAATTCGCCCTCGCGATCGCCGACGCCGCCGCCGCCCGCGTCGATGCCGGCGCCGCCGCTTTCGAGGAGGCCCGCGCATGACAACCCCGCTTTTGGTCCAGGCCGGCCCGGACGCTGAACGGGCCGGCGCCGTCGGCGCCGTCGTCGCTTCCCTCCCAGTTTCCTTCGCCCCCGCAGGCAGCCAGCCCGACGTCGTCGCACTCGCCGGCGCTGCCGGCTGGACTGCCCGGGCAACCAAAGCCGTCCGAGCGGGTGCCCGGGGCGTCGTCGTCGTTGATCCCGTGGCCGAAGACCCCGCGGCACTGGCCGCGGCGGCAGCCGAGGCGGGCACTGCGGTGGTCCTTGACCACGGCTGGGCCGGAAACCCCGCCCTCGCGGAGTCCGCGGCCTGGAACGCCATCGCGGGCGCACTGGCCGACGCCGTGTTGCTGGACTCCGTGGCGTGGGGCGCCCCCGGGACAGACACAGAGGTGCTGCTCACGCGGCATCTTGCGGCGGTCCTGGCCTGCGGCGTCGAACTGGTCGGCCTGCGGGTCATCCAGCGCAGCGCCAACGGCTATACGGTGATCGGCATCCTCCCGGGCGGCGCACCGGCGGCCCTGCAGGGGATCACCACATCCGCGGTCCCTGCCACGGCCACCGTTTCCGTCCTGACGTCGTCCGGGCGGGCGGACATCACCCTGCCGGATGCCTCGGCAGGCTGGCCGGCAGAGGTCCGGTCCGTCACCTCCGCCGGAGCCACCACATTCCCCACCATCTACGAATCGGCCCACCGGCACAGCTGGAGGCGGCTCCGCGCCGCCCTCGACTCCGGCGTCCCCGAGGTCGATCTGGAACGGTTCGCCACCCTGACCGCACTCGTCAGGCAGCTCCGCGACTAACCCGCACTACTTCAACCACTGCACTAACGGCACTAACTGCACCGCCTGCAACACCTTCCGCATTAACTCACTGTCGAGAAGACCGCCCGCGACGCCGCGGACCGGTCACGAAAGGAAATTATCGTGACGATCAAGTCCTCTGTTACCTCCACCGCTTTCTCCCGCCGGGGATTC
This sequence comes from Arthrobacter sp. NPDC056886, assembly GCF_042788715.1. Classification (NCBI taxonomy): domain Bacteria; kingdom Bacillati; phylum Actinomycetota; class Actinomycetes; order Micrococcales; family Micrococcaceae; genus Arthrobacter; species Arthrobacter sp. NPDC056886. The sequence continues at coordinate 206,519 of NZ_JBHUBT010000009.1, forward strand.
CTGGGCTTCGCCGCAGCCGCGGCCAGCGCACCGCTCCTCGCCGCGTGCGGCGGCGGCTCGGCGTCCCAGGGCGGTGGCAGTGCGGGCGGGACCATCAAATTCTGGGACATGCCATGGGCAACCCCTGCCTACAACGACGCCGCCAAGAAGCTCGCAGAAAGTTTCTCCGGATCCGGCAGCAAGGCCAGCTACCAGATCATCCAGTGGAACAACTTCTATCAGACGTACTCCTCGGCCATCGCCTCCAAGACCGGCCCTGCGGTGTCCACCGGCGGCGGCTTCCAGGCCTTCCAGTTCGCGCAACAAGGCCAGATCGCTTACGCGGACAAGGCAGTGGAGGAACTGAAGAAGAACGGCATGTACGACGACTTCCTGCCCGGCGTCCTGGAGCCGTTCAAGTCCGACAAGGGCTACGTGGCCGTCCCGTGGCAGCTGGACATGCGTGTGTTCTGGTACCGCAAGTCGCTGTTCGAGAAGGCCGGCGTCGGCCTCCCCACAGACTGGCCTTCCCTCCTGGAAGCCGGCAAGGCACTCAAGAAGATCGGCGCCTTCGGCTTTACTACCGGGGCGGGCGCTGGCAACAACTATGGCAACCACTCCATGATCATGATGATGGTCAATAACGGCGGCGGCGTCTTCACCAAAGACGGCGAGCTGGACCTGATGAACGACCGCAACGTGGAAGCCATCGAATTCATCCTCGAATTGGTGTCCAACGGAATCGTCGATCCCGCGGCCGTCAGCTACACCACCGACAACATGTCGGCGCAATGGAAGGACAAGAAAGCAGGGTTTGGACTGTTCCAGGTCAATGTTCCGAAGCGAGTCGGCGACACCTCCGGAGACTTGCTGGTCGCGGACCCCATCACGGGCCCGCACGGGGACAAGGCCACCATCGTCTTCCCGAACAACATCATGATGTACACAAACACCCCGTCGCAGGAAGCATCCGAGGCGTTCCTGGTCCACTACCTCGGCCAGATCAAGGAACTGTGGCGCCAGAAGCTGATGTCTGCCCTGCCGGTCTTCAAGTCGATCACGGAAATCCCGGAGTTTGCAGATGACCCCAACAACGTCAAGATCGTCAAGGACTGGCAGCCCATCGCCAAGACCTTCGCGTCCCAGGGCAACACCCTTAACGCCAACCTCGCAGCCCTCGATGGTGGCCAGGCCCTCAACCAGTTCACCCAGACCATCCTGACCGGCCAGTCTGACGCCAAGTCCGCCCTGCAGGCCTTCCAGTCCGGCCTCGAATCAGTCATCAAGAAGTAAGCGGACCTTTCCATGGCATTGACCACAGCCCAGACCGGTCTGAGCCGGGCACGCCAGGGTGTTGCGCCCGGCGGGTCCGGCGGCCACGTCAACCGCAAGAGCAAGCTCAGCGCGCAGACCAGCCGGACGTTCTTCTGGCTCCTACTGCCCTCAGTCGTCCTTCTCGTCCTCATCCACGGCTACCCCCTCATCCACGCCGGTGTGCAGGCCACGCACGACGGTTCCCTGATCGAGACCGGCAACTTCGTTGGTGGGGAGAACTTCGCCACCGTCCTGTCTTCACCGGCGTTCTGGAAAGCGGCACAGTTCACTCTGTGGTTCACCATCGTGGGCGTCTTCGGCTCCTGGCTGGTAGGCCTGGGCCTGGCCCTCCTGCTCCGGACGAAGATCCCGGCGGGCGGCACCTTCAAGGTCCTGCTGCTCCTGCCTTGGGTCGTCCCGATCGTGGTCTCCTCCACAGCGTGGAACTGGTTGGTCGCCACCCCGGATAGCCTCATCCCGAGCATGTTCCGGAACCTGGGCCTGGGAACGCCGCTGTTCCTCGCGGATCCCAACCTGGCGGCCATCACCGTGATGGTGTTCAAGGTCTGGGTCAGTTTCCCTTTCATGATGATGATGATTTCGGCCGCCCTGGCCTCGGTGGACACCACGGTTTACGAGGCGGCGAGCATGGACGGCGCCACCCGCTGGCAGCAGTTCAGCCAGATCACCCTCCCGCTGATCGCCCGCTCCACGTACATCAGCTGGATACTTATGACCATCTTCTGTGTCAACGATTTCCCCACCATCTACCTGCTGACCGGCGGCGGGCCGGTCAGTGCCACTACCTCCCTGGTGGTCCTGGCCTACCGCACGGTCTTCCAGGACTTCGCCACCGGTCCCGGCGTGGCGATCGCCTTCATCATGACCATGACTTTGGTGGTCATCTCCGTCCTCCTGTACCGCCAGATCCGAAAGTCGAGCGTCGAATAATGAGCGCAGCAGTCCACGCCCGTCCCGAGCCCGGCCCTGCCCTCCGCCCCGCCGGTCCCGCCAAGAACGGCCGCGTCCTTTCCGAAGCCGGCCACCGCGGCCAATGGTGGAGGTTCGTTGCGATCCTGGCGATCACCGCGATCGTCCTGGTCCCGATCATGGTCACCGTGGTCCTGGCCTTCACCCCGGGACCCACCAGCACCGCCACGGGCCCGACCTTCGAGAACCTCGCCAACGTGTTCTCCGGAACCCTCGCTGCCACCTGGCTGCAGAACAGCCTCATCACAACCCTCGCCACTGTCGCTGTCGCGGTGGCCGTCGCCGCCCCCGCCGGGTACGTCCTCTCCCGTGGCCGCAGCAAGGCGGTCTCGGGCTACTCCCTGCTGTTGTTTGTCATGCAGTCACTGCCCATCATCACTTCCGTGGTCCCACTGTTCATCCTCTTCGCCGGCATGGGCCTGGTCGACAACCTCCTGGGCATCACCATCATCTACGTCGGTTCCACAATGACCGTGGCCACCTGGATGATGGCCGCCTACTTCGACTCCATCCCGATCAGCCTCGAGGAAGCCTCCTGGATCGACGGCTGCTCGGTGTTCGGGTCCTTCACCAAGGTGGTCCTCCGCAACAGCCTGCCTGGCATCCTCTCCACGGCGATCTTCGCCTTCCTACTGGCCTGGAACGACTACCTGGTGGCCATCGTTTTCCTTCGCTCCAACGAGATTTTCACTCTTCCCATGGGCGTCCAATCCTTTTTCCAGCAGAACGCGACTGACTGGACATCCGTCATGGCCCTGGCCGTGGTCATGATGCTCCCGCCCATCGTTGTCTTCGCCACCCTGAACAAATACTTCAGCGTCGGCGGCATCGGCGGATCCCTCGCCGGCCGCTAGGCCTGTCCCCATCTCGCCGGCCGCTAGGCCCGACCCCACACCTTCGAAACCGAATACCCGCAAAGGAATCCCGTGTCTTATTCAATCCAGCTGTACACCCTCCGCAACGCCATCGCCGAAGACCTGCCCGGCACCATCAGGAAGGTCGCCGAACTCGGGTTCACCCAGGTTGAGCCCTACAACTTCGTGGCAACGGCCGCCGAGCTCGGCGCGGCCCTGAAGGAGAACGGTCTGACCGCCCCGTCCGGCCACGCCCCGCTGCTCAGCCAGGACCAGGATGAGATCTTCGCCGCGGCCAAGGAACTGGGCATCAGCACGGTGATCGATCCCTACCTCCCGGCCGAGCACTGGCAGTCCTCCGAGGACATCCAGGCCACCGCAGCGAAGCTCAACGCCGCCGCCAGGAAGGGCGCCGGGTACGGCATCCGGGTCGGCTACCACAACCACGCCTGGGAGCTGGAGTCCAACATCGAGGGCCAGACCGCCCTGGAGTACTTCGCCGGGCTCCTCGACCCGGAACTCGTCCTGGAAGTGGACACCTACTGGGCCGCCGTCGGCGGCCAGGACCCGGTCCAGCTGCTGCAGCGCCTCGGCGACCGGGTCAAGTTCATCCACATCAAGGACGGCCCCGTCTCCACGGATACCAAGGCGCAGCAGCCGGCCGGCCAGGGCAAGATCGCGGTCTGGGATGTCATCAACGCGGCACAGTCCCTCGAGGTCGGCGTCGTGGAATTCGACGACTACTCCGGCGACATCTTCGAGGGCATCGCCCAGAGCCTCGAGTACCTGCAGAGCGGTTCGGCCAGCGCGCAGGGCGTGAACGCATGAGCGCCGCACCGAACCGTGCATCAGCGAACCAGTCCACCCGCCGCGGCCCGGTGGGCGTCGCGGTCATCGGCGCCGGCAACATCAGCAAGCAGTACCTGGACAACCTGACGGTCTTCCCCGACCTCAAGGTCCACGTCATTGCGGACCTCTTTGAGGACGCCGCCGCGGCGCGCGCCAAAGAATACGGGATCGCCGAGTCTGGCGGCGTGGACGCGGCACTGAACCACCCCGACGTCGAGATCATCGTGAACCTGACCATCCCGGCGGCACACGTCGAAGTCGCCACGGCCGCCGTCAACGCCGGCAAACACGTCTGGACCGAAAAGCCGTTCTCGCTGGACCGCGAGTCCGGTCTGGGCCTGCTGAAAACGGCGGACGCCGCGGGGCTGCGGCTCGGCTGCGCCCCGGACACGATCCTGGGGGCCGGGCTGCAGACCGCGCGGCGGCTGATCGAACGCGGCGACATCGGCACGCCGCTGACGGCCATGACCACGTTCCAGACCCCCGGGCCGGAATCCTGGCACCCGAACCCGGCGTTCCTGTTCCAGTACGGCGCCGGGCCCCTGTTCGACATGGGCCCCTACTACCTCACCGCCTTGGTGCAGACATTCGGCTCCATCCGCAAGGTGGCCGCCGTCGGGTCCAAGGCCAAACAGGTCCGCGTCATCGGCTCCGGGCCCAAGGCCGGCGAGGAATTCACGGTCGACGTCCCCACCCATGTCTCCGCCATGGCCCAGTTCGAGTCCGGCGCGTCCTCCCACAGCGTCTTTTCGTTCGAGTCCCCGCGGCTGCGGATGGGTTTCGTGGAGATCACCGGGACCGAGGCCACCATCTCGCTGCCGGATCCGAACTACTTCGACGGGGACGTCAGGCTCTGGCGTGCCGGCGACGAGGAATGGACCACGATCCCGGCCACCGGTCCCAGCCAGGGCCGCGGCATGGGCGTGCTGGACATGGCACGCTCCATCCGCGCCGGCGTCCCGCACCGCGCCACAGGCAACCTCGCGTACCACGTCCTGGACACCATGGTCTCGATCTCGGAATCGATCGACTCGGGCACCTTCATCGACGTCGAAAGCTCCGCCCCCGCCTCCGCAGCCCTCCCCGAGGACTGGGACCCCACCGCTTCCACACTCTAGGAACCAGCAATGAACTCCCAGGAAACCAGCCCCGGCCCTCCCCCTTTGGGCGTGGCCATGATCGGGTACGCGTTCATGGGCAAGGCCCACTCGAATGCGTGGCGGAACGTTGCCAGCTACTTCGACGTCCCGGCCTTCGAACGGCGCGTCCTGGTCGGACGCGACCCGGAGGGGGTCGCCGAGGCGGCCGCCAAGTACGGCTGGGCCGAATCGGCCACAGACTGGCGCGCGGTGATTGCCCGCGATGACATCCACATCGTTGACATCTGCGCGCCGGGGTTCATGCACGCCGAAATCGCCATCGCCTCGCTGGCCGCGGGCAAGCATGTCCTCGTCGAGAAGCCGCTGGCCAACACCCTGGCCGAGGCCGAGGCCATGGCGGCGGCGGCCCGCAGCGCCCAGGACAACGGGGTGCAGTCCATGATCGGCTTCAACTACCGCCGGGTCCCGGCCCTGGCGCTGGCCCGGGAGCTGATCGCGGAGGGCCGCCTCGGCAGCATCCGGCACGTCCGCGCGGCCTACCTGCAGGACTGGCTCGTGGACCCCGACTCGCCCATGACCTGGCGGCTGAACAAGGACACCGCCGGGTCCGGTGCGCTGGGCGACATCGCCAGCCATGCCATTGACCAGGTGCTGTTCCTCCTGGGCCAGCAGGTCACCGAGGTCGCCGGACGGCTGCATACCTTCACGCCCAGCCGGCCCGGCCCCAACGGTCCAGAACAGGTGACGGTCGACGACGCCGCCTGGGCCACGCTGACCCTCGCCTCCGGGGCTATCGCCTCGGTGGAGGTTTCCCGGGTGGCCACCGGCCAGAAGAATTCGCTCAAGCTGGAGATCTACGGCGACAAGGGTGCCCTGCTCTTCGATCTGGAGGATCTGAACGAGCTCGGCTTCCTGGACGCGACACTGCCTGTCCGCGAACAGGGTTTCCGCCGCATCCTCGTCAACGAACCCGAGCACCCGTATCTTGAAGCATGGTGGCCGCAGGGCCACGTCATCGGCTGGGAACACACGTTCACGCACGAGATCCGCGATTTCCTCCTGGCGGTCGGCAACGGAACCCAGCCGTCGCCGTCGTTCGAGGACGGTTTGGCCGTCCAGCGGATCCTGGCCGCCGTGGAGGAAAGCGCCGCGGCCAAAAGTTCGCTCATCCCGCTCACCCCGTCCGTCCGGACCACCCAGACGATTACCGAAGGAGCCTGACGTGCCCCACTCTTTCACCCTGTTCACCGGCCAATGGGCCGACCTGCCGTTCGAGGAAGTCGCGCGCCTGGCCTCCGGCTGGGGCTACGACGGCCTGGAAATCGCCGTTTCCGGCGACCACCTGGACGCGTGGCGCTGGGACGAGCCCGGCTACGTCGAGTCCAAGCTGGCCGTGCTGGAGAAATACAACCTCAAGGTCTGGGCCATCTCCAACCACCTCAAGGGCCAAGCCGTGTGTGATGACCCGATCGACTTCCGGCACGAGGCGATCGTCGGGCCCAAGGTCTGGGGCGACGGCGACGCCGAAGGCGTCCGCCAACGCGCCGCCGAGGAAATGCAGCACACCGCACGGCTCGCCAAAGCCCTCGGCGTCGACACCGTCGTCGGGTTCACCGGCTCCTCCATCTGGCAGTACGTCGCAATGTTCCCGCCCGTCCCGGAAAAGGTGATCGAGGCCGGCTACCAGGACTTCGCCGACCGCTGGAACCCCATCCTGGATGTCTTCGACGAATGCGGGGTCCGCTTCGCGCACGAGGTCCATCCCTCCGAGATCGCCTATGACTACTGGACCACCGTCCGGACCCTTGAGGCGATCGGGCACCGGGAGGCGTTCGGCCTGAACTGGGACCCGTCCCACTTCATGTGGCAGGGCATCGACCCGGTCTCCTTCATCTGGGACTTCAAGGACCGGATTTACCACGTGGACTGCAAGGACACCAAGCTTCGGCCCACCGGCCGCAACACCGTCATGGGCTCGCACCTGCCCTGGGGCGACCCGCGCCGCGGCTGGGACTTCGTCTCCGCCGGTCGCGGGGACGTGCCGTGGGAATCGTCCTTCCGCGCCCTGGCCGCGATCGGCTACGACGGGCCCATCTCGGTCGAGTGGGAGGACGCCGGCATGGACCGGCTTCACGGCGCCCCCGAGGCCCTCGCCGCGCTCAAGAAGTTCGACTTCCCGGCGTCGAACACCTCCTTCGACGCTGCCTTCAACCAGTAGCCGGGACGTCCCCAGCCATGGCGGGAAACACCATCGCGCCGCGCCAGCTGCAGCCTGGCCAGCGCTGCGAGGTCTGGATCGCGTCCGCGGCAACCGGCGCGCGGGACCTGGTCTACGCCACGGACCAGGTCCTCCTCGAGGCGCCCAACTGGACACCGGACAATGCCGGGCTCGTCCTCAACGGGGCAGGTGTACTGTGGCGGCTGGACCTCGGCACGGGCTCGCTCGGCGAGGTGCCCGTCTCCGACATCCCGGATCTGAACAATGATCACGTGCTCGGTCCGGGCGGCCTGATCTACCTCTCGGCCAACGACGGCCACATCTACCGCGCCGACCTTGCGGGCGGCCCGGCCACCCGGATCACGGCAGAGGACGGGTTCTTCCACTTCCTCCATGGCGTGAGCCCTGACGGCGAGCGCCTCGCCTACGTTGGCATCGAGGCCGGTGATTTCACGACGCCGGGCCGCCTCCTCACGCTGCCCGCCGGCGGCGGACCTTCGGCGACCATCGACGTCGGGCAAGGGCATTGCGACGGACCCGAATATTCGCCCGACGGCGAATGGATCTACCTCAACACCGAGAGCTTCAGCAGCCGGCCGGGTCACGCGCAGATCGCCCGCGTCCGGGTGGACGGAAGCGGGATTGAGCGCCTCGTCGCGAGCGAAACGGTCGACTGGTTCCCGCACATCTCCGCCGACGGCGCCCTTGCCACCTACCTGAGGTTTCCGCCCGGAACTGTTGGCCATCCGGCCGATCTGGCGGTCGAAATCGTCGCCGTCACCGTACAGGACTGGACCGCGCCGCTGCACACCTGGCCCCTGTATGGCGGCCAGGGAACGCTCAACGTCAACAGCTGGTCACCGGACTCGGCACGGTTTGCCTACGTCGCCTACCCGATGGAAAAGCCGCAATAGTGAGCACTTGCCAATTCCTTGACGGATCAGAATCGGCCCTGTAACAGTTAGCTCTTGGAGGACGCCTCGATGGAGAACCACAGCGAAACTGATGCCGTGTCTGCTTCCGAGGCGCTCCCTGCCGGCTCCCCCGTACCACCTCCCATCCTGGAGGTTCGCGGACTGACCAAGAGTTTTTTCGGCGTACCCGTACTGGAGGATGCCCATCTAAGCCTTCACCGGGGCCAGGTGCACGGCCTCGTGGGGGAAAACGGCGCCGGAAAGTCCACCCTGATGAAGGTGCTGGCCGGGGTGTACCAGCCCGACGCCGGAACCGTGCTTCTGGACGGCCGGGAGGTTAGCTTCAGCCACCCCACCAAGGCCTACGAAGCCGGACTGTCGTCCGTATTCCAGGAGTTCAACCTCCTGCCGGACCGGACGGTGGCGGAGAACATCTATCTGGGCCGGGAGCCGCGCCGCGGACTGCTGGTGAACACGGCGCTGATGAATTCCCAGACAACGGAGCTACTCGATTCCCTGGGGATCACCGCCATCCGGCCCACCAGGCAGGTGCGAAGTCTGTCGGTGGCTGAGCAGCAGATCGTGGAGATCGCGAAGGCCGTCAGCTACGATGCTCGGATCATCTCCATGGACGAGCCCACCGCGGCCCTGGCCGGGGCGGAAGTTGATCTTCTCTACCAGATCGTGGCACGCCTCAGTGAACGTGGAACGGCCATCCTCTATGTCTCCCACCGCCTGCGCGAAGTGTTCGACCTCTGCGACGTCATCACCGTCCTAAAGGACGGCAAGGTGGTCAGTACACTGCCCACATCCGAACTCGACGACGCCCAGCTGGTCCGGCTGATGGTGGGCCGTCCCATCTCGGCGTTCTTCCCGGACAAGCTCCCCCGGGAGGACGTGGACGTTGGCGGCGTTGGGGAGAAGCCCCTCCTCGAGCTGCAGGGCGCCGGAAACGGCCAGCTAGACGGGATAAGCCTCAGCATTCGGCCGGGTGAGATTGTGGGCCTTGCAGGGCTTCAAGGGTCCGGCCGCACGGAAATGCTTCATGGCATCTTTGGCGCCGCACCCTTCACCCGCGGGACGATGAAGATGGCCGGCGCGCAGCTGCGGCCTAAGTCGCCGCGCCAAGCCGTGGGGGCCCGGATGGCCCTGATCACAGAGGACCGCAAGGCGGAGGGCTTGACCCTGAACCAGTCCATCCTGGATAACGCACTCAGTGTCATCCGGTCGGTTTTCCCGCGCCGCACAGGAGCTGTCAGGACGGAAATTCCGGGCGTTTTTTCGTCCCTTGAGGTCATAGCCCGCGACCTGGACCAGGAGGTGCAGTACCTGTCGGGCGGTAACCAGCAAAAAGTGGTCCTCGCCAAGTGGCTGGCTATCCGGCCCCGGCTCGTCCTGCTGGATGAACCCACCCGTGGCATCGATGTGGGTGCCAAAGTGGCGGTCTATCGGTTGATGCGCCAGCTCGCGGCGGAGGGCAAGGCCATCTTGATGGTGTCCAGCGAACTCCCGGAAGTCATCGGCATGTCGGACCGGATCCTTGTGATGCGCGATGGACGGCTCGTCGGTGAACTGCCGGCCGGAACGTCGGAAGAAGCCATCCTCCAACTGGGAACCGGCGCCAGGACCGCACCTGAAGGAGAGGCATGAAACGCCGAGCTGGCTTCTTCCAGAGACTGTCCTCCACCCAGATCGTCTACCTGGTGGCGCTGGTGACACTCATCCTGGGTGCGTTGCTGGTGAACTCCGTCGGGCGGAGTTTCTTCAGCCCGGGAAATATCTCGAGCATCCTGACCGGAACCAGCGTGCTGGGCTTCATCGCGATCGGCCAGACACTGGTCATCCTGGCTGGCAGCCTGGATCTCTCAGTTCCGTATGTCACCAGCCTGGCCAGCCTCATCGCGGCCGGCGTGATGGCCAACAACCCAGACAACGTCTTGTCCGGGGTCCTGCTTACCCTAGGGACGGCTGCAGTCATCGGGCTCGCCATCGGGCTCATCGTTGCCCGCCTGAACGTGCACGGATTCATCGCCACGCTTGGTGTGGGGCTGATCATCAGCGGCTACCTCGCCACCAATTTCAAGGGCAGCTTCGGCGAGACCCCGCTGGCCTTCCGCCTCGTCGGAGCCACTGGGCTCGGCCCGGTTCCGATCTCCACGATCATCATGCTGGCCTGCGCCGGCCTCGCCATGCTGCTCCTGCACCGCACACGCGTGGGGCACCATCTGTACGCCGTCGGAGGTGACATTGCCGTGGCCCGCACGTCCGGAATCCGCGTTGACGTGCCGGTCATCACGGCGCACATCATCTGCTCAGTGCTGGCGGGGATGGCAGGGCTGCTCCTAGCCAGCAGGCTGGGCGTGGGCAGCCCTACTGTCGGTTCCCAGGGCGGCTACGATCTGCTCTCCATCGCCGCAGTCGTGCTCGGCGGCACGCTGCTGTCCGGCGGCAAGGGGACCATCACCGGAACCCTCGGCGGCGTTCTGATTTTCGCCATGTTGGACAACATCATGTCCGTCATGCAGGTCAACCCGTTCCTGAAGGACGTGGTCAGGGGCGTAGTCATCGTGGTCGCTGTCGCCGTCTATGCCAAGCGCCGGATTGTCAGCAGACCGGAACGGTTCGCCGCGAAGGGTTCCGCTGAAACATCCGCCGCACAGCCAATGGCCGCGGAGGGGTCATGAGTACCGCGCTGGACTCCGGGCACAGCGCGATTCTCAAGCAGAACCGTGCCAGCCGTTCCGAGCGGCTTGTGCGCGCCCTGCGTACCCCCGGCGGAGCCATTTTCATCCTTCTGATCGTCCTCTTGGCGGCCATCATCGTGTTGAACCCGTCCTTCGGAGAGCCTGGCTCCTTCATCCGGTTCATCGGCAGGACTGCTCCGATCGCAATCGCCGCCATCGGCCAGTACTTCGTGATTGTCGGCGGCGAATTCGATCTGTCGATGGGATCCGTCGTGACCATGCAGGTCATCGTCGCCGGCAACCTGATCAGGCAGGACGATGCCAAGGTGATCCCTGTCCTGGTCCTGATGCTGGTGCTGGGCGCCGTCATCGGACTGGTGAACGGACTGATCACCACCCTGCTGCAGGTCCCGAGTTTCATTGTCACGCTGGGCATGATGCTGGCCCTGCTCGGGCTGGTGCTCTACTGGACCGGCGGCGCGGCCCAAGGGAACCCTGCAGACAGCTTCCGGCAGATCGGGCGCGGCGGCATCCAAAACGTCCCGGTTCTGGGCATCATTCCCTACCCGGTCCTTATCCTGACCGCCGTGGCGATCACGGCGGTCGTACTGATGCGCCGGCCCTTCGGCCGGATGCTTATCGCGGTCGGGGACAATCCTGCGGCAGCCGCATTGGCCGGCTCACGCGTCTGGTGGGTGCGGACGCGGGCCTTCATGATGTCGTCGCTGTCGGCCACCCTGGCCGGCATTCTGCTCGTGGGTTACGCGGGCGTGCACCCGTCGGTGGGCCGCGGTTACGAGTTCACGGCAATCACCGCCGTCGTCCTCGGGGGCGTTGTGCTGGGAGGCGGGCGGGGATGGGTGCTGTCCGCCGCCGCCGGGGCGTTCGCCCTGGAGTCGCTGTTCACCCTCCTGAACTTCATGGGAGTCCAGGCAACCTGGCGGGACACGGTGCAGGGAGCCATCATCATCATTGCTGTGGCCGCAGCATCCAAGTCATGGCAGCGCAAACGCAAGGGAGCCACTGCTTCTGCCCATGACGAACAACACCAGTTGGCCGCAACAACCACGCCTGCCGAGGGCACCGAACAATCCGAACAAGGAGGAGGAAGAATCTGATGCGCAATAACTCTGTCCGAACGATCGCCCTCGCAGCAGCACTGCCGCTGGTGGCCCTGACCGCATGTACCACCGAGCCGTCCGTCACCCAAACGACGGGAGCCGGCACCGGCTCCCAGACGACAAGCAGCCCGGCAAGCAAAGACTGGTTCGACCAGGCGCTCTACGACACACAGAACAAGCAGCGCTCAGCAACCTTTGAAGGGAGCCCGGAGCAGCCCTACCTGCAGTACATTGCGGGCCCAATGTCGGACACGTCCAAATACGCCGCCAAGGGACCGAAAAAGGTCTGCTTCGCAAACGCCTCCATCTCCAACCCGTGGCGGCAGACCGGCTGGATCACCATGAACCAGCAGCTCAAGGCGCTCCAGAGCTCCGGGGTCATCTCCGCAATGGAAACCCGGGATGCCAAGGACAACGACAACACCCAAATTGCTGACATCGATTATTTCATCGCTGAGGGAAAATGCGATGCGTTCGTCATTTCGCCCAATTCCACCGCGGCCCTCACCCAGGCTGTCGAACGTGCCTGCCAGACCGGCAAGCCCGTGGTGGTGTTTGACCGCGGTGTGGAGACGAAGTGCGCCACCACGTTCATCCACCCGATCGGCGGATTTGCTTGGGGCATCGATACCGCCACTTTCCTGAGCGACAAGCTTAAGTCGGGGGACAAGGTGGTGGCCCTTCGCATCCTCCCGGGAGTGGACGTGCTGGAGCACCGCTGGGCCGCCGCCAAGAAGATCTTCGCGGAAAAGGGAATCCAAGCCAAGGACTACTTCACGGGCGCCGACCCCACCAAGATCAAGAACATCATCTCCGATGAATTGGCCACGGGTGACGTCAAGGGAGTTTGGATGGACGCCGGAGACGGTGCGGTGGCTGCCCTCGAGGCCTTCGAGGATGCCGGCAAGCCCCTGCCCGTAATGACCGGCGAGGATGAGATGAGCTTCCTGACCAAGTGGAAGCAAACCGGTATTACTGCCATGGCCCCGGTCTATTCCAACTTCCAGTGGCGGACGCCGCTGCTGGCCTTGGAAAAGATCTTCAAGGGCGAGCAGATCCCGACCGAATGGGTTCTGCCGCAGAAGCCCATCCTGGCAGACGAGCTGGACACGTGGCTGCAGCGAAACCAGGGCATGCCGAGCGGGCACTACGCCAAGTTCGGCGGCGAGGACCTGCCCGGCTACCCGGAGGTCTGGCAGAAACGGCAGATGCCCTGACACATTTCGCCCTGACGCGGCCCGGCGGTCCCGCGGAAACTTCCCGCGGGACCGCCGTCTACCGGCGGCAGGACAAGACAGATGGACGGTGGCAGCGTGAGGCGCCTGACCGGAATCAGTACCTGGGTGTGGGAATCGCCCTTGACGGACAACAACCTGCCCGCACTGCTGGCGAAAATCGCCGCTTTGGGGTTTGACGCCGTCGAACTCCCGCTGGAAAACGACGGCGACTTCACGCCCGAAGCGGTGCTGGATTCCCTCGCGGCAAGCGGGCTTAAACCGTTTGTGGTGGGGGCAATGGCACCGGGCCGGGACCTGGTGGCAACGGATCCGGGTTCCGTGGAAAGAACGCAAGCCTACCTGGCAGCCTGCATCACCATGGCCAGCAGCATCGGCTCCCCCACTGTCTGCGGACCCTTCTACGCCCAGACCGGCCGGGTCTGGCGTATGTCTCCGGAGCAGCGGCGGGACGCCTACGCGGAGCTGCGCCTAAACCTCCAGCCGGTCGCGGCCCTGGCCCAGGAGGCGGGTGTGGTGCTGGGGATCGAGCCCCTGAACAGGTATGAAACGTCGCTGATAAACACGGTGGACCAGGCGCTTGAGGCTTTCGGGCCGCTGCTCGGGAAAGGCGTCGGCCTCGCGCTGGACAGTTACCACCTTCACATCGAGGAGCGTTCGGTAGCCGCGGCGGTCCGGGCCGCCGGCGAACACCTGGTGCACGTGCAAGTCTGCGGGAACGACCGCGGCGCCCCCGGTGGGGACCAGACCGACTGGAAAGGCTTCTTGCAAGTGCTGAATGAAGTGGGTTACACGGGGCCCCTCAACATTGAAAGTTTCACGGTCGACAACGCCGCCATTGCTGTCGCTGCGTCGATCTGGCGCCCGCTGGCACCGAGCCAGGACGAGTTGGCCAAGAGTGGCCTGGCTTTCCTGCGCGGCCTGTGAGCGCCCTGCAGGGCATAGGGACCACCACTCACTAGAATCTCTTCTGGACAGCTAGCGCCGGCGGGAGGCGTGGTTTGACGGCCTCAGCCGGCGAAGAATTTCAGCCCTTGCCAGGAGATTCACCATGACGCACCAGATTCGGACAGCAATCGCGGACGACGCCGGGAGGCTGGCCGCACTCGCGGCCATCACCTTTCCGCTGGCGTGCCCGCCGGAATCCCGGCCGGAGGACATCGCGGCGCACGTGGCCAATACCCTGAGCGAGGCCAATTTCCGGGCATACCTGGCCGATCCAGCGGTAACGGTGCTGGTGATCGACGCCGACGGCGACCTCCGCGGCTACAGCCTGCTGGTGGCCCGCCCCACCCGGGACCCGGAGGTGGCCGCGGTCCTGAGCGAACTGCCGTGCACCGAGCTCAGCAAGTGTTACGTCCACCCGGAGCACCACGGGCTCGGCGCCTCGGCCGAACTGATGCACGCCAGCATCGGGGCGGCCGCGGCGGCCGGCGCCCGCGGGCTCTGGCTCGGCGTGAACAGCCAGAATGCCCGGGCCATCCGGTTTTACGAAAAGTCCGGCTTCCGCAAGGTCGGCACCAAGTCCTTCCAGCTGGGCAACACCGTGGAGCACGACTTCGTGATGGAGCGCCCGGTCGCGCTGTGAGCACTCAGGCACGCTGGGTCCGTAACACCGTGACGAAGCCGACAGGCCGCAAAGGGAATGGACCCGGCGCCGCCGGGGTTGTTGCCGGCATGAAGATTGAGATCTGGTCCGACGTCGCGTGCCCCTGGTGCTACATCGGCAAACGCCGATTCGAAACCGCCCTCGCGGCCTTCCCGCACCGCGATTCCGTAGAGGTGCAGTGGCGCAGCTACCAGCTGGACCCCACGCTCCCGGAGCACTACGACGGCACCGAACTGGACTACCTGAGCACCCGCAAGGGCCTGGCCCCGTCGCAGGTAACGCAGATGTTCGAGCACGTCGCGGCGCAGGCCAAGGGTGAGGGGCTGAACTACCGGTTCGACGCCGTCGTGGTGGCCAACAGCTTCACGGCCCACCGGCTGATCCACCTCGCCGCCGCCCACGGCCAGCAGGACGCCGCGAAGGAACGCCTGCTCAGCGACCACTTCGAGCACGGTCAGGACATCGGCAGCCAGGAGTACCTGACCGCCCTGGGTCTGGACCTCGGGCTCGACGCCGGCGAACTGGCGGAACTGTTCAGCACGGACGCCTACGCCGACGCCGTCCGCAACGACATCTCCGAGGCCCGCGCGCTGGGCCTCAGCGGCGTCCCGTTCTTCGTGATTGACCGGAAGTTCGGGCTCTCGGGCGCCCAGCCCGCGGAGACCTTCAGCGCGGCCCTCGAGCAGGCGTGGCAGGACAGCCACCCGCTGGTCATGGTGGGCGCCGCCGATGCCGGAGCCGCCGCGGGGGCCCCCGGCGCGGATTCCGGTCCCGCGGATTCCGGGGCCTGCGGGCCCGACGGCTGCGCCGTCTGAGCCCACCGTCTGAGCCCGAACTCGGCCCGCCGTCGTCGAGTTCGCCGCAATCGTCCGAATTCGCCGGAAGTTTCCCGCGACCACGAAGCATTCCGGCGAACTCGCCGCCCTGGCGGCCACGCAGCCCGTGGGGCCAGGCGGCCACGCCCGGCCTAGAGTGGAGCATGGATACTTCGGCCGGCCCGGACGGACGCCGGACCTCCCTGTTTACCGACCACTATGAGCTGACCATGTTCCAGGCGGCTCTGCACTCCGGGGCCGCACAGCGCCGGTCCGTCTTCCAGGCCTTCGCCCGGGGGCTGCCGGCCGGGCGTCGGTACGGCATAGTAGCCGGCACCGGCCGGCTCCTTGAGGGGATCGCGGATTTCCGCTTCGAGCAGGACGACCTCGATTTTCTGGGCAGCACCGGCGTGGTCCATGAGGACACGCTGGACCAGCTGGCCGCCTTCCAGTTCTCCGGCGACATCTGGGGCTATCCGGAGGGTGAAGCGTATTTCCCGCACTCCCCCGTCCTAATCGTCGAATCGACGTTCGCCGAGGCCTGTGTCCTGGAAACCTACGTCCTGTCAGTGCTGAACCATGACAGCGCCATCGCCGCGGCCGCGTCCCGGATGATCAGTGCCGCCGGCGGCAGGCCCTGCATTGAGATGGGCTCCCGCCGCACCCACGAGGAAGCTGCCGCCGCTGCGGCCCGCGCGGCCGTGATCGCCGGCTTTTCCGGCACGTCCAACCTGGCTGCCGGGCGGCGTTATGGCCTCCGGACCATCGGCACCGCGGCCCACTCTTTCACCCTACTCCACGACTCCGAGCGCGAGGCCTTCGCGGCGCAACTGGCCTCGCTGGGACCCGGCACCACGCTGCTCGTGGACACGTACGACGTCGAAGCGGCGGTCCGCGCCGCCGTCGACCTCGCCGGAGACAAACTCGGGGCGATCCGGCTGGACTCCGGAGACCTCGTGGCCCAGGCGCGCTGGGTCCGCGAACTCCTGGACAGCCTCGGCAATACGCACACCAGGATCGTGGTGACCTCGGACCTGGATGAATTCTCGGTCGCAGCGCTCCGGTCTGCCCCGGCCGATTCCTATGGCATCGGCACGTCGCTGGTGACCGGATCCGGGGCGCCCACGGCCGGGATGGTCTACAAGCTGGTGAGCCGGGCCGGGGGCTCCGGTGAGCTGACTGCCGTGGCGAAGACCTCGAAGGACAAGATCAACATGGGCGGGCGCAAGTTCGCCGTGCGCCGCCTCAATGACCGCGGCACCGCCACGCACGAGGTCCTCGGCGTCGGCCACCCGCCGGGCGCCGGCACCAACGGACGCCCCCTCCTGCAGCAGTTCATGAAGGACGGAGAGATCCTTCCCGGCTGGACCGGACCGGAGGCGGTGGCGCGGGCACGGGAACGGCACACGGCCTCCATGGCAGAACTGCCCCGGGTGGTGGACAGGCTGCAGCCCGGCGAGCCGGCCCTCCCCACCATCTACGAATAGGGCTGCGGCCAAGCGGCTCCTCGCTGCGGCCTAGTCTGGCGAGCGGTGCAGGACAAAGATGCCGCCGTATGCGGGCTGGTCCGATCGCTGCCGATCGCTGTCGGTGTATTCGTTCAGCACAGCTTCGATGCGCGTAATGAGGTCCTCAGCGTCTTCCTCGGAGAGGTGCAGAACGAAGCGTGAGAGGCTGGCAAGCGCATCCGGCCCTGCTTCCGTCAGCTCTTCCCGAAACGCCTCGATCGGTGCCAGCGGACCGTCCGGACCAGCTTCACGCAGAGCTGTGTCCAGATTCCAAGACCGGCCCGTGGAACGGTACGGCTTCTCCAGCGCACCACTGGGCCCCGTGCGGACCTCCGCAGGCTCAAGGAAGCCGGTGGAAAGCAATTGCCGCACGTGATAGAGCATCGTCCCCGGATCCTGGTCCAGACGGTCGGCGAGTTGCTTGTTGGTCAGTTCGTGGAGCCCGCATAGGCGCAGGATCCTCAAGCGCAGCGGATGGGCCAGCGCCTTAATTTCCCGGGCGCTCGCGACAGGTTTTTTCTTGTTCGCGCTTGTCTGCTCTGCGTCCGTCATGTTCCCATCCTACAAACTGATTTACTGGACTCAACCACCTTGAATTTTCTCAATCAATAGGGAATGGTTCACGTATGACTGTTCCCGCTTTGCAGGTGAAGGAACGGGGCCGCGCGCCCCTGGGTGCGTCCTACTGGAAGCTATGGACCTCATCCGGGCTGTCCAACCTCGCGGACGGCGTCTTCAAGATCGCGCTGCCGCTGCTGGCCATTCAGCTCACCCAGTCACCCACGCTGATTGCCGGGCTGACCGTCGCCGCGACGCTTCCCTGGCTTCTCTTCGCCCTGACTGCCGGAGCGCTGGCCGACCGGCTGGATCGGCGCAAGCTCATGTTGTGGGCCAACCTCAGCCGTGCGCTGCTGCCCGCTGCGCTGGTTGCCGTCATCCTGCTGGATTTCGGCTCCATTTGGGCTCTGTACGTAGTGGCATTGATGGTGGGTGTGGCCGAAACGCTCTATGACACCTCCGCGCAGTCGATCATTCCCCAGGTGGTGCACAGGGATCAGCTCTCGCGCGCCAACGGCCGGCTCTACGCCGTCGAGCTCACCGCCAACCAGTTCATTGGCCCACCGCTGGGCGGGCTGCTGGTGGCTATCGGCGTCGTTGCGGGCCTTGCAGTGCCAGCGGCCCTGTGGCTTGCCGCCGTCGGTGGCCTGCTCCTGATCCCGGGGGCTTTTCGCATAGAGCGGGAGCAGAAGACGACACTGCGATTCGACATTGGTGAGGGTTTGCGGTTCCTCTGGAACCAGAAGATCCTTCGCACGCTCGCGGTGATGACCGGGGTGTTCAACTTCGCATCCAGCGCGGC
Organism: Arthrobacter sp. NPDC056886; assembly: GCF_042788715.1. Lineage (NCBI taxonomy): Bacteria > Bacillati > Actinomycetota > Actinomycetes > Micrococcales > Micrococcaceae > Arthrobacter > Arthrobacter sp. NPDC056886. Next base: position 225,069 of record NZ_JBHUBT010000009.1, read on the forward strand.
CTTCGCGGTCTTGGTGCTGTTTGCCGTGGGTCCGGCATCGGAAATGGAACTGTCCGAAGTGGGGTTCGGCCTGCTCTTGACCACTTCGGCTCTCGGCGCCTTCGTCGGCTCGTTCATCTCCGAATGGGTGGAGGCCAGGCTGGGGCGGTCGAAGTCGCTGACGCTCACGGTCTTCGGGGTCACGCTGTTCGTAGGTGCGCCCGCCCTGACCGACAACCCCTATGTTCTTGGCCCAATCCTCTTTGTTGGCGGCATTCTGATCGTGCTGTGGAACGTCATCACCGTATCCCTGCGGCAGCGCATTACTCCCAACCGCTTGCTGGGCAGAATCAACAGCGCCTACCGGCTGCTGGCTTGGGGCACCATGCCGCTCGGCGCAGCAGCGGGCGGCCTGCTGGCCCAATGGCTGGGACTGCAGGTCATGTTCGGCATCATGGGGATGCTGACCCTCGCGCTACTCGGGATGATGCCCATCCTCACGGACAAGGCCATTGCCGCGGCCGACGTCGAATCCTAAGTTGCTACGGCGTGGGATCTAACGATCGGCGTTTTCGCAGCGTCATGTGGCGCTCATGGCCGGCCCCGCGACTCGCCTTCGGGTGGCTGGGTGGTTGAGGTGTGCGCGCTGGCTGGAGCCGCTTCGGCCGGGCTTTTTCCGGTTGCACTCCAGCTGGTGAGGAAGTCGAGTTGTTGCTGGGCATGGCTTCCCGGTTCCGCGGTGTAGGCGATGAGGGTCAGTCCCTCGCCGGGGAGTTCGAGTGAATCGCCCGTAAGTTCGATGTCGCCCACCAGCGGGTTGTGCAGTGTCTTGGTAGCTGAGCGGTGGAAGCGGACGTTGTGCCGTGCCCAGCGGGTCGAGAATTCCGTGCTTCCGGTGGCGAGATCACCAATGAGGCTGTTCAGGGCCCGGTCGCGAGGGTTGCGGCCTGCTTCGGTGCGGAGGGCGGCGGCGAGGTCATCTGCCAGGGTGTTCCATTCGAGAAAGAAGTCCCGGGCTCGTGGGTCGAGGAACATGAACCGGGCGAGGTTCAGGGGCAGGGTGTCGGGGCTGAGGATGCCCCCGTAGAGGGCGAAGCAGAGGCTGTTGGCGGCCACGATGTCCATGCGTGAATTGCGGACGTAGGCGGGCGTGCCTGTCATCCCGGCCAGGATCCGATGAACGCTGGGGCGCAGTTCCGCCCGCACCCGGCGCTTTTCTAATGCCCGCGATGGCGCGGCGGCCTTGGCGAGGTCGAGCAGGTGGGCCCGTTCAGCCTCATCGAGCTGGAGGGCCGCGGCGAGGGATTCGAGGACACTCTCGGAGACTCCCCGCAGGTTTCCGCGTTCGAGCCGGGCATAGTATTCGGTGCTGACGCCGGTCAGCATGGCCACTTCCTCGCGTTTGAGGCCGGCCACTCTCCTTGTCCCGCCGTAGGCGGGCAGCCCGGCCTTGGCGGGTGTGATGCGCGACCGCCGGCTCATGAGGAACTCGCGGACGTCCTGACTGTTCTCCATGGCCTCTACGCTACGGCGGCCCGCCCCGGCCTAACAGGAACTGCCAGTACACCGCACAGCAGGCACTCCCGCGCGGCAGAATTGGCTGGTTTTCTGGAATCAGTCCAGTTTCCCCATCCTGCAAGGAATCCCATGAATACCGTCACCCTCAACAACGGCGTCCAGATGCCGCTCCTCGGCTTCGGCGTCTTCCAGATCCCCGACGCAGAAACCCAGGCCGCCGTCGAAGCAGCCCTCGCTGCCGGTTACCGGCACCTGGACACGGCGGCCTCCTACGGCAACGAGGCGGCCGTCGGCGCTGCAATCAAGGCGAGCGGAATCGCCCGCGAGGAGCTCTTCGTCACCACCAAGCTGTGGATCCAGCACGCCCCGGCCGGCAGCGTCCAGGACGACACCAGGCTCGCCTTCGAAAACTCACTCAGCCGGCTGGGACTGGACTACCTCGACCTGTACCTGATCCACCAGCCGCTCGGGGACTACTACAGTGAATGGCGGGCCATGCAGGACCTCCACAAGGAAGGCCTGGTCCGTGCGATCGGTGTGTCGAATTTCCACCCGGACCGGCTTGTCGACCTGATCGACCACAACGAGATCGTCCCTGCCGTCAACCAGATTGAGACCCACCCCTTCCACCAGCGCGCCGCCGACCAGGCACTGATGCGCGAACGCGGCGTCCAGCTCGAGTCCTGGGGGCCATTCGCCGAGGGAAAGAACAACATCTTCACCAATCCGGTCCTCAGCGCCATCGCCGAGGCACACGGCAAATCCGTCGCCCAGGTGGTGCTCCGCTGGCTCATCCAGCGCGAGGTCGTCGTCATCCCCAAGTCCGTGCGTCCGGAGCGGATGGCCCAGAACCTCGACGTCTTCAACTTCGAGCTCACCGAGGAGCAACTGGGCAAGATCGCCACACTGGATACCGGCGCCAGCCTCTTCTTCGACCACCGTGATCCCGCCATGGTGGGTTGGCTGGGCGGACGCAGGATCGGCTAGCCTGCCGTCCAGGTGACCGACAGATGATCCCGAGCCCAGAGACCATAAGCCGGCGCTCCGTCCTGCGTTCGGCCGTGAGCGGTCTAGGCGCGGCCATGATCACGGCCGGAACATCAGGCTGCGCCGCGGAAGAACGGAACGCCCCATGCCCTCCCAAGACAAGGCCACTTCTCCGTCCATGCAGGACACGCCAGAGGCCGGGGAAGGCCGGCGGGTCCTGCTTGCCTACTTCTCACGCGCCGGGGAGAACTACCATTACGGCGGCCGCTCCAACCTCGTCGTCGGCAACACCGAGGTGCTGGCAGGCATGATCGGCAACCTCATCGCGTGCGACCTGCACCGCATCGAGGCCGCCGACCCCTACCCCAACGGCTACGACGCGACCGTCGTACGCAACGTCCGCGAGCAGGACGGCAACGCCCGCCCGGCCATTGCCTCGCCGCTGCCCGCGATCGAGCAGTACGACACCGTGCTGCTGGCCAGCGGGATCTGGAACGTCAGGGCGCCGATGATCATGGCGACATTCGCCGAGAGCTACGACTTCACCGGCAAAACAGTCCACCCCGTCACCACGCACGCCATGAGCGGGCTCGGCACCACCGAACGAGACTACGCCCGCTCCTGCCCGGGGGCGACTATCGGCGAAGGGCTCGCGGTGCGGGGCGAGGAAACCCGGGACGCCGGACCGCCTGTCGAGGCCTGGCTGCGCCGCGCCGGGCTCCTCCAGGGTTAATTGGGCTGGGCGTAGGGTGGAAGTTGGACGAAAGGAGCACCTCATGAAGAAAATCCTCATGGTACTGACTAGCGTTTCCGAGATCGGCGATACCGGCGAGAAGACCGGCTACAACGTGGCCGAGGCCGCACATCCCTGGAAGGTCTTCAAAGACTCCGGGCATTTCGTCGACTTTGCGTCCATCCAGGGCGGCCAGCCCCCGCGCGACGCGGTGGACTCAAAAGACCCCATCCAGGTCGCCTTCACGGAGGACGAGACCACGCGCGCCGGTCTCTACAACACGGCCCGCGTCGACGTCGTTGATCCCGACCAGTACGACGCCGTCTATCTCGTGGGCGGCCACGGCACCATGTGGGACTTCCCGGACAGCGAAGGTTTGCAGAATCTGGTGGCCAGCGTCTACAACGCCGGCGGCCTGGTGGGCGCGGTCTGCCATGGACCGGCCGGCCTGCTGAACGTGGAATTGAAGAACGGGCTTCGCCTCGTCGAGGGCCGGAAGGTGGCTGCCTTCACCAACGACGAGGAGGTTGCCGCGGGGAAGGACAAGGTCATCCCGTTCTTTTTGGCAGACCGGCTTGAGGAACAGGGCGCCACCCACGTCTCCGCTGGTGTCTTTGAGGAGAAGGTGGCGGTTGACGATCGGCTGGTGACCGGCCAGAACCCGGCCTCAGCCGCCGGCGTGGCCAAGGAGATGGAGAAGCTGTTCGCAGAGGTCATCCACCAGGAAAAAGCCGAAGAACAGCACGAGACGGATGCTCTGCGCGCCGAGAAGGACGCCGAGAAAAGCGCCAAGAAGGCTGCCGCGGAAGCGGAGCACTAAGACCAAGAGCGCATTGAACTGGCGGCCACCCCGACGACGGGGCGGCCGCCAGTCGGCGTACGTGCGCCGGCAACCCACAGTGTCCGGCGCAGCGCCGCCGTGCTTCAGGTTGCGCGCCGATGCCGCGCCGGCCGTGTCACAGTCCGCCACCCGGCCGCTTTAGTGACAGATCGCGCTAAAGTGTCCGTATGCCCAGGATTTCGGCCGCCAGCAACGCCGCCCAACGTGCCGAGACCCAGCGACGCATCCTGACCGCGTTCGGGGAGCTGCTGTTCACCCACGGGCTGCCCGGCCTGACCATGACCGACGTCGCGCGCCACGCTCAGATCGGCCGGACCGCCGTCTATAACTACTACGCGGACATCGAAGAGCTCCTGATCGCCTACGCCCTGGACGAGACGGAGCGGTTCCTGCTGGACTTGCGCGAATCGCTCGATGCGCTGGAGAACCCGGTGGAGCGACTGGCCGTGTACGTCCGGGCCCAGGTGGAGGACCTGAGCCGGCGCCATCTGCCGCCGGGGCCGGCCATGGCGGCGGTGCTCTCGCCGTCGTCGTTCGCCAAACTCGCGGACCATGTGGGCGAGCTCAGCGTGCTCCTCCGGGGCATCCTGCGCGACGGCATGGCCCAGGGCTACCTGCCCGAGTCGGACATCGCCCAGCTCGCCCAGCTCATCCACGGCACGCTCTCCTCGAGCGCGGCCCGGGGCGACGGCGCGGGCCAGGACGCCGAGGCCGAGGCGCGGCTGGCGCGGACGGTGCGGTTCATCCAGCTGGGGGCCGGGGCCAGGTTCGACGACGCCGGCCGCCCGGTCCGCGCCGCCGGCTGAGCTGCGGCTTTCGGACCCGTCACCGGAGCGCGCCGCCAGCTAAGCTGCGGCTCCCTGGCTGCGTGCCCTAGCCCGCCGCCGTCGGCGAGACCGCCGGCGTGGCCGTCGGCGTGATGGGCACCGTGGAGTCATCCACGATGCGCCGGTCCTCGCGAGGGCAGCTGAGCTGGCCCGGCGTCTGGTCCACGAGTTCCGGCTTGGCCAGTGCCTTGAAGTCGCCGGTAACGATGACGTCCACGCTTGGGTCCGTCCGGCCGTCCTGGACATAGTCCGACCCGGGCACGTTGCGCTGGACACTGAAGGCGGCCGACTGGCCGGCGGCACCGGAGACGATCAGCGCCACCCCGCGGTAGCTCGACGTGGTGTTCCCCACGGCACCCACGAGGAACTTCCGGGCAGCGAGCTGATCGGCCACGGTCCGGGCCAGTCCCGGCCGGCTCGTGGAGTTGTAGATGTTGACGTGGACCTTACCCGGCGGCATGTAGTCGTAAGTGGCCTTCGGACACAGCGACACTGCCGCCTTGCTCCGCTCCGCCGTCGCGGGAAGCTTGATCTGGCCGTTCATGATGGCGAGGGCCACAAAGATCGCCGCCGCGATCATGCCAACCAGCATCAGCAGGACCACGCCGTGCAGGATCCTGCGTCGCAGCCGGACGGGGTTGTCTGCGGTATCTTCCTGCTCCACGAACGTGGCCCGCAGTTCGGAGCCACTGATGACGCGGTGCCCGTGCAGAATTTTGAGGTCTCGCGGTTTCCTAGCCATTTATCACGAGGACCCGCGCGTGAATTGCGGTGCGCTGGTGCAATGCTGTGCGGACTGCCCGGTGCAGGCCGTCTTCAAGGTAAAGGACGCCGCGGTATTCCACGACGTGCGGGAAGAGGTCTCCGAAAAACGTGGAGTCCTCGGCCAGCAGGGCTTCCAGGTCCAGGGTGCGCTTAGTGGTCACCAGCTCATCAAGCCGGACCGGACGCGGCGGCAGGGCCGCCCAGTCCTTGGGCGTGGTGTAACCATGGTCGGGGTACGGGCGTCCCTCGCCCACAGCTTTGAATATCACCATGCCAGCCTAGGGAACTTGGACGCCCGAAGGAATCAAAGTCCACGGGCGGCGTGAGGTTGTGGCCAAAGAGTAACCATCTGTCACATGATGCGCTCTCTTATCACAACAGCGCACATCCAGCGCACATCCAGCGCCGGGCAGTCGATCTTCTGCACAGTTCACGCAAACGTTCCGCGCTGCTGACAGAATGGCCACATGAGTTCACCCGAGACTGCCCCTGTTCCGTCGCCGTCGGCCCCCGTGCTGGCGCTGCTGCTCGACGTCGACGGTCCGGTCGCGAGTCCGGTCACCCGCGTTGTGCAGCCCGGCATCATCGCGGACCTGGTGGCCCTGGCCGCCGCCGGCGTGCCGGTCATCTTCAACACGGGACGGTCCGACGCCTTCATCCGCGAGCAGGTCATGGAACCGATGATCGCTGCCGGCATGCCCGCCGGTACCCTCATCCACGCCATTTGCGAGAAGGGCGCCGTCTGGTTCAGCTACACCGCGGAAGGCCCCGGCCCGGTCCACGTGGACCGTGAGCTCGCCATCCCGCAGGCCTTCGGCGACGACGTCCGCCGGCTGGTCGCCGAGGACTACTCCGCCCACATGTTCTACGACGAAACCAAGCGGGCCATGGTTTCCGTGGAACAGCACATTGCCGTCGCCAGCTCTGACTACCTGGCCGAGCAGGAACTCTTCGACGCCGACGCCATGGGCCTCATGGCCCAGCACGGGCTCGGCGTGGTGCGGCTGGACCACCACGTCCCCAATTCTGATGACCAGGTCGACTACCGCGTCGATCCGACCATCATCTCCACCGACATCGAATCGGTCCGGCTCGGCAAGGACCTGGGCGCGAGCCGGGCCGTGGAGTTCCTGGCCGCCCAGGGCATCACGCCGCAGGCCTGGCGCACGGTGGGCGATTCCCGCACGGACTACGCCATGGCCGACTGGCTGCACCACAACGATCACGCCGTGAAGCACGTGGACGTCCGGCCCGCGGACGGCATCCCGGTCAAACCCTACGAGGTGCTCACGGCTGCCGATCTGGGGCTCGCCGAGGACGTCATCCACGACGACGCCGGCGGCGCCTTCCTGCACCACTGGCTGGCCGTCGTCACCGGCTGAGGCCCGTTCCGCCGTCGTCACAATCCGCCGTCACATTCCGTCGTCATGCACCCGGGTGCCGGCCGGTTTTCCGCGGCAATTTTGAGGCCCGCGTTATCATGCAAGGAGACACCAACGCACTCAAAGAAGCGGGAGCTCAGACATTACCGAAGCAGCGATCCAAGACGAGATTTACTATGGCAGCCAGGCATCCGCGGACGCCCACGCCGAGATCACGTCGGCGGCCGCCGTCGCCAGATTCCGGACCCGCTCCGATGTTGTCCGTCGCCGCGGCCGCTACGCGCTGATCAACGAGAACCGAACGCCGTACCAGGCCATGGTCGAGGACCTGATGTTCCTGCGTTCCGTCCTGGCCGACGCGGGCCTCAACTACCTGCTGGTCCGCGGCAACAACCACCGCCCGGTGATCGCGGTCGACTGGAAAGACCGCAAGGAACTCCGCGACGCCCTCGTGGAAGCGTGCCGCGACGAGCCGTTCTATTCCATGAGCGTGGACGCCAAGAAGAAGTCCTCCGTGCTGGTGGCCGACGGCGAGCTGTCGCCGAACCGGCAGTCCCGGATCTTCCGGCTGTACCGGCCCAGGGTGGAACCGGAGGGCGGCTTTGAATTCGGCGCTTCCGCCGGCGTCCAGCTGGAGCTGTGGAGCTTCGAAGGCGACCAGCTGATCCTGCCGATCGAGAATTCCCTGACGCGCCGCACCATGCTGGCCCAGGACGCGGTGCGCGGCACCGTGGAACGCTACGGCCACACGTGGCCCACCATCGAGAACATGTTCGCGGACCATGCCAGCGACATCAGCTTCGACGTCGACCTGGTGTTCTCATGGGTTGACGGCAGCTCCCCCGAGTACATCGCGGCCCGCCGTGCCCGCATGGAGGGAGTGGTGGTGGGCGAGGGAGATGACCACGAAGCCCGTTTCCGCCAGATCGACGAGCTCAAGTACGCCCTGCGCTCGGTGTACATGTTTGCGCCGTGGATCCGCCGGATCTTCATCGCCACGGACTCCCCCACGCCGTCATGGCTAGCGGAGCACCCAGGCGTGACAATCGTCCGCAGCGAAGAGTTTTTCGCCGACACGTCGGTTCTGCCCACGCACAATTCGCAGGCCGTGGAGTGCCAGCTGCACCACATCGAGGGACTCTCCGAGCACTTCCTGTATTCGAACGACGACATGTTCTTCGGCCGAGCCGTGGGACCGGACATGTTCTTCACCCCCGGCGGCATCACGAAGTTCATCGAGGCTGAGACCCGGATTGGGCTGGGCGACAATGACGCCGAACGCAGCGGCTTTGAGAACGCCGCCCGGGTCAACCGCAAGCTGCTCTGGAACCGCTTCGGCCGCATCACCACCCGGCACCTGGAGCACACGGCTGCCCCGCTGCGGCGCAGCGTGGTGGAGCAGATGGAACAGGAGTTCCCGGCCGAGTTTGCCAAGACCGCCGCAAGCACGTTCCGGGCCGCGGACAACATCTCCGTGACCAATTCGTTCTACCACTACTACGCGCTGCTCACGGGCCGGGCCGTGACCCAGACGGCTGCCAAGGTGAGATATGTGGACACCACGGCGCGGGCGGGCCTGAACTACCTGCCCAAGCTCCTTGCCAAGCGGAACATGGACTTCTTCTGCCTCAACGACGGCAGCTTCCCGGAGGTCCCGGCGGAAGAGCGCGCCGAGCTGGTCACGGACTTCCTGGAGAAGTACTACCCCATCAAGGCGCCCTGGGAGAAGTAACGAAACGTGACCGAAGCTGGCGCCGCGCCGGTCAGGGCGTAACGACGCCAGGCGGCGCCTGTATCAGTTCAGGGTGGTGAACTTGGGGTGCGCCGCCGTCCGGGCGGGGGCCTCGAGTTTGGCCTTCTCCGGGATCGAAATCCCCGCGGCGGCGAGCCGGCGCTGGGCTTCCGCAGGAGTGACAAGCTCGCCGACGGCCGGCGTATCGCCCAGCAGCGCCACGGAGTGCACGATCGTGTGTTCGTAGACATGGACCAGGTTGAACGCCTGCCCGCCGTCGCGGCCGCGGGTGCCGCCCACGGGAACGTTCAGGTCCTGGGTGTAGCAGGTGGCTGAGGCCACGGACACGGGGATGCCGGCGAATGTGGCGGTGGTCGAGTAGTGCAGGTGGCCGCCCAGAATGGCGCGGACATCGGAGTTGCGCAGGACGCCGGCCAGCGCCGACTGGCCCCGCAGCTCCACGAGCACGGCCAAGTCCAGCACGGACGGCACCGGCGGATGGTGCAAGGCCAGGATGGTCCCGTCCGGGGCCGGGGTGGCCAGTTCAGCAGCGAGCCAATCCAGCTGGTCCTGACTCAGTTCGCCATGGTGGAAGCCGGGCACAGAGGTGTCCAGGGTGATGATGCGCAGCCCGTTGACGAAGTAGCTGTGGTCCACCGGGGCGTCGTTGTCGGCCTGGTCCAAGAGCCCGGCCCGGAAATTGGCCCTGTTGTCGTGGTTGCCCATCGCCCAGATGACCTTCGCCCCCATGGCCCTGCACGCCGGATCCACGATAGCGCGGAGCTTGGCATAGGCTTCCGGTTCCCCGAGATCAGCGAGGTCCCCCGTGAAGATCACCGCTTCGGGGCGGGCCCCCGAGGCCTGGACCTCCTCGAAGAGCTGCCGGAGCAGGGCTTCGCTGTCCACGACGCCGTGCAGGGGTTGCGGACCCCCCAGCAAGTGGGGGTCGCTCAGGTGAAGTAGGAAATGACGTGGCCGGGGGTGCTCGGCCTCGATGCGCTCCATTGCTACCTTCTTGGTTGGGTGGAAGCGGTGCCTCCAGTGTCCCTCTCAGTAAGAACTATCCAACCAGACATTGGGCAAACAATGTAAAAACTGGGACAGGCATATTGGAAAATCATGCGTTAACAGGTGGCATGCCCTCATATGCTCCCGCAGGAATATGCGGGGGCGCCGCCGCCCGGCGGCACTGCCGAAACCCCAGCTCAGCGGGGCGGGACGGGCAGTGCCGTCGGGTACAGGGTTTTGCGCTAACTCAGGTAGCCGTTCGGGTTGAGTACGAACTTCGTCGCCGCGCCGGCGTCGAATTCGGCGTACCCCTTCGGCGCGTCCTCCAGGGCAATGGCCTTCGCGTTGACGTTCTTGGCGATGTGTACCTTGTCGTGCAGGATTGCCATCATCAGCTGCCGGTTGTATTTCATGACCGGACACTGTCCCGTGGTGAAGCTCAGCGACTTTGCCCAGCCCGTTCCGAGGCTGAGGGACAGCGAGCCTTTCCGCGCTGCCTCGTCTATCCCGCCCGGATCGCCGGTGACGTAGAGCCCGGGGATGCCGAGGGCGCCGCCGGCGGCTGTCACTTCCATCAGGGAGTTCAGGACAGTTGCCGGGGCCTCCTGGGCTCCGGCACCATGGCCCCTTGCCTCGAACCCCACCGCATCAACGCCGGAGTCGACTTCCGGGACGCCGAGGATCTGCTCGATTTGCTCCGCCGGGCCGCCCTTGGTCAAGTCAACGGTCTCGCAGCCGAAGCTGCGCGCCTGTGCCAAACGGTCCGCGTTCAGATCGCCCACAATCACGACGGCGGCACCCAGCAGGTGCGCGCTGGTCGCCGCGGCCAGGCCTACGGGGCCCGCCCCGGCGATGTACACAGTGGAGCCGGGGCCGACGCCTGCGGTGACCGCGCCATGGAATCCGGTCGGGAAGATGTCCGAGAGCATGGCCAGGTCCATGATTTTTTCAAGGGCCCGGTCCTTGTCAGGGAACTTCAACAGGTTCCAGTCGGCGTACGGCACCAGAACGTAGTTGGCCTGGCCGCCGACCCAGCCGCCCATGTCCACATAGCCGTAGGCGCTGCCCGGCCGGTCGGGGTTAACGTTCAGGCAGATGCCCGTCTTGCGTTCCTTGCAGTTCCGGCAGCGCCCGCAGGCGATGTTGAACGGGACGGAGCAGATGTCCCCCACTTTGATGAATTCAACGTCCGGTCCCACTTCCACTACTTCGCCGGTGATCTCGTGCCCAAGCACCAGGTCAGTGGGGGCCGTGGTGCGCCCTCGGACCATGTGCTGGTCCGAGCCGCAGATGTTCGTGGCAACGGTCTTGATGATGGCGCCGTGGCGCACCTGCCGGCCGACATTGGCGGGGTTGACCCCCGGGCCGTCCTTGAGTTCAAAGGTGGGGTAGTCAATGTCTATCAGCTCGACTTTTCCCGGCCCCTTGTAGGCAACAGCTTTGTTCCCTGTCATCTCATTCCTCCTGCGTTCACGGACCCGCACGGGGCCCTGCTGTGATTGACGAAGTTGTTTGATGCGCCCTCCGCACGGACACTTCGGCCGCACTACCGAAGGCGGCCGTCAGGGGTGACTGCGCCGTGGATGTGCCCGGAATGTCGGAGGGTGCGGCCAGTCTAGGGGGTAAGCATGCTGAGGGATAGAGGCCGGGGATGCGTATATCCGGGCGGGCTGTTCTAGTCCAAGGCGGACTGAACAGCTTCGATGATCTCCGGTGAGTCCGGCTCCACGGTGGGCGCAAAGCGGGCGATGACCTCGCCGTCGCGGTTCACGAGGAACTTCTCGAAGTTCCACTTCACCAGGCCGGGCAGGAGTCCGTTCTTGAACTTGGTGAGCTCTGCGTAGAGCGGGTGCTGGTTCTTTCCGCGGACGTTGGCCTTGGCCGTCAGGGGGAAGGTCACGCCGAAGTTGCGCTGGCAGAACTCGGCGATCTCGGCGTCGCCGCCGGGCTCCTGCCCGGCGAACTGATTGCAGGGGACGCCGAGGACCTGGAAGCCTTGGCCGCGGAACTTGTTGTGCAGTGCCTCGAGTCCTGCGTATTGGGGCGTGAAACCGCACTCGGACGCCACGTTGACCACCAGGACCGTCTCTCCCCTGAACCGGCCAAAATCGGTCTCGGTCCCGTCAATGAGGGTCAGGGGAATGGAGTGCAGAGCTGTCATGGGGCGAGTCCTCGCGATGTCGGTGGTCCGGAGCAGGGGTTGGTAACTGGTTCCCCCATTATTCGGCACCGAGGCGTATGGGTATGGGTGCGCATCCCGGACGCGGCGCTGGGCCGGTGGCCTGGACCCGTCGCAGGCTGGTGGACGACGTGAGTGGATGGACGCCGGGCGTGGACGGGCTTCGCGGCGGCTAGCGGCTTGGCGTTGCCGTGGGCGTGGGCGAGGCCTTTGTTGTCACAGCTGTTGTGGCCGACTGCGTCGCCGCCGTTGGCTTCGGCTTATCAGCTGTCGCCGTGACAGGGGCTGGCTGCACAGTGATCGGGGCCGGCGCAAGGGGTCGACTGGGCGGCGCTGCGGGAGCTGTACTGCCCGCAGCCTCTGTCGCGGTCGCGGAGGCTGATGCGGGCGCGGAGGGCGTCGGTGTTACCGACGGTATGACCGGCGCCGGAGCTGACGGCTTGGCGGGGGTAGTTCCCGTCGGGGTTGGGGTGGGCGTTGGGGTCGCGGGGGCAGTTGCCGACGGCGTCGGGGTGGGCGTTGGGGTCGCGGAGGGAGTTGCCGACGGCGTCGGCTTCGCGGGAGCGGAGGAAGTTGCCGACGGCGTCGGCGTCGCGGGAGTAGTACCGGTCGGCGAAGGCGTCGCGGGAGCGGTTCCGGTCGGCGTCGGGGTCGCAGGAGGGGTGCCGGACGGCGACGGTGTCGGCTTCGCGGGGGCAGTGCCGGACGGTGTCGGCGTCGGTGTGGCGGGAGGCGTTGCTGACGGTGAGTCGGCGGCGGCTTCGGTAGCTGCAGGTGAGGCGCTCGCTGGCGGCTTGGCGGCCACCGCGGCGGGTTGTTCCTGTACGCCGCCGGCCACCACGTGGGTCAGGTCCTCCCGGACAGGAATCGCCCAGCCAATCCCTGTGTTGGTTGCCTTGCCGGCGTCGGGTGCGTAGCTGGTCATGTCGATCGGGCCGAGCTGGTCCACCTGCGTGATGGGGAGCAGCGTCCAGTCCCGCGGATTAGTGTGGGAGCCGTTGAGGATCGTTTCGAAATGAAGGTGGCAGCCGGTGGAGGATCCGGTGGTCCCCACTCGGGCAATGACTTCCCCCACCCGCACGGAGTCGCCCTTCTTGACCGCGATCGCCTCCAGGTGGTTGTACGTGGTGATGAGACCGTTGCCGTGGTCGATTTCCACCCGGTTGCCGCCGCCCCACGGGTGCCACCCCACGGCCCTCACCACACCGGCGTCGGCGGAGTAGACCCGCGTGCCGCAGGGCGCCGCGAAGTCCTGGCCCCAGTGGAACTCGCCTGCGTGTCCCGTCAGGGGGCTGGTTCGCAGCCCGAAGGGGGACGATGGCACGAGCGATTCCAGCGGGGCCATAAGGAAACCGGCCGCGGGCCGGCTCAGGGTCGCCTTGGCCACGTTAAGCTCGCCACGCACTCCTTGCCGGGTGACGGTGTCCACGGTGCTCCGGCTGAAGGCCAGAAGCGCCTGGGCGTCGGCGGTGACCGTGCCGAGAGTCCCGGAGGCAGCGGTCGCCCCGGAGTGGGCCAGCGGGTCCAGGGCCTCGGGCCCGACGGCGCCGGCGGGCGGCATGGCGGCGGTCGGCACGGCGGAGGGCGCCCCGTACGGCGCGTGCGCGCTCAGCCCCTGAAAGCCACCGAATGCCAGAACGGCCAGAGACAGGCACAGACCTCCGGACACGCAACGCACGGCAATGGTCCGTGACCTTGCTGACTGCTCACTCGATGAGTTTCCCCAGTGTTTTCCCACGATGTGACTCCCGCAATCTGTCCGCAAGACCCCAATCTTCACGAACTCACCTCCCTATGTGACCACACACGGCCGGGTCTGTGAACCGTCCGCGTACTCCTTTTGCCGTACGAATCGGAGATCCACGGATATCCCCAGTAGCTGGCCGGTGGCGGCCCAGTAGTCCACCGCGGAGTTACAGGTGCCGGGCATCGCTGAGCCGGGTAAGAATAGAGGATGCGTAATGTCCTGAGGGAATGGCAGGCCGAACTCAAACAAACGTTCACCGGATCGCGCGATTCCGTGCCCGCGTGGGTGCCGCGCCTTGCCGAGGGGGACGACGCCGGCTACCACTTGCCTGGCTCGGCAGTTTGGGCCGTGCACGGGGACATGCCAACCATCGTGGCGGGAATCCGGGCACTGCTGATGCAGGCGCTCCACCCCGGCGCCTTGGCCGGAGTCCACGATCACTCCCGTTTCCGCGAAGACCCTCTGGGCCGGTTGGCGGGCACTATCCGCTGGATCTTTACGGTCTCCTATGGCTCCACGGATACAGCCAGGGCGGCGTCGGATTGGGTGCTGCGGCTGCACCGGACGGTACGGGGAGAATTCGTGGACGGCCACGGCATCCGGCGCAGCTACGCGGCCAACGATCCCGAACTGCTCCGCTGGGTTCATATTGCCTTCACCGATGCCTTCCTCTCCGCCCACAAACTATGGGGTCGGCCGATTCCTGGCGGACCTGATGCCTATGTGCGCGAGTGGGCCCAAGCCGGCAGGCTGATGGGCGTGGAGGCGCCACCGTTGAGCGAAGCGGAAATGCGGCAGCAGCTGGACCGCTGGTACGACGACGGCGAGCTCCGTTGCGACGAACGGGTCACCGAGACGGTGGCGTTCATTCGGGACCCGCCCCTCCACCCCGCGCTCAGGCCTGGCTACCGGGTGCTGTTCGCGGCCGCCGTAACAAGCCTCGAACCCAGGTACCGCGAGCTGCTGGGCCTGCGGACCGCGCGGCTGGGCCCGGTTCCGCTGCCGGTATCCCTGGCCACCCGGGTGACGCTCGGGGTGGTGCATCTTGCGCTGGGCCAAATGGGTCCGAGCGAGCAGGCTGCCCGGACCCGCCTGCGCCGGCTGGGGTACACGGCCTGAGCCTGGACCGTTGGGCTGGGGCGGGGGCCGAGGCGGCGCGGATCGGGGCCGGGGGGCGTTCGGGGCCGGCGGGGGCGTTGGTGCCGATCTCGGACCGGGGCCGGCGGAGACGTTAGGTGCCGAGCGAAGGACCAGGCCCGGCGGCGGGTGCCCGGCGAAGGACCGGGCCCGGCCGCGGACGCACTTTGGGCCAAAATCTCAGGAGGATGCACAGGCAGGGAGACGCAAAAAGGCCCCGGTCCGAGGACCGGGGCCAACCGCGGAGAATGGGGGATTTGAACCCCCGAGGGCGTTAACCCAACACGCGTTCCAGGCGTGCGCCATAGGCCGCTAGGCGAATTCTCCAGTTGCTTCTGAATCAAAAGCAGATACTAGAATACCTGAACTTTCCAGCTTCGCCCAATTGGGCCCTCCCCGCCCCGGACCAGGGCTTTCCCGGGGCACATGCCCCCTCCTGCTTGCGAAGGCTGGACATAGTCCCAAATAGCCCAGTCCTGGCCGCGAAAAATGGGCATGTCCGACGCTCCCACACCCCGCCACGGGACATGCCCCGCATCCGGCGCGAAGGCTGGACATAGTCCTACATAGCCCAGTCCTGGCCGCGAAAAATGGGCATGTCCGACGCTCCCACACCCCGCCACGGGACATGCCCCACGGCCCGCACGAGTACTGGACACAACCCCCAGCACCGCCCACCTCTCCGACTCCGCCGTCCCGCCCGCGAAAAATGGGCATGCCCCACACTCCCCCGCCCCACCACGGGACATGCCCCGCCTCCGGCCCGAAGGCTGGACATAATCCCAAATAGCCCAGTCCTGGCCGCGAAAAATGGGCATACCCCACGCTCCCCCGCCCCACCACGGGACATGCCCCGCAGCCGGCCCCAGGGCTGGACACAACCCCCAGCACCGCCCACCTCTCCGACTCCGCCGTCCCGCCTGCGAAAAATGGGCATACCCTACGCTCCCCCGCCCCACCACGGGACATGTCCCGCGGCCCGCACCGGGGCTGGACATAATCCCAAATAGCCCTGCCCTGCCCGCGAAAAATGGGCATGTCCCGGCGAGGATGAGGGGCCAAACCCGGTCAATTCGAGGCACACCCAATCGTCAGGTAATATTGCTGACGGCCCCTCATGTGGCGTCATCCTGTTGAACTCCCCCAGGACCGGAAGGTAGCAAGGGTAAGCGGGCTCTGGCGGGTGCATGAGGGGTCTTTTATGTCTGTGCCGATTGGTAGGGTTTATCTGTGACTGTTACTACCGCTCTCTACCGTCGATACCGCCCCGATTCGTTCGCGGACGTTATCGGGCAGGAGCATGTCACCGAGCCGCTGATGACGGCCCTGCGCAAGAACCGCGTCAACCACGCCTACCTCTTTTCCGGCCCCCGCGGCTGCGGCAAGACCACGTCGGCCCGCATCCTGGCCCGCTGCCTGAACTGCGCCGAGGGCCCCACGGACACCCCGTGCGGCAAGTGCCCCAGCTGTGTCGAACTCGCCCGCGGCGGCTCGGGCTCCCTCGATGTCATCGAGATCGACGCCGCCAGCCACGGCGGCGTGGACGACGCCCGCGATCTCCGCGAACGGGCCACTTACGCCCCGGTCCGGGACCGCTACAAAATCTTCATCATCGACGAAGCCCACATGGTCACGTCGGCCGGATTCAACGCCCTGCTCAAGATCGTCGAAGAACCGCCGGAACACATCAAGTTCATCTTCGCCACCACGGAGCCGGACAAGGTCATCGGCACCATCCGCTCCCGCACGCACCACTACCCCTTCCGGCTGGTGCCGCCGGAGCCGCTCATGGCGTATCTGGAGCTGCTCTGCACACAAGAGAACGTCCCCGTGGCGCCCGGCGTGCTCTCGCTCGTCATCCGCGCGGGCGGGGGCTCGGTGCGCGACTCCCTCTCCGTGCTGGACCAGCTCATGGCCGGCGCCGGACTTAACGGCCTGGACTACGAGCTCGCGGTCGCCCTGCTCGGCTACACGCACGCCTCCCTGCTGGACGACGTCGTCGAGGCCGTCGCCGCGTCGGATTCGGCCACGGTGTTCCGCGCTGTGGACCGGGTCATCCAGACCGGGCACGATCCGCGCCGCTTCGTCGAAGACCTGCTGGAACGCTTCCGCGACCTCATCATCGTCCAGGCAATGCCAGAAAGCGCCCAGTCCATCCTCCGCGGCATGCCGGCGGACCAGATCGCGCGCCTGCAGAACCAGGCGCACAACCTCGGGGCGGCCGAGCTCTCCCGCGCGGCCGACGTCACCAACACCGCGCTCACGGACATGACCGGGGCCACCTCGCCGCGCCTGCACCTGGAACTGCTGTGCGCCCGCATCCTGCTGCCCAGCTCCGAGCAGACCGAGCGCGGCATCGCGGCCCGGATCGACCGCGTCGAGCGGCGGTTGAACTACGCCGGGAACGACGTCGGAGCTCCCCTCGCCAGTGCTCCCGCACCTGCCGCCGTTTCGCCTTCGCGCCCCGAGCAGACGGCTTCTCCCCAGCCGCCTGCTGCCCAGATGCCCGCTGCGCCGTCGCCTGCGTCCCCGGCTACCGCCACTGCCGCATCCACCCTGCCGCCGGCCGAGCAGCCGCCGGCCACGGCCCCCGGGCCCGCTCCCGCCCGGCGCGACGAGCCTGCGCGGGAACCGCTGACGGCACCGCGGGTCAGCACCAGCGACTGGCCGGTAGACGAACCAGCGGCGGCTGGCCGACCCGCGCCAGTTCCCTCCGCCGCGCTTCCGTCCGTTCTGACCCCGGCAGAGACTGCCCCGGCCGCGGCCCCGTCAGCCGAACCCGCACGGGAAGCCACATCCCAGACTGCCCCGACCGCTCCAGCACCGTCCGTCCCTGCATCGGCCGCCCCTGCACGCCCCGAGCCCGCCGAAGCCGGCCGGGCACCTGCCGCGGTTCCCAGCCCGGCGCCCGGTCCTGCCGCCGGCCCTGGAGCCGACGTCGAGGTTCTGCGCCGCGCGTGGCCCGAAGTCCTGCAAACGCTCACCAAGATCAAACGCAGCACCTGGGCACTGGTGGAACCCAATGCCCAGGTCGGCCATTTCGAGGACCACGTCCTGACTCTGGCGTTCACCACCACGGGGCTGGCGGGGGCCTTCGGCCGGGCCGACCACGCCGACAACCTCCGGCAGGCGATCCACAAGACGATCGGCATCGATTGCCAGATCCGGGCCGTGGCCGGCGGCAACAACAGCCCAGCGAGCTCTGAGCCAAACCCAAAAGCGCTGGCTAGCCCGGAGACTCCGGCAGCCACGACGGCAACGTCGGCGGACGTCGCCTGGGGCCTGAGCCCGGCACCCCAGCCGCCCACAGTTCCGGCCAACGAACCCGCTGACGGCATCGCCGCGGAGGCGCCGACCCCGACGCACGTCCCCGCCACCGCACCGCCGGTGACGCCAACCATGTCGGCCTCCACAGGGGCCATGCCGGCTCCCACGGCCGAGGCTCCCAAGGCCCCGCCGGTAGCGGAAACCCAGGCGCCTTCCCCTGCCGACCAGGCTGAGGTTCGCCCGGCCGAGCCTGCCCTCGAAACGGGCGGGCCCTCGGAGGCTTCGGGTTCCTATGCCGACCCTGATGACGACTGGGGACCGCCCCGGGACGAGGACGCCCCGCCGCTGGACGAAGAACCGCCCATGGACTGGGACCCTTCACCCGCTGCTACGCCGCGCCGCCCCGAGCCCGCGGCAGCAGCTCCAGCCCGCAAATCCCCGACTTCCCGGACATCCAAGGCCGCCGGTTCCCCGGCCGGGACACCGCACGCAGGCCAGGACCCGGCGGCCGACGCGTGGGCCCGCGCCGTCGAGCAGTCACCCGGGGTCTGGACGGTCGGCACCGATTCGAACCTCGGCCGGTACACGGCTCCCGGTGCCGAGCCCGCAGCCCCCGAGCCCGAGCCGGCACCGGCAGCGGTGCACTACGAACCGGCGGCGGCACAGATCCCCGAGTACGCAGGCGTTGTGTCCTCGCCGTCCGGGCTGACCGCCGATCACCCTGCCCGTGCTGCGGCGGCTCCGATGCCGGCCGTCGCGGAGTCCGTTGCTCCGCGCGTGGCTGCCGCTGCCGCCGCGGCCGTCGCGGAGGCTGTTGCGGTGACCGCCGCTCCCGAGGCCGACGCCCCGACTGGCCGGCAAAGCCTGTACCAGCGGCTGTCGAACAGTCCCGAAGCCGAGGCCGGGCGGGCGAAAGCCCCCACCCGCGCTGCCGCCACCACCGTGTACGTGCAGGACATCCCCAGCGCCGACGACGAAACGATCGAGGAATCGGGTGTCTTCGGCCGCGCCGCCGTCGAGCGTATTCTGGGCGGGAAACTGGTCGAGGAGCGCTCCCTGGATGGAAGCCCGCTGCCGCCCCGCTTCTAGCAGACCCAATGCCGGCTCGCCCCGGCACCACCCCAAACGAACGAGGACATTGTGTACGAAGGCGCAGTTCAAGAGCTGATCGACGAGCTCGGACGCCTTCCCGGGGTGGGGCCCAAGTCAGCGCAGCGGCTGGCCTTCCACATCCTCGAGGCGGATCCCCAGGACATGAAACGGCTCGTCGATGCCATCACCTCCGTGAAGGAACGGGTCAAGTTCTGCACGGTGTGCGGAAACGTGACGGAGCAGGAACTGTGCAACATCTGCCGCGACCCGCGCCGGGATCCCTCGGTGATCTGCGTCGTCGAGGAATCCAAGGACGTCCTGGCGGTGGAGCGCACGCGGTCCTTCCGCGGCAGGTACCACGTGCTGGGCGGCGCGATTAATCCCATTGCCGGCATCGGTCCGGAACAGCTCCGGATCCGTGAGCTGCTGACCCGGCTCAACGACGGCGCCATCCAGGAAATCATCATCGCCACCGACCCCAACCTGGAGGGCGAGGCCACCGCGACGTATCTTGCCCGGATGCTGAAGTCGATTGGCATCGCCGTCACCCGGCTCGCTTCCGGCCTGCCCGTAGGTGGGGACCTGGAATACGCCGACGAGGTCACGCTCGGCCGGGCCTTCGAGGGCCGCCGCAACGCGCTGAGCTGACGGACTCGTGGCAGCCACTGGCAGCGATGCCCCGGCCCCGCTCCTCACCGAGCGTTTGCTGCTGCGTCCGTTGACAGCGGACGACGCCGGCGCCCTCTTCCGGTTCCGCGCCCATCCGGCGGCGACGCGCTACCTATCGCACGGTCCGCTCACCCGGGCGCAGAACCGCAAACGGCTCGAGCAGGCGCTGACGGCCGCGGCGGCCTCCACTGCCGAGTGGTTTCACTTCGGCTGGGCGATCGAGCTCCGGGCCACCGGTGAAGTAGTTGGGGATGGCCGGACCTGGAATACGGAGGAGCCCCCGGCGCCCGGCCGGATTCCGGCAGAGGCAGCCAGTCTGGGCTACGTCCTGCACCCGGACCAACACGGGCTCGGCCTTGGCCGGGAGGCCGCCGGCGCCTTGGTCGACTGGCTTTTCCGCGCCCGCGGCAGCGAGACCATTTTTGCGGGGGTCTACGAGCCCAACCTCCCCTCGCGCAGGCTGCTGGAGGGCCTGGGCTTCCGGAAGGACCACTACTTCCCCGTTGCCGAGGACACGGCGGGGAAGCAGCTGCCGTCCTGGCGCTACCGGCTGGAGCGGGGCTAGCTGCACTCGTCTGGCTGTTGGCCCGGTGGCAGTGCCGCGGACCAGTGTCGTGGTTCCCCCGCCCCGCGCCCGGCCCAGCGGACACGCCCCGCCCCCGCGCCCGGCCCAGCGGACACGCCCCGCCCCCGCGCCCGGCCCAGCGGACATACCCCGCCCCCGCGCGCACAAATGGACATAATCCCCTCATGCCAACTCCTGCCCGTCAATAATGAGCATGCCCCGCGGCACGGGAGAGCATGCCCAGTCCCAGCCGGCAGCGGGGAGCATGTCCAGCGAAGGCCTTGGCTGCCCGCACTCCCGCACTCCCTCTCTCCTGCTCCACCACCGGACATGTCCCCCGCCCCATCCACGAATGGACACAATGCCTCCATGCCCACTCCTGCCCGCCAAAAATGAGCATGTCCCGCGGAACGGGAGCGCATATCCACTCGCAGCCGGCAGCGGGGAGCATGTCCCGCGAAGGCCTTGGCTGGCCCGCACTCACTTGCGCACTCTCCCCTGCCCCACCACCGGGCATGTCCCGCGTCCGCATCCAGGAATGGACACAACCCCTCCATGCCCACTCCTGCCCGCCAAGAATGAGCATGTCCCGTGGAACGGGAGCGCATGTCCACTCGTGGCAGCCGGCAGCGGGAGCACGGGGGCATGTCCAGTGGAGACAGGCCCGGCGTGTCTGCCATTCGGTCACAATTCAACGGCGCGGGCGGCACGGCGATAAACTGGGGTGAGAAGTTACGCCGTCGCGCCGTTTGGTTGCCTGGCTCAGAAACCCCGATGCTCCAGTGAGGGTGCGCGAATGAGTTTGCCCACTACCGAAATCCAGCCCGGATCGCAGCCGCAGACGCTGCCCGTCTCGGCCGCCGCCACCAAGCACCTTGTCGTGAAGAAATTTGGCGGGTCCTCGGTGGCGGACGCGGCGGGCATCAAGCGCGTCGCCCGCAGGGTCGTGGACGCCCAGAACGCCGGCGACGAGGTGGTGGTGGTGGTCTCTGCCATGGGCGACACCACCGATGAGCTCCTTGACCTTGCCGGCCAGGTGACCGATTCCGCCCCGGCCCGCGAAATGGACATGCTCCTCTCCGCCGGGGAGCGCATCTCCATGGCGCTGCTGGCCATGGCCATCAACAAATTCGGCGCCTCGGCCCAGTCCTTCACGGGTTCCCAGGCCGGCATGATCACCGACGGCATCCACGGCAAGGCCCGGATCATCGACGTCGACCCCCACCGCATCCGCACCGCCCTGGACAAGGGGCACATCGCGATTGTGGCCGGATTCCAGGGCATGAGCCACACAACGAACGAGATCACGACGCTCGGCCGAGGCGGTTCGGACACAACGGCGGTCGCCCTCGCCGCGGCGCTCGACGCCGATGTGTGCGAGATCTTCACAGACGTCGATGGCGTCTACACGGCCGACCCGCGCGTCGTCGCGTCCGCCAAGAAGATCGACCGCATTTCCAGCGAGGAAATGCTGGAACTGGCCGCATCCGGCGCTAAGATTCTGCATCTGCGTTGCGTCGAATATGCCCGCCGCTTCGGTGTACCGTTGCACGTCCGATCCTCATTCAGCCAGAACGAAGGCACCTGGGTCCTGCCAGGCGCCGACGACAAGATCACGACTCAAGAGGGAGTTGCCTTGGAGCAGCCAATCATCTCCGGTGTTGCACACGATCGTTCCGAAGCCAAAGTCACGGTGGTCGGCGTACCGGATATCCCCGGCAAGGCTGCGGCGATCTTCCAAGTCATCGCGGACGCCCACTCGAACATCGACATGATCGTCCAGAACGTCTCCACCCATGGCACGGGCCGGACCGACATCTCCTTCACGCTCCCGATCGTCGAGGGTGCGGAAGCCCTGGCCGCCCTGCACGCCGCGCAGGAACGGATCGGCTTCGAGAGCATCGAATACAACGAGAAGATCGGCAAGCTCTCGCTGATCGGCGCCGGCATGCGCTCGCACCCCGGAGTGTCCGCGCGCTTCTTCGCGGCCCTCTCTGAGGCCGGAATCAACATCAACATGATTTCCACCTCGGAGATCCGCATCTCCGTGGTCACCCACGCGGACCTGCTCGACGACGCTGTCCGCGCCATCCACAGGGCGTTTGACCTCGACAGCGAGGACGAAGCCACGGTCTACGGCGGCACCGGCCGCTAGCCGCACCAAGCGCCCGGGCGGGAACCCCGACGGCATAGAGATGGGAAAGGGAGCGGCGCTTGCCGCTCCCTTTCCCATCTCCGCCGGCCTGCGGCCGCGTTCCCCCGCCTTCGGCCGCAACCCCACGTTTCGGGCCGCGTTCCACGCAACCGCGTGAAACGCCGCCGCCCGGATGCCCCCGGCACCCGGGATCCCGGCACCGGCGGGATGGGCGCAGCAGGCCTCGTCAGATCTCTTCTTTCCCGAGATCCGTTTTACGGACAGCGTAGTGGTGCCCCTGGTCATCCGTCTCGACCTCGAACCCTGCCAGGTCGTCTTCCGAGGCGTGCTCGAAGTCGTCGTGCTTGTGAACTACAGGCGCCGCCGTATCGCCCCGATTTGCGGGCCCGAACAGGAGCCTTAGCTTGTCGGTCTTTTCCATGAAAGCCCTGACAGCACGTGTCACTAGTCCCACCCCCTTTCCTCGTCCCGGGTGGTTCAGGATGCTGCACTGCGGTGTGTCAGTGCCCTCATTTTACGCCCGACGGCGAGAAATGACCCGGGTGGGGTGCCGCGAAAAGGGACCTAGCGCAGGGACTTGTCGTCAGGGTTTCGGGGCACCACATAGGTGCTGCCGTCGGGGCGGTGCAAGGTCTCCCACTGTTCAGTTTCAGCCTGCCGCATCGCCAGAAGCCGCCTGTTCTGGTCGGTCATCTCGTGGCCGAGTGAACTGCGGTTGGCCGGGCCGAACACGGCCCGGAACTTCCCGGTGGCCCGCATGAATCTCTCGACGGCGTTTTCCTTGGCCATGACTATCCTTTCCTGGGAACAAGACAATGCTTCCAGTGTACGCTAATCATTAGTGCACTAATCATTTGAAGGAGACGGTGTGACCGAAAGAACCCCAGCAATCCAGGACCGGCACGCCGCGCCGGGCGTGCATGACCTACAGGCAATGCAGGACGCCCAGGCAGCACAGGACGACCTCCTCTTGGAACAACAGCTCTGCTTCGCCCTGACGGTGGCCTCCCGAAGCGTGGTGGGCGCCTACAAACCCGTCCTGGACAAGCTCGGCCTGACGCACCCGCAGTACCTCGTCATGTTGTGCCTTTGGGAAGCGAGCCCACGGTCGGTCCGTGACATCAGCGACGCGCTGGCCCAGGAGCCGGCAACCATCTCGCCGCTGCTGCGCCGCCTCGAAACTGCCGGTTTCATCACCCGCCAGCGGATGGAAGGAAACGAGCGCACCCTGGACGTCCGGCTGACGCCGCGCGGAGCCGCCCTTAGAGAGCAGGCCACCGAAGTCCCTGGCATCATGATGGCCCGGCTGAAGTTGACCCGTGAACAGGTCGGCCAGCTGCACACGTCCATGATGGACCTGATCGCGGCCACACGGCCAGGCCCGGACAACGCGCCCCGGCGGTAGACTGGGCAAAAAAGAGGAGGACTGCTGATGCGCACGCAATCGGGCCGCCCGGCACTTGCCCTGGCGGCCGTCCTAATGGCCGCGGCCGCACTGGCCGCCTGCACGCCGAACGGCGGGCCCACGCCGTCCCCCTCCCCCGGCACGACGACGGGCGCCCCCACCAGCCCGGCGCCTACAGCCCCTTCCGGCTCCCCTTCGCCGGACACAGAGACGACGTCCCCGGCACCGTCACCGTCTGCTGTCCCGCTGCCGTCCGGCCCGGGACAGGGCAACGCCGAGCTCGCCATCATGATCAAGCCGACCGAAACCGGCACCGCGACCAACTTAACGCTCGTCTGCCAAAACGGGGTTCCCGCGGCCGAAAGCCAGCATCCCAACGCCGCCGCAGCATGCATCGCCATCAAGAACAACCCGGCCATCCTTAGCCCGGTTCCGGCTGGCAAGGACCGGATCTGCACGCAGCAGGCGACCGTGCAGCAGGGGGCCGGACAGCCGGCGATTTACGGCGGCCCAGAGGTGGCAACGGTCACCGGCGTCGTGGACGGACATCAGGTTCAGGCGACCTACAGCCAAAAGGACGGCTGTGAAATCGCCGCCTGGAACGCCGCCAAGGATGTTCTGGGCTCATCCGGCGGGGCGAGCTAAGCCCTTGCACCTCCAGCAGGAAGAGTGGCTGCCACGCCAGGCCGCCCACCAGCAACGCGTCCGCCGCTATGCGGATCCGTACCTCGAGCGGCGCTCCGCCGGCCGGAAACACCCAGTGGAGGACTTCCTCTTCACCTACTACACGCAAAAACCCGGCCAGCTGCTGCGCTGGCACCCGGGCGCCGGCGTCGTGCTCTCCGGCCCCGAGGCTGCGGCGCGGACCGGATGGAAGTATTACCGCGCGGCCGACGCCGCCCAACTTGCGGCCGCCGGGCTGCCGGCAGAGTCGCCGGCGGTGACTGTCGACGTCGGCGCCTTCCTCAGGGACCGACGGGAGGCGCTGCAGTTCGCCGGCATCATCCTCGGCGGGACCGCCGCGCGGCCGGCCCAGTTCGGCTGCTTCGGGCTGCACGAGTGGGCCATGGTCTACCGGCAGGACAAATTCGACCTCCGGCACGAGTACCTGCAGTTGCGGCTGGGCTCCGGGCGCACCGACGAGGTGGTGGAGGAGAACCGGATCCGGTGTTCGCACTTCGACGCCTTCCGCTTCTATACGCCGGACGCCGTTCCGCTGAACAGCATGGTTCCCAGCAGGGAGAACCAGCGGGCCATGGAGCAACCGGGCTGCCTGCATGCCAACATGGACCTCTACAAGTGGGCCTACAAGCTTTCCCCGCTGCTGCCCAGCGAGCTGGTCATGGACTGCTTCGAACTGTCGTGGCGGATCCGGGCCATGGACATGCGGGCGTCGCCCTATGACCTCGCCGACTGGGGGTACCCGGCCATCCGGATCGAGACACCGGAGGGCAAGGCCGAATACGTCGACTATCAGCGGGCGTTCGCGGCCGAGTCCCAGCAACTCCGGGAGCGGCTCCTGCACGAGCTGACGCCGCTGCTCAACGCCGCGGCCGCGACCGCCCCCACCACCGGAGGCCGGCACCCGGAGCCGGACAACCGCCTGAAGGGACCGACATGACAGACCCAGCCAGCCCCCAAAACGCCCGGCACGACCCTCACGACATCGATCTGACCATCCGCCTCACCGAGGCCCCCGGCGCCCCGGAATACACCTTCAGGCTGGAAGCCGGCGACGGCGCCCCCTCCGCCGCATCCACTCTGCCCGATCCGGCCGCCGCCCTCGAAGCCGTCCGGCGCCACGGCGAGGCCATCTTCTTCCCCAAGCCGGGGCCGCCGCGGCTGTGCACGCAGCAGTACGGCGGCCCGCAGACCGCCGTCGTGACCGGCTGGTACCTCGGACGCGAGGTCAACAGCCGCTTCAGCCGGACCGACGGCTGCGAGATCGCCCGCTGGCGCGCCATGGCGCCGCTGCTCGGCGGCATAGCCGGGTCCACTGGCGCCATCTGACGCTTCCGGGCAAGGGCCGCCTGGCCCCGGCGGCCTAGACCGTGCAGGCACGGTCTCCCCGGGTCTGCGCCCCATACCAGCCGCCTGGCCCCGGCGAATTAAACGGCAACGGCCGGCGGTGTGTGCCGCCGGCCGTTGCCGTTTCTTGGTGATTCTGCCTAGCTGGGATCCACTAGATGGCGTTGTTCGAAGCGAAGGACCGATCGCTGTTCTGGAACTTGCCCTGCTCCTGCTTCACCTTCTTGCCCTTGTCCTTCTTGTCCTTGTGACCGGTGTCGCCATCGGCGTTGTCATCCGGACCGTCGTTGGAGTCCTGGTCCTCCGAAGTCGGCGGGACCACCACGGCGCCCGCCGGGGATACCAGGACCGAGACGAACGTGGGATCGCTGGCACCGGCGAAGGTGACCCGGCCGATGTACGACCCGGTCTCCAGACCTGCCCAGTTCAGCGTGACCTTGCCGGCCTTGCCGTTGGCGAGCCGCAGCGGGTTCGGGTTCAGCGAAGCCTTGCCCACCACCTTGCCCAGCACGGCAGCGTCGACCGAGGCCTTGGTGGGCTGGTTGTTCGGGCTGGCGTACAGGTTGGCGTAGATCGTGTACTTGCCCGGGGACGGGTTGGGGATGGACACCGATTCGCTGGCCGAGGACGTCGCGACCGTCAGCGGGCCTTCCGGGGTCATGACGTACATGTCGAAGTCAGCGTTCGGATCCGCGGAAATGACCGAGAACTTGGCCAGCGGGGATCCCGCCTCGACCTGGACACTCTTGACAACGTTCGAGGCATCCTGGCCGCCCGTGAACGGGCCCGGGACGAGTTCGACGGCCGTGGAGTCGGCCTTCGAGAGACCGTCGAGGGTCATGTTGATGGGCGAGTTGGTGCCGGAGACCACCTTGATGGCGCCGGAACCGCTGCCGCCCTGGGAGGTGAAGGCGACATCGGACAAGGCCACAGCCGACTGCGGACGGACCGCGATCGGCGACGCCACGTTCTTATTGGCGCCCTGCCAGGTCAGCGAACCGGTCGCGAACTTGCCCAGGGGTGCGCCCTGGTTCTCAAAGGAGACCTTGAACGAACGCTTTTCACCGGCGGCGCTGAAATTCAGAACAGCCGGGGTCACGCTGACCTTGATGCCGGGAACATTGAACTTGGCCTTGTAGACCCCCGGGGTCAGGGCGGTCAGCGTGCGGGTGACCTCGATCTTCCCGGCCAGGTTGCCCAGGGCGAAGGAGGGAAGGTTCATGTCCCGCGGCTTGATGGTGCCGATCCCCGGGATCCTGACATCGAAACCCGTGCCCCGGGCGAACGCCAGGTAGTCCTCCGTGGTGGCGTCGTAGACCAGGCCCGGATCCAGCACGCGTGCCGGGTCCACCTGGCCCGCACCGGTGGCAAAGACATCGGTGTTCTTGGAACCGTCGGCGTTCTTGACGTCGCTGGTGGTGGTCATCATCGCGGACTTGACCGTCGCCGGGGACCACATGGGCTTCTTGGCCAGGATCAGCGCGCCAAAGCCGGCCACGTGCGGGGACGCCATGGAGGTGCCGGAGAGGAAACCGAAGTTGTCTCCGCCCGTGCCGATCGGCGAAACACCGGCCAGCACGGCCACGCCGGGCGCCGCGACGTCGGGCTTCAGGAGGTCGGAACCGGCAGCCAGCAGCGGGCCGCGGGAGGAGAACCCGGCGATCTGCGGCTGCGCCTCGAGGGGCAGGCCTGTGGTGTCCTTGCTTACCAGGGAAACCGTGATGGCCGGGTTGGCGGCTACCTTGGCCTTGATGGCCTCGGTGGCGGGCGGGTTCACGTGGACGGTGGGGACCGCGTGCTTGTCCGTGTCCAGCGAGGAGTTGGTCAGGTTGACGAGGATCATGCCGACGCCGCCGCCGCGCTTGACCTCGGCGCTCTTTGCGACTCGGTCAACGACGCCGCGGTCGCAGACCACAACCTTGCCGGCGATCTTTGCCGGATCCAGCGAGCCGTCGCCGCACAAGGCCGGGCTGGTGCTCCCGGCGGCTGCTGCGTTGGCTGCCAGCACAACGCCGGCGTTGGATACCTGGCTGTTCATGATGCTGGCGCCGCGGTATTTGCTGCCGTCGGAGAACTCGACGGTTCCCTGCAGTTCCTGCGAGAAGCTGGTGGCGGCGACCGTGGTCAGCCAGGGTGCGCCGTGGTTGACGGTGCTGGCGGTCGGGCCGGAGTTGCCGGCGGAGACGGCGACGAAGATGCCTGCCGACGCGGCGGAAAGGAATGCCATGGAGACCGGGTCCGTGGTGGTGTCCGTGGCGCCGGAGATCGAGTAGTTCAGGACGTCCACGCCGTCCATGATGGCCTGGTTGACGGCATCGATGGCCGCTGACGAGTAGCAGCCGCCGGAGTTGGGATCGTTGTCTTCCCAGCAGACCTTGTAGATGGACAGTTTCGCGGCCGGCGCGATGCCGCTGGTCTGGCCAAAGCTCCGGCCGTCAACCGTGGCTTCGACGTCGGCGTTTCCGGCAGCCGTGCTGGCGGTGTGGGTTCCGTGGCTGTCAGCGTCGACGGGAGACAGCCGTTCGCCCGGAGCCCAGTCTTCCGGCGGGACAGTTTCCGCGAAGGCGTCGCCGAAGTAGCGGGCGCTCAGGACCTTGGAGTTGCAGGCGGTGCCGTCGAAGTCGGTACCGGTCTGGCACTCGCCCGTGAAGAGTTCGCCGTCGGATTTAAGCATCTGGATCTTGCCGTCCGCGTTGCGGTACGGCACGCCAACAACGGGATCTCCGGTGAGCGGCTTGACCGCCTGGCCGGCGAAGTAGGCGCTGGACGGAGTGTACCCGGTGTCGATAACACCGACCACGACGCCCTTGCCGGCAGCGTCTTTGCCGCCGAACTTGGTGTTCCACGTACCGTTGGGCCCGCTGAGCTTGAGGAAGTCGGTGCTGGAGTAGTCGGGTGCGTTCTCCGTGTCCGGCGCGACCAGCAGGACCGAGGGGTTCTTGGCCAGCTTCACGGCCTGGTCCGCCGTCAGCGTGGCGCTGAAGCCGTTGAGCGCTGCCGTGAACTGGCGCTGCATCTTGACGCCCTGCTGGCCGGCCACCTGGGCCTGCTTCTGTTCCAGGTGCGCCTTGTACTGCTTGACTTCAGCCCTGCTGGCATCCAGCTTCTTGCCGGCCGCAGGCTTGGTGGCCGCCAAGCCTGCCGTCCCGCCGTCGTACGTTGCGGACGGCTTTTCCGCCAGGACCACAATGTAGCGGCCGTCCTTGTAGTTGTTCGGATCAACATTCTTCTGTGCGACGCCGGCTACTGCCGGGCCTTGCGCCGGGGCCGCGTTGGCGGGGGCGATCGCGATGCTGGACAGAAGAACCGGCAGGCCCAGGGTCAGTGCCGCGGCCCTCCGTAGTCCCCCGCTTCGAAGGAAGCTCTTTCCTGGTGATGTCACGAGTGTTCGAACCTTTCGTAAAGGAACGGCCCGGTTCAATGCCGGGCCCAGCGGACTGGCGGGAACTCACTGGGCGGTCGCCCGGCCTGCCCCGACGGATACCAGCCGATTCATACAGTACAGACTGAGAGCGAGATATGACATAGACCACAACGAGGTTTTTGAAATTTGTCACGCGACACGACATGATGCGATGCCGGCGCCGCTGAACTGCGTCAATTGGGGCGGCCGGCCCGAGCTGGCACGTACCCCCTGCGGCGCCCCAGCGCCGGAGGACGCGAACCGCCCGACGGCCCACCACTGGCCAGCTGGCGGCTACCGCCGGCCTACTTTCGCGGGGTCCGGACGACGTCGCTGATCCATGCACGGGTCTTCTCATCCAGGGGACCGGCCACCTTGCTTGCCCTCGCCGCACGGTCGGCCTTGATCTTCTGCAGCACCATCCGGCCCAGCCCGGCGAACACTGCGACAGCCACAACAGACAACACCACGGATTTCGGTTTCTCAGCCATGCGCACATCCTACTGACCCGCGGCAGCCCGGACCATAGGCCGCAGGCGCCCCGGCCGCGGCATTTCTCCAGTTCAAGGACGTGCCCATGCGGCCGGGTTCACACTCCCAGCCCGAATACGGCCGGACGCTCCGGGGCCGGTAGAATGGGCATGCAAGCTCGCGGAGCGCCCTTTCACGTTGTGTTCACAAAGCAGTCCTCAACACACAGCGGATCGGCGTGAGACGGCACCACTCCGCTGCGCCCTTACCCAACGCTCACGCACAGGAGTTGCCGGATGCCCCGGATCGTTGTCGACGTCATGCCCAAGCCCGAGATTCTGGACCCGCAAGGGAAGGCCATCGTCGGTGCTCTGCCCCGGCTGGGCTTCACCGCTTTCAGCTCTGTCCGCCAGGGCAAGCGCTTTGAACTCACGGTCGACGGCGAGGTGACCGAGGAGATCCTGGCACAGGCCCGCGACGCCGCGGAGACCCTGCTGTCCAACCCGGTGATCGAGGACGTCGTCAACGTCGAGGTCGTTGAGGCCTGAGATGACTGAACTACCCCTGATCGGCGAGGCTGTCGCCGTCGCTGCGCACCCCAGGCTCACTGGTGCGAAGATCGGCGTCGTCACCTTCCCCGGCACCTTGGACGACCGCGACGCCGCCCGTGCGGTCCGGCTGGCCGGCGCCACCCCGGTGGAGCTCTGGCACGCCGGCACCACCCTGGGCGACGTTGACGCCGTCGTGATTCCCGGCGGTTTCTCCTACGGCGACTACCTTCGCGCCGGCGCCATCGCCCGCTTCGCGCCGCTGATGTCCAAGATCATCGACGCCGCCAATTCCGATGCCAGGCTGCCCGTGCTGGGCATCTGCAACGGTTTCCAGATCCTGACCGAGTCGCACCTGCTGCCCGGCTCCATGATCAAGAACGATCATCTGAAGTTCATGTGCCGGGACCAGGTCCTGCGCGTGGAGAACAACACGACGGCCTGGACCGGGGACTACGCCGCCGGCCAGGAAATCACTGTGCCGCTGAAGAACCAGGACGGCCAGTACATCGCCGACGAGAAGACGCTGGATGCGCTCGAGGCGGAAGGCCGCGTCGTGTTCCGCTATGTCGGCTTCAACCCGAACGGCTCCCGCCGCGACATCGCCGGCATCTCCAACGCCGCAGGCAATGTGGTGGGCCTCATGCCGCACCCCGAGCACGCTGTGGAGGCCGGCTTCGGCCCCGAACTCGGCTCCGGCACCGAAGGCCTCGGGTTCTTCACCTCTGTCCTGAACAAAATCGTGGGAGACAACAAATGACGGAGACACCCGCAGTGGCGGCGCCCGCGGAGACCACCCGGAAGTTCAACATCGACACGGTCGAGCACGCGGCCAAAACGCCGGACACCGAGCTCCCCTGGGCCGAACTGGGCCTGAAGCAGAACGAGTTCGACGAGGTGGTGAAGGTCCTGGGCCGCCGCCCCACCGGCGCGGAACTCGCCATGTACTCGGTGATGTGGAGCGAACACTGCTCCTACAAGTCCTCGAAGAACCACCTGCGCCAGTTCGGCGACAAGGTGACCGAGGAAATGAAGAAGGACATGCTCGTTGGCATCGGCGAAAACGCCGGTGTCACCAACCTGGGCGACGGCTGGGCCGTGAC
Source organism: Arthrobacter sp. NPDC056886 (assembly GCF_042788715.1). Lineage (NCBI taxonomy): Bacteria > Bacillati > Actinomycetota > Actinomycetes > Micrococcales > Micrococcaceae > Arthrobacter > Arthrobacter sp. NPDC056886. The sequence goes on from NZ_JBHUBT010000009.1 coordinate 256,610, forward strand.
GTTCAAGATCGAGTCCCACAACTCGCCGTCGTTCGTGGAGCCCTACCAGGGCGCCGCAACCGGCATCGGCGGGATCGTCCGCGACATCATCTCCATGGGCGCCCGCCCGGTAGCGGTGATGGATCCGCTGCGCTTCGGCGCCATTGACCACCCGGACACCGCCCGCGTCATGCACGGCGCCGTCGCCGGGATCGGCGGCTACGGCAACTCGCTGGGCCTGCCCAACATCGGCGGCGAAATGGTCTTCGACTCCGTGTACCAGGGCAACCCGCTGGTCAACGCACTCGCCGTCGGCGTGATGCGCCACGAGGACATCCGCCTCGCCAACGCGTCCGGCAAGGGCAACAAGGTGGTGCTGTTCGGCGCCCGCACCGGCGGCGACGGCATCGGCGGCGCCTCCGTGCTGGCCTCGGAGTCCTTCGATGACACCAAGCCCTCCAAGCGCCCTGCGGTCCAGGTGGGCGACCCGTTCGCCGAGAAGGTCCTGATCGAGTGCTGCCTGGAGCTGTTCAAGGGTTCCCTGGTTGAGGGCATCCAGGACCTTGGCGCTGCAGGCATTTCCTGCGCCACGTCCGAGCTCGCCTCCAACGGTGACGGCGGCATGGAGGTCGAGCTGACCTCGGTCCTGCTGCGCGACCCCACCCTGACCCCGGGCGAAATCCTGATGTCCGAGTCGCAGGAACGCATGATGGCCGTGGTCACCCCCGAGAACATCGCCGCGTTCGAAGCGGTCATGGACAAGTGGGCCGTGGAGTACTCCTGGCTGGGCGAGGTGACCGACACCGGCCGCCTGATCATCACGTGGGAAGGCGACGTGATTGTCGACGTCGACCCCCGCACCGTGGCCCACGACGGGCCGGTCTACGACCGCCCGTACGCCCGCCCCGAATGGCAGGACGCCGTCCAGGCCGACTCCTTCACCGGCTCCGTGCAGGACACCGGCCGCCCCTCCGCCCCCGCGGACCTGGCCGCAGCGATCACCGAACTCGTCGCCTCGCCGAACATGTGCGACAAGTCCTGGATCACCAAGCAGTACGACCGCTACGTCGGCGGCAACACCGCCATGGCGTTCCCGGACGACGCCGGCGTGGTCCGGGTGGACGAGGAAACCGGCCTGGGCGTGGCCCTGGCCACCGATGCCAACGGCCGCTACACCTACCTCGACCCGTACCACGGCGCGCAGTTGGCGCTGGCCGAGGCCTACCGCAACGTCGCCACCTCCGGCGCCGTGCCGATGGCCGTCAGCGACTGCCTGAACTTCGGCTCCCCCGAGGATCCCGACGTCATGTGGCAGCTGGCCGAAGCCATCCGCGGCCTGTCCGACGCCTGCATGGTGCTGGGCATCCCGGTCACCGGCGGCAACGTCTCGCTGTACAACCAGACCGGGACCACCCCCATCCACCCCTCCCCCGTGGTGGCGGTGCTGGGCAAGTTCGACGACGTCGCCCGCCGCACGCCGTCGGGCTGGAAGGAAGACGGCCAGGCCATCTATCTGCTGGGCACGACGGCGGCAGAGCTGGACGGTTCGGAATGGTCCAACATGCGCGGACACCTCGGCGGCCTGCCGCCCAAGGTTGACCTGGAAGCCGAGCGCGAACTGGGGCAGATCCTGATCAACGCCTCCCGCGACGGCATGGTGGATTCCGCCCACGACCTCTCCGAAGGCGGCCTCGCGGCGGCCCTCGTGGAGTCGTCCCTGCGCTACGGCGTGGGCGCCCGGATCGCACTGCAGGACGTCCTGGACCGAGACGGCGTGGACCTGTTCACGGCGCTGTTCTCCGAGACCCAGGGCCGCGCCGTCGTCGCTGTGCCCCGTTCGGAGGAAATCCGCTTTACGGACATGTGCACCGCCCGCGGCTTCGCGCACGTCCGGATCGGTGTGGTGGATGCCGAGGGCGGCACGCTGGAGATCAACGGCGTCGAGACCATGAGCCTCGACGCACTCCGCGAAGCCCACGAGGCGACCCTGCCGAAGTACTTCGGCTAATCCCCACCGCCGCCCTAGCCTCGCAAGCTCGGCCAGGGAACCCTGGCGGCGTGGGCCCACCCGCTCCTCGGTTCCATCGATTGCTCCGCAACTGCCGTTTTGAACCCTCAGAACGGCAGTTGCGCAGCAATCGTTCGTTAACGGCGAGGCCGCCAGCCCGCCTGCAGGAGTGCGGCCCGGACCTTGGCCACCGCGGCTTTGGCATCACCGTTCATGTGCCGCTTGGAGATCCGAACCTCGGTCCAGCCGAGGGCCGTTTATTTCTCCGAACGGGCGATGTCCCGTACGATCTGCCCCTCGTCACCGTGGAGTTCGCCCTCGTACTCGACGCCGATTCTGTGTTCCCGATAGGACAAATCGGGTTTGTGGTGCCGCGTTCCGGCATCGTCGATGATCGGCACGTTCAGCTCGGGTTCCGGGAGACCGGCCCGGACTATGGCTAGCCGCAGCAAGGACTCCTGCGGCGAATCCGAGCCCACCCGGATGAGGGCGATGGCTTCCTTGGCCTTGCGCAGTCCGCGCTTTCCCTTGTGCCGGTCGATCATCCGCTGCAGGTCCTGGAGACTGCAGAGCGGCATGTCTCGGCCTTCGAACTCAGGCCTGGGCACCCGAACGCAGCTGTCGCCGGCCACAACGAGTTCGTCCACGGTCAGCATTTCAGCCAGATCCAGCCAGGTCCGCTCCGGGGTGGTGATGGGAATCCCGTCCAGCAGGGTGATCTCGTCGTCGTAGAGCTTCATCCGGTGAACGATGACATGTGGCCGGTTGAGATGGGCCGCGCCCTCGGGCCTGATCACGTGGTACATCGGCGGTGCCTCCTTTTGTTGCCGCGCCGGAAGCGAACCAAGCTCCGCCGCGGTGAGGTGCGACGCGGCGCATCGCTCATTGACCTCAATGAAAGGCCGCACGCGCACGCTCAAGGGAAGCCCCGGCGTCGCGCTTTGCACGCGGATTCCCCTGCCCAGCGCGGCGAGCGAGCGGTGCCGGAGCCGTTTTGGCGACACTCCGGCCTCTGCCGCTTCGGTGACAGTGAAGGGACGTCCCTGGAGTTCGCCGGGCAACGGGCGCGCGGTTTTCATGGCCTCATCAGACCAGTTCGGCGCCGGCGCCGCAGAAGTTATCCACAACACCCATCGGTTGCTCCATAAGTGCCGTTATGGGGCCTCAAAAGGGCACTTATGGAGCAATCGACGGGGTTTAGGGGGCAGTCGAGGGGGTTAGTCGTCGCTGCGGAGCTCCCGCTGCCGGGCGCTGAGGAGTTCGAGTTCGGGCCGGGCCGCAACGAAGCGTTCGACGGCGGTGAGCACGTCCACGAGGTGTGCCCGGTCAGCGGCGACCAGGCCGGCACCTAACTGCGTGCGCCGGTACTGTTCGTGGTCCCCGACCTCGGCCACGGAGACATCAAAGCGACGCTTCAGCTCCGCCAGCAGCGGGCGCACCACCGAGCGCTTCTCCTTGAGGCTGTGAACGTCGCCCAGAAGGATATCGAATTCGATCCATCCGATCCACATGCCCTAAGCCTATCCATTGCTCCCCAACGGCCCTTTTGAGGCCTCAAAAGGGCGGCTACGGAGCAATCGACGGGGTTTGGGCGGGTCAGGACGGGGTTAGATGGTGAGTTCGCCCATCCGGTCCCAGCCTTCGCCGTCGAGCTGGCGGCTGATGATCCGGGGCGTTTCGGTCAGCGCCTGCGGCATGGCCGCCATGGCCTGCTTGAAGTGGGCGCTGTTGACGTGGTCTCCGGCGGCGTCGTCCTTGAAGGCCTCAACGAGGACGAATTCGTTGGGATCCTCCACGCTGCGGGACCAGTCGAACCACAGGTTCCCGGGCTCCTGGCGGGTGGCCTGGGTGAATTCGTCCACGAGTCCCAGCCAGCGCTCAGACCAGTCCGGCTTGACCTTGAATTTGACGACGATGAAGATCACGGGCTGTTGCCTTTCATTCGGATTTCCGGAGGTTCCATTCTTGCAGGCGGTCATCTTGCAGGCGGTCAGGCCGGTCAGCAGGCCTTGATGGCCTCGCGGGCCAGTTCCTGCTGCCGCGGGGTGCCGATCCGGTCGGCCCACTGTTCGGCGAGCTGGAACTCCACCATGGCCTCAGTGCAGCGGCCGGCGTCGTGCAGCGTCCAGCCGAGGTTGTTGTGCAGGGAGACTATCCACCGTTTGGTCCGCTCATCGTGGACCGTGGAGGCATACTCCAGCGCGCTCCTGGTCCAGGTCTCGGCATGTGCGGAGTCGGCAATGGCGAGCATATGCAGCGCGTCCACGGCCAGGAATTCCTCGCCCAGGTGGTCCGCGAGTTCGGCGGCCTGCTCAAAGAGCGGCACGGCCATCCCGGGGTGACCGCTGGAATTGAGCACCCGCCCGCGTTCCAGCAGTACGCGGACGGCGACGGTGGGCTCGTCGGCGTCGACCGAATCCAGCAGGGCGTCGGCTTCCTCGTAGCGGCCCTGCAGCCCGATGGCCCGGCCCAGCTGGGTGGCGAGTTCGGCGCGTTCGTCGGCGTCGTAGCTTTCATCCGCGGCGGCCGCCCGGAAACGGGCTTCGGATCCGGCGGGGTCGTCAAAATCCCACAATTGGTCAAGGGTCTTCTGTTCCAGCATCCAGCTGCTCCTGCTCAGTTTTCACCTGCGGCCAGTTCGTGTGCACTCCCAATGTATCGGCAAGTGACATGCCTTTGCGCACGTCTCGCGAAGGCGCTGCCAGCCGCGTAAAACCAGTTGGACGGCCTGCTGAACGCCGTGATTTTGACGAACACCCGGCCCGCGGCGTCGATCTCCACTTCGAACGCTTCCTCGCCCCGCACGGGATGACCCGGGAGCGTGCCGTACCCGAACCCGGCCCGTTGCGGCCCGCCGCCGGACACCGGCCGGCGTACCCACACCACCTCGCAGGGGGCGTTGATCCGGAAGGGCCCGACGCCGAATCCGCTCACCACGCGCGCGCCGGGCACGACGGCATCGGAGTCGGTGCGGACGCGCAGCCCGGAGCGTTTCTGCAGCTGCCAGGTCAGGATCCCCTGCGCCACCCGCCGGTACAGGGCAGGGCCGTCGCCAAGGTACGTCCGGTACACCAGACAGGGAAAGCCTTCCGGAGCCTGCCCGTGCTCGGTGGAGCCAATGCCCGGATAGTTCAGCTCGGCCCGCGCGCCGGATGCGAGGCGGGCGGCGTCAGGGTCGCCGCTCATGTGTCCTCGCCCCTCGCCAGTCCGGCCCAGCCCAGCTGCTCCCGCTGCTTTCGGCTGAACGATGCGACCACCAGGTCATAGGAATCCTCCACCATGTCCCTGATCATGTCGTCCGGCAGCGACCCGTCCAGCCGGACCCCGTTCCAGTGCGTCTTGTTCATGTGCCACGCACCGGTGATTTCCGGATGGATGGCCCGGAGCTGTTCGGCCAGGGCCGGCTCGCATTTGAGGCTCACGGACCAGTCCGCCGGGTCCATGGCGGACGCCGCGAACATCTTGGCGTCCTGCCGCGCGCCGCCCGCCACGGCGGCCCGCACCTTGAACACGGATGTTTCCGGGCCGAAAGGAAAGTCCTCGAAGGCGCCGGGGAAGCTCAGGCAGATCTGGCGGAGGGTGGCAACGTCCATGGCACGAGCCTATCCGGCTGCGGCCTACCCGGCCTGCCCGGCAGACCCGGCAGCGCGGGCATCGCCGATGCTGTGCAGCCCTTCCGGGGTGGTGCCGTTGACTTCGTAGTCGCCCACGGTGCGGGCCTTGAACACGGCGGGGTTGTGGGTGGCGACGGTCCGGGCGTTGCGCCAGTGCCGGTCCAGCGACTTGGACTGCGACGTGGCGGACGCCCCGGTCACGTCGAAGAGCTGCTGCGCCGCGGACTGGACCAACTCGGGCACCAGCAGCTGGGCCTTTTCCACCGCGATCTCGCCGCGGACGTAGCGCTGGTCCGGGGTGAGATCCAGGTCCGGATCGGCGCCGGCGTCGAGCTCCCGGGCCGCGGCCAGCACCACGGACTCCGCCGCGAAGACCTTGGCGGAGAGCTGGCCCACCAGCTGCAGGATCAGCGGGTCGCTGCGGAACAGCTCGCCGGAACCGGTGTTGAACGTGCGCTTGCGGTCGCGGACCAGTATCCGGGCGTCGGCCAGCGCCGCCCGGCCGATGCCCGCCAGGACGGCGAGCAGGACCAGCTGGAAGAAGGCGGGCTCGTGCGTGGTGGATTCTGAGCGCCGGATGATGTTGGCGTCGGGAACGACGGCGTCGCGGAAGATGGTGGTGCCGGTGCCGGTCAGCTGCTGGCCGAAGCCGTCCCAGTCGTCGAGGATCTCTACCCCCGGCTGGGTGGTGCTGACCACGGCGTACTGGCGGCCCTCCACGCCCTCGGTGCTGGCCATGACGGCAATCCACTCGGCGAAGATGGTGCCGGTGGTGTAATACTTCCTGCCGTTGAGCAGCCAGTCCCCGCCGTCGCGCGTCAGCTTGGTTCCGGTGGTGCCGAGGACATTTCCGGACTTTTCCGTGGCTGCGTTTCCAAAGATCTCGCCCGCCACCACCTTCGGATACCAGCGGTTCCGGAACGCAATGGATTCCAGACCGACGGTTTCCACGAAGGCGAAGTGCGAGCGGTAGAGGTGGGCCACGGAGGAATCCGCCTCGGCGAGTTCGATGAGCAGCCGGAAGAAGGGCTCAAAGCCGATGCCGTCGCCCCCGTGTTCGGCAGGCACCCGCAGCCGCCCGAAGCCTGCCTCGTTCAGCCAGCGGACCTGTTCGAAGGGCAGGACCCGGTCCTGCTCGCGGGCGAGCGCCCCCTCGGCAATCCGGGCAAACACGGTCCGGAAACGCTGCGCCAGTTTCTCGTAGGCGGCGTCGGCCGAGATCTCAGCTGTCTTCAGTGCCCCGCTCATCGCGCGTCCTCCAAGGCGTTCTGTGCCTGCTCGGCCGTTGCCGAGTTGGCGGTGAAGGCGCCGCGGTAGCTGCGGGCCGGGTGCCGGTCATTGAGCCCGGCGCCGTTGTCGCCGGCGCCGAACAGTTTTTCGCGCAGGGTGCCTTCCGCGTAGTCCTGCTGGGCCAGGCCGCGGCGGCGCAGCTCCGGCAGCACGTGTTCGATGAAGTCGGTGTACGAATCCGGAATCAGCTGGTTGATGATGTTGATGCCGTTCACCCCGGCGTCCTGCCACTCCTCGAGGCGGTCCACGATCTGTTCCGGGGTCCCCAGGACGCGGTGGGCACGGCTGCGGAAATTGGCCACATCACGCAGGGTCGGATTGCCTCCGGGAACCGATTTGCGCAGGCTGTCCAGGTGCCCCTGGGTGCCTTCGGTGTGGAACTCGCCCAGCGGCGTATCGAGATCCAGGCCGCCAAGGTCCACCCCGGCCCCGCCGCCGATGTGGGCTATCAGCGCCCCGGAATCCAGGTACTCGTCCAGTTCCGCGGCCTTGCGGGCGGCTTCCGCCTCGGTGCTTCCGACGATGAAGTGGAGCCCCTGGAAGAACTTCACGTCCCCGGCGAGCCGCCCGGCGGCGACGGCCTGCTGCCGCACGGACGCCGTGTATTCGGCGGCGGCGGCCGGGTTCGGGGACAGCATGAAGGTGGCCTCGGCATGGGCGGCGCAGAACTGCTGCCCGCGCCCGGAGCTCCCGGCCTGGAACAGCACGGGTGTGCGCTGCGGCGAGGGTGCGGACAGGTGCGGCCCGTCAATGGAGTACCGGTGGCCGCGGTGGTAGATCTTGTGGACCCTGTCCGGATCCGCATGGATGCCGTTCTCCTTGTCCTGGACCAGCGCGCCGTCGTCCCACGACCCCTCCCACAGTTTGTAGGCGGCCGCCACGTATTCGTCCGCCCAGGCGTAACGGTCATCGTGGGCCACCAGGCCGTCGCCGAAGTTCCGGTGCGCATTCTCCGCCGCGCTGGTCACGATGTTCCAGGCCGCACGCCCCTGGGAGAGATGGTCCAGGGTTGAAATCTGCCTGGCGAACTGGAAGGGGTGGCTTTGGACCACCGAGGACGTCGCCGCCAGGCCGATGTTGCGCGTCGTGGCGGCCAGCGCACCGAGGAGAATCAGCGGGTCATTGGCGGGCACCTGCATGCCGCGCCGCACGTGCGGTGCCCAGCCGCCGTCGTCGTTCCCGTACAGTCCCACCACGTCGGCGAAGAACATCACGTCGAACTTGGCGTCCTCCAACTGCCGGGCCAGGCTGGTCCACAGCTCAAGTTCGTTGAAGCGGTGCTGCTGCGCCGCCGGATGTCGCCATTGGCCGCCCATGATGTGGCTGGTGGTGTTCATGACGAAGGCGCTCAGCAGCAGCCTGGGCCGTCCGTCCGGGTGTGCAGTGTCAGCGGTGGCCATGGGGCCCCTTTCCTTGCAATGTAAAAATCATGGCAATGCGAAATTCATGAAAAAGGTGTGGTCAGCGCACGACGGCGGGTTCCCGGCTTTCAGCGGCCGCTTCGGCACGTGCCTCACCCGGAAGTTCGGTTTCGCCAAGGGCGCGGTCCTTCGTCTCCGGTGCCTTGAGGGTGGCCACGATAGTGATGGCGGAGACGGCGAGGAAGTAGACGACCACCCAGACCGGATTTCCGCCGCCGGCGGCCAACAGGGCCGTGGCGACCAGCGGTGCCAGCCCGCCGCCGAGCACCGAACCGATCTGGTAGCCGATGGACACACCGCTGAAGCGGACGCGTGTGCTGAAAAGTTCCGAGAAGAACGCCGCCTGGGGGCCGTACATCGCGTCATGCCCGATGTTGAGGCCGACCACGACGCCGAGGATGATCAGCAGGATGTTGCCCGTGTCCAGCAGCCAGAAGAACGGAATGATGGCTGCAGCGCTGGCCACGGCGCCGAAGAGATAGACGGAACGGCGGCCGAACCGGTCAGACAACGCGCCCCAGAGCGGCACGGTGACAAGGCCCAGCGCCGACGCGATCAGGACTGCCGTTAGGCCGGTATTGCGGTCGGTGCCGGACACCTGGGTCAGGTACGTCAGGATGAACACGGTATAGACGTAGTAGAAGGCGTTCTGGGCGATGCGGAGGCCCGTGGTCAGCAGGATCTGACGTGGGTGGGTCTTCAAACTCTCCAGCACCGGACGGGCCGCAACGCTCTGGACGGACTGGACGTGCTTGAACTCCGGGCTGTCCTCGACGGAAAGGCGGATGACCAGGCCCACGGCCACCAGGACCAGGCTCGCAACGAAGGGCACGCGCCAGCCCCATGCCAGGAACTGCTCATCGCTCAGCGAGTTCTCCAGCACCAGCAGGACGCCAGTGGCCAGGAGCATGCCGGAGGTTGGGCCGAGCTGCGTGGCGCTGGAAGTCAGCCCGCGCTTTTTGGGGGCCGCGTGTTCCACGGTCATGAGGGCGGCACCGGCCCACTCGGCCCCGTAGCCGATGCCCTGGATCACGCGCAGGAGGAGGAGCAGGGCCGGCGCCACCCAGCTGATCTGGGCGTAGGTGGGCAGGAGCCCGATTGCGGTGGTGGCCAGCCCGGTCAAGAGCAGCGAGGCCACGAGGACAGATTTCCGGCCGATCCTGTCGCCGTAGTGGCCGCCCAGCACGCCGCCGATGGGCCGGGCAACGAACCCGACGGCGTAGGTGGCGAACGCGGCAATCGTGCCCACCAGGGGGTCGGCCGGGGCGAAGAACAGGGGGCCGAAGACGGTCGCCGCGGCGAGGCCGTACAGGACGAAGTCGTAGCCCTCAATGGTGGTGCCGATGAAGCTGGCGACGGCCACCTTCCCGGTCATTTTCTGCGGGCGTGTTTCAGTACTCATATGCGGTCTCCTGGCGTATGCCGGGAAAGCGCTGCCTCCGCGATTCAGGCTGACAGGGCCGGAAATCCGAGCGGAAGACGGCGCCTTCTCCATCGGTCCTGGCGGTAGCACCGTCCTCAACGAGGGGGTTGCTGCGGCGTCACGGAGCCAGATCTCTCAGCCGCTCGGGATGGTTACGAGTCCATCTCACACGGCCAGGCGGGGATACGGAAAAAGCCGGTCACATTTTGTAACCGACTCTTCGCTATCTGTTGATCGTGTTTCCCTGGGCCGCTAGAGGCCCACGCGCCATCCTTCGCGGGCGGGGCACTCGTTGACGACGACGTCCAACCCGGCGGCCTTGGCGCGTTCCACCGCGGCGTCGTCGAAGACGCCCAGCTGCAGCCAGACGGCCTTGGCTCCAATGGCAATGGCCTCGTCGATGACGCCCCCCACCTTCTGGGAGTTGACGAAGCAGTCCACGACGTCGAGGGGGTGTTTCGCCACGGGGATCTCCGCCAGGGAGCGGTACCCCTTCTCGCCGTGAACGTCGTCTCCGGGCAGGTTGACCGGAATGATTTCCATGCCCATCCGGTCCCGGACATACAGGGAGACCTCGTACGCCGAGCGCCACTGGTTGGTGGTCAGGCCGACCACCGCCCACGTGCCTTTGGTTCGCATGAGGCGGTCAATGACTGCCGGATCGTTAACGTGGGCCATGCATCAACCTTACTCCTGCAACCTTTCCGGGTAATCATCGAATAAATGACTGATTCCAACGGCCCCGGGCCGCCGTGAACGAATATTACAGCGCGGGAGGCGCGGATTTTGTGGAATGCTGCACTTCAGTTCTAGTAGGTAGTGACCATCCCGAGCGGCCGAGAGACCTGGATCAATGAAGCCGCAGCAACCCCCGGTGACGTGAGACGACCATTCCCACGGAGCTGTTCCTCTCTCTTTCGATGAAATTCGAGGGAACTGGAGGAACCAAGGGTGCTACTGCCAGGACCGATGGAGTGCTGCAATGACCCCAGAGAATTCTTCCGCCCTGCCCACCTTTGCCCGGACTGCGTCCGAGGCATCCCCACAAACCACTTCGGACGCGACGGCGATCGAAGCAGGGCTGCGTGACGCGCCCGGCTCCTCTCGCGGCTCTTCGGGATGGTCCCTGACCGAGCCCACGGACGGCGCAGTGCACGGCGCCCCCACCGACGGACCGGCGCGTCACCGCAGCACCACCCCCCGCCACAGCGGCACACCCACTGCAGGAACAGTCCAGGCGGAGTCGGTTGCGTTCTGGGAAACCCAGGCCCTCCGCCTCGACTGGGCCGACCTGCCGGCCGGTTCCTCCAACGACGGCGGCAAGCCCTGGCACACCGCGCACCGCCGCGTCCCGGCCGACGTCGAGGCCGGCACCGGCCCGCAGATCACCTGGTTCGAAGGCGGCAAGCTCAATGTCGCCTACAACTGCGTCGACCGCCATGTAGCGGCGGGGCGCGGGGACAAGGTGGCCCTGCACTTCGAGGGCGAGCCCGGTGACCGCCGTGCCGTGACCTACGCCGAACTCCAGCGCGAGGTGTCCAGGGCCGCCAATGCGCTCCTGGACCTGGGCATCACCCAGGGCGACCGTGTGGTCATCTACCTCCCGGTCATCCCCGAAACCGTGATCATCACCCTCGCCGTGGCCCGCATCGGCGCCATCCATTCCTTGGTCTTCGGCGGCTTCTCCGCCGAGGCTTTGAGGTTCCGGGTGGAGGACACCGGCGCCAAACTCTTGGTCACCACCGACGGCCAGTTCCGCCGCGGCACCGCCGTGCCGGTCAAGGACAACGCGGATGCCGCCGTCTCCGGCGATAACGCGATCGAGCACGTCCTGGTGGTCAACCGGACCACTCCGGTGGATGAGCTCGGGACCGTCCCGATGACCGCGGGCCGCGACGTATGGTGGCACGACGCCGTCGGGACCGCCTCCGACGTCCATGAAGCGGAGGCGTTCGACGCCGAGACGCCGCTGTTCATCATGTACACCTCCGGCACCACGGGCAAGCCCAAGGGCCTGGTCCACACCTCCGGGGGCTACCTCACGCAGGCGTCCTGGAGCTTCGAGCACCTGTTCAGCAACCCCGACCCCGCGCTCCGGGACCAGGACGTGCACTGGTGCACGGCCGACCTCGCCTGGGTCACCGCGCACACCTACGAGCTCTACGGCCCGCTCTCCAACGGCGCCACGCAGGTTATCTTCGAGGGCACCCCCAACACCCCGCATCCGGGCCGGCACTTTGAGATCATCGAACGCTACGGGGTCACGCAGTACTACACCGCGCCCACCCTGGTCCGCTCCCTCATGGGCTGGTTCCCGGACGGCGTCCCGGACACGTACAACCTCTCCTCCATCCGCCTGCTCGGCACGGTGGGCGAGGCCATCAACCCCGAGGCCTGGCGCTGGTTCCGGACCAACATCGGCGCCGGCACCGCCCCGGTGGTGGACACCTGGTGGCAGTCCGAAACCGGCGCCACCATACTCTCCCCCGCCCCGACGGACGCCGCGTTCAAGCCCGGCTGCGCGGCCCGCCCGCTGCCCGGCGTCAGCACGCGCATCGTGGACGATGCCGGCAATACGGTTCCGCCGGGCGTCCAGGGTTTCATCGTGGTGGACTCCCCCGGCCCGGCGATCGCCCGGACGGTCTGGGGAAACCCTCGCCGCTACTTCGATTCGTACTGGCGCCAATACGCCGAACAGGGCTGGTTCCTCGCCGGTGACGGCGCCAAGTACGACCACGACGGCGACATCTGGATCCTCGGGCGGGTGGATGACACCCTCAATGTCTCGGGACACCTGCTCTCCACCATCGAGATCGAGTCGGCGCTCGTGTCCCACCCGGACGTGGTGGAGGCCGGCGTCTGCCCGGTCGCGGACCCCAAGACCGGCCACGCGATCGTCGCGTTCGTGGTGTTGAAGGATTCGACAGCCACCGAGGACATCGCGTCCGCACTGAAGGTGCACGTCGCGAAGGCCATCGGTCCGATCGCAAAGCCGCGCGACGTCGTCGTCGTTCCCGACGTGCCCAAGACCCGCAGCGGCAAGATCATGCGCCGGCTGCTGACCCAGCTGTTCGAAGGAACCACGCTCGGGGACACCACCTCGCTCCAGAACGAACCATCCATCGCGGACATCCAGGATGTGCTGCGCACCCGAAATACCCCGGCAGTAAAGGACCACTCATGAGTGAAATCAGCAACGTCGCCCGACTTTCCGAACCGCTCAAGTTCGCCTACTGGGTTCCCAACGTCTCCGGCGGCCTGGTGGTCTCCACCATCGAACAGCGCACCGGCTGGGACTTCGACTACAACAAGAAGCTGGCCCGGATCGCGGAAAACTCCGGCTTCGAATACGCCCTGACGCAAACCCGGTACGCCGCCTCCTACGGCGCGGACAAGCAGCACGAGGCCACCTCGTTCAGCCTGGCCTTGCTGGCCGCCACCGAGCGCCTCAAGGTGATCTCCGCCGTCCACCCCGGCATGTGGCACCCCGGCGTGCTGGCGAAGTTCATCATCACCGCGGACCACATCTCCAACGGCCGTGCCGCCGTGAACATCGTCTCGGGATGGCTCAAGGCGGAATTCGAAAACTTCGGCCTCGAATGGCTCGAGCACGACGAGCGCTACGTCCGCACCGAGGAATTCATCAAGGTCCTCCGCGGGCTCTGGACCGAGCAGGAGTACAGCCAGTCCGGCAAGTACTACAACATCACCGACTTCACCCTGAACCCGGCCCCGGTGGACGTGCCGGGCCGGGCGCACCCGGAAATCTTCTTCGGCGGCAACTCCACGGCCGCGCAGGCCACCGCCGGCCGGGTGGCCGACTGGTACTTCTCCAACGGCAAGGACCTCGAGGGGTTCAAGGACAACATCGCCGGCGTGGTCGCGGCGTCCGGAGCTGCCGGACGCGGGAGCGGAAGTTCGCTACCCGCCCCCAAGTTCGGTCTCAACGGCTTCGTGATCGCCCGCGACTCCGAGAAGGAAGCCCGCGACACCCTCCGCGAGATCGTCGAGAAGGCGCACAAGCCCGCCGTCGAGGGGTTCCGCGCTGCCGTCCAGGAAGCCGGAGCGTCCACCAAGGACGGCAAGGGCATGTGGGCCGACTCGAGCTTCGAGGACCTGGTCCAGTACAACGACGGCTTCAAGACCCAGCTGATCGGCACCCCGGAGCAGATCGCCGAAAGGCTCGTGGCGTACAAGAAGATCGGCGTGAACCTGTTCCTGACCGGCTACCTGCACTTCCAGGAGGAGGTCGCGGCGTTCGGCCAGGACGTCCTGCCGATCGTCCGCGAACTTGAGGCGGACCTGGCACGCAAGAACGGCGTCGAGCTGGACCTGTCCCAGACCCCGGTGGCAAACGTTGAGGTGGCTGCGTAATGGCTGACCGCAAGTTCGGTTTCCGCACCCGCGCGCTGCACGCCGGCGGCACCCCCGACGCCGAACACGGCGCCCGCGCCGTGCCGATCTACCAGACCACCTCCTTCGTGTTCAAGGACACGCAGGACGCCGCGAACCTCTTCGCGCTGCAGAAGTACGGCAACATCTACTCCCGGATCGGCAACCCCACCGTGGCCGCGTTCGAGGAGCGCATCGCCTCCCTGGAGGGCGGCATCGGGGCCGTGGCGACGTCCTCGGGCATGGCGGCGGAGTTCATCACCTTCGCCGCGCTGACCCAGGCCGGGGACCACATCGTCGCCGCCTCCCAGCTCTACGGCGGCACGGTGACCCAGCTGGACGTCACGCTGCGCCGCTTCGGCGTGGACACCACGTTCGTCCCAGGCACCGACCCTGCGGACTACGCCGCAGCAGTCCGGGAAAACACCAAAGCCATCTTCGTCGAGGTGGTGGCCAACCCGTCCTCGGAGGTCCAGGACCTTGCGGCCCTCGCGCAGGTGGCGCACGACGCCGGCGTCCCGCTGGTCGTCGACGCCACCTTGAGCACGCCATACCTCGTGCGGCCGATCGAGCACGGGGCGGACATCGTGATCCACTCCGCCACCAAGTTCCTCGGCGGCCACGGCACCACCCTGGGCGGCGTGATTGTGGAAAGCGGCCGCTTCGACTGGGGCAACGGCAACTTCCCCACGATGACCGAGCCCGTGGCCTCCTACGGGAATGTGTCCTGGTGGGGCAACTTCGGCGAGTACGGGTTCCTGACCAAGCTGCGCTGCGAACAGTTGCGCGACATCGGCCCGGCGCTGTCCCCGCAGTCGGCCTTCCAGCTGCTGCAGGGCGTGGAAACGCTCCCCCAGCGCCTCGACGAGCACCTGAAGAACGCGCAGGCCGTGGCCGAATGGCTCGAGGCGGACGAGCGCGTGGCCTACGTGAATTTCTCCGGCCTGCCCTCACACCCGCACTTCGAGCGGGCCAAGAAGTACCTGCCGCTGGGCCCCGGCTCGGTCTTCTCCTTCGGCGTCAAGGGCGGCCGCGCCGCGGGCCAGAAGTTCATCGAGTCCCTGCAGCTGGCCTCGCACCTGGCCAATGTGGGCGACTCCCGGACCCTGGTCATCCACCCCGGGTCCACCACCCACCAGCAGCTCAGCCCCGAACAGCTCGAGTCCGCCGGTGTCCCCGAGGACCTCGTCCGGATCTCGATCGGGCTCGAAGACATCGACGACATCCTCTGGGACCTGGACCAGGCGCTCGACGCCGCGTCCCAGCGGGCCGTAGAGCCGCACGCGGAGGCACTGCCTGCCGGACCGGATGAAGCAGCAGCCTGCACGATCGGAGCGAACGCATGAGCGCAGAAGTTGCTAGGACCTGGACCGGGCCGTCGGCACCGGAGCGGCTGAACCTGCTGCGGCAGGCGAAGTCGATCGCGATTGTGGGCGCCTCGGACAAGCCGTCGCGCGCGAGCTATTTCGTGGCCACCTACCTGCAGTCCTCCACCCGGTACAAGGTCTACTTCGTGAACCCCGTGGTGAAGGAAATCCTTGGGCAGCCGACGTACGCGTCGCTGGCGGACCTGCCGGAGAGCCCGGACATTGTGGACGTGTTCCGCAAGCACGGTGACCTGCCTGGCGTCCTGGACGAGGCCATCGCCGCCGGCGCCAAGACCCTCTGGCTGCAATTGGGCAGCTGGCATGAGGATGTGGCCAAGGAGGCCGAAGCTGCCGGGCTCGACGTCGTGATGGACCGCTGCGTGAAGATTGAGCATGCCCGGTTCCACGGCGGCCTGCACCTGGCCGGCTTCGACACCGGCGTCATCTCCTCCAAGCGGCAGGTCCTGGCCTAACACCCCAGCACCCGCCAACCCACCCGTTGCGCTATCACTTTGGGCGGTTCTCAGCGCTGAGAACAGCCCTAAGTGATAGCGCAACTGAGATTAAGGGTGACCGGGGGCCTTGGACGGAACGACGCCGGGCAGGGTTGGGCTGATGTGGCCGGGAACGCGCGGCAGGTCCTTGTCGCCGTTTCCGCCGCCGCCCGGAAGACCGGGCGATCCGGGCAGCCCCGGCGCATCGGGCCTCCGGCTGGGTGTCGGCAGAATACCGTCGCGGCCGACGGCGGGCGGGGTGGCGGGCGGCTTGTGTCCGGCTGCCGGGGAGCCCGGAGCGCTCGAGCTGTTTGGCGTTCCCGCGCCCGTAGGTGCGGCCCCGGGCGTACCGGGGCGCGACGTGACGGCGGGCGCAGGCAGGGCCGGGACCGAGGACGGAGACGGCTGGACATGCTCAGGGGCCAGCGTACCGTGCCCCGCGGGCTGGAAGATGACGCTGACGCTCTGGCTGACGCCGTGCCGGAAGTCCTCGCTGGACGCCGCCACGGCGCCGGCACCTAGGGTCATGGCACCCACGACGGCGCCACCGACGATTGCCAGCCGGCGCTTCCGGCCGCGGCGCTCGGCGAGGCTCGTGACCCCGGCCGGCAGCGCTTCATCGGCCGCAGCCTCCGCGGATGAGACCACGGGCAGCGCCGTCGTCGCGGACGCGACGGGGAGCGCCGTCGTCGTGGCCGAAACGGGGGCGGTGACATCGGCTGCTCCGGCGGCGAGCAGTGCCGCGAGGTCGGCGCGGGGCGCGGGAGCCGCATCCGGGACCACGGTGCGGAGCTGTTCGAGCGCACTCCGGAGCTCGGCCGCTGATTCGAGGCCGGAGTCGCACAGCATCGCATGGATGCTGCCATCCTGCTGGGGGTCGCGGGTGCCGGTCATGATGCTGCGTGGTCCTTTTCGGTTACGAGTTCGCGCAGGGCACTGAGCCCGCGGCGCTGAAGCTGTTTGATGGCACCCGGCGTCTTGTCCATGATGCCGGCCACCTGTTCGATGGAAAGGTCCGCGACGATCCGCAAGACCAGAACTTCCCGCTGCTCCTCATTGAGCTGGGCGAGAGTGTCCGAGATGCCGCCCAAGGATCCGAGTGCCTCGTCCTCGGCCGAGGCCGAGTAGCGCGCGTCGTCCAGGGGGTCGTATTCGGCCAGGTGCGGCGTGCGTTCCGCCCGCCGCCTGTAGTCGACCAGCCGGGCGTGGGCCACAGAGAAAATGAACGTCCGCAAACCCGTGTGACCGCCGCTGACACCGGCCAGTTTCGGCAGGACGTCCACGAAGACATCTTGGGTCAGGGCCTCGGCGTCATCCACGCCCCGGGCCCGGAAGTAGCCCAGCACGGCCGGGGAAATCACCGTGTACACGGCGCTGAAACCTGATGGGTCACCAGCTAAGGCGGCTGACAATTCGTCGTCGCTTAGCTGCTGCGCCAAGAGGCATCCTTCCATCACTGCTGGGGTGCGGCCCCCGCAAGTCTAGTGGCCGCACCCCCGAGCCCTTCAAAGTGAGGACTCCCTCTTTGCTTTCAGACCCGTGCCGGGTCCAGGCTAAACAGCCGGAAATTACTTGTCGTGCTGGGGCAGCTCGACCGACGGCTGGGCCGGAACGGCCGGGACGGCCGGGGTTGCCGGGACGCCGTGGGCGCCGGGGACCGCGGGAACGGCCGGGGTGGCCGGAACGGCGGCCTTGACGTTGGCGTTGGCGCGTGCCTCGCCGGCAGCACCCTTGACGCGGGCGTCGCCCTTGACGGTGGCGCCGTCCTTTGAGTCAACGGAACCGTCGGCGGAGCCTTCGCCGGCCGCCTCTGTGCCGTCAACGTCAACGTCGGCGCCGGTGTGGCCGCTGGCCGCGCCATCAGTCGAGGGAGTCGCCGGAACTGCGGGGACGGCCGGCACGGCGGGCTTTGCCGGGAGCGTAGGCGTGGCCGGGACGGCAGGGACAGCTGGCGTGGCGGGCGTAGCGTGGTTCACTTCAGCCTGCTCGGTACCGGACATCTGGGCCGCGTTGGCCAGTCCGATGCCGGAGAACCCTCCGACTGCCAGGATGGCGGCGCCGACAGCAATCTTGGTGGTCTTGCTAACACTCTTCATTACAGACATACATCCTTTGTTTTTTTGGTGGAAGGCGGGCTGAGGCCTCGTTGGGGGGCAGTCGACAGCCCACTCTCGTCCAGAAAAGGCTGGCCGGCGCCCATGGGGGCAGGCGCCGGCAGCGCTTGCGGTAAAGGGCCGACCGGAGACCAAATGGGGGAAGGCGCCGGTCGGCACTTACGGTGGAAGGCCAGCCGGGGTCTGGTGGGGGGTCCGAACTCCGGCGGCGCTTACAAAGAGGTAATCGCTGGGCGGGCCGGAAAGGTTACGCACCAATCGAAAGTTTCTTGATTTCTTTTTTCGGGCCGGCGTTCCGGGGCTTAATGCGCGGCGCTCCGACCGGTTGCGCTATCACCTAGGGTGGTTCTCAGAGCTCAGAACGACCCAAGGTGATAGCGCAACAGCCTCTAAGACCGGAAGAGCCCGCTGTAGGCGTTGAGGGCGAGCTGTCCGCCCAGGTGGGCGTAAAGGACATTGCTGCCGGCCGGAATCTCCCGGCTTTTCACGAGGTCGATCAGCCCGGCCAGGGACTTGCCCTCGTAGACGGGGTCGGTGATCATGGCCTCAAGCGAGGCGCCCAAGCGGATGGCTTCCAGGGTGGAGTCGACGGGAATTCCATAGCGGTCCCCGGCCCAACCCTCCATGACGTTGATTTCGTCGTCACGGAGTTCCCGGCCCAGGCCGATCAGCTCGGCGGTGTTCCGGGCGATGCGTTCGACCTGGTTGCGGGTCTTCGTCAGGGTCGCCGAGGCATCGATGCCGATCACGCGGCGCGGCTTGTCCTGGCCGGCGAAGCCGGCGATCATCCCGGCGTGGGTGGAGCCCGTGACGGTGCAGACGATGATCGTGTCGAAGAAGATGCCGAGTTCCCGCTCCTGCTCTTCCACCTCATAGGCCCAGTTGGCGAATCCCAGCCCGCCCAGCCTGTGGTCGGACGCGCCGGCCGGGATCGGGTACGGATTGCCGCCGGCGGCCTTGACCTCTTCGATCGCGTTCTCCCAGCTGCTGCGGATGCCGATGTCAAAGCCCGCACTCTCCAGCCGGACGTCGGCGCCCATGATGCGCGAGAGCAGGATGTTGCCCACGCGGTCAGACAGCGGATCCGGCCAGTCGACCCAGTTTTCCTGGACCAGGCGGGCCTTGAGGCCGAGTTTCGCGGCCACCGCCGCAACCTGGCGGGTGTGGTTGGACTGGTAGCCGCCAATCGAGACGAGGGTGTCCGCGCCCTGCGCCAGGGCATCCGGAACGAAGTATTCGAGCTTGCGCGTCTTGTTCCCGCCAAAGGCGAGGCCGCTGTTGACGTCCTCCCGTTTCGCCCAGATCTGTGCCCCGCCCAGATGCGCGCTGAGCCGAGGCAGCGGGTGGATGGGACTCGGTCCAAACATCAGGGGGTAGCGCTCAAAATCGGTGATGGCCATCGTCGGTCCTTCGCTCGCGGTGGGAAACGGCTGGGTGAACAACACATATGCAATACCAAAGATGCAATACATTGCATGGTCGGACACCGGCAGGCGTCAACCCGCAGCCCGCAGCCGGTGGCTGGGCGACGCGGGGGCCGGCGTTGCTGGCGCTTAAACGTCGACGGCGGCGGGCCGCCCTTTCCAGGGTGGCCCGCCGCCGTCGTTCGCCGGCTAGTGAATTGCCAGTGAGTGAAGCGTCAGTCGTTGATGAGGTCGTTCACCACGATCGTCTGGTCGCGGTCCGGGCCGACGCCGATCGCGGAGAACCGGGTGCCGGAGAGCTTCTCCAGGGCCAGGACGTAGTTCCGGGCGTTTTCCGGCAGGTCCTCCAGGGTGCGGGCGCCCGTGATGTCCTCGGTCCAGCCGTCGAAGTACTCGAAGATCGGCTTGGCGTGGTGGAACTCGGTCTGGGTCATGGGCATCTCGTCGTGCCGCACGCCGTCGACGTCGTAGGCCACGCAGACCGGGATCTGCTCGATGCCCGTCAGGACGTCCAGCTTGGTGACGAAGTAGTCCGTGAAGCCGTTGACGCGGGAGGCGTGGCGGGCCAGCACGGCGTCGTACCAGCCGCAGCGGCGGGGACGGCCGGTGTTGACGCCGAACTCGCCGCCGGTCTTCTGCAGGTACATGCCCATCTCGTCGAACAGCTCGGTGGGGAATGGGCCTGCGCCCACGCGGGTGGTGTAGGCCTTGATGATGCCGATGGAACGCGAAATCCGGGTGGGGCCGATGCCCGAGCCCACGGAGGCGCCGCCCGCAGTCGGGTTCGAGGACGTCACGAAGGGGTACGTGCCGTGGTCAACGTCCAGGAACGTCGCCTGGCCGCCCTCCATGAGGACCACCTTGCCCTCGTCCAGTGCGGTGTTCAGGACATAGGTGCTGTCGATCACCAGCGGGCGCAGGCGCTCGGCAAAGGACAGGAAGTACTCCACGATCTCGTCCACCTCGATGTCGCGGCGGTTGTAGACCTTGACCAGGAGCTCGTTCTTCTGGCGCAGCGAGCCTTCGACCTTCTGGCGCAGGATGGAGGCGTCAAAGACGTCCTGGACGCGGATGCCGAGGCGGGCCACCTTGTCCATGTAGGCCGGGCCGATGCCGCGGCCGGTGGTGCCGATGGCGCGGCTGCCGAGGAACCGCTCGGTGACCTTGTCCAGCACCTGGTGGTAGGGCGCCACGAGGTGCGCGTTGGCGGAAACCCGCAGCTTGGAGGTGTCCGCGCCGCGGGCCTCCAGTCCGTCGATCTCCTGGAACAGCGCTTCCAGGTTCACCACGCAGCCATTGCCGATGATCGGAATCGCGTTCGGGCTCAGGATGCCGGCCGGAAGGAGCTTGAGCTCATACTTCTCACCGCCTACGACGACGGTGTGCCCGGCGTTGTTACCGCCGTTGGGCTTGACGACGTAGTCGACGCGGCCACCAAGCAGGTCAGTGGCCTTACCTTTGCCTTCGTCGCCCCATTGGGCTCCGACGATCACGATTGCTGGCATGGGATCCTCCCCCATTCGTTCGGGCCGAACTGCGGGATTGACCAGGTGGTCGCCGCAGCTCAGCGCCGTTCATGAGAATGCCCCGAATCTACCGCTGTGCTCTTACCCAACGCCAGAGTTCCGGGGCTCTTACCACCCAAGTTTAGCCGAAATCGGTGATCGGCATCGCTTTGGGTCCTTGCTTGGACCTGGCAGCTAGCTTGTGGTGAACGCGAGGGCGGCTTCCGGGTGCATCATCCACCAGGTCAGGCTCGACACATAGCGGGCACCACTTGCGGGACCACCCGGAGTGGAATTGAGTGGGAGTGAGCATCCCTAGCGGCTTACCGCGGCCGCCGTGGCCGGCCAGGCTGCTACCGCCAGGACCGATGGAAAGGAAACCGCGCCATGTCGCAGAACGCCGACCATATCCGCGTGACCCACGCCGGCTCATTGCCGCGCACACTCGAGCTGATCGCCGCGAACGAGGCCAAGGAAACCGACGGCATCACGCCCGAGTTCCTCGACCTGCTCGAAACTTCCGTGGTGGACGTCGTCCAGCGCCAGAAAGAGCTGGGCATCGACATCCCCAACGACGGCGAGTACGGGCACACGATGTCCAGCTCCGTGGACTACGGCGCGTGGTGGAATTACTCCTTCTCCCGGCTCGGCGGCCTGGAGCCGACCGACGTGGACCGCTGGGCCGACGCCAAGGTGCACCGCTCCTCCCCGGGCCACATCGTCCTGACCTCCTTCCCCGACCGCCGGGACCGGCTGGCGTTCGACGAAGCCTACAACGACCCCTCCTCCGGGATCCTGGCCCACCGCAAGGCCGTCACGCAGCCGAAGATCGCCGGGCCGCTGACCTACACGGGCCAGGATCTCGTGGCCTCGGACATCGCCAATTTGAAGACCGGCCTGGCGACGGCCGGCCTCACCGAAGGATTTGTCGCCTCCCTGTCCCCCGGGTCATGCGCCCGCGTGGCCAACGAGTACTACCGGAGCGATGAGGAACTCCTCTACGCCTGCGCCGACGCGATGCGCGAGGAATACAAGGCCATCATCGACGCCGGCCTGACGGTCCAGCTCGACGACCCCTCCTTGGCCGAGAGCTGGGACCAGATCAACCCCGAGCCGAGCCTGGCGGACTACCTGAAGTTCATCCAGCTCCGGGTCGAGGCAACGAACTGGGCGCTGCGTGATCTTCCCCCGGAGCAGATCCGGCTCCATGTCTGCTGGGGTTCCTGGCACGGCCCGCACACCACGGACATCCCCTTCGCGGACATCGTCGACGCAGTGCTGCAGATCAATGCCGGCGGCTACTCGTTCGAGGCGGCCAACGTCCGGCACGAACACGAATGGCGGGTCTGGGAGGATACAAAGCTGCCCGAGGGGAAGGTCATCATCCCCGGGGTCGTCTCGCACGCCACTAACGTCGTGGAGCACCCGGACCTCGTGGCCGACAGGATCGTGCGCTTCGCGGACCTCGTGGGGCGTCACAACGTGATTGCATCCACAGATTGCGGGCTGGGCGGCCGGGTGCATCCGCAAATTGCCTACGCCAAGCTGGAGGCCCTCGGCGAAGGGGCACGCCGCGCCACCAAGCGGCTCTGGTAGCAGCACCGGCCGGCAAGGCCGCCGGCCGGCGTTGCATTTCGCGGGGCTTGATAGACTGATAAGGATCGACCAGGAATCGGTCCACACCACATTTTCACACCACACCATTGCTGCGCATGCCCAATATTCGGCATGCCCGCATCCGGTGTGGCTGCTTTGCCAATCCCGCAGGAGACCCAGCAACATATGACAGCCCTGGCCACCGAAAATTTCCGCGAAGAGCTTCTGAGCCGCCGGTACGAACCTAGCGTCGCCCCCGTCAACGAGCTCCTTGATGCCCTCCAGGCAACCAAGGCTGGCACCGCTGTCCCCTACGTGGACCCCATGCACGACGTCGATGAGTGCCGCATCATCAGCCTGTACTCCAACATCGGCACGGCGGATGCGTCAGGCTTCATCACCGCCGGCGACGACGAGGCGGCCACCCGCATGCTGGGCATCCAATGGAAGCTGGGCCTGCGTCCTGAATACGTCATGCCGTGGAACGTCCACCCGTGGCACGTGGGCGACGAGCCCAATGGCAAGTTCACCCCGGACCAGATCTCGGCCGGGCTCAAGCCGCTGCTGAAGTTCCTCGCCCTGGTCCCGCGTGCGTCCGTGATCGTGGCGCACGGCACCGAGGCCAACCGCCTCGCCAACCTGCTGCTCAAGACCGAGGTGCCCATGATCTGGCGCCGCGGCCTGAAGACCTACAAGGTCCGCTCGCTCAGCGGCCGGGCATTCGCCGGCACCCCGGCCCGGCAGGAAGAGTACTTGGCCGAGATGCACACCGCGTACGCGGATGCCATGGCCCGCACGGGCCTGGCCAAAGCCAGCTAGTCCCCGCCCGCACCCTAACCTCGCAAGCTCGGTCAGGGAACCCGGCGGGCGTGGGCCCATCCGCCCGGACGCCGCACGCGCGCTGAACACTTAACGACGGCGGGCTCCCACCTCAAGGTGGGAGCC